>CAUZCL010000104.1:0-3001 GCA_963578475.1 Acidobacteria bacterium bin61 | reverse complement strand
CACGCGCACTCGGACTATCCGGGTCACACTTTCGAGGGCGCCGTCAGCCGAAGAACGACCTGCGACCTGAGGCGGGGCCACCGCACGCGCGGAGACGCGTGGACCTACTACATGGAGGAGGCACAGCTACAGCTCGACTACCCGTTCGTTAGAGGCCCCCGGGTGCGGGAGTGGATGTATGGCTTGGCCATCATGCGCGCCGAGCGGGTGTACGTCGCGGTCAAGATGGCCGATGGCTCGATGACCACCGAAGAGGTGGGGAAGCACATGATGGAGACCGTCCCTTGGATGGAGCCCCACGTGGCAAAGAAGCACGAAGTTTGGAGGAAGTTCGTTCGTCCGGTGTCGGTTTTGAACTATCAAGTCTTCAAGTTTGAGGTCTACAAGCTCCTCCGCGACCGAATGCGCCAGCTGGGCGATGATTTCAGTCTGCGAGAGTTTCACCACCAGCTTCTCGCCACCGGCCGGATACCTATCGCTCTCGCTCGGTGGGAGATGGCCGGCATCGATGACGACGTCAAACATTTGTGGGAGAACCGACCCATCCCGGCGGGAGCGACGTCATCCTCGGGTCAAAACTGAAGGGAGGACGATCGCTATGCTAGGCCACCCACTTCGACACCGGTGCCTGCGCTTCCTGGAGTTGCTGGACGACAACATCCACGAGGGCGGGCCCCTCTCCGATTAGAGCCTCGCTCAGAGCTTCGTGAAGCTCCGAGGGGCTTTCCACCCGGCGTCCCCGAATCCCGTATGCTTTCGCGATGCGGGCGTGGTCGGAATCGGAGAAGTCGACGTTGTAGTACTTTCCACCGTGAGCCTTCTGACCGGCCTTGATCCATCCGTAATTCGCGTTGTTGAGAACAATGAGGGTTACCGGGAGATCGAGCCGCGCCAGCGTCTCCAGCTCGCCCGCCGAGATGCCGAAGCTCCCGTCTCCCATGACACCGACGATACGCCCCGCATCGGGCCGCGCAAAATAGGCGCCGCAGACCGCGGGCAGAGCGTACCCCAGGGCGCCGTGGGCCCGCGGGGTCACGAACCAACGTCCCGCCTTGGGCAGCCGGTAGTAGGCGGAGAAATACGGGCAAGGTGTTCCGGGATCGGCACAGACCACGGCGTTCTCTGGCAATAGCGGCAACAGCTCGGACAGAAACCGTTCGGGGCGGATGGGCTCTTCGTCGGAGGAGAAAGCGTCGATCCGGGATAAGCAAGCCTCCCTCCGCTTTGCGATGTCCTCCGTATCGACTTTTTCCGCCGAACGACCGGAAAAACGCTCGTCCAGCTCCTGGCCCAGTGCCGCGAGCCCCAGCTTGGCGTCGGCGACGATCCCAACCGCGGTATCGTAGTTGGAGCCGATGCGATCCGGCTCGACGTCCATTTGAATGAGCGTTTTCTCGCCGTTTGCCTTCATGTGTTACTGGTTGCGTTTGATGTTGCTTCGGAGGCCAGCGCGAAGGTCGCTGATCCCCATCAGAGCGTCCTCTCTTAAGACGGCTGTGCGTCGCACGGCTGCTGTTCACGGATCCAGACCTCGATATAACCTTTTTCGCCATTTTCTCCTAAAAATCTAAATCTCTTTTCTTTTTTCCCATGACTCTAAAATAGGTTGACAAGGTTACAAGGTTGGATTGGAGTAATAGATACAACAGTTTACAGCGTGTCAACCTTTGATCTTCCTCGGGTCAAGGTTGACAAGGTTGGATTGTTTGTTTAGATTCAACAGTTTACAGCGTTGGAGATCTCTAAGGAACACCTCTCTTGCACCCATCTTGGAGCTGTAGCTCTATTAGAGAAGGGGTTGTGCCTCGTACCCCCCCCCCCCAAAAAAAAATTTAGTTGTCTTTCCCCTCGACAAACCCAAGGCCATCGAGCAGGCGAGCACCACTATCCTCGACGAGATCTACTTGCAGATCGTCAAACCTTGGGGAGAGATCTCAACCAGCGGCCGATTGCGGGCGAATATCAGTGTCACGGAGTTCGCTGTTATAGAGGGATCAGCAAGTGACGCGACAGAGACCCGGACGGACCCAAAGGGCACCTGTGCTTCGATGAATCCTGAGGATATGACTGAAGGGACGCCCGAGGAGATCGCCAACGAGACCGAAGCCGCCGAAGCTGCTGAAGCTGCGGAACGGGAAGCCGCGGCGGTTGAGGAGGAATTCAAACAGCGTCAGGAAGCGGCAGATGCTCAACAAAAGCGAGATTTTGATGCGCTGCCAGAAGACTCGAAGGTCGTCGTCCGGATCGCCCTCGTCCGCGAGCGTCTGCGACAGGAACGCCTCGACCTCGTCGCGAAGCACCACGAGCTCCGGCGGCCAGCGATCCGAGCGCAGTGTGTGTTTCGCGCGAGCCCAGTTGCCGGGCGGGAATCTGCTCGCCTCGCCGACCACGTTGCCGGGCAGGAACCGGCCCTTAGCGTCCCGACCCGGCGGATTGGAGACGGGTCGGGACGTCGAGTCTTGAAGAACACCGGACTTGACATCCGGCGCTCTATCCTACTGAGCTACAGGCGCATAACGATTTGCGGGAAGACTCTCCGCGTGGTGAAAAGCGTAGGGACTTCTTGTACGGTTGCAAAGCGGCCTCACCCGGGTTTTGTTCGTGCGGGACGTGGTAACGGCGCGGCTCCCACGATCATTCCTTCTCGAGTTGGCGCGTCCGTGACGAGATTTGATTGAGCACAAGCGCCTGGCTCACCCAAGGGTCCCGCTTGAACTTTGCTAAGCCGATGTCCGAGGCTATGACGCGTCTTTGCCCGCTGATCAACCGTGCCCGTGTTGCGTTTCGCGCAGTGAGCTCGGAGTTTGATCCTCCCGCGGCCAAAAAAGTGGTGACGACGCCGAACAGGGTAAACCACGCCAAATCGCGGATGCCGAAGGACTTTTCTTCCCGTCCACGAAAAACAAATACGCGGAGGCCCCGAGGGTACTCACGAAGCAGAGGGAAGCCGCAAAGATTACACTGAGCGGGACTGGGCGCTGTTTCAGAACGGTTGAATCGG
>CAUZCL010000103.1:0-3217 GCA_963578475.1 Acidobacteria bacterium bin61 | reverse complement strand
GCCGGTATCGTCAACGACGTGTACAGCGACACGGGCCTTTCCTCGGACAACAACAAGGCCTACTTCGCTCAGGTCTCCTTCGCAGGGGATGCCTTCGGTCTCAACGTCGGCGGTATCATCGGCGATAGCGACGCAGGACCATGTGGCATGAATGGACCGCAAAATGATTGTGTGACTTCGGTCGTCGACGTGGTTCTCACGCTGGACCCGACGGACAACATCAGCTTATGGCTCAACTATGACTGGGTTCACGTGGACGGAGCGGATAACGGGGCGGCGGATGGTAACGCTCACGGCATTGCCACAGCGGGCCGGGTCGGTCTCACGGACACTCTGGGTTTCGCGACCCGCATCGAGTACGTGATTGCTGGAAATTCGCTAACGGGGCTCGCTGACGACTCGGAGCTGTTCACGGTAACCGGGACGCTGGACAAGACGCTCGCAGAGGGCCTCGTCACGCGCGTGGAGCTGCGTTACGACACCGTCCTGGATAACAACGGAAGCGGCTTTACGTTGAGCGGCAATGATGGCACCACGAACAACGATCAGCTCGTTGCTCTCTGGCAGATGTACTACGAGTTCTAAAGCCAGAAACCCGGTCTGAGCCGCTTGCGGCTGAGTCGGATGTTTGAAAAAAATGGGCGCGGCGTCTTAGACGTCGCGCCCATTTCAGTTTCTGTTGCCTGTCGAACAGCCCGCTCTTCGCCATCGGCCGCAACGTTGGCGGCGGTACCGGTTCTCGAAACGGTCAGCTCTTCGGTGTTCTGGAAATCCACTACGCCGACTAGGAAGCCGATCAGAGATTCGAGCTCGACTCGAATTGCAAAATGAAGAAGGGCGCGGCGTCGCGAGACACCGCGCCCTTTCTCATTCAGGCGCCCATCAACCAAATCGGCAAACTGCGAAGTGTCAGGAGACCCGCCAACTCGGCGCAATGCTGAGCTTGTCCATCTTGGCGTACAGCGTCCGTCGCCCGATCCCGAGCAGTCGAGCGGCGGCGGAGCGGTTGCCATTGCATTCGCGCAGGGCCTGGGTGATTCGGTAGCTCTCGGCGAGATTGAGCCAGGCCCGTAGGGTTTCGGGTCGCTCATTGCTGGTTTCGGTTGTGGTTGTGGTTGTGCCACGCACGAATTGGGCGAACTCGCTCAAGTGCGGAGGCAGTGTGACTTGTTCCTGGGGGGGAGTGACGTCCATGTATTTTCTCCGGGTAGCCGGGACCGCGCTCTTTCGACTCCGGCGTGCGTTAGGCAGGGTTCAATACCATCCATGTTGTGCAAGCACCGTTCCAAACCAGGCACGAGTGGGTCAATCCATGCACTCCCGACTCGCACTGTTGGCTCGTTCGGCTCAAGTGACCGTTGGCTCTAATTGAAACCCAATTCGCAAGATATGGCTAAGCTCCGAGAACCCGCCTGCCTATATTACGGGCAGCGACTGCCAAGGGTTTGTGCATCACTTCACGCGGACTCGTCTCGGGAGATTGTGTTACCGTGGCGACCCAGCGGGTCTCCCGCGGGTCAATCAATGGAGTGAACCCTCGGTACGGCCACCCGGAATAATTCGCCGGGGACAGCGGACCAGGAACTAGGGAGAAGTCGGGACATGAAGAAGATCGAGGCGATCATCAAACCCTTCAAGCTCGACGAGGTGAAAGAAGCGCTCAGCCGAATCGGAGTCGAGGGCCTGACTGTGACGGAGGTCAAGGGCTTCGGCCGGCAGAAGGGCCATACCGAACTCTATCGGGGCGCCGAGTACGTGGTCGACTTCTTGCCGAAGATCAAACTCGAGATCGTGACCACTGCCGATCTCGTCGACAAAGTCATCGAAGCGATCGTGGACGCTGCCAATACCGGTAAGATCGGAGACGGAAAAATCTTCGTTCTCCCACTCGAGGAAGCGGTGCGCATCCGGACCGGAGAGCGCGGCGCCGAGGCGGTCTAGATCGCCGGCCATAGCGGAGATCACCTCTCTTTGGGCCTGATCCGGTGCGGTTTCTCGTCACGTGTTCGGTGCGAAATCGTCCTCGACCGCACAATCCCGGCAAACCAAACGGAAGGTGCTCTTTCAATGTCTACCATTGTGTCCAGTCGATCCCCCATGGCAGTTACGCGTGTTGTGAGAGCGATGGCAGTTGCCCTCCTCTTCTCTCTCTTCACATCGCCGGCCGTCGCGGATTCTTCGCGTGAGCTCCTGTGGGGCGATACTCATCTTCATACCGCGTACTCCTTCGACGCCTTCTTGAACGGCAACCGTTCGGCCGATCCCGATACCGCCTATCGATGGGCCAAGGGTCTCCCGGTGATCCATCCCTACCACCGTGCCCGGGTCCGCGTGAAGGATCCGCTCGACTTTCTCGTCGTCGCGGATCACGCGGAATTTCTGGGTGTGATTCGAAAACTCTACTACGACATACACGACGGACCCGGTGCCGAATTCGCACAGCAAGTTCGCGACGTCTTCGACAGCGGTCAGGGCGGCAAGATGTTCGCTGGCGTTCTGCCCATGGGTGCCGTTGCGCCTGGCGATACGGAGGATCCGATTTCAGAAGCCGGTGCGCCAAATCTTCTCGCGGTTGGTGAAATCGCCGACGGTCTTCGTCGCGATACCTGGGCGGAGACGACGGCGGCCGCGGATCGACACAATGAACCGGGACACTTTACGGCGATGATTGGCTGGGAATGGAGCTCGCTTCCCTCTGGTGCAAACCTTCATCGCGTCGTGATGACGCCCGCCGATGGTGAGACGGCGCGAAAATTCATGCCCTTCGGCTCGGGCGAGAGTGCCTACCCGGATGATCTCTGGGCGTGGCTCGACAAGACGACTGCAGAGACCGGGGCCGAGTTCGTGGCCATCCCCCACAACCCGAATATTTCGAAGGGTTATATGTTCGGAGAGACATCACTCAATGAAGCGCCGTATACGACGGAGAGCGCACGAATGCGTGCGCGCTGGGAACCCGTCGTCGAGGTCACACAATACAAAGGCGACTCCGAGGCGCATCCGGATCTTTCGCCTAACGATCCCTTCGCCGACTTCGAAACCTACCATTCCTACATCCAGACGAACTATCAGGAATACAAAGCGCAAAAGGGAGACTATGCGCGTTCCGCTTTGCGTCGCGGGTTGGAGATCGAAGAAAGGGTCGGTGCCAATCCGTATAAGTTCGGAATGATCGGCGCGACTGATTCGCATTCGGGATTGTCGGCTTATGAAGAAG
>CAUZCL010000102.1:0-3277 GCA_963578475.1 Acidobacteria bacterium bin61 | reverse complement strand
GCATTCAGCATTCAGCATTCAGCATTCAGCATTCAGCATTCAGCATTCAGCATTCAGCATTCAGCATTCAGCATTCAGCATTCAGCATTCAGCATTCAGTTTTTTCGGTATTCAGGACTTTAATTAGCTAATTAGGAGGATTCATGGCGGACTCTTTTGGTGAAGCGCTTGGAATGATCGAGACGAAGGGGCTCGTGGCGATGGTCGAAGCGTCGGACGCGATGGTCAAAGCGGCGAAAGTTACGCTCATCGGTTACGAGAAGATTGGCGCAGGTTTCGTTACGACGATCGTCCGCGGGGACGTCGCGGCGTGCAAAGCGGCAACGGATGCTGGCGCCGCCGCTGCGCGTCGTGTCGGCGAGCTCGTCTCGGTCCACGTCATCCCGCGGCCGCATTCGAGCCTCGAAGACCGGCTCCCCATCGGCAAGTCCAACAGCAAGTAAACGCTCTCGGCCTTAGCGCATGATTCTCGGCAGAGTGGCTGGCACCGTCGTCGCCACCCAGAAGGATGAGCGCCTCGAGGGGTTCAAGCTTCTCGTCGTGCAAGCTGTCGACCCGGATGGCCGGCTCAAAGACAGCTTCGTCGTCGCGGTGGATACGATGGGCGCCGGTAATGGTGAGCTCGTTCTCGTGGTCTCGGGGAGCTCTGCTCGTATGGTGGAAGGCTGCGCCGACCGGCCGATAGACGCGGCGATCGCAGGGATAGTGGATGACGTCGATCTGCTGCCAAGCGAAGGCAGTTGAGGCTCATGCTGCTAGCGAAAGTCGTCGGCACCGTCGTTGCGACGGTCAAAGATCCCGGCCTTGCCGGCCAGAAGCTTCTCGTGATCCAGCCGCTGACACCGTCGGGCGAGCCGAACGGACCGCAGCTCGTTGCGCTCGACGCCGTGGGTGTCGGAGTTTCTGAGCGCGTGTTCTACGTATGCGGCAAGGAAGCCTCCTTTCCGTTTCTCCCGGATCACGTTCCCGCGGATGCCGGGATTGTCGGGAAGGTCGACACCATCGATCAGGGGCGGTCGTGATTCTGGGATGTGTTACAGGCGTGGTCGTCGCGACTGCGAAGCATTACAAGCTCGAAGGCCGCAAGCTTCTCCTCGTCCAACCCATCGGGCCCGAAGGGGACGCGCGAGGCGTCCCGATGCTGGCGGTCGATGGTGGCGTGGACGCTGGCGAAGGCGACCGGGTGCTTGTCGTTCAGGAGGGCAAGTGCGCTTCGATGGTCTCGGGACGAGCCGATAGTCCGCTCGATGCCGCCATCGTAGCGGTTGTGGACGCGGTGGAGCTCGAATGAGCATCGACCGCGCGCGCGTTCGAGCATTGGTGCGCGCCGAGCTCGAGAAGCGGCTGGACGAGGAGCCACCGGTGCGGGTGCACGCGGCCCTTCTCGAGATCTATCAAGGCCCGGCCCCGGGATGGAGCGAGGACGTAGATTCCGGCATCAGAAAACCGTGTATCATCGAGCCCGATCGCCCCTGCACAAACAGCGGCTACTGCAAGAAACTGGGCCACTAGAGCTTCGTTTTGATATACTCCTGACGTTCACCTGTCTTTACACCGGCAAGCGAGCCCGTTGCGAATCCTGATTGCTGAATCCTGAATGCTGATCCTCCATGTCGACATGGACGCGTTCTACACGTCTGTGGAGCAGCGGGATCATCCGGAGATTCGGGGGAAGCCGGTCATTGTCGGGGCGGATCCCAATGGCGGTGCAGGGCGAGGGGTGGTGGCCGCTTCGTCCTACGAAGCGCGCCAGTTTGGCGTTTATTCCGCGATGCCCATATCGCGCGCTTATCGGCTTTGTCCGCAAGGTGTTTATCTTCGCGGAAACATGAAGAAGTACAGCGCGGTCGCGAAGAGCATCATGTCGATCTTGCGAAGCTACAGCGACCTCGTCGAGCCGATTTCGATAGACGAAGCTTTTGTCGACGTCTCGGTGATTTGCCGTCCGGAGAAAGGAAAGGTTCTTGCACAGGAGGTCAAAGAGAACATTTTTCAGCAAGTGCGGCTCAAAGCTTCGATTGGAGTAGCGCCCAACAAATTTCTCGCGAAGATTGCCTCCGATCTCGAAAAGCCCGACGGTCTCGTCGTTGTCGCACCCGGTGAGGAACTCGATTTTCTCGGGCCGCTCCCGGTGGAACGACTCTGGGGTGTCGGGCCGAAGTCGGCCGAGCGTCTTCACGCGCTCGGTTGCCGCGCGATCCGAGATCTTTGGCGCATCGAGCCTGGTGGTCTGCCGATGGGAAAACACGGCGATCACATCCTAAAGCTCTCTCGCGGCATCGATACGCGAAATGTGATCCCGCATCACGAGGCGAAATCAATCGGACACGAGACGACCTTTCTCGAAGATACGGATAATCCTGAAGTGATGCGCAAAACACTTCTGAGTCTCGCCGAAGCGGTCGCCACCCGGCTGCGCAAGCACGACGTGCGAGGCAAGACGGTGACGTTGAAATTTCGGGACGCCGATTTCGTGACCGAGACGCGCTCGCGCACGCTGCCAGAGCCCACCTCCGACGCCAAAGAAATCTTTGACGTCGCCATGGCGCAAGTCGAGCGCGTTCGCGGCAAAGGCAAAAAGATCCGTCTACTCGGGATCAGTCTCTCGAAGCTCGAAAAGCCCGGCGCGGCAGGCCAGCTCTCTTTGTTTGGACGGGACCACCGGAGCGATCGTCTCGCTCTTGCACAAGATCGTCTCGAAGAACGCTTCGGCAAAGGCAGCCTGAAGCGCGCTAGCCTCATGGACACGCCTCCCCTTGAGCGCGAAGTACAATGAACGCATGGAAACCTTGAACAAGAAGCTCGCCATCGTGGGGCTCGGAAAGCTCGGCGGTCTCCTCGCGGAGGCTTTTATCGCCCGCGAGTTGATTCTACCCAAAGACATCGTGGCCACCGTGCGCCACGACGAGCGCGCCAAGATGCTGGACAAGAAACACCCGTTCCCGGTCCATACCGACAACGGGGCCGCGACGGCCGATGCGGACATCGTGCTTCTTGCGGCCAAGCCGCAGGTCATGGAGGGTGTCTGCGAGACGATTAGCCCGAACGTCTCGAAGAACACGGTCATCATCTCGATACTTGCGGGCGTCCCCAACGCGGCCATCGAGCGTTTCTTTCCTGGTGTTCCCATCATACGTGCCATGCCGAACAGAGGATGTCAAGGAATTAGTTGAAACCGTCATAAGTGACTCCTGGTCATTTCAGATCTACGCCCCTGACCCTGCGCGGCCTCAGGCACCTCGTCCTCTCGTTGGGTCGCATCGATGGCCGCAACCAC
>CAUZCL010000101.1:0-3415 GCA_963578475.1 Acidobacteria bacterium bin61 | reverse complement strand
GGTTGGGAGGCAATTGCTCGCGCCGAGCCGCTCGCGCCGACACCGATCCCAATCGTCAACTACCTCATCGCTCTAGAGCTCGGGATCGCTTCGGGCATCGCTTGGTGGGGAGGCATCGGCTTGCTTGCACGCAACACGAAGACGCGGCAGGACGCCGTCTATCCGGAGCTCCTTCAGCTCGGCTTCTCCGCGGGCATCGTTTGCGCCCACGCTTTGTTCTCCGCCCTCGTGGTCCAATCGAGTGACGCCACGGAGTGGATGGTGCCTATCGGCGGCGTCGTCATGGGCGTGATTGCCCTCGCTTTCGTGGCGCTCGCGAACGTGACGTCGACCACCGTGTCGCTCTTTGCCGGCGGACTCGCACTGAGACACATCCCGGGGCTTTTGTATTGGGCCGGGATGCGGTTTCTTATTCCACGTTTGGGCGACGAGGTTCCGAAAGACCAGGGCAGTCTCTCGCTGGCAAACATCTAGCGGATTTGTTTGAGATACCACTCGACGAAGGAGCTGGCCTGCTGCTCCATGGGGCCAAAGGGTCCCGGCCTATAAAAGCGTG
Organism: Acidobacteria bacterium bin61; assembly: GCA_963578475.1. GTDB lineage: Bacteria > Acidobacteriota > Vicinamibacteria > Marinacidobacterales > SMYC01 > SMYC01. Next base: position 2,859 of record CAUZCL010000101.1, on the reverse strand, counting down.
AGTTCACCCCTCTCTGGTTATTACGCACGATGCGTTTGTCGGCCAAGTTGGTGACGTCCCACATCCAGGTCAAGCGTGCGCGGTCGTAGTCTCGACCTTTCTTCGCGTCGTTCTTGGCTAGCCAAAGGACCCGCATCTCGGTCTCTTGTGGTGAGCCTCATCAGAATGTGTCGGCGAGTGAAATCCTAGACTTACGCGCCGTTCTCCTCTCGAAAGAGGCTAGCCTTCGCGCATGAGGGGAGGAGTAAACCTCGCAGCTCTGTTTTGAGTTGTTGCCTCTCGGCACCCTCCCACGGGGTCGAGCGGCATGATTCCTGTGACGGGTTCTTTTCGAAGTGCCGACCGCGTTTCTTCGAATTGGTGTACGGTTCTTCGCTTCAGCTGAGCTGTGTGATAGGAATAGGCATGATGGTCCCAAACGAACAAAAAGCGCGCAGGCAATTCATGGGCTACTTCTCGGGCGTCGGGCTATCCGCGACGCTTTTTCCCGGTGTGCTGTGGGCGCGACTGCAGGATGCGGACGAGACGCAGGTCACCTCTACGATGATGCACGAGGCGGCGAGTTTGGCCGGTCTCGAGTTCAACGACGAAGAGTACGCATTGATGATGGACGAGGTGAACAAGAACCTCGCCCACTATCGAGAGATGCGGCAAATCCACCTCGATAACGCAGTGGTGCCACCGCTCTACTTTGACCCGGTCGTTCCGGGGATGCAGTTCGAGCGGGGCGCGAGACCTTTTCGGATAAGCGCGTCACCGACCGTGACCCGTCCCGGCAATTTACAAGACGTGGCCTTTTGGCCCGTTGGGCATCTGGCGCGTTTGATTGAGCGCCGCGAAGTGCGCGCGCTCGAGTTAACCGAGATGTATCTCGAGAGGCTCGAACGCTTCAACCCTCTACTCAACTGCGCCGTGACGTTGACGGCGGATCGAGCGCTTGCAGCCGCGCGGCGTGCGGACGCGGAGATCGAGGCCGGCCGCTACCGGGGGCCGCTTCATGGCATTCCTTGGGGCGCAAAGGACATCATTGCGGCAAAGGGATACCCGACGACATGGGGAGCCGAACCGTTCCGCGATCAAATTGTCGACGTGGATGCCGCCGTCGTCGAGCGTTTGGACGCCGCGGGTGCGATCCTCGTGGCGAAGCTCACCACGGGGGAGCTGGCGTTCGGTCACAATTGGTTCGGCGGACGAACCAACAATCCTTGGAATCCCGACGAGGGATCGAGCGGTTCCTCCGCAGGCCCCGGCTCCGCGACCGCTGCCGGGCTCGTCGGCTTCGCTATCGGTACCGATACGGGCGGATCGATTCTCTCGCCCGCCGTTCGATGCGGCGTTGCCGGATTGCGCCCGACCTTCGGTCGAGTGAGCCGCTTCGGCGTGATGGCGGCGGGCTACAGCCTGGACAAGATCGGCCCGATGTGCCGTACGGTGGAAGGTTGCGCCATCGTGCTCCATGCGATTGCGGGTGCGGATGGTAGGGACCTGGCCGTCGTCAACGATGTGCCGTTCAATTGGGATGCAAGCACGGCGCTTCGTGATTTGCGCATCGGCTACTTCGAATCAGCGTTTGATGAAGATCAGCCGAGAGAGAGCGAGGAAAGCAAGGCGAACGCAAGACGGAGCCTCGAGACGCTCCGCGCCATGGGCTACGAGCTCCGCGGCGTCGAGCTTCCTCGGAGCCGCTTAACCTATTTCATCGAGTACGTAGAGCGGGCGACCGGTTTCGACGAATTTGCTCGCGAACGCCGCGATCGTGATCTCCGCCGCCAGCGTCACCGTGGTGAGCTCCGCGCATCACACCTCGTGCCCGCCGTCGAGTACCTGCAGGCGAACCGCATCCGCAGATTGTTGATGGAACAAACGGCAAGAATCTTCGAAGACGTGGACGTCATCGTCGCACCTTGGCGTTCGATCAACCCATTGACGAGCATGACAGGGCATCCGGTCGTCACCATCCCGAACGGTTTCACCGAGCGGGACACACCGACCGGTATCGCGCTCGTCGGCCAAATCTACGGTGAGGAAAAGCTGTTGACCGTCGCGAAGGCGCTGCAGGACGAAACGCCGTTTCATCAACGTCATCCGAGTCTTTGACGTCGCTCACGCACCTTTCCTGTTTGTTTAGCATTTGCCAGGATCTCTTGAAGAGGTACTGTCAAGTTGAGGGCTTCATGCCCGATTTGACCGCAAGATACTGTTGACGGCGCTTCCTTGAGCCCCACGATATTGGGGTGCGGTTCGTCAACTTGACAGTACCGTTTCGACATCAGTCCCGACTACCGGTTTCGTATGAAAGGATTGTCGATTTTCAGACCCTCGAACCTCCTTCCGTGTTGCATGTCCTCGCTCATTAGAAGCTCGCAACCCGACTCCAACGCTGCCCGAACGATCAACGCGTCCCAGAAAGAAGTCTTTTCCTTCTCGTGCAACGCGATCGCGGCAAAAATCATGGACGGGTCAAGCTGAACCACTCGGTACGTGGAAAGCCCTCTAGTCGCCTCCATCGCAGGTTGCGACGGAAGCGGTTCGGCCAGTTTTCGCGTGACCGAGACGTAAAACTCCTGGAGCACTTGCGTGCTCACCACGATCGTCGCCTCTTTGGCTAGACGGTCTATTAGACTCCTTGCGATGTCCTGTCTCGTTGGGTCGTCGGCATCAAACAAGTAAACAAAAACGTTGGTGTCGACGAAAACGTTACCGCTCATGCAGCTCGTCTCGCGTCCATCGACGGCCACCTCGCGCGCTCGGGGAACAATAAGAGATTGTCCTTGCCTTGATGATTCCTCTCGTGGTGATGATGGGCGACGTACTCCTTCAGCGCGTGACGCAGCGAGTTCTCCCCGAACAAGATTAGCT
>CAUZCL010000100.1:0-3462 GCA_963578475.1 Acidobacteria bacterium bin61 | reverse complement strand
ACAACCACCATCGAGGCATCAAAGGCGTCGTCCAGTGAATTGGTCGCGAGGATCTTGAATTCGGGACCGGCTTCCAACACGACGGTCGTTCCCTGGCGGCCCGTGACATAGACGCGGTCAGCCGCGCTGACGGGAGACGAGAACACGTCGTTCAAGTCTCGGAGCCGCTCCTGGTAGTGACGCTCACCGCTCGCAGCGTCCACAACCGAGAGGATGTGCGAATTGACTTTCAAGAAGTAGAGCGTCCCGTCGTAGAGCAGCGGTGAGGCCGTGTAGGGCGTATCGCGATCCATCTTCCAGAGGATGGCATCGGAACTGCTGATATCGCCGTTTGCGCCATCGAGTCGGATCGCTTGGAGCGCGTTGCCCCGAAAACCGCTCATGACGTAGACGATCCCGTTGGCTTCTACGGGCATCGGAATGACATTCCGCGTCATTCCACTCGACTCCCACAGCAGCTTGCCCGTTGCCAGATCGTAGCTCCGCACGCGGTTGGTGGCGTTGGTCACCACCTGCGCCGCTCCGTTGTGTTCCACAACCCGTGGGGTCGACCAGGAGGTGGTCTCGTCTCGCTCCGCCTTCCACACTTGCTCGCCGGTAATCTTGTTTAGCGCGATTACGAAGGACTCACCGTTGTGGTCCCAAGGCACGACGAGAAAACCCTCATGTAAGACCGGCGACGCGCCCTCGCCAAAGCTCATGTGGGTTCGCATGTCGCCGAAGTCCTTCTCCCAGAGCACCCGCCCTTCCATATCGAGACAGTAGAGGCCGCGCGATCCGAAGAATGCCCAGACGTGCTCCCCGTCGGTCATCGCAGAGGCCGTCGCGAAGTTGCCGAACTCATGGGTTCCGTCGTGGGGAAGCTCTTGTTTGACCGTAGTCCCCCAGATCGTTTCTCCCGACGAACGATCGATGGCCAGCACCAGAAAGCGATGCCGGCGCGACGCGTCCGGATTCGGCGGCGGCCCCCAATCGCGTCCCCGTGGCCGTTGCGCGGCCGACGCCTGCCTCTCGCCGAAAGGAACGGCCGTGGTCACGTAGAGACGATTACCCCAGAGTACGGGGGTGCTCGAGCCGCGACCCGGCAGCGCGATCTTCCAACGGACGTTCTTCGTCTCGCTCCATTCGATAGGCGGATCGCCGGAGGGTGAGACTCCGTTGGCGGTCGGACCTCGCCACTGCGGCCAGAAGCGGTCCGCATCATCGGAGGCTGCGGCATTGCCCACGAGAAAGAACGAGACAAGCAAGCCAGCAACGGCTTTGGAGATCATTCGCGACACCCCAAACAAAGTGAAGGTCATTTTGTAAATGCGCCCCGCTGTAGCGCGGTAACCGGGATGATCCTAGCGGATCGCAGTCTTGGAAACATCAAGTCCAGGGAAGGATCCTGTTAAGAATGTAACGGGCCGCGTCCGGCCCCTTGTCGCTGAGCGCGTTCCCGAGGCCGGGGCTACCAGCCTCCTGAACCCGTGTCCGGCAACGTGTCAAGAGGTAGCTCGATGCCGTCTCGCCTGAGAACCCCGCCCGCGACGGCCTGGAGCTGCTCCTCGGTCAATTCCTGGGTAGTCCCGACTCCTTTGGTCAAAGCCATGAAGTCGTGTTCGGTGAAAGTCAGGCCCAGCGTCTTGGCATTGGCGATTTGGCCTGCAATGTCCTCGAGGCCAATCTCCTTCGCCTTTTTCCTGAGATCGGGCTCCTCTATACACCGCTTTCCGTATTCTTTGAGACCTGCAAGACTCATCCGTTACCTCCGCGACTCTTATCGAAACCCTCATAACACACTACTAGCCTAGCCTGAAAAACCGTCGGGGGCGTGGCGAACATGATGTCAGGTACCCCTAAGTGCCCCCTATACACGTTCTAGCGTACTCTCGAATCAAAGATGAACGACGCCCTGTCCGCCGCATCCCAATGTCTGGATGTACTGCCAGCGGTTCGCTAGTGTCGGTTCACTCATGTATCGCCCATCTATTCAACCAGTCGCGCTCCCTAAGTGCTCCCTATTTCCGTCTTGCTGCGCTCCCTACATCCTGTAACCTATTGGTTTAATTGGTCGGGGCGAGTGGCATCATCGTTCGATGTAGCGGGAGCGAATACAACGGCGGGATCGTTGACACGATATCCGTCCTCAACCGCTTCGCTCGCAAGTCGTGTGTTCACAACGACGGCCGACTATTTCACCCCGTAGCGATGCCCGCGGAAACGATCCCTTCACCTGGCATCAATCTTGCTCTACACGAAAGCAAGACTACAGACGAAGGCTCGTTGAGAGCCATAACCATTAGGGCCGCGAGCCCAAACCGAGCTTGCGTCCAAAATTGGGAGGAGAAAAAGGATGAAGAACACACGTGTTGCCATTTTGCTGCTCTTATTCGTGCGCTCGGCGGCCCTCGGGTGTATAAAGATGCCATCCGGGGCAGGCAAAACGGAAATCCCGGCTAAAGGGAGGTGCCGGATGCGAAAAGCGATTCTTCTCATGGCCGCGCTGGGCGTGATGGTAGCAGCCGGTTGTGACTCACCCAGTTCTCCAACTCCCACCACTCCAGAACCTGAAGTAAGCGCCGTGCCTCTTTCAGGAGCATGGAACTTTCAAATGACCGGAGCGACCGAAAATCTTTCTGGTTCAAACTGCCCCACGCAAAGTGGCGGGTTTAGCTCTGGCGGCACAGCTCAGCTAACGGTGAGCGACGATGGAGACACAGCGGTGCTCGATATCGATGGAAACAGCCTCAACTTCACACGCGTTGGAGACAGTGACTACAAAACACCAAAGTACGACTTCCCGGTGCGGGATGGTAATGACAATATTGTCATCGGTAAGGTGTTCTATGAAATGACCGCAACCAGTGAGACTTCCATTGTGGGATCACTTGTATGGGACAACACGGTTGGGTGTACGGGGAACTATCCGTTCACGATGGAGCATCTTTAGGAGAGGATTCGAACCTCCAACCCCCTGATCCCGAACCTCGCCCATGCCCCCTTTGCCGATTGGGAGACGACCTCGTAGGGGCCGAGGCGCGTTCCGGCAGCGAGAGACATATAAGAGAGAATTTAGCCGTACGACCGGGAAGTTACAACCGCCGTTCGGTCGCGACTCATATCGAACCCCTTCCAGGGCCTCTCCAGAATTGCCCGCGATTCCCTGACGGCGGGGAGGAGCGCGTGAGTGAATCCTATTTCAGAAGTGCGGCGTTAGAGAGAGGGATTTTCCAATCAGGCTTCACCGCATTCTTCTCTGATTATCTTGGCATTTAAGAGCGCCAGCGAGAGTATCCGCACCGATCTCCATAACTCGATCCGAACCGTATCGATAAATAAACAAAGTCAGAAAGTTGGGCACAGAACGGAGCATGACCTAACGTCGAGAAGTGCATGGAGCCCGAAGCACTTCTGCTGCGCGACGTTTTGGAGCAGGCCGAGCGGCCACAGCCGCCGTAAAAGAAAAAAGCCCCGCCGGCC
>CAUZCL010000099.1:0-3538 GCA_963578475.1 Acidobacteria bacterium bin61 | reverse complement strand
CCCTAATGGAGTTTCAAAGCATGCGATTTCTGATTTCGTGTATCGCGCTGGCTCTTGCCCTTCGGGGTGTCTGCCTGGGTGGCCTGTTGGAAGGAGAGCCGTGTCGCCTGCAAGCAGTGCCAACCGAAGCGCCCCAACGCGACCGCCACACAATGCTCCTGGCTCACTTCGACGACGAGGCATCGTGGAATGCCGACTACGCCCGCACTGACCCGACGGAAGTGGGAGTGGGTCAGATCGTCTCGGTGCCAGGACGATTCGGAAAGGGCGCCGTCGTGACCGATGTGACCGAGCGTACGTCTGTGTACGAGGCGACCGGCGTCCAACCTGACCGCATCATGTACCCGGGGTTGGACAACTTGGACTTCCAAAAGGGCATCCTCGAATTCTGGGCCCAGTCTCAGGCGAAGGAATCGATCTGGTCCGACGGCAAGGAACACTGGTTCGTCGTCCTCTTCCCGGAACGGAGTCGCATGCTCGCCCGCTACGGTATGTCGACCCATGCCATCGTCCTTCGCAAGACCAGCGATGACGAGTTCGAGCTCAAGCTCATGGACGAGCGGTTCTCGATGTATCGCTCTCACGAGAGCCTGACGAGGACGGACAAAGGATCGTGGCTTCGGCTGCCGGTCGCGAAGCTCGACCCAGCCGCCTGGCACCACATCCTCATCTCGTGGGACCTCCGTGGCGAGGGCAGGCTCTGGCTCGCTGTCGATGGTGTCGGGGTGACCGCGTCACTCGGCCGCGATAAAGATGCACTACCGCCGAATCCAGGCATCTACCTCTTCTTTGGGGGCTTCTGGCAGATCCCGTCTGCATGCAACCTCGACGAGCTACGGGTTCAGGAATGCACCGTCGCGTCACGACTAGCGGGGGCGAAGCCCCCGCCGAACCACGGCATCGACGAGCGACGATTGATGCTGGAAGAGGACTTGGCTCGGAAGGGCCTCGACAAGATTCTCAAGCTTCAGTTCAAAGGCGGATTGGCCGCTAATTACACGTGGCCGGACTACGCCCCAGGGGGCTGGGAGTTCGTCGGCCGCGGCATCGACATGTGGTTCGGAAACTCCGCCTTCGCTGGCGGAGTGCTGATGCGGGCGTGGCTCTTGTGGGGTGACGACCGCTATTTGGATGGAGCGATCGACACCGCGGATATGTTCTGCAAGCTCCAGTGGGAGAACGGCAGTTGGGCATACCACTACACCTACAGCCGAGGCGAGTTCCTCCCTTGGGGCGAGGCGTACATCGCCCAATCGATGCAAGCGAACCAGATACGGCTCCTTTGCATGATGCATCGACTGCTCGGCTACGAACGCTACGAGAAAGCCGTGCGCAAGGTCGGCGACTGGTTCATCGCGATCCAACACCCCGAAGGGGCGTGGGGATGGCCGGCTCACCCGGAAGGCACGACCGGACCCTATGGAAACCGTGCGCTCAACGATAAAGTCACGACCCAGGTAATGGCGGATCTCCACGTGATATGGTGTGCCACGGGTGACGACAAGTACCTGCAACCGATCCTCAAAGGCGTCGAATGGTTGCTTAAGGCGCAGGCCGGTCCGCCGACGTATGGCTGGGGGGATCAGTACGACAAAGACTTCAACATGATCTGGAACCGCCCTAACGAGCCTGCGGCGATTTCCACCCAAGCGATCGACGCGGCAGCAGACGGGCTCTTGCTCGCCTATGATCTGACGGGGAACGAAGAGTATCTCGAGCCCCTCCGGCGTACGCTTGGATGGATGGCTTCGGTGCCCGTAAACGAGCGGGCCTACCTCTGGTACGACCCAAGGACCGGCGAGCCCGTTGAGGCTAAGGACTTCAAGACCACCCCCTTAGTAGACCCGACAGGCCGCCACGAGTTCTGGCACCATCGGATCCGGGATGATTTGGAAAGCCGCAAGAACGGGCCAGTCTACCCGGATTGGCGCGGCGATTGTCCGCAGGCGGAGTTCGCTGATAATGCCCCGACGAAGGAGGTTTTCGTCGAGTACTTCAAGTCCGACCATCACTCGAGGGCACGCGAGATGCTCACCGCGTCGGCGGCCGGCAAGTTCGGGAATTTGGTCTCCGCCGCGTCACCGCCCTACGATGTTGGTCGCGGGCCCTACGGACGATCGTTCGACGTCGAAGGGCTGATCCGTGCGAGCGCGTTGCTTGTCGCTGACGCGGAGGCCGCCCGGGTTGCGCTCGGAGATACCGAGCCGACAGCAATTCCTCGTTACCGGCACCGCTACGGCAATGACACTTGGGCCTACATGGACCCCCAGCGAAATTTTCATAGCACGCCGCTGGCGGCATCGCGGTGAGGGTTGCGACTCGGCGCTATACGGCGTTACTCGGCGTTATAGACACGGCACAAACGTCTCACAGCTCAACTGATCGTCGGTTCCATCGCTGCCGCACTGGGCGAAGGGGCTCGGGAGAGTGTCGCCGCTTCGGAAGAGATAGAAGAGGATCTCCACCGCATCGGTGACGGTGGTCGCGCCGTTGTCATTCGCGTCCGCCGACTTTTGGCACGCTGGCGTGTCACCACGAGCGAAGAGATAAGAGACGATCGCCTGGGTGTCGCTGATGTTCACGTCGCCGTCCTGATTGACGTCGCCGCGGCGGAAGGACTCTCGCTGAGCCTCGATCCTTTCGTACGACACGACCTCGAGCTCTCTGAGGACCTCGAAATCCTTGCCGAGGTAGCGTGCCGTCTCGACGACCACCGGTTCTTCCAGGAACGGCGCGATCAGCTCGACGACACGCACCGGCTTCTCGACTCCCGTTACCGACACCGCTGGATCGAGCACCACCCAGTACTCGATCTGGCTGTTGTGGCGTTGCGCGGTGTACGACAGATTCCAGTAGTCGGCGACCTCGAGCCGCGCCTCGGGGAAGATGACGTCGGCACGCGTGAGCGCCGCCGCAGAAAGGTCTCTCAACACATTCTCGGGCGGCTTGTTGTACCGCTCCTCGAGAAGGAGCGACGTGCCGTCCGCAAGCTCAGCGCGGATCTCGAAGAGCGGCAGCGTATGGTGCGTGCAGGAGCCGAAGATGACGACAGGCGCTTCCTCGCTCCTCGGTCCGAGCGCCGGCAACTCGACGGTGTCGGGGATCTCGGTCGACAACTGATAGCGATTTCAATTCCCGTCACGCTTTTGAACCTGGCCGTCAACCCTCCTTTTGTCAACATACTACCCGATTGTCCGTCCGATCTTCTCGCGTCATGGCGCAATCGGGCAGGCTTGTGCTACGATCCGGGCAGCTGACTTGCCCGGAAACACTCCGGACACGTTTGCGGCGCCAGGGCATGCGGGAATTGGGCCGGCTTTGGGCAATCGGAGAGTCGCCACGACCGGATCGGCGCGTACGGGTAGCCAAAATGTGGCTGGGCGCGTCCAAAACGGCCACAGATGATCACTTATAGGAACTCGGGATCGAGTACCAACTGGAGCTCGCGCGGCTCAGATGCATCTCGATGTGACTCCGCTGTGTTGGGTGGCGCCCTGGCCGTGGCCAACGTTCGCAGCGGACCTTCCCACAGACCACA
>CAUZCL010000098.1:0-3803 GCA_963578475.1 Acidobacteria bacterium bin61 | reverse complement strand
GTTGTGTAGCCCACGTTTTTGAACGCCCACACAAGCGTTCCACGATGACGCTCACCCTCGGGAAGGTCCGTGCGCTTCGCGAGCGCCATATGGTTCGTGATGAGCCTTGCTGGTACGGCCACCGTCCTGTAAGAAAGATGGCTCGGTCCGGCGTTCAAATCGGAAGGTTCACGTAGGGACGGTTGAACGACACGCCCTCGCGCGCCAACTGCTCGAGATTCGGCATCTGCACGGCCGGCGTTTGCGTAAACGACATCGCACCATAGCGGTTTCACCTGGCGATTGGGCGCGCACGGATTGAAAACCGCGTCCGTGAGCTGGCGTCGGCCCTGAAGGACGGGCTTCACGACGCGGGGCTGCCACTCCTTACGCCGCGCGAATCAGAGCTGAGCGGAGGCCTGTGCACCGTCGAGGTGCCGCGTGAGAAAAGGCGCGCGCTGGTCTTCGAGCTCGATGCGCGCGGGGTCGCGGGCTCGCTGGCGGGTGGTCTGCGTCTCTGTCCACATGTTTACAACACGATGGCTCATGTCGAGCGTACAGTCGAAGCGGTGGCGTCTCTCGCGTCGATGATCCGAGCCTAATGGAAGTGTGAAGCGCGAATTTTCTGAGCGGGCTCGCGATAGACCGCGTGTCGCGGCTCCGTACGGATCCAACGCGCGTAGCGGAAGCCTGGGCGGGGTCAGAGGCCCGCGTCGTGCCCGTCTAGCGTTCGAAACATTTGGTGCTAGGCGACGAGCCTTCCGAGATCGTCCTTATCGGCGCCGACAAGATCGCGAAAGATAGCGATCCCGTCTTGCTTGGAAAAGGCGATGGGTTGGTCTACTTCGCTGCGGACCTCTCGAATATAGAGGAGCCCAGCAAACAGCTTGGACTCGACGCCTTCCACGCATGGCTCGGGCTTCGTGAAGTAGCACCACTCGCCCCACGGGCAGATGGCGCACTTCTAGCTACGCCAACGGCATCTTGAGCTGGCATCGTCGCCACTGGTTTTGCGGCCAATGCGGCAGCCCGACCTCCTCTGCCCAAGCCGGGCACGTGCGTGAATGCGCGGCGTGCAGTGCGATGCATTTTCCGCGAACCGACCCGGCCGTGATCATGATCGTGACACAAGGCGAGCTCTGTCTTCTAGGCCGCCAATCTTCCTGGCCGAACAAGGTTTACTCGACCCTCGCCGGATTCGTTGAGCCTGGTGAGAGCCTTAAGGAGGCGGTAGCAAAGAAAGTGCACGAGGAGACGGGAGTTTTTGTGCGCGACGTTCGCTACCACTCGTCCCAGCCTTGGCCGTTTCCAGGCTCGCTCATGCTCGGCTTCACGGCGGCGGCCGCAACGCGCGATATTACCTTAGGGGATGACGAGCTCGATGACGCGCGCTGGTTCACGCGCGAGGAGCTGAGGAGCGGCGAGCACGTGCAGTTTCCGTCGGAGATCTCGATCCATCGAGCTCTGGCTCGAACATTGAACTCGAGCAGTCCGCGCTCCGCGAGCATCAACATCGAGTCTTTCCACGGGCGGTGAGCCGGCTCGGGCTCGAACGTGTCGCGAAACGCTTCGAGGTCGATAGCCGCGGCGATTTGCTCCGCGCTCAGACTCTCGGATGCGCCTTTGCGGACGACAGCGGCCACGTGCTCGAGAAAGCGGACGCGGTCGGACAAGACTCGTTTGCCTCGCCAGATCCTCCCGTGGCCGGTCACCAGCACATCGATGTCGAGCTCGTGGAGGCCCCGCAGTGTCTCGACCAATCCATCGGGAACCCGTCTCGGGCAAAGGGTGGACCGCCTGGCACGAGATCTCCCACGAAGGCGACGCGCTCGCGAGGAAGATAGACGACCGCGTCGCCGCGTGTATGACCGCGCCCGAAATAAAGAATCTGTACGACGCGAGAGCGGCCCGCTATCCGAAGCGACTGCGAGAAGGTCAAGTTCGGCAAGACGAGATTGAGGCTTCGAAGCTCGGCGCGCAACGGACTTTTTTCTAGATCCCGTCGATCGTGTGCGAGACGCTCGACGCTCCATGTAGCGATGTCCGCACGAGTCGTGTCGTGTGACAGGAAGATGACGTCGTCGGGAAAAGCGGTACGATAGGCTTCGTTTCCGTGAGTGTGGTCGGGATGCCAGTGCGTGTTGCCGACATAGCGAACCGGTAAATCGGTCACCGAGCTCAACTTTGTGAGAAGCTCGTGCGCCGCGGACGGCAACATATGGGTGTGGACGACCAGGACGGCGTCTTCCAGGAGGACGACCCCGGCATTCGCGGCGGCAAGATGCTCTGGTGGCGAGAGTACGGCATAAGCGCCCGGAGCCACCTCTTCGAGAGCGAGCTCCTGCGACATCGCGACCGGGGCCATGCCAAGGGCAAGCACCAGAGTGAGGATGTCTTTCATCCTCTACGTTCCTTCACTGTGGACCGAGTAGAGACCGGCGGCGACGATGATGGCGACGCCGAGCCAAACATAGGCGCCCGGGAACTCGCCGAATACAACGAACCCCAAAAGGGTGGCCCAAACGAGCGCGCTGTACTCGAAAGGCGCTACGACCGAGACGGGTGCTCTCTGGAAGGCGCGCGTGATCGCGAAATGTCCGGATAAAGCGAGGGCGCCCATGGCGAGTATGAGAACGAGGTCCGTGCCGTTCAACGGGCGAAGCGAGCTGGGCGCCAGCGCGCAAGCTAGCCAGCCGATAATGGCCTGGACGAAAAACGTGTAGAAGACGAACGTCGAGGTCTGTTCCTCGCCCCGGCGGCATGCCATCCATCGCGTGAGGATCATCATGAGAGCATAGGAGAAGTTCGAGAGGATCACGAGGAGCGCCGCCGGCTGGAAACCTTCTCCGGTCGGCCGGACGATTAAGAGCATTCCGATAAAACCGACCGCGATCGCAACCCAGCGCCGTCCGCCGACGTGCTCGCCGAGCAGGGGTACGGAGAGCGCGGTCACGATGAACGGGCCCCCGAAAGCGACCGCCACCGCGTCTGCGAGCGGCAGAAAGCGCAATGACGTGAAAAAAAAGAAAAAAGCGCCTACGCCGCACAAAGCTCGAATCCCGTGCGCGCCGAGCTGAGGTGAGCGCATCAGCGAGAATCCACCGATCATCGGAAACGTGGCGACGATAACCAGTGTAACTACGGTGCTGCGCACGGCAAGAATCTGAAAAACGGAAATATCGCGGATTAGCCATTTGCCGATGGCGTCCATGGAAGCGAAAGAGGCGATGCCGAGCAGCATGTATGCGATGCCAGCAAGTCTGGTGGTACGTTCGTCTCTGTCCATGCGCGCCGCGAACCGCCAATCCTACACGAAAAGGCGCGACCTTCCATGAGCGTAAAGCGAAGCGCCCGTCACCAATGTGCGGAAGCTCGGCTCGCGCGAGTGGAGTAGTTTTGCGAACTCATATCCTACGGCGATGACAGCGGTAGGGGTGAAGATATCCCGAGAACCGCTCCCCACAGCTGTTCGTCAGGCTCGCTAGAGAACTCGCCGAATCCGATGCGGCTCGTGTCCGAGAGATCCTCATGGCGAGCGAGCCTTTCGTCTTTCATCAATCTTTCGCTGGATAAAGGCTGGCCCATAGACACGCTCCGCCTCTAAAAGATTATGATGCGGACACAGGAGCCTGAGAAGGGACTCCTCGTTGCTGTGAAAGATGCCAAACGGGTTCGAGTGGTCGATTTGGAGTCCTGCCCGCGCCGTACATTGCCTCCCATCACGGCCACGAAAGACACATTGGTATGAGCCACGTTCGTGTACTCGCTCGAGAACCTTGGGGGCAATGTATCGAGACTCAGCTGGCTCGTCTTTTTTCGCGACC
>CAUZCL010000097.1:0-4112 GCA_963578475.1 Acidobacteria bacterium bin61 | reverse complement strand
CGTGCTCCACGCCCGGGCCGAGCAGCCCGAGCCGGCCGGGCAGCTGCTGGCCGAGGCGCTGGCACTCGGCGGCGACAACGCCCGCGCGTTCGCGGGCGGCTTCCCGGTTCTCGCGCCACTGCTCGGCGACTAACGCGCCGGCGGCTTGCGCTCTGATCGGTCCTCGCTCGCGGGTCCCAAAAGCCCGCTTGGCCTTCCTATCCGCACCCGAGACCCCCGTGAGTTGGTCGCTGAGCCGGAGATTGGTGCTTGAACGCCGACACTAAGATCAACGCTTGGAGCAGCTCCGCGATGAACTGAGCCCATGGGACGAGCCGACCCATGTCTTTCTCTCACCAAATGGGAAGCGGTGGGACGAACGAAACTTCGCCCGCGCGTTCAATCGGCTGCGCACCAAAGCCCACAAGACACAGAACGTTCGCCCCCTCCACTTCCACTGTGCACGACACACCTTTGCCAGCTGGGCGCTTGAGGGCGGTAGGTCGATCAAGTGGGTCCAAACGATGCTCGGCCATGCTTCTGCGGAGCTGACTTTGCGGACCTACTCGCATCTCATGCCGACCGTTGACGAAGACATGGATTTTCTTTCAGAATCTCGACCGGACCAGGACCGGACCAAACCGGACCAAACGGTCCGCCTAACGCAAAACGCCCCCGCCGTAAGTGGGCGGAGGCGTTTGGCTTTTAGTGGAGCACGAGACCAGATTCGAACTGGCGACCCTCACGTTGGCAACGTGCTTCAGGTCCCCGGATACACTCGGAAAAGCCTTCTAGGGGCGGCACATGGCGGCACAGCGCGGAACATCACTTGCCTTGAGGGCAAGCGGGGGGCAAGTCGGGAGATCGGACAGCCACGCACCCTCGCGCATTAGGGTTGGCGGAAGGCGAAACGAACCCGCACACGCCGCCCTATCACCGCCGACGAGGTGGTGGGCCTGGAGGCGTTGGGCGATGAGCTGCGCAGCGACTATGTCGACTACGAAGGTGAACTCGTCGTCGTGATTGGACCGGGCGGCAAAGACATCTCTGTCGACGACGCCTGGCGCCACGTTGCCGGAGTTTGCATCGGCCAGGACATCTCGGACCGTCCCGCACAGTTCGGGTCAGCGCCGCCGCACTTCGACCTAGGAAAATCCTTCGATACGTTCGGACCGATCGGACCATTGCTCGTGTCCACCGACGAAGTCTCAGCGGGCGCAGACCTCGAGCTGGTGACGAAGATCAATGGCGAAATCCGACAACAGGACAACACGGGTGACCTGATCTTCGGCGTGCCCCAACTCGTTTCGTATCTCTCGCACATCACGACGCTTGCCGCTGGCGACATGATTTTCACCGGAACGCCGAGTGGCGTTGGCGCCTTCGACGGCAGATTCCTAAAAGATGGTGACATCGTGACGACCACGATCGCCGAACTCGGCACGATGACGAATCGATGCGTCCGCGTCTCTGATCATCCTCGCGCCGACTTTGTCCCGCCTCAACTCAAGGCAATTCTCGATAAAGACTGACCAGACACATCGGGCAGCAGCCGATGACCGTAGGCAATGGACTCAATCCCGTTCTCTAGCCAGCAACTGTTTCTTCGTCGCCCAGACGTCCTCAAGCACGCGGTTCGCGCTCGCGGCGCAACACCACCCTGCGTAGTGAGCAAGGTGAAGGATCTCCTCCTCGATCGTCTATTGACTGAGCCCCAGATTGCGTGCCCCCCTGAAATGCAAAACGAGCTCAGACTCTCGGTTGAGGGAGATGAGCGACGCGAGGGTGATCGTCGATCGTTGCAGGAGATCGAGTCCGGGTCGCGGCCAGATCGTGCCGAAAACATAAGGGCTCCATACCAAAACTAACATAAAGCTCTAGACACAAGAAGAGCCCGCCACGCTTTGCGCGTCGAGCTCACCTTGCGTGTTGGAGCACGAGACCAGATTCGAACTGGCGACTGGCCTAACGGCCAGTACTCGCTGCTCGCTAATCGCTCTCAGCTCCCCCTTCCGTTGGCAAGGAGATGCTGGGGTTGATTTCATTGAGGTTTTTCGCCCGAACCGGTCATATCGATGCGTTTCGGTCAATAGTGGGGGAAGCCCGGGGCGGCGAGAAAACTTCGGTGGCCGAGAAGTTTTCCCGGGCAGGTCACTGGTCTCAGTATGAAGGGGCCGGCCAGATCGATCCGCGCGGACGCTCGGCAACCTCGCCATCAAGGCCCGTAGCGATGTCTCACTACGGACTAGGCGGCACTTTCCGAAATGGTGTCTGCTTGCACGGGAGGCCGCTTCTACGGAGTCGAAGGTCGGATCACCGCCGGCCGTCCGCTCCAGCGCCATCATCACTTCTCGTTCGGCAGCGTGTGCGCTATGCCAGTCGTCGAGAATGGCGAGCGTTCAATGAAGATCGCCGGGCTCCAGAGCGATTTGTTTCAGCAGTGCGGCTAGCTCTGTTCCGCTCGCCGCGTCGACGGCGTCGTACCAAAGGCCGGCCGCCGCGAGCGCTGCGGTGGTCGAGATGGCCGTTAGGTCGGATGGAGGCACAGAGGCTTGATGTGTCTGGGTCGATTGTGATTCCTCGACTCGCTCGATCCAGCCAAATATGATCACGTCTCGAGATCTACGCTCGAAATCCGTTACGAGTGCGACGCTCCACTGATATTCCCGGCTCGGTTTCAGCTGGAACGCATATTGGGTTAGATCGATCCTCTGTAATCCGGCTTGGGTAGGTCGATCGAGGACGACGGCGATCAATGGATCGATCTCGTCATCGCTTGTCAGGCTAAACATGAGCGACGCTCGATCGGGCGGTAATTGGTTCAGATGCCAGAGCAAGGTCGGCTTGGACTTCGCCGTTAACGCGACGTGATCGGGGACTAGCGCCTGGAGTGTCGGTAGTTTTGCGGTGGCGCTACGAACGCCGCCTCCGATACGCGCTCGAGGCTTTCCTCGGCGCGGTGGCACGTAAATGGGAAGCGATCGGATTGCACCTTCTGTGTCTTCAAATTTGTTCGCGGCGTCCGTTTCGACGGCGACATGGCCGGCACTGGTTGCGCGCGCAGACGCGTCGTCGCTAGCGTGGACGTCTTCGGTGCCTGCTTTACTCATCATCAGGACGACAGCCAGGATGATGATTCCGAGGCGATAAGATTTGGGGTCTCTCATCATTGATCCTCCACGTGAACCGGACCCATCGAAGAGACCGTCTCTTGTACGCTGCCCATCGTCAAACGGTATACCGTAACTATTCTTTCCTTGCCTTTGAGTGCGACGGAGCCCATAGATTCGTAACGTCCCAACCCATCTTGCCCCGCGAGGAGCGAGTGTGTCCGTTCGCTGAGCAGGACCCGGCATGGCTGCTTCGCGAAGTCGTGCTGAACTTTGTCGGTCGATTCGAGGCGTTGAGCAGTCACGACGGCGTCGCCTACTACCGTGTATTTCCCTTTGTTGACGCTACCGAGCAAACCCACGACTACGGGTCCCGTGTGGAGGCCAATACGAAGGGCCACGGTCGGAAGACCAGACCGTAAATACCCGGCGTTGATCTGTTCGAGTTCCTCGACCATCGCCACCGCGCAGCGGACCGCATCCTGAGCCGTATGTGCGATTTCCTCATCCGTTCTACTGAGTATGGGTACGCCAAAGTCCGCCTTGATTCCGTCGCCAAAATAGTCGTCGGGATAGCCACCATGCTCCTCGATGAGGCGCGCCATCGGAGCCATGAATTCATTGATCCAGCTCATGAGCTGAGTGGGCTCCATCTTTTCAGCACTTGCGGTGTAACCCTTCATATCGAGAAAGAGAACCGTGACCGTCGCAGTCTCGGGTTCGAGTCGTCCGTTGACCAGATACTCGTCCCGACGGCGCCAGATCTCCTCGGCGACGCGGGGCGACTGCACCTGCGAAAATATCTGCATCAGATCCGCGCGCCGAGCGCGATCGTGGCCGGAGATCCACGCGGTATAGGCGATGGAAGTACCGAGCCACGAAAGGACGGGAGCGACGACGGGCAGCCAGGTACCGGTTGACAGCGCGTAGTATCCGGAGCCGGCGAGGAGAAGCACGCCAGAGGCCACTCCCCCGGCGAGGGCGATCGTCGAGAGTGAGGTGAGTCTTCCCACTCGGGCCGCC
>CAUZCL010000096.1:0-4250 GCA_963578475.1 Acidobacteria bacterium bin61 | reverse complement strand
ATTTGGGTTGGCGCACCGACGGCTGATGGACCCCCTGAGTCCACCACAAAGGGAGTGCAGCTCATGGCTTCTGGAGATTACGCTGTGACCGAAGTCCAAGTCCCGATGTCCTGCATTCGCTGCACGCAGGGTCGCTTCCTAGCCGCCGCAGTCGCAGCAACCGTTCTTCTGAGCATTGCAAACGCCGGTCAGGACACTTCAGAGGTCGCTGAAATCGTGAAACAGCTTCGCGTGGATGCGGAGCAGGGCGACGCGGAAGCACAGTTCATCCTCGGACTAAGGTACGCCCTCGGAAAGGGTGTTCCGGAGAACGACGCTGAAGCGGTGAAATGGTACCGCTTGGCTGCAGAGCAGGGCCACGCGAGCGCCCAGTACTTCCTCGGGAGGATGTACGACACCGGAGAGGGTGTTCCTGAGAACGACGCTGAAGCGGTGAAGTGGTATCGCTTGGCTGCAGAGCAGGGCCACGCGAGCGCCCAGTTGAACCTCGGAGTGAAGTACGACCTCGGAGAGGGTGTTCTTGAGAACGACGCTGAAGCGGCGAAGTGGTATCGCTTGGCTGCAGAGCAGGGAATCGCGGACGCCCAATTCCTCCTCGGAATGAGGTACGACAACGGAAGGGGTGTTCCTGAGAACGACGCTGAAGCGGTGAAGTGGTATCGCTTGGCTGCAGAGCAGGGCCATGCGAGCGCCCAGTACAACCTCGGGGGGATGTACGCCTTCGGAGAGGGTGTTTTGCTCAGCGGCGCTGCTGCGGCAGACTGGTATTACAAAGCCGGGCTTGCGTACCTAGAGGAAGGAAAAAGGGAAGACGCACTACTCTGCGTGGAACGTATTCGAGACCTTGAGACGGTTCACCGACTCACGGTTCCAAACATGTTTCTCGCAGACCAACTTCTGCGTGCGGTGTATCCGAAGAATTGAAGACACGGTAGCCTTTCGGAACGGGGGAGCCGGCGAATGTTCGCTAACGCTTTTCGATTTAAAACGCCTCCGTCGCGCTTGAAAGCGCGCTCGCTTCGCCGTCTAGCGCGTAGAGAATTGCGCATGCACTCGGGCGCGTCCCGCGTCTCCTCGAGCCATAGCGGAAGGATATCGCAAAAACGGAGGGAAAAAGGAGAAGCTCGCCCGGATCCAGCGAGCCCTCCTCGCCTTACGGCCGCTGCCCAAGGATCGGGATCAGAGACTCGACGCTGGATGCGGTGAGTTGTGAAAAAACGCAGGCTTCGTCTAGACAGCAGCTTCCTACGCGAGCCGGACATACCAAAAGAGAAAGACATTGGCCTGGCCGAGGGCGGGTATGAAGCGTATTGGAACTCACGCATGAAATTCGACAACTCGGTCTGCATGGTTTTCGCATGGGCTGGGCCGGTGCCCCGCGAGAGTTCGGACCGGAACTAGCGAGGCCTCACGTAGCGTTCGCTTTCACAACTTCATTTCTGGGCCGATCGTGGGCTTTCACCATCGGGGGCAAACACTGGCGTCGCATGTGCAGTAGTGCTGATGAAGTGAACCCCTTGTTGTTCTAGCTCAAGGTACCAGTGGCCCGAGAAGGCCGCTGTGCCTTGGGCTCGTTCCGCCCATCCCAACCGGCGGCTGTTTGAGACCGGAGTGTTTTCGTGTTGGTTGGGTCCGTTTGAGTTCGAGCACCTGCCAAGGGACCGATGCCAACGGCTGCCTTGGCGTGACATGGATCGTTCCCGCGCACTTGGACTTGGTTCCGTTGGTTCTCGACAACCAAGATACCGGACTGCTCACGTCGAGGTGCCGACAATGGAAGATCGCTGTTACGCGATTACGCTCTCTCGTGAGGATGCGTCTTCGAGCAAGGTGGTTCTGGTTTCGAACGATGAATGTGAGTGCGAAATGTTCTTAGGCACAAATATGTGGCTCGAACGTTAGTACTGCGACCCTTCCGACTATCTATCCGGCTTGAGTTCTGGCATTCTTCGCTCCGTTCAGCTCTTATGTTGTCGGAGGACAATCGTGCCCCAAAGTCGTAGAGATTTCTTGAAAACCGCGAGTATGGTGGGTGGTGCGGTCGTTGGCCGAAGCCCGACGAGTGTCGCTCGCCTACGCACCCGAGGTCAGACCGATCAAGACGTGCGCATGGTCCAGACCGACGTGCTCGACATCGCGTATGAAGAACATGGTGTCGGCGATGGGTTTCCGATCATTCTGCTCCACGGTTTTCCCTACGACGTTCGGTCGTGGGACGGAGTGATACCGCCGCTGGTCGACGGTGGATACCGAGTCCTCGTGCCTTATTTGCGTGGCTACGGTCCGACGCGTTTTCGGGATCCAGCGATGCCGCGTATGGCTGAGCAGGCTGCGATCGCTCAAGACGTTGTGGATTTTGCCGACGCCCTCGGGCTCGAGCAAGTCGTATTGGCGGGGTTCGACTGGGGAAACCGTGCAGCATGCATCAGCGCCATCCAGCACCCCGAACGGGTGCGCGCGCAGGTGGCCATTGGCGGTTACTCGGTTCAGAACACCATCACGCCCGGACGGCCGGCATCCGCCGTCGTCGAGGCGCGGCTTTGGTACCAGTGGTACTTCAATACCGAGCGCGGTCGTGCCGGGCTCGAAGCGAACCGACGCGACATCATTCGTCACCTGTGGGACACCTGGTCGCCCGGTTGGCAGTACACCGACGATGCGTTCGATCGCTCAGCCCCCTCGTTCGACAATCCGGACTTCGTCGACGTCGTGATCCATTCCTATCGGCACCGCCATCGGAACGCGCCCGGAGAGGAACGTTTCATCGAGATCGAGCGAGAGTTGGCCGAGCGACCACCGATCACAGTACCCGCGATTGTTCTGCGTGGCGCTGAAAACGGCTTCGGTCGACCGTCGCCGGATCCCTCGAGGGACCAGAGTAGGTTTTCTGGTCTCGTTGCGCGCCACATCGTTGAGGGGGCCGGGCACGACTTGCCGAGGCACAGTCCGGACGCGGTGTCGGCGGCGCTGCTGGAACTCTTAAAGCAGTAGTAAGTCGTCCGATGGTTTCATTAGCAAGGTCAGACGCCAACTAGGCTGCGGCTCGCGACCTGTTTATACTCTGTCCGGACTCAGCGAAGGGAGATGCCGATGTCGATGCGAACAGGATTTATGACACTCACCTTGGCCGCGCTTTGTGTGACGGCGGCCGACGCACAGGACTCCGACAAGCTCTCTCGGCTGAAGCAAGAGGCGGAGCGAGCCATCGAGGCCAGAGCGAAATTTACCCAGCAGATGGTCGACCAGATTTTCAGCTACGGCGAGCTGGGCTTTCAGGAGTTCGAGACCTCCAAGTATCTCGTGGGGCTTCTTCGCGAAAACGGATTCGAGGTTGAAGAACGCGTTGCGGGAATTCCTACCGCCTGGGTGGCCACGTGGGGCTCGGGAAAACCCGTTATCTCTCTTGGGACCGACCTCGACGACATCCCGCAGGCGTCGCAGATGCCCGGCGTCGCGTGCCATACCGCGATCGTCACCGGAGCGCCGGGGCACGGCGAAGGACACAACTCCGGCCAGGCGGTGAATGTCACCGCGGCTCTCGTCGTGAAAGAAATCATGGAGAGGGAAGGTCTGCCGGGAACGATCCAGATTTGGACAGGCATTGCCGAAGAGCTCCTGGCAACGAAGGCCTACTACGTGCGTGCGGGGGTGTTCGAGGACGTGGACATCGTTCTTTACTCGCACGTGGGCTCGAACCTCGCCACGGGCTGGGGCATCACGCCCGGAACGGGGCTCATCTCCGCGATGTTTACCTTCCGCGGTCGAAGCGCGCATGCCGGGGGTGCACCGTGGAGCCCCGCGACTACCGCAGATCAAAAAACACCGCGTCCATGCACTGGGGTATCAAAGCTCTCCAATTGGAGTGCTACGAGGGAAACTGGGAACTGATCCGTGAGCGGCTGAAGCAGTGAGGGAAGGTTCGACTTCTCAAAGGGCAAACGCCTATCCTTGAGCAAACTTTCGGTCTTCCTTTGAACTTGGATTAATTTTATCTCTTGTTTTAGCGAGGCTATTTGGTGCGATGAATGCGGCTACACCGCGATGTTCAATACTGGCGCGGCGCGCCGCCGGAGCAAGAAAAGAGAGGACCTCAAGTAGGACGCCCCCAGTAGGAGTCTCACGCCGCCCCCGGTCGAACTCCGCCCCTCTCCGCAATCCGGTAAGTCGGCATAACCGCCCGCCGACGACACCTCCCGCAAAGTCTCTGATTTCGTTCGTGCCCGGGCGCGTTACGAGAGAATCGACCGGAG
>CAUZCL010000095.1:0-5473 GCA_963578475.1 Acidobacteria bacterium bin61 | reverse complement strand
CCGTTGGGATAGGTCTGAGCGACGTAGAAGTGCTCCGGATATTCGATTTGCGGGAGCTGACGAGGGTAGGGGCGGTTCGAGGGCTGATAGCGAGATGCAGGAACCTCCTGACTCTCCCCGCCAATCGGTTCACCCGATGATGAATGCCGTAGGCGGCACATCATTGCATTACTGGGGCCTAAGCTTTCGGCTGAATCCTTGGAACTTCAAAGTCGCAAGTGAAACGCGACGCCGTTACGGCGCCTCACGCATTCCGAAAGGCTCGACGGTGGAGGACTGGCCGTTCGATCTCGCGGAGCTCGAGCCTTACTACGACCACGCAGAGTACGCGCTCGGTATTTCCGGCCAGGCGGGCAACATCCGAGGAAAGATCGATGCGCGCGGTAACATCTTCGAGGGCCCACGCCAACGCGCCTACCCGATGCCCCCGCTCAGAGGCACGGGCTTTACCGACCTGATGGCCTCGGCCGCGCGAAGGCTCGAGTGGCACCCGTTTCCCGGATCGGCCGCCGTCAATTCCGAGCCGTACGAGAATCGAGCTGCTTGCGTCTATCACGGATTCTGTAGCCGAGGTGGTTGCCATGTCGGCGCAAAAAGCTCGACCGCCGTCTCCACTATTCCCAAAGCACAAGCTACCGGCCGTTTGAACGTCGTGACCGAGGCCCACGTCACCGAAATCAGCGTGAACGGCGACAGCGCCGTGAACGGCGTGACCTATCTGAAAGACGGCGAGTTCCACTTCCAACCTGCTGCCGTAGTTCTGCTTGCCACCTACACCTACGAGAACGTCCGGACGCTGCTCCTGTCTAAATCGAAGGCCTACCCCAACGGGCTATCGAATAACCATGGGCAGGTCGGCAGGCATTATCTGAGCCACAACACAGGCGCCGGAGTGCTCGCGCTCTTTCCGTCGAGCTTGAACACGTGGTACGGCCTCCCGGCCCAAGGTATCGCCGTAGATAACTGGGCCGATGACAACTTCGACCACGCCGAGCTCGATTTCATCGGCGGCGGCAACCTTTGGGTCTACACCGAAAGGCACCCGATCGCCGCGGCAAAGATGAACACGTTCGGCCGCGCACCAAGGTGGGGCTCTAGGTGGAAAGCGTTCATCAAGGAGAGCGCAGATCGCTAGACCGGTTCCTATCTCCAAAAAACAACGCTACCCTACGAGGACAATTACCTGGACCTCCACCCCACCGTCCGGGACCCGCTCGGCTTCCCGGTATGCCGGATCACTGCCGACTTCAAAGACAACGAAAAGCGGGCAGCCTCGTTCATCCAAGACAAGACGGTTCAGTGGCTTATGGAGGCCGGCACCGTCGAGACGGTCAGGCAATCCATCGGCACGATGGGTCCCACTACACACGCCTATGGCGGGACGCGCATGGGCGACGACGCTGACACGAACGTTGTGGACCGCTGGGGGTTCTCACACGAGGCACCCAATCTCGGGATCCTCGGCGCGTCGGTGATGGGGACGAGCGGCGCACACAACCCAACCCTCACGGCGCAGGCGCTCGCGTGGCGAACAGCGGCTCACCTCATCGAAAACTGGCGCACGATCTCGAGCTGACGAACTCTCGTTTCAACGATCGCCGCCTCGCGACTTCGCGCCGGACTTGGCGAAACCTTTACTCGCGCTGTGCGGAGCGGCGGCCATGCCACTCGCGCCCGCATCCGTCTTGCCACCATCGAAGATCTCGATCGAGCCCGCCTCGACGAGCTTCATGACACGCGGATGCGCCGCGGCGTCGTCACGTAGCGGCCCGGTCTTGCCAGGGCCGAGGTGGAGCGATTTTCCGCGAGGCAGCGGGATCTTGAGCGGCGTTCGCGTCTTGTTCGTCACGGTTTTCATGCCGCCATTCTACAAGATCTACGCGTAGGGTTTCAGGCCGATGCTGCTCGTTTCAGCAATGCGATCTGTCCACCATGGTAAAGATTGTGTTGAACTACCCCGTGGAGAAGATGATAGATCGTCCCGCCAGTACCGATGACGGCGCCATCGAGACGGTTATCGTCGAGCTCGGCAAGTGTTTCCATCAGGCGGACGTGCCTCGCTTCGAGCGCCTTCAAGAGCACCGTCCTGCATCGGCGCCATGAGGCCGGTCTTTCTCCGGAGGCAAATCGCTCCCCTCCCCGTTCACCCGCCGGGTAGCCTCTTTCTGCCACGCCACGATATGAAGCACGAGCTCCCGTATCGAATGCGCCTCCGCGATTGGCCGCGCCGACGCTGTGTCCGCATCGACACTCTCGAGAAGCTCCGTCAGTGACGGCCCACGCCACGCGTCACCGCTATGTGCGCGGCGTAGCTGATCACGAATCCTCTCCATCTCGCTCACGTGCGCTTCACCATCAAGAGCGTCCGATGGTCGTGCGGCTCACCGGGCGCGAAGCGCGCGAGCTGATCGGCAACCGTCGAAGCGATCACCTGGGCCGGCGCGTCGGCTTCGCTGTCGACCCAGCGAGCAATGTGCCGCTGGTCGAAAATGTCACCCTCGCTGTTCTCCGCTTCGGTAAAGCCATCGGAAAAAAGCGCCAAGACATTACCCAGGTCGAGTTGGACGCTTTTTTCAACGTAAGTCGCGTTCTCGAGAGCACCGAGCACGAGACCCGTCGAGTCGAGCTTGTCCCAATCGCCACAGGCGCGCCGCAGCAGCGGCGCAAAATGGCCGGCATTCGCATAGCGCAGCTCACCGCTATCGGCATCGAGGCTCCCATAGAAAACCGTTGCCAGTCGGCCAAGAGAGGCGCTGTCGATAAAATACCGATTCGCTTTCTCGAGCACAGCGGCCGGCGACGACACCTCCGGGATGAGTGCTTTGAGCAAACCCTGAAGCCCCGTCCGGAGAAGCGCCGCGGGGATCCCCTTCCCCATCACGTCCCCGAGAAGCAGCGTGACGCGGCTGCCCTCGGCGCGTACATCGTAGAAATCGCCGCTGATTAACCGTGACGCGCGGTAGTGCAGGCCGACTTCCCATCCGGGTACGAGCGGGATCTGCGTTAGCGAAGCACGATCGAGGCGCTGCACTTGGTTGAGGGGGGCAGCTCATCCACACGAAGGAGCGGAACACCGCCGCCGTGCCTCGGCCTCCGCCGATTCCACAACGTCAGAGGTAACGGCGTAAGCGATGACTTTGACGGTCGCCACCGTTTGTCCCGGCCGCACGACCGCATGGGCCGCGACCGAGGCGAGCGTGATGCCGTCGCTCTCGTTCAGCCGTTTCAAGCGCTCACTGTCGACTCGGAACAAACCGAGAACGCTCGCGCTCAGATTGATGAGACCCGTAGCCGCTCCCGACAGCCGGAGCCCTGCTCCAAGCGCCGCTCGTGCGACACGCTCGGCGGCTTCGTTCTCGGGGACGTCGCCCGCTTCGAGCTCCGCCACGTAAACGACGCTTCGCCCAATCCCGCGCAAAGCTTCGAGATCATCGAGGCTGAGAGGTTTTCCTCTGCGAAGCAGTCGTCTACCCGTCTCGCCCGCGACGTTGTGCCCGAGAATTTTGCCTTCGGCCTGTTCGAGCGGAACAGGCCCAAACTTCATGCTTCGATTTTCTTCTTCAAACAGGTAAAGAACTGGCCGGCCATCTTCGCCGAGACCGGCTTCATGAGACGTGCCGCGAGGCTCGCAATGGTGCCCACGACCCTGACGTCGGCCGTCCACGCTAAATCCGTCGTGCCATCGGGACCATCCGATAGAGAGATCTCGCTCCCGACATCGATCGAGCTTCCTGGCGCGGTACCGTTCATCTTCATCTTGGCGTGGTCCGGCTCTTTTAGCTCGGTCCATTCGATGGTGCTCTTGAACTTCACTTTGATGGTCCCGAGACGAAGCGCCCCCACCGCTTGAAACTTCTTGCCAGGCTCCAGGATTTTCATCGACTCGATCCCCGGGGTGCAGTTCGAAACGGACTCCGCGTCCGTCAAAAAGCCCCAGACTTCTTTGCGCGTCACTTTGATGTTGTCCTTACCTTCAATCAGCATGTTTGAGCTCGTAAGCCTCTCTGCAGCCAGGGCCGCAGAAATATACGGTGTCGTCGCCTTGGGCAACAGTGTAGCGCGCCCCTGCGACACCAACTATCATCCCACAAATCGGGTCCTTCAAAGCCTCTGCAGAAAAAGGGCCCACGCCGAAATAGCCGAGGGGCGAGTAGAGCTCGGGCATGTTGTACGGGTGCACCATCTCCCCCGAAGGCATGTAAGCCTGGAAGTTCATCCCGTAAAAGCCCGTAATGAGCGACAGAGGTAGAACGATGACAGAGACGATGGTAAGCACGTTCATGAACTGACTGATGATGCGATAGGTTTCTTTTTCCCCCAACGTCTGCGCCAACGCACGCACGCTCTGAAGCTCTTTTTGTCAACCTTCGACGATCAAATGCGCATCGCTTACGCGGTTTTTCAGCTTCGTGACTTCATCGCCAAGCCGAAGCCCGCTCAATAAGTCTTCCTCCTCGGCCATGCTCTCGTTTCGAATCACCGGGAAAATCTCATCGCCTTTGGCAGCGCTTCGGTTCACGTAGGCAAGTATGGTGTCGAACATCGATATATCGCCGGTCAGATCGCTGATGATGTCCTGGAACTCCATGATCTTCCGGTTGCCGTCATCCCGGACCATCTCTTTCACCTTGGACAAGCGGTCCCAAGTCATCCACATGCGCGAGAACGTGTTCGTCAGAAATGGCTGGAGACTTTGAGCGAAGCAATAGAGCTCGAGCACGCGTCGGTAGGGCTCGCCGTCGTTCGAGATGAAGAGCGCTCTGTTCGTACCGGCAATCAGCTTGCTTCCATCCTTCAGCGTGAAGGCATTGCTCCGGAACGGACGTCCGATGATCTGCCGGACCTCGGCGAGGCAGGCGGGATCGTCCAAATAGTCCTGGACCTCGCGTTCCGGCAGGAGACTCTTGGTGAGGATCAGAACGTATTTGTCGCGCTGGCTCGCCTGGTCGCAATAGACGAGATCGAGCAAGCTCCGCTGAAAGTTATTGAGGAGCGTGTTCATCAACGACGACGTGTCCTCGACGAGATCCGCTAGAACGGAAGCGATGTCGTCGAGACTGTGCTGGTCAGCATTACCGTTGGTCTCGAGCAGCTCGAGGTCACAGGTTACGATACCGCTTTCTCCGACACGGGCCGTAAAACGCTCGACTTGATGTTCGCCGCCGGTGGCTTTGTAGTTCACCTCGGCCTGAAACGCAATCCACTCCCCGTCTCTTCCGTCGACCGGCATTACTTTCGTCTCGGGCTCCTCGAGCTCCAAAGTCGACGTCTCTGGATCCTCGTCAATGAGCGCCGTAAGCATGCTCTCGGAGGATATCCTGAATCTAGTTGAAATCGGTGAGTGACTCCCTTCAAGATCGTCGGTTATTGAAGCTGGCGATAAAAAAGAAAGGAGCCACCCGGTGAGAGCAGATACGAAGAAGAGAAAGAAAGCAACTCAGATGTTGAGGGCGACGAAGGAGCAAGAGTGGTG
>CAUZCL010000094.1:0-5832 GCA_963578475.1 Acidobacteria bacterium bin61 | reverse complement strand
TTAGGCAGCAAACGCATCGCTGTCAAGAGATTTCTGTTTGCTTCTAAGGGCGTGAACGAGAGCACCCATATGGCGATAGCCTTTGATTCGCCGGAACTTCTTCTCCGCTGTGACAACACCGAGAACGGTCCAACGTCGAATAATGGAAGGACTCTTCCAACGCTTCACGTTTCTCGAGACTCTGCGGATGGTTCAGTTGAGATTCTCGATGGCGTTCGTCGTGGCAAGGGACTTGCGAAGTAACTGCGCAAGAGCCTGCACTCGACGAATCCCATCGAAAACATGTTTTCCATGGTTCGCAGTTGCGAGCACAACATCAAACGCTACCGTAGCACCAAAATGCGCCAGCGATGGCTTGCCGCTGTGCTGCTGCACTGCGAGCAACAGTTCAAACGAGTAAAGGGGTACGCATCCATCGGCGAAGTGGTTGCGGCGATCGATGCGACCCAACGAGAGGACGAGGTGCCTGAGGCCGCGTAAGGTCAGGGGCGTAGATCTGAAAATGACCGGGAGTCACTTATGACGGTTTCAACTAACTTCTTGACACCCTCATTCTTGGAGCCTAAGCCCTCCAAGAACGCTACTGTATCCGGGAATGGCAGTATTCGCTGCACCGGACCGTTAGCCATATCCGCGGTGGTCTACCCACTGCGGCTCACTTGGGTAACATCGACGCCCTTTGACACTAGATATCGAATCAGCTCATTGTCTCCGCGCGAAGCCGCGTGATGAACGGCATTATACCCATTGTGATCTCTTGTGGTAACGTCAACGTGTAGCTCCTCGACGAGAAACTTCACAGTTCGAAGCCATCCATCAGGAACGTGCCGATGGGAATTACCAGCGTAACCCTGCCCATAGCCGACGCCGGAAGCGGCATGAATGGGATATACCGCCGGGCCTCCTAGTGGAATCGGTGGTAGGCCAGAGTGATCGATTATTACGTCGTATGGAACATTAGGGTCAACACTTTTAGCGTATCCGCGTTCGGGTACTCGAATAGTAGGAATCGTTGGGTCGGCGCCGAAAGTTAGTAGCATAGGAAAAATCAAAGTCTGTCTGCGTGCCGTGGAGAGGCAGAATCCCATTTTGCGCACAAGTCTCATTCGAATTATCGACTTGTCCTCTGCTTGATATGTGATACGTTACATCCTCTCTAGGGTCATAGCCCTTTGCGATCAGGTGCGGAGCTTCCTCCACGTAGCGGGGCCAAATCTCAACGGTGAGAACCTACAAGAATGTTGGCTAGATGCACTTATCTCTACCTTACTTGCCTGACGGCGGTTGTGCTCGTTTGCGGCGGTTGTGCGGCCGATTCCGGAGGTAAAGGGAACCTTTCCTCTTCGCTGTCCGCCGAGTACGGTATACCCCATTCGCGGGAGCGATTCGATATCCAGCGGGCCGCGATTGCGGAAAAGCTCCAAACGGCCCTGCTTCCAGCGATGCGCAATCACAGCATCGACATGTGGATCGTGCTGGATCGGGAGAACAACCCAGAGCCACTCCATGTCGAACTCGGAGGCGGGTTCTCCGGTGTCCGCGCCGCGTTCATCTTCTTCGACACCGGCAGCGAAACACCGGAGAAGATCTACTTCGGCTCCCACGAGCAGCCGGCCAACTCGGTGATCAGTCAAGTCTACGACGAGACGATCTACTACGGATACAGTCGGGAGGGCCTGACACCCCATCTTCGCAAGGCGGTTCACGACCGCAATCCGCAAAAAATCGGTGTCAACACCTCCCACACCCTGCCCGAAGCGGATGGCCTTACGGTCGGCCTCAAGAATTTTCTCGTTGAAACCATCGGGCCCGAATACGCCGGACGCATCGTCTCGGCCGAGCTCGTCGTGCGCGATTTCCGGCTCAACCGCACACCGCAAGAGACTGAGATCTACACTGAGCTGCTGGAGTGGTCCGCGCGGTGGATGTCCGACGCACTCAGAAAGAGAAACATCGTGACGGGCGTAACGACTGCGGAAGACGTCGCCTGGTGGCTCGAGGATCGAGCACTCGAGCTCGGCCTCACCGGCGGCGGTACCGTAAGAGTCGTGCGGGAGGGAGAGTTACTTCCGATTCACGACCCCAATATTCCGCTCGAGCCGGGAGACGTGCTCAGCATCGATGGTGGCCTGAACTACCTCGGTTACGCCATCGACATCAAGCGTGCGGCCTACATTCTACGGCCTGGGGAGACGTCGATGCCAGAGAGCATGCAAAAAGCGTGGGAGACGACGCACGAGATCGGTGATCTGTACGCTGGCATGATGCTCCCGGGCGCAATCGGCTTCGAGACTTGGTCCGCCATCAACGCCGAGGTCGAGAGGCGAGGCTACAAGGCCGTGGGACCGGATGCCGGAGGCGACGCAGTGACGACGTCCGAGCCGGAGATCGGCGTGTACGGGCATTCGGTCGGCAACGTGGCTCACGACATCGGCGCCCGCATTGCGGCGGATATTCCCTTCGCGTACGGCGATCGCGTCCGTTTTCCGCTGATGGCCAACGAGTGGGTCTCGATCGAGTTTCACGTGAGCACGCCGATTCCCGAATGGGACGGAAAGACCTGGTACGCGCGATTCGAAGAGACGGCACAGGTCACGGACGAGGGTGTCAAGTGGCTCATCCCGACTCAGAAGGAGTTGCTGCTGATCGAGCCGGCGAGCTGATGCACGGTTCAGAGTCTATGGGCATTCCGTGGGCAACAACTCTCACGACATCGGGGCGCGAATCGGTCAGGATTTTCCCTTCGCCTACGGAGAACACGCGCGCTTCTCTCTCGTGGAAGGGGAGTTCGTTTCCGTGGAGTTCCACGTGAGCACGCCAATCCCGGAGTGGGGCGACAAGACCTGCTACTCGCGTTTCGAGGAGAACGTACGGCAGGCCTCGTCCGGGGTGGAATGGTTGATTCCCCGCCAGGAGCGACTTCTGTTGATAGGAGACCGAGGGCGGGCTCGAATCTGTAGGGAGCATGTCCGAGATTCTGGGAGAGGCGTTTTCCCTGAGGGACTTTCACGAGCGCCTGCTGCGAGTCGGCAACATGCCACCTGCTTTGATGCGCGAAGGGCTTATGGCGGCCCTCGCCGAAACGAGCTGAGCTCGAAACGAGGAGGAAGAGAATGACCCACGAAGCTTTCAAGAACGAGCCGGAGACCGACTTCACCTTACCCGAGAACGCGGATGCCTTCCGCGCCGCCCTCGCCGACGTCGCATCGAAGCTGGGTGCCAGCTACCCGATGATCATCGACGGAAAACAGGAGACCGGTGGTGACGATTTCGCCTCGATCAACCCCGCCGACCCTCAACAGGTGATTGGGCGGTTTCCACGCGCGGATGTCGAGACCGCGGTTCGCGCGCTCGAGGCGGCGGACCGGGCCTTTCCAGAATGGTCCCGGGTCTCGCCCAAAGAGCGAGCCGAGTATCTTTTCCGGGCGGCCGAGCAAGTCCGCAAGCGCCGACACGAGTTCTCCGCCTGGATGGTTTACGAGGTAGGGAAGAGTTGGGCGGAGGCCGACGGCGAGACGGCGGAGATCGTGGATCTCATGAGTTACTACGCTCACCAGATGATCGACCTCGCCGGCTCGCAAACGTCGACGCTTGCTCAACTCCCTGACGAGAAGACCGACTTCTTCTACATCCCACTGGGCGCCGGGGTTGTGATTTCACCGTGGAACTTCCCTCTGGCGCTGACCTTCGGAATGGCCACCGCGGCCCTCGTCGCCGGGAACACCCTGGTGGTCAAGCCGGCCAGTACCTCGCCGACCTCTGTCTATCTGTTCACTCAGATGCTTCAGGACCTCGGACTGCCGCCCGGAGTCCTCAACCTGGTCACCGGCTCCGGCGGAGTCGTCGGCAATGCCCTCGTCGACCATCCGCGTACGCGCTTCGTGGCCTTCACCGGCTCGATGGAAGTCGGTGTCGGAATCCACGAGCGAGCGGCGAAAATCTCGTCCGGTCAGGTCTGGATCAAGCGGACGGTCCTCGAGATGGGAGGGAAGAACGCGGTGGTGGTCGACCGGGAGGCCGATCTGGATGCCGCCGCAGAGGGCGTTGTTACCTCTGCCTTCAGCTTTCAAGGTCAGAAGTGCTCGGCCGGCTCTCGGGCCATCATCGACGAAGCGATCTACGACGAGTTCATCGACAAGCTCGTCGACGGTGCCAAACGACTCCAAGTCGGTAATCCGACGGAGGTCTCGGTCGATCTGGGGCCCGTCATCGACAAGACCGCGTTCGAGAGCATCCTTGAGTTCATCGAGATCGGGAAGAAAGAGGGGAAGCTTCTAGTGGGGGGTGACCGGAAGGAGGGCGAGGGCTATTTCATCCAGCCGACGATCATCGCCGACGTCTCCCCGGACGCCACCATCGCTCAGGAGGAAATCTTCGGCCCCGTACTCGTCTGTATCAAAGCGAAGGACTACGACGACGCGCTTCGGATCGCCAACGGCACGAGGTATGGTCTGACCGGCTCGGTCTACAGCACCAACCGAGAGAAGCTGGAACGAGCCCGGCGCGAGTTCCACGTTGGCAACCTTTACTTCAATCGTAAGTCAACGGGTGCTCTCATGGGGGTTCATCCCTTTGGCGGCTTCAACATGTCCGGCACGGATTCGAAGGCGGGTGGGCCTGACTACCTGCTTCTGTTTTCGCAAGGCAAGGCGGTTGGCCAAAAAATCAGCTAGTGGTTTTTCCTTGGGAGGAGTGGAGCAAGCGTTTTGAAGGGCGGGCGCGGGCGCTCTTTCTTCAGCGCAGTCACTTGCTGTCGCAGAGCCAGGTTTTCGATAACAAGGTCGGCTCTGCGCCGGCACATCGCCCGGATCGCGCGCGCGCCGAGAGAGACGAGGAAGATGAGAACACGGAGCATGGCGGCGGAGTTTGCCCTTTTCCGCTCCCTGATCTCAAGCGGGAGCTCTCCCTGTGACCGCCGGCAAGGAGGGCGCGTAAGTCCCTGATTTCAAACGCGGACGGATATTGAAGAGGGACAACCCTTGCAGTCTCTAAAAGCAGCCATCGAGCGGTAACCGCTGGAGCGACGATCTACAGCGTCTTCAATTCCTCTAGCTCTCACTCTTCCTTGAAGTGCTTTCAATCCGTGCTTCATCTTCGGCATATCAACAGTCGATCTCCTCCTACATCTCTAGGATAAGCGGAGTTACCCAACTGGAGGTAGTGTTGGCGACGGAAAAAAAGGCTAGAAAGGAAGGAAACTACTATCGTTCTGAGCTATGCGGTGTTGAAGGGGAAAGGGGAGGTGTGTCGAGCGGACCTGTCCCACTTCGGCCAACGGCTGTTTCAGAAGTGATGCGGCGGCGCGAGCGTCGGAACGCTGGATTTTCGGCGCCCGGCCGCCGCAGGCAGCGTCGGCGTCCTCTATGTTTAGGGAACGCTCGGCGGCAGATGACGGAGGAAGTACTCGGTCATCAGCGTGAACAAATGGAGTTGGGTATTGCCGCCTTGCAGCGAATGGTTGCGCCCGTGGTAGAGCATTAGATCGAACTGCTTGTTGGCCGCCTGGAACGCCTCAACCACCTCAACGGTGTTCTGCAACTGTACGTTGTCGTCCGCAATCCCGTGCACCAGCAAAAGGTGGCCCTTGAGCTTGGGCGCGTAGGTGACGACCGCCTCCTTGTTGTAAGCGGCCATGTTTTCCTTCGGCAGGCCCATGTACCGCTCGGACCAGGAGCTCGAATGGAATAGATAGTTCGTGACCGGTGCCTGCGACACCCCGACCGTGAAGTAGTCCGAGCCTTCGGTCAGGGCCAGACACGTGAGGTATCCGCCAGCGCTCCTGCCCCAGATGCCGGTCCGCGATGGGTCCGTGTAGGGCAGGCGGGCCAGGTA
>CAUZCL010000093.1:0-6244 GCA_963578475.1 Acidobacteria bacterium bin61 | reverse complement strand
TTCCACTTCCTCGTAGGTGTCAACGTCCAGCTTTGCAGCGCCGAGCATCCGATCCGTGAAACTCGCCATCGATTCCCTCCTCTGCTCTCACAGTGAGCTGCCTACAATCCAGGGGGAAGAATTTAGTTGGGATTGAATGCTCATGTCAATTGGAGCCGCCCAGTAAAGCTTGTAGCCCGCCTCGATGGCCTCCTCCCTTGAGCGGAAGATCACCGCGCAGTTCTTACAAGCCCGCGGGCAATCCGCTCGGCGGTCCTAGGCGTCCTCGACACAGAAAAAGAAAAACGAAAACGACTCGCGACGCAAACGAAAGCGCGGATCAAAGCGCGCGCCGATGAGCGCAAACGTAATGCAGACGGTGTAACGGATCTGCAGCGAACGTTTCTAGACTCATACGAAATGGTGGGAACCGTTACGGGCGCGGCGCGTGAAATGGATCTCGATCGTAATACTCACTATTGGTAGACAGGTAATAAGCGCGATGGTACGCCACGCGACAAGCGTTACAAGGTCGCGTGCGCTAAGGCCGAGTCTGGCTGCCCCGCGTGCGCGGGGATGGACCCTGACAGCCTACATGGCAGTCTCGCGAGGCATGACGTCGCTGATCGACATTGAGCTGACGAGCGGCGAAGAAGTAAGGCGAATTGCTGGACTTTCAGGATTTCATGACGCCCAATACTGTCGAGCGGTTGGGGTATTGCCACGAAGCGCACCACATTAGTGGCCCTTACACGGATCTACTTTTCGGCGCTTAGTTGTCGCGCGGCAAGATTCAAAAGCTGTGTATCTAACGTAAGTTACTGCAACAATTAGACTAAACAGAAATCTACAAATAGGGAAAAAGGACGAAGTGGATCCGAGTGAGCGCTGAAAATGGGTCACACTTATCCCGCCGTCAAAGGCGCACCGCTCGGCTTGGCGAAAGACCGACGGAGCTTTGGTTTCTAGATCCCGACCGCCAGGTCCGTCGAAGACTAACCCTGCCCTATCTGCCGTTTTTGGACCCAATAGGAGGGGTTATGCAGGATTTATACGCCGAAAAGAAAGCCATAGAGTGCCCGTGCCTTAGAGCTTTGACGGCGCGGGACAAGTGTGATCCATTTTGTCCTTTTCCCTAATTGTCGATTTCTTTTTAGTCCAATTGTTGCAGTAACTTACGTTGGATTTGACCGCTTGCGAAAACTTTGTAGCTGGCCTGACGACGGGCGCAAAAGTTTTTCGGATCCTTTTATGTTGCTCACGATGCTCACGTGATCAAATTCGGACCCCGAAAGCGGTTCAATTACGAATCGCTTCATGGCGTCGACAATCTGGGAAAACACGGTTCTTGCAGGGACCATGCAGGCTCGGTGCAGGCAATCGGCTCGCGCTAGCACGGGAAACGTAACATTATCAATACGTTTACAGCGTTCTACTCCGCCGTCGCACTCTGCGGGTGCGAGGTCACGGGGCGTACGCTGTCCAAGATTGCTCCAATTGCTTGGTCGAGCTGGGCGTATCTAAACGCTTGGTATACGCGTTTGCACGTGGGAGCTGAGGCGATTTCGGATCGCTTTTGTTTGCGCTTAAGACGCTTAAGAAGCCTGGACGCGGGAGTGGGCGTTTCTGGATATTTGAAGGTGGTGCAATGCCACGATGGTGGTATATTATCTGGCTCTGGAGGCTCCGAAATGCGTACGAAACTCGTCCCGCTTGTTCTGGTCGTGCTGATGTCGTCTACCGTCTTTGGCCAGTTTCCGCCACTCGACTCGCCGCGGCCGATCGAGATGCGCGAAACCGTGTGGCTCGAAGAGCTCACCTGGATGGAAGTGCGCGACCTCGTTCGAGACGGCACGAAAACGATCATCGTCTCTACCGGGGGAATGGAGCAGAACGGGCCGTACCTCGCGACGGGCAAGCACAACTATGTGCTCCAGGCCATCTGCCCGGCGATTGCCCGAAAGCTCGGCAATGCTCTTTGTGCCCCGATCGTTCCCTTCGTACCCGAAGGCGATATCGAGCCGCCCTCCGGCATGATGCGCTATCCGGGCTCGATCAGCGTGACCGCCGCGACGTACAAAGCGCTCCTCTCCGACATTGCCTCGAGCCTCAAGCAGCACGGCTTCGAGCACATCATCTTTATAGGAGACAGTGGCGGGAATCAGGACGGCATGAAAGAAGTAGCCTCTGAGCTCACCAGGAAGTGGGCCGGTAGCAAGTCTGCCGTGCACTACATTCCCGAGTTCTACGACTACCCGGGCCTCCGGGAGTGGGCCGTTAACGCATTCGGCTGGAAAGAGGAGCTCGAGGACATCCACGACGACCCCGCGTCCTCCAGCATGGTGATGGTCGTCGACCCGAACCACGTCCGCATCAAAGAGCGCCAGGCAAAGGGCAAAGCGACCATCAACGGCATCAGCCTGCTCCCCGTCGACAAAGCCGTCGCAAACGGCAAGAAGATCGTCGAGCATCGCGCGGAAATTACGGTCGCCGCGATCAGGAACGCGATCGCGAGCTCGTCAACGGACGATCACTAGCCGTGCTGCTCACACAGACATCATGCAGATTTCCGAGCAGGTTTTCGACGAGGCCCTGTTCTGGCGACACTTCGGACAGCAGGGCCTGCGCGTGACGGTTCACAGCGATGACAACTCGCTGCTCGATTTGCCACGTCCTGACCTTCTGTGCGGTCTTGCGCTGCTCGGAGAGCCGCTCCAGCGCATTCTCCTCTCGGCTAAAGTACACCTCGTCCGGCGTGCGAGCCCCGAGAACAGCGCGCGGGATCTTCTCGTTGTACTCACGGACGTAGAACGCGACGAGACGCCGCACCGCCGCCGCACTGTCGAGGGTGTTCAGGAAGAGCCACGCGTGTTTCAATTGTCGCCAGAACGCCTCGATCAAGGAGTTCGAGGAGATGATGTCGATCTGCGCGAGCACCCTCCTCAGTGAACTTGAATCCTTAAGAAGATGATCGACCTCGCCAAAGTTCTCCGAACCGCCGTCGGTGACAACAGTTACTTTCGCGGTCGCTGAGTCGTCCGGAAGACCCTTTGACGCCTCGATGAGGAGCTCCCCTCCCGGGTGGTGGCCGAGCTCAGCGTGTCGCTCACCCGCCAGGCAAGAATCCTTCGGCTGAAATTATCGATGACCGCCTGCAGATAGATTCGGATGCCGGTCGTCAGCCGGATCACGGTCGCGTCGATTTGGCAGTACTCGTTGGGGCGCATCGCCCTGAGGCCTGTCTTGGGCTTCGCCGGATGCACCCGTCTTCGAGGGCGTTTCCACCCGCGCTCGCGGATCATCTTGTACCAGGTGCTTACGGACGCGAAGAGTTTGCCAAGGCGCTGCGCGTAAAGCTGCTAAGTTCTGGACGGCGATGTGGCGATAGCTCTCGGACTCGACGAAATCTTTCATCGTGGAGACTTCGTCGCGCGTGAGCTGGCTGGGAGTGGACTTCGGGCAGCTCGGTTGATCGTCGAGTCCGCAGCCTTCCTCCTTGCGCCTACGCGTGATAACGCGCCGTCGAGACGCCTACGATTCTAAGTGTGGTGCCCAACGACAGTAGGCCGCTCGCCGAGGTAATCGCCCGCAAAACCGCGGATTTGGTCACCCCATCAGGAACGCGATCGGCGTCGAATTTGCCTCCGCGGAGCCGCAACACTCGCACCAGTAACCCGATGATCGCCGCCTGGACCTTGGCTCGTTGTCTTAGACTGTCGACCTGCTCCAGCAGCTCGTAGACCTCTAGCTCAACGTCCACCGAAGCAACCACGGGCCGTATCTCGCCGCGCGCCCATGTGCGTCGCGTCGAAGCCGGAATGGCGACGTCCCGGAAGAGGTCCGCATTACCCGTCGCGGCGATGGCGTCACGCAGTCGATGGTCGTAGCTCCGGCGAACTCGGTGGGTTCTCGTCATGTCCAAGAATGGCAGGCGGCAATTCTCATGGCCAGCCGACCGATCATGGCTGTCTTCAAAGGATGCTGTCGAACGTTCGCTCTCGATCCTCCACAATGATCGTGCGAGGAGCACCGTTTCTTTTTTGCGGACTACAGGTGCGGTCGGTTACATCATGTACGACCGGTCCGGTTACATGGGGGTCGTCATCATGCAGCCCGGACGCTATGCCAGCGACCAGCCGACACCGGAAGAGGCGGTAGCGGCGTTGAACCGCTAACGGTCGGACGCACAGCAACTAGCTTTCGAGGTTCGGCACCTGCCATCGTTTGCGGCGAAGCAGCTCACCGCTGCCAGGCTCACCCGTGATCCGACCATTCTCGTACACTATTTCGCCGCGACGAATCGTAATCCGGGGCCAGCCGGTCACTTCCTGGCCAGCGTGGATGGAGAACCCGGTGTTAGAGAGCATATCTTCGTCTCGAATCGTTCGAGTCTCGTTCGGATCCCACACAACCAGATCGGCATCGGAGCCGACCGCGATCGTGCCTTTTCGGGGGTAGAGGCCGAACAGCTTCGCCGGATTCGTTGCGGTCACGGCGACGAACTGTTCTACCGTGATTCGTCCCGTCCGGACCCCTTCCGAATACAGCATCGGTCGGATCTCCTGCAAGTTGGGGATGCCGGGCCGGTGGTCGGTCACCGTTTGAGAGGGATTGAGTTTTTGCTCTTTCGTATAGGGCACGTGGTCCGTTCCAAGCACGTGGACCGTTCCAGCAGCGATTCCCTCCCAGAGCGCATCCTGGTCGTTCTTTTCGCGCAGCGGGGGGTGGTGGATATACATTCCCCGATTCGGCCCCTCGAGCTTGTCCCGTGTGAGATGGAGATAGATCCCGAGCGCTTCGACATAAACCGGCAAGCCACGCGCTTTGGCTTCCTCGGCGACACGCAACGCCCGTTCCGCGGACAGATGCACGAGGTAGATCGGCGCTCCAGTCGCCTCGGCCATCGCCACCGCACGGTGTGTGGCGGTCACTTCGGCCAGGACGGGCCGGCTGTCGGAAAAGTATTGGAGCGAACCATGGCCTTCGTCCGTCAGACGCTCCTGCGCATGCGCGACGATCGCGGCATCCTCGCAATGTATCATCGTCAAAACTCCCGCTTCGGCGGCCGCGGCCATCGTTGCCAGGTAAGCCCGGCTTTTCTCATCGAATTCCGAACGGCTCATGAAGATTTTGATGCTCGTCTGTCCAAGCCCCGGCAAAGATGCTATCTGCGCCTGCTGGACGTCTGGATTGTTGATGCCCGGATGGAGCATGACGTCGGCGATGGCCTGGGCGCGCACCAACTCAGCTTGGCGCTCGACGGCCTCCGCGAGACTTTCTTCTGATTGCGGAAACGCGAGGCTGGAAATCGTCGTGATCCCTCCGGCGAGCGCTGCCGCGGAGCCGCTGGTGAAATCATCGGCCCGATCGATGTGGACGTGGGGGTCGACCCCCCCAGGCAAGACGAGTAGCCCGCTGGCGTCGATCTCCCGAGCGCCATCGGAGCCAGCCAGATTCTGC
Source organism: Acidobacteria bacterium bin61 (assembly GCA_963578475.1). Classification (GTDB taxonomy): domain Bacteria; phylum Acidobacteriota; class Vicinamibacteria; order Marinacidobacterales; family SMYC01; genus SMYC01. Next base: position 805 of record CAUZCL010000093.1, on the reverse strand, counting down.
GCGATTTCGACGATGACACCGTCACGAACCCGAATATCGCCTTCGGAACGTCCGTCAGAGGTCACGATGACCCCGTTGCGGATGATCAGCTCGGCTGGCTGTTGCGCCGCGGCGCCAACCGGCGGTGCCAGGCACAACAAGATAACTATCCACCACAATCGAGGATGATTTGTTTTCGAGTGCATTCTTCTGCTCCTTACGAACTTTTTCTCACTAAACTTTCAGTGCCGTATGCCGCCCGCAATGTCGGCGTCATCTAACTTTCGGGAACACTCGGCGGAAGATGACGGAGGAAGTACTCGGTCATCAGCGTGAACAGGTGGAGTTGGGTATTGCCGCCTCGCAGCGAGTGGTCGCGCCCGTGATAGAACATTAGATCGAACTGCTTGTTGGCCGCCTGGAACGCCTCTGCCACCTCAACGGTGTTCTGCAATTGTACGTTGTCGTCCGCAATCCCGTGCACCAGCAAAAGGTGGCCCTTCAGCTTGGACGCGTAGGTGACCACCGCCTCCTTGTCGTAAGCGGCTTTGTTTTCCTTCGGCAAGCCCATGTACCGCTCGGCCCAGGAGCTCGAATAAAAACGATAGTTCGTGACCGGTGCGTGCGACACCCCGACCGTGAAGTAGTCCGAGCCTTCGGTCAGGGCCAGACACGTGAGGTATCCGCCAGCGCTCCTGCCCCAGATGCCGGTCCGCGATGGGTCCGTGTAGGGCAGGCGGGCCAGGTATTTCGCTCCTTCGATGTGATCGCGCAGCGGCCAAGTGCCGAGGTTCTGGTACATGAAGTTCTCGAAAGCCTTCCCGCG
>CAUZCL010000092.1:0-7729 GCA_963578475.1 Acidobacteria bacterium bin61 | reverse complement strand
AGAACGGGCAAACACCGAGGAAAACGAGGGCCTTGTGCGGGCGAGGACGGTATCGGATGCGGACCGCCACGCGGGGGTCGGCGTCCAAGGGTAACACCTGTGGGTTCGAATCCCCCCTTCGGCACCACTCGAATGTCCGCGCTTTTGTTCAACAGCTTGCGCAACACAATGATCGCGGTGGGTCACAAATGGGTCACATCCGGTAGGCCGCATCAAAGGTCAGGAAGGCTGGGTGCGTGATCTGTTACGATGTCCACGAAGGGGTGAGCGAATGACTTTCGTCCGCGACTTTGCGGGCACCCGAGGTCATGGATGCCTCCATAACCGCGCGACCTGCATATCCTGCGCTAGATCGGAAACTGAACACGTTCCGTACGTTCTACCGCGGGATATCTCTTGGAAAGATCTCGACCGAGGTGACGCCCTCCAAAACGCCGACGACGCCGAGAGGCTGTCCCGTATCCTTCACAGTGAGCCGAATCTCGTACCAGACTTGATCTTCTCCGTGGGTGTCGACGATGAATGTGTCTTCACACACGCCTTCGATAGGGCCGAGAAACGGATGGGTGTGGCCAAGGTGGTGAAACACGATGCGCCAGGAGAACTGCTCGCACGGGACGACTCCCTCCACCGCATCGATGGCCGTGCCGCCGAAGGTGATGACCTCGCCCTCGAGAACGAGCCTTCCCTTCACCGGCTCTTGAATGACCGGCTCGGGCGCCTCGTTCCCGGAGATGATACTGAGATTGCGCACTTCCGCTGAAGCGCCGCCGGCGTCGGTGACGGTGAGGGTCGCTACATAAGCGCCCGGTGGGTAGCTCTTTCGGACGATCCTCTGCTCGCTCTGGGTGCCGTCGCCCAGATCCCAGTGGTAGGTAAGCGGGTCCCCTTCCGGGTCGAAGGAGTCCGAAGCGTCCAGAGTGACTTCCAAGGGAGCCGCGCCGTTGTTTGGTGTCACGGTGGCGTGGGCGACCGGTTGGCGGTTGACGCCTCCGACATAGGAAACGCGGAAGAGGTTTCCCCGGCCGAAAGTCAGGTAATAGAGAGCGCCGTCCGGTCCGAACTGCAGGTCTACCGGTCCCCATGTATCCGTCGTCTCGGACACGAAGACGTCAACGGACCTGGGAGTGTTGGAATCATCGAGGACCATGCGAAAAATCTCGCGGGTGATATTGTCGGCAAAGAAGTAGTTGCCCTCGTACTCGCTTGGAAAATTGGTCGCCGGCGCATGGTCACCTCCGATGATGGCCTGTCCGTCAGGGTTGGTGTGTGGATAGGAATAGATGGGATAGATGATCCCAGCCCTGCCAGAGGGTTCCGGACCTTCGGCGAGGGACCAGCCGAAATTACCACCGGGTACACCCAGGTTCAGCTCCTCGAACAAGGAGCCGCCTACATCGGTGATAAACAGAGTTTCCGATTCAGGCTGGAGGTTGAACTTCCAGGGGTTGCGGAAGCCGTAGGCCCACACCCTCGGATCACCCTCCTCACCATCGATGAACGGATTGTCGGATACCGGAGAGCCGTCACGGTGGATGTGGAGAATCTTGCCGCGGATATCCTGTTTGTTCTGCGCAGTCTCGCTTTGTTGATGATCGTCTCCGGTGGAGATGAACAGAGTCTTGTCCGCAGCGAAGCGCAAACATCCACCGTTGTGAATATTGTCGGCGAGGTCCGGTGTTTCCAGGATCACGGTTTCCTCGACGAGAAGAGAGCCGACGTTACGAAATCGCGACAACCGGTTGCGAACCGGTTCTTCCGCCGTCGTGTAGAACATCCAGACGTGGCGGTTCTCCAGATAGTCTGGATCGATGGCGATCCCGATGATGCCGCGCTCGCCCTCCGTATTGGTATCGAGATCCGCGACGTTCTCCACCTCGAAACCGTGCGCCTCCAGGTGCAGCCGCCAGACGTTTCCGCGCTGCCCAGCGATCCATAAGTGACCTTCGGGATCCCACGCCATCGTCATTGGGCCATTGAGCCCGGTGACAATTAGCTCCTGGACGAAACCCGGCGGCAGGTTTGCAGCGGACGCGGAAGAGCCGAACACCAGCGTCAAGCCAATCAGAACGAGCGGGCTATGTTTCATGGAAATTCGTCGTGGGCCGTTTGCTTTGAGTGGCAGCGTAAGTGGAAGCAAGAGTATATCCGAACGAGATGCGCTCTAGAAAGTTACAACGAGGCCGACGCTCAGCAAGCTCTGCCGATGGTCGTAGAAACCGAACGTCGGCGCAATGGGCTCGAACTGCACCGTGGTATTCGCGTACTCGGCTCGAACGCGCCAGTGGGATGCGAACCGATAGTGTCCCGCGATCCGGATCGAGCGTCCGGAGTCGAGCGAGGATCTCCCGTCGAGGCCCTGGATCTGCAGCTCGCCTGCCGTGAAACTCACGTAGGAGAAACGAGCTTCGGCTCGACCACGCTTGTCGATGGCACCGCGCAAGATGAAGCCGATTCCGGTGACGGGAAACCCGATCTTACCGAGAGGGGTGCTGCGGTCGATGCGCCGTTGCTCGAAATACAGGCCGCCCGTGAATCTCCGATACTTCGCGGCTATGTATTGATCCAAGTACAGGTCGGACTGATCGAAGACGCCGGCGCCGCTCTCGGCGCGTCCCGGCAGATCTATCGCGAAGGCTCGGACGAGGAGGTTCGCGCCGAGCACGATGCCGATAGGATGTTTCCATAAGAACGTGTAAGAGGCTCCGAGACCCATGCCGTACATCAGCGTGCCGTTGTCTTTGTCGTCGCCCACGTCCGTTGTGGCGGTACCGACTTCGTAGAGGGCGCCTCCTGAGAGCTGGGCCCACGTCCTCGGTGCTGTCACAAGGATTGTTGCCACCCAAACCAACGTTTTTAGCCAACGTCTCATTGATTCTCCTCGAGGAAGGCGCAGCAGATGGGACCGCTCGGCGCGGACAGTCTATCGCATCCTGCGGGCTTGTTTCCAGGCTCTTCGTGGGTAGCACGGCTTCCTCACGGTCGCGGACGGGGCTCAGCAAGCGCTGGAAGATTCAAGATTCGGTCCGTCTTCCCGCTGCCCTGCCAAAACCTGTGGACGACGTCTCAGCGCCCGCCGACTTCTTGACGGTTAGGCGTAACCCGCGTGCTGCACCCTCCCGCGGCGTGGACCCTTGACAGAACCAATCTGAGGTGCTTTCGTAGTTCGTGCCCTGGTGCCGAAGGCTAGGCGCTTCCCCGCCCAAGCCACGGGAAACTGGTAGTGCTTCAAAAAGGCGGCGCCTTCCTCATCGCGGCCAGAGGAAAAGGCCCGCGAGGTCTGGAGGCGTCCCAATACGAATCACCGCCAGGCCACCAACGAGCGGAAGTACCAGAAACGCTCGCAGTGGAATCCATCAAGCCGCAATCGCGATGCCGTGAGCTTCGAAGTCGGCGCGAATGCTGTCGAGCGTGAAGGCATCTTCCACACTCATGAATGAATTTCTCGGCTCCGCCGAAATGCTAAAGAGAAACCAAATGGTTTGACTCTCGGGTTTTCCAGGCGCTTCGGATGACTCCACCAAAAGCGTGAGCAACGCCACCTCGGGTGAGAGCTTGTCCGTCTGAGCTCGGCGGTCGGCCATCTCCAAGAGTTTCGCCGTCGCAAAATCCACGAGAGAGTCGCCTTTGCGCTTCTTGATTCGCTCGACGTTCGCAATCATGGAGCGGGCCGTCGGGGATTGCGCGAAGAGCTCCAGCTTCGAAGGCTCCCGTACCTATTTCGCTTTGACGGCCACCGGTCGAGCTCCCTTGTAAATTTCGTATAAACCGGAGTCCTCGCTCACGGTCCGCGTGATCGCTTCAGCTTTCGAGAGGTCGGGACATTTAGCCATCGCGAGAGCTTCAATCCGCGCGAATGCTTCAGTGCTCTCCATTCGCTTCCCGTTTTCGCCCATCGGCCGGTTGAATTCATGGCGTTTCGCGAAGCGCTCGTCCGCCCGGGTGAACCGCGTTGGAGCCGTCGTCTTCGGTGCCGTCTCGTATGCCGCGTGCGCCTAGGGAAGCTCGGCCAATAGCTTCGCGCTCGCGGCTTCGCGGGTGAGCTCGGGATACAGCTCGATCGCATGCTTCTCTATCACGGCGCCGAGCTCAGGGCGGCTCATCGCCGTTCCATCGGCTCGGTTGAACAAAAGAATGTCGGCCTCCGGATTAGCCCCTTTGTCCACAAACGCAACGGCGCTTAGCTGCAAGAATTTGAGTAGATGCTTTTTCTTTTTTGCGAGCTCTAAATCCTCTCGTTTGAAAAACACGACATGCGAGCCCTCGTCGGATTCCTTATCGTAATTTGCCCCGACATCAACGAGGTCAACTCTTTTTACCGTGAGATCCTTCAATCGATGCGAGCGTTTTTTTCTTCGCTGCTACCTCATTTCGCATTTCCCCTTTCTCCGTTGAATACCTTCGCGGCACCTAGCTTGCGGAGTGCAATCGGGAGGGCCGTTACGATTACGTCGCAATCTTTTCGGGCCTTTGCGTGCAAGGTGGCGATTCCACCGAACACGCTCGACGCTGTTTCCAGCGGGGCCACTCCCCCCCCCCAAAGTTACGGCACTTTTTGTTCAAAAAATCCCGAGACATCACTCGGCTGCTCGAGCTCAGACGCGTGCTCATCGCGCCGGGGGGGCGGGGCCGATAAATCTCACGAAGCGGCCCTCCGATGCTCTGCTCTCCAAGCCGCGTTGCGACACGAAGAGGAGCAGTACCGACGTTGAGAACCACGGGGCTGAGCTCGCGCCTCAAGAGTGGCGCCGCACCACGAACACCGCGCGGCATCGCCGTGGATAGCGTTGCCAAAGCGTTGCGCCTCTTCGGAGGGGCCCGAGTCGTTCCCTCACCTCGAAGGCTCGATAACGGCCATCGTCGCCGTCATGCCGCATCACCTTCGATGTCGAGAATGGCTGCCAAGTCCTCAGGCGCCTCTAGCCGCTCAAGACCGAGCTGCGTCATCAAATCCGCGAGTCGCTTCGCAATGGTTCCTCGCTCCCGTACCAGCGGGAGAAGTTATTTCTTCCGACCGCGTCCGATGAGTAGGCTGTCCTGCGCCATCAACCAACTGTCGGCGTGGTTCAAGTACAGCAGTTCCCTTGCTGCAAGATCCACAAGCATGAGGCGCTGCTGCTGAGATTTCTCTCGGCGCCAAAGTCGATGATGATCGCGTCACGGAACCGCTCGACTGCTTTGACGGGTCGTGTTCGGCAGTCCACCGCATCGAGACCGCGGACCGTTACCTGACGCACGGTGCGGTGCAGACCGTGTCGGGTGACGCGGTTTCGGGATCAGTCTGCACCACGAATGGCGGAACAAGCCGCGATTGGCCAGGACGTCATCGACTTTGCTAACGTGCTGGGCCTGGAAAGGTTTGCACTTGCCGGGTTCGATTGGGGAAGCCGCACCGCGTGCATCACGTCTATCCTTCATCCTGGGCGGATGCGCGCGCAGGTTGCCATCGGTGGATATTCGGTGCAGAACACGGTGGTTCCGTCAGTCCCCGGGCTGGCTGCAACCGAGGCGTGGCTCTGGTCATCCGGCCCAAAGTCTCTCTTACAAAACACGCTCACTGGTCCGGATTGGTCTGACGACGTACAACCATTTGAATCAGCGCACGGCGTAAACGGTACAGACCCGAGCCTGCACGCGTTGGGGAGTGGGGTCGGCGGCCAGTGCATAACGCTCCGCCGCGTCCACGATTTCCTGTACGGCCGAGCCGCCAGAGGTCCCCGCCACCGTGGCTGCAGGAGGAACCGGCATCGGAGGTGGCGGTATGGCGTCTGAGCGGCCGACCCTAGTGGACGGAGATCCCACACAAGGACCTCGTCCTTCTTGCACTAGGAGAAGCTCGCCGAGTTGTGCTCCGCTCAGATCCGCAGATGCTCGCGCGCGTGCGTAGGCATCCTCGATTGCGGCGGAAAAAGCGGCGCGTTGGTTCTCTGCGGTTGGCTCTAGGAAAAATCGGACTGCGCCTGCTGACGTCGGGCCGGCAGCCAGCGCGGCACCCCGCACAGCATCTGTGCGCTCGGGAGCCAACACGGTCACGTCGATCCTGACGGAAGCAACGTAGCCAAGCAACGCGTCGGGGTGCACGTTCTCGACGAGCTCGACATTGTCTTCGCTGAAGCGGCGCTCTATCTGTTGATAGTAGGGTCGCACGATCAAGTTTGCGGTTATACGAACCTGATTGTTGGCAGCCTGACGGATGGCTTTAGTCGCGACCGTTGCCACGTCGACAACGGCAGCCGTGGCGTCCGTACTCTCGGCCTCGTTATGTTCGAACGTGACATTGAAACTTGAGCGATTGGCCGAAACCTCTATAAAGGCTCGGCCTTGGGCTTCGATCACCGGGCCGCGCGCCCAGATCGGCGTTGTGTCACCAGCGTCCCCGCCACTTTGCCCAAACGCTGAAAACGGGGAAACCCAAATCATCGCTGCGATCACCTGCTTCTTCATTTTTCCTCACTCGTTTAAGCAGCTAGCCAGATTCTGAAGTCTTAGTCCAGACGGTTAGTGTACTGGAGCAGCAGATCGACGTTAACCTCCTTCAGTACACCGATGACCTCTTGGAGAGCATCTCGTTTCTTTCCCGTGACTCTGAGCTTATCAGCTTAGCGCGACCTGCACCTTGAGCTTGCTTTCCTTGGCAACCTTGACCAATTAGCGAACGAGAAAAACAGGTAGCCGTTTCTATCCGGAAGGCCAACCGTAGGAGCCAGATTGAGCAAGATTATCGTCTCGAGGCAGGCCTTTAGAATTCATCCGGACGGGTCGCGAGAGACAAAAGGTTCGACGTGGTGCCTGTAGGTGAGCATCAAAGCCTGTTGACGAGGTTCAAGACACAGCAAGAGCGTGTCCTTAACGGGTAGGCGTCAATGGAGGTTGAGGGTGGGGTTGGGAGGAGCTCTTTGACTCGAAGTGTTGTTCTTCCGGTGCGCTAGAATCCGACGGATGGATGCGGGCTCGGTGACAAACGCGACGATTTTCATCTGTGCGCCGCATCGGCATGTCAGAGGGTCAATGTTATAGATTTTGTAGATTAACTCATCGTTTTCGCATGGCGCGTTTCGCGGGGGTAGGTTCACCCTCCGCTTCCCCTTCTTGCTTGTTTCGCTCGGCGTCGCGACCATGGGGCATCGAGGAGCGAACGCGGTTGGCATAGGCCCCATAGAAATGGACGAGATGCTTGTTGGGCTCGGGGATGTGGATGAGCACGCGGGCGAGAAACTCTAGCGGTCGATGGGCTCGCTGTCGCCGCCATCATGTCCCGCTTTGGGCTCGTAAATGAGGAGGCCGTCGTTTTCTATATAGATTTTGTCAAGAGTCGGTGGAATAGCGCGGGCGGAGAGTGTTGCTCAGTGAACACGGGTCTCGTCGGGTGTGGGGGGAGCTCGTGGTCTCGAGAACTTGTGTTTGCGGTGGTCCAGGATTTTTCGAATGACGCAGGGCTCGGTGATGAAAGATCTTGGCATATCGGGAGGTACGTCGACCTCCCGCTCATCGCCCGTGACGTCCAGGATTAGCTTGCCTTGCGTCCTCCTGATCGTTCGATCCTGGGCGCCTCACTCCGAGATGCGATAGAGATTCTTGCCGCGAAGGTAAATCTCGCCATCGACAACCACCATCGAGGCATCAAAGGCGTCGTCCAGTGAATTGGTCGCGAGGATCTTGAATTCGGGACCGGCTTCCAACACGACGGTCGTTCCCTGGCGGCCCGTGACATAGACGCGGTCAGCCGCGC
>CAUZCL010000091.1:0-7839 GCA_963578475.1 Acidobacteria bacterium bin61 | reverse complement strand
GATTCCAGGTGAAGGGATCGTTTCCGCGGGCATCGCTACGGGGTGAAATAGTCGGCCGTCGTTGTGAACACACGACTTGCGAGCGAAGCGGTTGAGGACAGATATCGTGTCAACGATCCCGCCGTTGTATTCACTCCCGCTACATCGAACGATGATGCCACATGCATCGTGGACGCGACGGACGGCGCAAGAGTCTACCGGAAGGCTAGTTACGCTCCTTGCACGGCGCTCGCGATGTAGCGAAAGGTTTCACAGTCGCGGAATAGGCAGATGGGTAGAGTGATGATTGACGTCTGCAGCGGTTATCGTGTCTCCCCGCGCATTGCTGCGCACCGCGGCTCGGCGTTGGTGCATGAATCCGTTCGGGACACGCACGGTATCTATTGGATTGCCAACCCAGGGCGTCCTACTGCTTTGCAGCACCGAAAGTGGTTCTTTCTCTTGGTGGGATTGGGGTGTCTCGCCCCGCCAGGATCAACACTCCTCAGCCCTGCTCTTGTGAGCTAAATCGTTGAAAGCAGACCTTTTATTGGTTAGTAGCAGAGGGCGTAACTTTCTTTTCTTTGCAGCCTGTGATACAGAGTGAAAGGTTGAAAGATTCAAAATGGGGAGCGCGAAGCACTGCCGTCGTTGCCAGAGTAAAGATTTCCCGCAAATGAAGCCAGACTGTGGCGATCTAATCGATCTCTAGATGAGGCTTTGACGTTGCCAACCGCAAGGGCCAAGAGCGACGACTTGCCAGTGATGTTTTGATTTCCACCAGCAGCAGAAATCCGAGTCGATTTATTCAGCAAATTGAGGGTGTCCACGGTGAGCGAAAAGCCTGAAGACCAATTTACTTTGAAGGGCAAAGACGCTGAGGCTGTTGGCGCACCGACGGCTGATGGACGTCCTGAGTCCACCACGAAGGGAGTGCAGCTCATGCCTTCTGGAGATTACGCTGCGACCGAAGTCCAAGTCCCGACGTCCTGTGGCGGGGCCATAACGGCTCAATGCCAGGCACCATTGGCTACCTCGTCCGCCGAAACGATGAGTTCAACTTCGCGATTCTGCGAACACCCGCCCGGCTGGGGACAATTTAGCGGTCAAGATCAAAACAATCCTCGACACGATCGTACAAGACGTGAACGACTGGCCGAGCTACGACCTGTTCTGAGCCTCTCTGAGATCCGCTGCATGGGGTACAATCAACAAACCCCATGCAGCGCGATTCCTTTTTCTGCGAACCCTAGCTGCTCTCACGCGCGGAAAACGTCTAGCGTCGCGTCCCACCATCACCGGGCCGAGCTCGGCGAGTTCACGAGCCACCAGGCATGGTGCGTACATCGAGCGGTGAGCTGGGTGGCGCGTACTGTGCGCATGGAGCTTGGAGAGGGTGGCACGCCAGCACCACACGCCCGCATACCACACGCACCCGCGCGCACGCGCATGCACCGAGAGTATCCCCTCGGACATTTTTTCTAAAATTCACAGTGGGACACCGCGCCAACGCCCAGCACTAAGAACATCACACCGACTGCCTTCCACCTTATGGGCCACCCCCCAAGTTTGCGAGTCATGCTATTCGGCAATTAGTCGATTGGCAAGAGCAAAACGGTGAGCGCGGATTCTCCACTCCAGACTTGAAAAGCCCATCGCTTTCTGATAAAAGCCACCCATAGGGAGACTCCACGATGCGCTTTGCAGCCATCGCTCTCGTTTGGATTAGTACGAGCGCGTTCGTTCAGACATTCGACGCCAAGGTTGTTGGCGTCTCGGACGGAGACACGGTCACCGTCTACGACGGCCAAGAACAAACACGAATCCGACTGGATGGGATCGACTGTCCTGAGACCGGCGCAGACTTCTCCCAGAGGGCCAAACAATTCACGTCGGAACTTGTCTTCGGCAAGCAAGTTCGGATTGAAGGCAAGGAGAGGGATCGTTACGGACGGCTCGTAGCTCGGGTCATTGTGAACGGGACCGACGTGTCGCTAGCCCTCGTCGAGGCAGGACTCGCGTGGCACTACAAGCAGTATTCCAGCGACCAGGTTCTCGCTGCCGCTGAGATCGTAGCGAGGGAGAAGAAGGTCGGTGTCTGGTCACTGCCGAATCCTGTCGCACCTTGGGATCATCGGTTGGGAGTAGCATCGGCAAACTCGTCAACCTCTGGCCCCTACCACGGGAACAAACGAAGCAAGGTCTACCACGCACAGGGTTGTCAGTATTTCGATTGCAAGAACTGTACGGTGAACTTGGACTCGAAGGAGGCTGCGGCAACCCAAGGGTTCAGGCCACATGAGAGCTGTGTGGGCGTGGTGTCGGTGGCGCGGGCTTCGAGTCCGACTCCATCAGCAACTTCGACGACCGCCTCACCCTCAGCGACTGCGATGACCTATCACGGCAACAAGAAGAGCAAGGTCTATCACGCGCCAGGTTGCCGGTATTACAACTGTAAGAACTGTACGGTCTCACTCAGCTCGAAAGAGGAGGCGGCGCGGAAGGGATTCCGTCCGCACTCGGGGCGGGGAGGCTGTGTGCGGTAGCGTCTCGTAGTTCCGCGCACCAAAGGGATCGCGCTCGGTAAGGCTACAAGCACGCAGACGAGTCATCCACTCGGGCTGTGGGTCGGCGTTAACGGTGATAGGTAACTCGACTTCTCTTCCTCCTCGTCTCGAGCTCAGCTCGATTCGGCGAGGGCCGCCATAAGCCCTTCGCGCATCAAAGCAGGTGGCATGTTGCCGACTTTCAGCAGGCGCTCGTGAAAGTCCCTCAGGGAAAACGCCTCTCCTGTCATCGCCTCGAACTCCTCGCGCATTTTCAGAATTGCGGACATGCCCATGAAGTAACCAATCCGATAGCCGGGGGACTGCGCCGAGCCGTCCACCTCGAGCTGAGCCGCCCAGCGGAGGAATCCGACGCCATCGGCGAGAAGCGAGATCGCTTCTTCGTACGACATCTTCCCCGTATGGATCCCCACGTCCCAGACCACCCTCGCGTTTCGCCACAGCCGTAGCTGCAGATGACGAAGGTGGATCCTATCGTTGGGGAAGAAGCCAGTTTCCCACATCAAATGCTCGTTGTACAGACCCCAGCCCTCGCTGAAGATGGAGATGCCGAATTCCCGTCGCAGCTTCCGGGGATTATGCATTTGATAGAGCCCCTGAATGTGATGGCCGGCGTAAGTCTCGTGCGGAGCCGTCACGATGATCACACCCCAGTCGTGCTCGACGAGGTACTCGTTCTTCGTCTTTTCGTCCCATTGTTCCTCGAAGGGATTGATCATCCATTCTGCGGCGAAGACGCCGTTCTCGTCCGCTCCGTGAGCGCGGGAAAAGTTGCCGTAGTAGGACGTCTTGCGCAGATACTCGGAACGAGGGACGACCGTGGCGCTCTGCTGCCAGGGAATCGGTACGAGATCTTTTTCGACGATGTGATCTCGCGCTTTGTCTACCCACTCCTGGTGAGCCTCGATCATCCTCGCAGGCTCGGGGTAATCGTTCTTGATCTCGGCTACCAGCTCCCGCCAGGTCTTCGAGGGGTCGATTCGTTCGGCGACCTTTTCCATCTCGCGGACGGTGCGGTCGAACTCCCTGCGGCCGAACTCGTAGAGGGCATCGGAGTCGTACGGCAACATGTACTGGTGTTTCAACATGGCGTCGTAGGTTTCCTTGCCGATGGCCCAATCCGCGAAGGGACGTCCGGGAAGCTCCTTCTCCAGGAAAGCCACGAACGACTCGAGCGCGCTGCGCGCCGCCCGGCTCGCGTCGAGTAGCTCCTGTCTGCGGTCCTGGACGGTATCGGCAAATCTAGCGACGTCATCGTCGAAGATCGCGATGGCTCCCTCGGCCATGAACAGGCTGAGCTCCTGGAATCGCGGAACGTGCACTGCCAGGTTCCTCTGCCCGTTCTCCAGACGAACCGGGATAACCTCGAGACGATCGAGTAGCTCCTCGACCTTCTCTCCCGGATCGCCGGGGCGTCCGATCGTGAGGGGAATTCGACGAAGTTGGAGGTAGACGCGAGGGTCTTTCTTCCAGGACTGGATCCGATCCTGCTCGATTTCGCGGCCGAGCAAGATGCTCTCGGCAAATCGCCAATCGATGCGCTCGTCCACGGAAAGCTCCAGGACGTCGATCAGGCGAAGCTGGTCCAGAAACGCCCGCGTCTCCCGGAGCTCCTCCGCGAAGGCGTCGGCGCTCATGTCGCCGAGGAGGTCGCGTCGCTCTGGCCTCGCGAAGGCGTCGATGAAGGCCGCGAGCTCCCCTGAGGCGGAGGAACGTGGTGCGGATGAACAGGCGAGCCAGCTCGAGGCCGCCAAGGCGGAGACGGTGAGCCGAAGCCACGACCCCAATGTCATTTGCATATCCTAACGGCTCCTTCCCTGCAGTGCAGCGAGTCGAGCCCGCCCTCGGTCCTATATTGCCGCCATCGCGAGGTAACAGCAATGGTAGCGTTTGTTAATCGTTGTTCTTTGGATAGCTTGCGGGCGGTAGCAATACCGCCAAGTCTACCCGTTTCGGCGACCGATAAGGCTTTAGTCATAGTGGTACAGTATAGCGGAAAAATTAGTGGACGCACCGCTGGCATTCGTCGGAACGACCTTGCTATGGAACTATGTGTTGTGGGTCACACTTACCGCGGCGAAATGTTCGTGGAATCGCTGGAGTCGCGGCGAGGGGATGATGCTCCGGTCCGTCTTGTGGAACATATTGAACGGCAGTCTGTTCATCGTCGCGACCGGACCTGCCAGGTTCATCGGTCTGACGGACGCCGTCCGGTCGATCGGTGTTCGGAAAGTCGGAGCGTCTTGAGCAAACGAGTACGAGCACGGACGGTTTATTGAAATGGCTCGAGACCACTCATTAGGGAGCATCTAGAGATGAGAACCAAGCACGCGGCAATCATGTTGCTTTTGTCAGCGTCGGTTGCGGCCGAGGCTCAGCAACAGTTCGAGGATCGTCGGCGCTTTTTCGATGACAACGAAGTGACGAGCGACGATCCACGGCGGATCCCCATGCCCGATGTGCCTCGCGGGCCCGATGGAAGCATCGTGTTACGCGGCGGAGGCGTATTCGATGGCACGGGAACGGCGACCCGGCCGGGCACGTTGGTGCTCGAGCGCAACAAAGTGCGCGCGATTCTCGAGCCCGGGAACGAAGACTGGCCGGCAGACGCCACCGTGATCGACGTCGCCGGACACACGGTGTTGCCTGGGCTCATCGATCTCCATACGCACCTCGACTACTCCGAGCCGGACGTTCCGATCGCGCAGGCTGTGAACCCGACGCACGCGACACTGCGCGGCGTCGAACGGCTTCGCTATTTCATCGAGAGTGGCATCACCAGCGTGCGGGATACGGGTTCGAAGTTCGACATTCCGTTTCGCCTGAAGGATTGGGTGTCAGCCAATCGGATCGTTGGGCCTCGCGTGTTTGCGGCCGGCCAACTCATCACCGCCACCGGAGGTCATGGCGCCGAAGGCCTCACCGAGCATTCGCAGATCTACGGCGAGATCCGGGAAGCGAGCGGACCCGACGATTGGCGCGAAGCGGTTCGTGAACAGTTCAAAAACGGAGCCGATTTCATTAAGCTGTCGAGTCACTTCTCCAAAGCGGAAGTGCAGGCAGCCGTCGAAGAGGCGCATGCTCTCGGCATTCGTGTCACCGTGGACGCCGAGACGTTTTACATCGGTTGGGCGGTAGAGGCCGGGGTAGACTGTGTCGAGCATCCGTTGCCCCGGACGCAGGAAGCGATCGACATGATGGCGGCGCGCGGGGTGCATTCCGTCCCAACACTCACGACGTACACGTACATTTTCGATCGCTCCGGCGGTTATCACGGTTCCACGTCACGACGGTTCAGCTTTTCGAAAGACGCGAATCTCGACGTGCTTCGCCGCATGCGGGAAGCCGGCATCAAGCAAGGAATCGGTACCGACCTCGTGTTCGATAGCTTTCGCCATTTGCCGAGCTCGTACATCACCGAGATGGAGTGGTTTGTAAAAGGCGGCTACACCAAAACGCAGGCACTGGTGGCGGCGACTAGGACCGGCGCGGAGATTCTCGACATGGACGACAAACTCGGCACACTGGAGCCGGGAAAGTTAGCCGATGTCCTCGTGGTCGACGGCGATCCGGAAGAAAACCTTCGCGATCTAGAGAACGTTCAGATCGTGATTCGGGATGGCCACATCGTGGTGCGAGACGGTCGCGTCTACATTCCGCGCCACGTTCCCGTGCCCGAACCGACGCCCCGCGAGAGTTCGGACCGGAACTAGCGAGGCCTCACGTAGCGTTCGCTTTCACAACTTTCACGCGGCCGGAGAGCAGATGCCCCAAGTCGTGTAATTTCTCCATGCTTGTTCACTCCTAGGTGAGGGTCACGAACTCCTGGAAGGCAAACCTGGTTCAATCGGACCTGAGATCGAAAGACTTTCCATGGTGGAACATCAACGAGAGGCTTTGCCGCTCGCAATCCGCTCACGCACTGGCCATAACCGTTCTGGTTCGGTGATAGCGCCATTACCTTTGTACTGGTTCCAGTCGGGGCGCGCACAGCTGACTAACTGGTAGTTTGCAGCCGTCACCTTGATACGGTACCTTGCCCAGCCGCGCAGGCAAATCTAACCAAAGGAGCTTCAAGATGAAATACATCGTCCAGGTCGATATCGACCCCAGCACCGGGTTCGCACTCGAAGGCAAGCCGGAGCAAATTCAAGAACTGGTGGGCAAGTGGGAGGCTCACAATCCCATCGGTCATTACTTTTCGTTGACCCGGCGCCGCATCACGATCATCGTCGAGGCAGACAATGAGGACGCGCTCTTTGAGGCGCTGCACCTCACCTGGGATATCACCAACAGCTATCCGAGTGTCCAAGCGGTAGCAGATTTTGCGGAGTTTCCGGAGCTTCTCAAGCGCGTTGGCATCGGCGGCTAACCGCGTGAGATGGAGGCGGCGTCGTTCGTCGCGCCTTTAATGGTGAGGGGACCTGTCTCAGGCCCCCTCACCCCTTCCGCGAGTTCGAGTTCACACCACCTCGATCTCTTCTGCGGCACCCCTCGCCCGTGCGGGCCACATCTTCTTCGATGTCTTCCCGTACCCGGACCTGAGTTTCGAGGGTTACATCACACTCCACTATCACGAGGCCCGTCACCTGTCGCTCTCTTCGCCAGCAACATGTCGAACACCACACGCTGAAACCCCGCCTGCAACTCCTTGCTGTTGAGGTACTGCATCATCTGGCTCTGATGCGCCTCACTGCTGTCCATCACCGCCTCGTCCAGCGCGCCCGCGAAATCTCCCAGGAGAGCCTGCTCGGCGGAATTGTTGGCTATCTGCTGCATCACCTGTTTGTTCTCGCTGATTTTGTCGCGAATCGTGTAGGCGTAGTTGATGAGGTCCTGGTTGGTCAGGCCGTCGGTGATGAATAGGTCGTTCAGTGGGGTCGATTCGACCGATGATCCCAAGGGGGCTACGGGTGATTTTGACGGCCTGCGCGTGCCTGCGCACTAAACCAGACCCGCCAGCACACGCGCACGTGATTGAGTATCCGCTACTGAGAAAAATGGAAATCCGGCGGGAAGAAACCAAAGGTCTCTGCGGATCTATGCGGTCCCTCGAAAACGAAATCTGAAATCGGGCATTCTGGGACCCGGCTATGTGGGCTCCCAAGGTGAAGCCGTTACGAAACTGGCGCGTCGAGGTCGAGCATCTCCGGCTCAGGCGTGACGTGCGCGTCGCAGTGGACGCACGCGAGAAAGCTCGGGCCCAAAGCCCGCTTCGTGAGTTCGCGGCGCAGCACGGCTGAGGAGAACGGAGGCCGCTAGAGAGCGCCCGAGCGGCAGTGGCATTGTCCTT
>CAUZCL010000090.1:0-8666 GCA_963578475.1 Acidobacteria bacterium bin61 | reverse complement strand
CTACGGGTTCGCGCACACCTCGTCCGCAAGGCCTACAAAAAGGGCGTAAAGATCACGCGCGAACAGATGGACGAGTTGGACCTGACCAACGACGAGGCCATGCCCAAGTGGAACTACACCCTACAGCCTGCAGAAAAGTCGGAAGTTATTCTTTGGCTACCGCTTAGGGCGCTCAAAATCTGGTTCGGCTTTCGAATGCGGGCGGACTCGTCCGCGTGGACGCGTTTCGCGGGGCTTCGATCGCCCATGTTGTCCCACGTGTCCTCCTGCGGCCTCGCCGCGGCCAGAAGCTGTTTGGTCGGGAGGACAACCGTTCCCTCCGTGTCGAAGCCGCCCGGCGTGAGCCGGACGTTACCGGAGGCGTCGTCGACGAACGTCAGCTGTTGGTCGCCGAGCGTGATCACGTCGTCGTTTTGGAGCGGGATGATGCGGGCGATCTTCTCGCCGTTCACATAGGTCCCGTTGCGACTCTCGAGATCGGCAATCGTGAAGTCGCCTTCATCGTTGCGGAGCTCGGCATGGTGGCGTGAAAGCCATTGGTCCGCCAAGACGAGGTCGTTTCGCTTGGAGCGACCGATGCTGATGACGTCCTTCTCGGGAGGAAAATGATAGGCCTCTCCGTGAAGGGGCTTGACGACGAGCTCTGGAATGCTTGCCATGCCAACGTAACTCGGACTGAGGGTCGCTAACTTACGCGAAGCCTCCAGCCGGACACAATGCTACTAGCTTCAAAGGGGGTTCTCCTCGGGCGCCGAAGGCTTGGACGCTCCCACGGATAGCTCGGCCGTCTCAGTCTCAGCGGTCTCGGCTTTCTGGACATCGACTTGGACGCCCGGATCCGCTTGGGGATGGGCCAAATCGTCCATGCTCGAGGCCTCCTCTGCTATTCGCTGCTGGCGCGCGGCTCGACGACGCTCCTTGGCCTCTTCTTTTTCCTTGCGCTCGTGCTCGGCCAACGACTCTTGAAGGACGCGGGTCATGAACGCTTGAGCTTCCGCTCGGGTGCAGTCCCTGGAAAGCGACACTTCCGCGGCGAGCCAGCTTCGAACTTTCTTGCGCGTCAGCTCTTCCTCGCGATCGAGGCCCTCCGTTTGGCGCAGCAGATGGAGCTGTTTCAGCGCGCGCGAAAGCGCTTCGGGGGAGCCGTCCACGATGAGCTGTTCCGTGAGCGCGTGGCGCTCGTCCTCATCCTCGATGGGCTCCTCGAACTCAGACGAGAGAACGCGCTTGATCTCTTCAGAAGCCATTCCTGCCGGTCGAAGGTTGAGCTCAGGTACGCGGGCAAGAGGGATCAGGATACGGCTGCCCTCCTCCAAATCCTCAAGCTCCAAAAGCTCCGTCCCGGGCGCTGCACGGTCTTGTGTGACCCCGCGATAAATACAGTGGCCGACCTTCGGGTAGAACATCGGCTTGCCGGGCTCCGGAAGCCCCAAAAGAGCCGGATTTTCCTCCGCCACCGTTCACCTCCCTTCGTTTGTCTCGCGCTAACAATATCACGTCTTTGTCAGGGGGAAAGGTTGGGTCGTTTTCCCGCGACCGCCTCCCCCCCGATGGTCCCGAGGCCGCGCTTGTAGCGACTCTGCGAGCCCTCCGCAGAGAGTGGCGTTGATACACGCCGTTAGCACGGGGTAGACCGTTAAGGTTGGGGCGAGCGGCACACCACGCGCTGCCTTCATCAGCGCCGAGCCGGTTGAGCCAGTTCTGCGCCAAACGGGCGCTAATTTATGCCAAATGGCCGGGGGATGTCAACTGTGGCTGACGCGGGGTTTTCCTTTTGTAAACGGAACTTGCGGTTCCTCCGCTTGCGTTTAGCCTCAGTTCGACATGCCGATCTTGGTCTTCAGCTGCTCGATGAGCGAATCGACGTCGTCAGCGTCTGGGGCGTCGGGGGCGCTCTGCCGGTATTGGGAGAGCCCTCGGACGGCTTCGAGGGGGCGGTCGAGCCGCGCCAATAAAACGCCGCGATCCCTCAGTTCTCCGAGCGTTTTGGGCGCCAGTAGCAGCATCCTCTCGACCGCGGCGAGGGCGCGGGCCGAGTCGCGCTCGCGGAGATAGATCGATTTCAAGTTCCCGAGCATCCGGAACAGCAGCATGCGGCGGCTCGTCGGGCGTAGCAATTTGGGCTCATGCTGCACACGGCCGCCGAAGGAGGTATTGAGACGCGATTGGAGCTCTTCGTACCCGAGGACGGATCCGCCGTGGAACGGATCGACGACGATCTCTTCTTCGGATGAAGCGTGTTTGACGAGGAAATGTCCGGGGTAGCCAACGGCTTGAAGGTCGAAGCCGATGCGGCGCGCCACCTCGAGATACAACGTCGAGAGCGTGATCGGGATACCGAGGTGACGGTCGAGCACTTCGTTCAGGAAACTGTTGCGCGGGTCGTGATACTGCGACGCGTTTCCGGAAAAGCCTTCTTCCTCGACGAGCACTTGGGTCATCCGGGTAAGCGTTTCGTGCGGGCCCGCGTTGCCGTAGAGTCGCGAGTCGACCCGCTCCGCCAACCTATCGATTTTCTTCAGATAACTCTCGACGCACAGGGTCGGATATTCTTCGGCGGCTATGAGGAGCGCGGCTCGGTCGAGCTCGAAATCGTCTCCGGGGGACTCGATGAGCTCGCGGAAGTTGGCACGCGCGGTCACTTTGCGGAAGCCTCTGTCATAATGAGTGTGCGAAGGCTTGGCATCGGTGGCGAACGCCTTCGCTCACCATCCTAACACCTCTTGTTTTCCTTCTGCCCATGCTCAAGCAATTTACGTGTTATTCGAAGAAAAGCTGATTTATTTCCCTTCGCGCGGTTTCTCCACTACACCCGGGGCGCTAGGTCTCCGTCACGACGAGCTGACACTTGTCACGGAGGACGGTGAGCGCATCCATGCGTGGTTCCTCCCCGCAGACGCCACCGACCCCGGACTGCGGTACACCGTGCTCATGTGCCACGGCAACGCTGGCAACATCTCGGACCGGCTCGACCGGACGCTTCTGATGCAGGTAAAGCTCGGTACGGATGTTCTTCTCTTCGACTATCGAGGTTTCGGCAAGAGCTCGGGAAGCCCGACCGAGCAGGGAACCTACGAAGACGCCCGTGCGGCTCATCGCTATCTGGTCCGTCAGCGCGGCCTCGACGCTCGGAAAATCGTGTTATTGGGTGAATCTCTCGGCGCCGCTGTCGCGCTCGACCTCGCCCTCGAAGTCGGAGCGGCCGGGCTCGTGCTCGAAGCGCCGTTCACATCGATTCGGGACATGGCGAAAGAGGTATATCCATTCGTTCCAACATCGTGGCTCAGAACCCATTACGACAATCTCGGAAAGATCCCGCGCCTCGAAATACCGCTCCTCGTCGTGCACGGAACCGCCGACCCTACGGTGCCCCTCGAGCAAGGGAGTCGTCTATTCGATGCGGCGCCGGAGCCGAAGGTTTTTTTCGAGGTCGAGGGCGCGGGTCATACGGACGCGTATGCCGTAGCTCCAGATCGCTACTGGAGCACGTGGCGAGAATTTCTATCGAGCTTGTCTTACTGAGGCAAATGGAAGTGACGTCACGGTCGCCTTGCGACCCGCGACGCTCACGACGGTCCCTGGCTCGAAGAAAGCGCGCTTGATATAGGCGAGTGCCAAGACGGCTGCGAAGCCCGGCGAGAACGCGACGCTCTTGAGCTCGCCAGCCTCTTTGCCGTCCGAAGTGATCGGGGCGTCTTTGGCCACGGGCTCGTCTCCTTCGATCCGGAGGCCGACGAGCTTGCGGTTGAGATGCCCGCGATGCGCAAGCCTGACGACATATTCCTGGCCGATATAGCACCCCTTGTCGAAATGGATCGCGTCGTCGAGCCTGGCTTCGAGCGGCATGTGTGCGTCGTCCATGTCGACGCCGAAGCGCGGTTGCCCGGCTTCGACTCTGCGCAGTTCGGCGAGCACGGGACTGCCGATCACGGCGCCCTCTGCAAGGGCTTTCTCGGCAAAAGAGACCGCTTCGTCCGACGGCGCGGCGACGTCGAAGCGCGCGCTCGACGCGTTTCGGATCGCCGTGACACGGGCTGAGTTTGCTTGGTGAAACCCTAGATGGGGGAGGTTTTCGAGCTCCGATGCGTCGCAACCCGTCACCGTGGAGGCCAGTGCAGCGGAGGCGGCCCCCTCGAGCGAAAAGGTGGCTTCGTCGAGAAAAGAGAGCGTTACGTCTTCCGAGATGATGTAGCGCGACAAGCCTTGCTTCAAGGGTTCGGCCCCAAGCGCCTCCAATTCCAACACGAAGCGCTCGCCGTCGCGGTGAACCGTCATGTCGGAGACGAGCTTGCCTTTCGTCGTCAGAAAGGTCGCGGCGGTGCCGCCCCGTGGGCCGAGATTCTTGATGTGGGCGCTGAGCATGTTGTGGAGAAAGCTCTCACCGTCCTTTCCGACAACTTCGATCCGGACGCGGTGGGAACGATCGAAGATGGCCACCGCCTCCGAGGCCGCGCGGTACTGCGCCTCAAAGCTCGCTGTAGGGGTTTCTAGAAGCTCTGCGAGTCGATTCTCCGGTATCCCGCTCGTGCCGTTACCTGTCATGTGAACGTACTATACTAGAGCGGCCTCGTGGGGAGTAATGGCATGGATTTTCCTCTAGATTACGTTCGCGGACACTTTGCGTCGCTCGACCATGCGGAAGAAGTCTATTTCGACGGCGTCGCTGCGCCGCGCGCGCTGACCGCGGTCAAGTCATTTGAAGAGAACTGTTTCGACCAAAACCCCCATTCGCTCTTGAGGGAAACGCGCGAGAGTCTCGCTTTTTTTCTGAACTCCAACGTGGATTGGGCTGAGGAGGAGATCTGGATCGGGGCCGATGCTGGGGAGATGACGACACGTTTGAGCCTCGCTCTCGCATCTGAGCTCGAGCCCAAATCGGAGATCCTCATCACCGAGCTCGAAGATGAAAAGAGCTTGGCACCCTGGCTCAGCCTCGACGAGCGCGGCATGAAGATCGTCCCGTGGCCCGTCAAACGGCCCAGCGCCGGCATCGATACAGAGGCGTTCGCCTCTTTCGTGACGGAACGGACGCGGCTCGTCGTTATCGCGAAGTGCTCGGCTGCCGTCGGGACGGTCGTGGAGCTACTACCGGTCGCTCTCGGTGTGCAGGATCACGCGAGCTCGCTTTTGGTCAACTGGACCTCGTTTCTTCCTCATGGCGCCATCGATGTGCGGTTCTTGAGAGCGGACTTCGTGGTGGCTTCGACGCGCACCTTTTTCGGCTCGAATGTCGGCTTCGTCTGGGGCAAGCGCGAGCGGATGCGGGAGCTCTGCGACGCGTCGCCGGAGCTCTTCGAAGGGCCCGAGATCGGCGCGAAAGCGCTCGCCGGATTCCACGCTGCCCTCCGCTATGTCGAAGAGCTCGGTCTTCTGACTCGTGACATGCAGTTGCAGCCTTCGGAGGATTACGATCGGCGGCGTCACATGCGTCGGGGCATGCAAGTTATACGGCACTACGAGCGCACATTGACGGCGCTCATGATGCGCCGACTCAACGGTGTTGCCGGTGTAACCGTCTACGGTATTCGCGACGACGCGGCGGCTGCCCACAGGCTACCTCATCTGTTCTTTCGCATCGAAGGACAAGCGCCCGCGCAGGTCGCGGCCGCCCTCGGCGAGCGGCATATCCGTGTGAGCCATGGAAATTGCGGCGCCCCGAGACTGATGAAGGCCCTCGGTCTTCCGGAGGACGAGGGCGCGGTGTCCGCGACACTCCTCCACTACAACAGCGAGCACGACATCGAACGCTTCGCCGATGCGCTCCACGATATCGCCCATGAAGCCTGACCTCGTGCACTCATTCACGGGATGATGGTTTGAAGATACTGGCCGACCCCTTTTTTCCAGAGGCAATTGTCCAAGATCTGAACGAGGCGGGCTATGATGCGGTGCACTCGGTCGAGATCGGCGCCTCGGATCTACCCGTCCGTGAGTTTCTCCGACTCGCGGCTTTCGAGTCGCGCATCGTAGTGACCCGCAATCGAAGCCTCGCACGGCTCGTCGAGTCCGATACCGGCGCGTGGCCGTCGGTCATCTTCTTTCGTCAGGATTCGATGGAAGCGCATCAGGTCACATCGACGCTCTTCGACTTGTTGAAATTGTTCGATGATGAGTTGAAGGACGGTGCCCTCGTGATCGTGCGGGAAGGACAGACGCTTCTTCGAAAGTTCACGAAGCACTAGCGACTAGCACTAGCGGAACATGAAGGTCGTCGACTGCGCGAGTGTTTGGAGCTCGATGGCGGCGGGGTCGTCTTCCCTGAGCTCCAGAACGCCCTCATAAGCATCGCGGATCGTTTGGTTCATGTCGAACTCTTCTGGCACGGGGATGTAAGGTGTCGGCAACAAGATGGGGCCTTCGTCTTCACTCTCCGGCCTGACGAGCCCAATCGCCTGAATCGTCCTTAGGAAGTGAGACTCGATCTCGAAGCCAGGGTCGGTGTCGAAGGTGGGTTCTTCGGAGGTCTCATCTCCCGCCAACGATTCGAATCCGCCACTTCCTTGATCACCGTTCGTTGGGAAATGTCCCTCCGGTAGCTTTTTGACGACAACTTGATGCTGCGTTTCTAGGCGCGAGAAGGCCTGCTGGGTGTTCTGAAAGAGAGGGCGCAACGACGAGACGTCCTGTGACGTTTCGAAGACGACACTACCCTCGGCTCCGAGCACACGGGTCAGGATCGATGGCGATGTGTCGCTTGCGAGCTCGGTCTTGATCACGTAGGAGACAGAGCCTACGGTCAACTCGCTCTTCTTGCTGAGCTCCATAGAGTTATATGCCGGATCTTGTTTGGTCTGGTTTGGTCTGTTCAGTATACAGCACGGGATTGCGGCGCCGCTACCGCGGGCTTGATGGTGGCGCGCCTGGTTTGCTACAGTAGGTGCTATACCCTTTGAAAACGGTTAATTAAGAGGCGGGCGGTTTAACCCGCCTTTTCCAGGAGAGTATTCGATGGGGTCGAAATCCGGGATGACCGCGGCCGTTTGTGTCGAGGAGCTGCGTGTCTAGAAGTGTTGGTGCTCAAGGCGCTATGCTTGACGGTCAACACAGCGGGCTCTGAGCTCAAATACAAAATTCTCGACACTCTCTCGGCCGCGGACTTCTATTTCCCTGTCCACGGCAGCGTGTTCAGGACGCTCTCGGAGCTGCATCGGCGCGGCGACTACGTTATCTCCGCGAACCTGGACGAAGAGCTGCAAAAATCGGGCGAGAACCTTCCCGCTGACTTCGTCGTCGACGAGCTCTTCGGAGGAACGCTCCCTGGACTGTCGGATTTGAGCGATTGGGTCATGCGGGTTCGAGAGCGCGCGAGCTCGGGAATCGCTCCGGCGGAAGAGTCTCGAACGGAACTGGCGGCGAGGGACGACGCCTCACCCGAGTTCGCTAAAGAGACGCAAATCGCCACGGTGAGCGATATCAAGAAGAGGCTAGCAGAAGAACACACACGCCAGTCGAGCGCCAATGCGAGGGCCGGAGTCGAGGCGCCTTCCCAAGTGGCGACAACGTCCCCGGTTTCCAGGACGATAGCGGTGCTGCCAGAGAAGACTCATGACTCCATGCAAGAACAGCCGGCTCCGATCGCGCCGTCGGCTCCGACAGAGCCGCCACTGGCTTCGAAGTCCGCGGCTGATGCAGTTCTCTCGTAGGAAGCAGACGACTGGGACGCCTATCTGGACGGCCTCGCGGGTAGCGACGGACCGAAATTCGAGACGGGTTTCGAGCTTCTCGACAAGGGTCTCGATGGCGTGAGGCCTGGCCTGATGCTCTTCATGGATGAGGACAGCCAGCGTCTCGTCAATTTCATGAAGCAAGTGACGGACCCATTCGCGAGTGGCAGCTCTTTTCGCTGTTTGTACTTCGCTAGTGAGCTTCCCAAATCCGCACTTCGCTTGCGCACTTTGGCACGTCTTTCGGCTGTTCCAATCTCAGGTCTCGAACGGGGTCGGCTCAAGAAGAACTCGCCGGAGTGGCAGCGGCTCGACGCCGAGGGGCGTCGAGCGTCGGATTGGCTCAAGCGCGTATTCGTTTACGAAGTGGAAGGTGAGCTGGATCTCGTGTTTGCCGGGAAGCTCATCGAGAAGCTGCTCGCGGATAGCGGTGATGAAAGCTGCATCGTCGTGATCGACTCACTCGATAAAGTCATGTGCGGCGGCCGGTCGTCTCAAGGTGTCGTGTCCCAACTGAAGACGCTCGCAGACTCGCGCGATTTGTTGATACTCGCGGCCACCACCGACCCCACCTTGCTCGCGTCTTGCGACGTGGACCTCGCGGCGATCTTTCGCGGGTCAGAGGGCGCGGTGGAGTTCGAAGTCCTGAAGGTGGACAACGACGACTCTACTTCCGTGACGTTCGACTACGAGCCCGAGTACTGCCGATTCACCGAACGATAGAATCCTGATTACTCCGGAAGGATATTCCTGCCCGTCACTTTCTCCACGGCGATGAGGATTTTTTCGCGGAGGATGAGCCGCGCGCGACGCTCCTCAGTGTCTCACTCGGGGATGGTTGAAACCCCTCGCCTTTAGGAGAAGCCTTAAGGAGTCATGCGGTACGGTCTCCGGATGAAAGGATACCGGAAATCATTGCACACGACGTACCAGTTAAACTATCACTTTGTATTCATCCCGAAGTACCGCAAGCTGGCCTTGAGAGGAGATGTAGCGGTTGGG
>CAUZCL010000089.1:0-9106 GCA_963578475.1 Acidobacteria bacterium bin61 | reverse complement strand
GACCACTAGCCACCCCACAGGTTTTGCCAAAATCTTGCTCAATCTGACTCAGACGGTTGGCCCTCACGGATAGAAATGGCTACCTGTCTACGACGAAGTGCTTGCTGTCCCACTGATCTTCAAGCTTCCGGGACCGTCGGTAGCGCGCGTCGTGGAAGAGAGAGTTCAACCGGACTGCGTGATGCCTACCGTATTGGACTTGCTGGGTATTCTCTATGAAGAGGATCTTCTCACCAGCACCTCCTTGGTTCCCCACTGGGAAACCTCTTTGTCGGACCGCCGAGTCTTCAGCACGGGAATAGGGGAGGAAGAAGAACGCGAGGCCGTTATCTTTGATGAGTTCAAATACGTTCAATTCGTCGGCACGGACCACCGAGAGCTCTATGATCCGCGCTCGACCCTGGCGAGCACAAAAACACCGCGCGGGACTTCCCTCAGCTTGTCGAGGTCGGTCGCCTGCTCCTAGATGAGCATCGTGCAAAAGCTGAAGTTCTGCGCGAAACGTACGGAATGGCGCACGCGGAAACGAGAACGCTGGATGAGGAGTCTGTTAGACGTCTGCGGTCTCTCGGCTGTCTGAAGTGACACTTTCCCACGGCGAGCTCTCGTCGTGCAACGACACATCGTTATCTCTCGTCAAAACATATCCGCTCGTGAAGTCAAGGGGTTACGCAGCGTTTCAGATTTGCACCGATTTCACTCCAAAGCGGCAAGTGTCGTGTGAAGTGCAGCGTATTCGCCGAGTTTCCCGACACCAAAGGCGGTGAGACCGACGGTGACCGCGATTGCGGCGAGCTTTCCCGAACGCCCGCGACTCGCCAGCGCGACAAGCGACACGCCCGCGGTGGTTGCGATGAACGGTCCGATGAACACGAGCTCTTTCAGATCTTTGAACGTTCCCGAAAGGGCTCGAAGGCCGACGAGCGCAAAGAAAGTGGCTCCGTAAACGGCGAGAAGTCGAAACGTATCCGGTTTGTTCCGCGCGAATAGGAAGCCCGCGACGGCGAGCACGGGAAATCCGAGCCCGTAGAACATATAGATTCTGCCGAGCGCTGCCATCGCGCCGATCCCCGGCGGAGCGCCTGGCCCTGTTCCCTCCGCGAGAGCCGGGACAATTGCCGTAAAGAGGCTCGTGACGAACGGAAAATAGAGTAGCACGAGCGTCGCGACGCCGACGGCGGTCCACATCGCCAGGAGCCGGATCGCACGCCGCCAATCAGAAGCGGCGAGAAACGATGTAAACAGGCTCAAGTTGATGAGGCTCGAGACATAGACGAGACAAGAGAGAAAACCCGAGATGCCGTAGAGCGCGAGCGCTCTCATATTGTCTGGCCGTCGGATCATCCGAGCGGCGAAGAGGATGGCGATGATATCGAGCAGATGTCCCGCGAGCGTTGGCCACTGCGCGAAGAGAAGGCGGCTCATCACGGGCGGAAGAAATACGGTGAGAAGTGCCGCCCAGGTCGCGACCCTCTCATCGAACAGATAGCGTGCCAGAAGAAACACGAGAGGCAGCTCGAGCGCCGCGAGTAGGAGCCCCACATATTTCATGATCGACTCGATACCGCGCACGTCCCGTTCGATGCCGAGGAACGGCACGTAGAAAATCGGGGAATAGGGAAATGCGTAGTCCCGCCCCGCGATGTGGCGGGGGTAGGCGGTTCCCGACGCTTTCTGCGCGGCGATACCTCTTTCGACAAGACTTCCCTCGCTCGTCTGCATGACTCTGAGGTGGCGTCGATGAGAGCGCACGTCGGAATAGAAGTAGCTCGGGTGGAACAATACGGCGCCCTTCAACAGGAGTCCCAGCAAATAGAGCAGTGGCACGAAGCGAGCGCTCCGAAACGCGGCGGCGATAAGAGCCGTCGTCGCGAGTGCGCCGGCGGTGATTTCATGATGCACGTGGGCCATCGCGAAAGGGTCTCGGGCAAACCATACGGCCTGGGCGCAAGCGAGAAGTGCGCCGACCCCGAGGGCGCGCGGCAGTGAAAAGCCCAAGGCGAGCGCGAGCACGAAGACCCCAGCAAGGAGCAGTGCAGGTTCTAGTGCGGCGCGCGGCAGGCGCCACCGGACGTTCTCGATGCGTATCCAGTCGATGGCGATCCCGAGGCGTTCCGGGTCGGGGTCTGCGACGAGGAAGGATAGCGTCGACGATCCGGCGGGTAGCGCAATCGGATGCTCGACGGTGCGAAAGCGTCCGGAGCGTGCCGAGAACGCTCCAGCGGGAACGCCGTCCACGAAGAGGCGAACCTCGGCGCTGCCTGGCAAGAAGCGTGCGAGCCGCAGCTTCAACAGTGCCTCGGTTCCGGCACCTTCGACGGGCAAGGCGATGGCAGCTCGTTCGCGCGTCCAACGGAAGGTTACCGGCAGCCGCTCCTCGCTCTTGGTGAATCCGTCGAGGTAGGGGCCGGTGCTTGGACCCACGTCGAAATCGAGCGGCGGGCATATGCGAGAGGCCAACTGGCGCGCCACATCGCCAAAGACGAGGAGCGCAACGAGGCTCAGTGCAGCGAGAATGATGCGGTGCTCAAAGAGACGCAAAGGCTATTTCTTCTGCTCGATCAGTGTCTCTAGTCGCGACCCCGTTATCGAGCGTCATTGGTTTGTTACCTAGGGTCGAATATATAGGCTCGGACGTATGATCGAACAACGAGCGAACGGTGTCAAACACGCGACAAAGACGAGACGCCACATCGGATAGCTCTCGAATAGGTCGAAGCTCGCGCTGGGACTCGTGACGTCGGGCTACCTTGGGCCGCGGGCTATTGGGCGTCTTTCGCCACGCCTACCGGTCTCGACTGAAGCTCAGATTCGACGACGTAGAGCGGCCGGCCTCGTACTTCGTCCGCAATCATCGAAACATAGTCGCCAATCACCCAGAGGCACATGAGCTGGATACCCCCTAGAAAGAAGAGGCCGGAGCCGAGTGCCGAGGTCCCGGCGAGGAATGCTGCCGCTGAGCCGAGACAAACGAGGAGTCCCAGCACACCGATGACGGTGATGGGCCAGCTGCTGAAGCTGAAGGTCGCGGTGAGGGCCAGCCGCATCATGTCGAAGAGCAGGTAATGGCTCTCTCCGCGCGAACGCGCCGGCCGGTCGTAGAGGACCTTGGCCGCACGAAAACCCATCCAGCTGGTGAGGCCTCTCAGGAAGCGTCGTCGCTCCCCGAGCCGGAGCAGGGTATCGACGGCCTTGCGCGACAGCAGCCGGAAGTCCCCGACATCGGGACGCACACGAACGCTCGCCACCGCTCTGAAACCGCGGTAGAAGAGATAGGCGGTTGTCCGCTTGAACCACGACTCTCCCAGTCGCCGCTGCCGCTGCGCGTAAACGACATCGTAGCCTTCTCGCCATTTGTCCACGAGCTCCGGGATGAGCTCCGGAGGGTCCTGAAGGTCCGAGTCCATGGTGATGGTTGCATCACCGAGGGCATGGTCCAGGCCTGCAGTCATCGCAACCTGGTGCCCGAAGTTCCGGCTGAAGAGCAGGAGGCGGACGTGGGGATGCGTCGCTACGAGTTCCTCCAGAACCTTCTGCGAGCCGTCCGTGCTCCCGTCGTTGATATAGAGGATTTCGTAAGAGTCGACGGTTCCCGCCAAAGCGGACTCGAGTCGCTGCTGAAGCTCCGCTAGATTCGCTTCCTCGTTGTAAGTGGGTAGAACGATACTCAGGGATGGCCTGCTCATGAGAGAGCGTCTATCTTGAACCGCCATGTCGAGCGCGTCAAGGCAATATCACCGATTTAGAGCGGGCAGTGTGTTGGGTCCGCGCAATCTCTGCAAGACACGAGCGGAGCTCGCCGATCTCGCCCCGCGAGGGATCAAGCTTGGATTCGATGTGCTAATCTCGACAGCTACATGGGAAGCTCGAGCCCCCGCGAAGCCCCTCCCGCGGGCGCAACCTGGCGGTGCCGCGCCCCGTTCGTCGTCATCGCCGGGCTCTTCATCCTTTTACCCTACTTGTTGAGGCTCGAATATCTCGAGCGGCGTGGTTTCAATCCCGACGAGTTCCAACATCTCCATAGCGCGTGGTGCATTTCCGAGGGGCTCGTACCTTACCGGGACTACTTCGAGCACCATACACCGTGGCTGCACTTTTTGTTGGCGGGCGTGGTTCCGCTCTATGACGTCGGGCTTGAGCCTACTGATGCGGAGTCCTTCATTTTTCTGGCTCGACGGGCGATGTGGGTGCTCACCGGCGGAATTCTCACCGCCGTTTTCTGCCTGGGGCGGCGGCTTCTCGGGATGCCTGTGGCGATGTTAGCCGTCGTGTTCCTGGGCAACAACTTGATGTTCCTCGGTAAGACGCTCGAGATTAGGCCGGATGTCCCTGCCACGCTCTTCGTGCTCGGCTCCCTGGCTTTTCTCGTCGATCCGTCCGTGCGCAGACGGCCCGAGCTGCGTTTTCTGGCGAGCGGCTTTTTGCTCGGGAGCGCTGTGATGTTCACGCAAAAAGTGCTCTTCGGACTTCCCGGTGTCGCCGTGGCACTTCTCCTCCACGTCTACGATAGCGACAAGCGTCGAGCGGGAATTTCTCGTGCCGCGTTTTTGGGTCTCGGTTTCGTGGTCCCGATTCTCGCCACCGCAGGCTACTTTGCTCTTCGGGGCGGTCTTGCCCCATTCGTCGAGTACAACTTTCTGATGAATCTCCGCTGGAAGGCGCGCTATTCCCCTTGGCCGCTCTTCGAGGAGCTCGCGCAGCAAAACCCCTTCCACTTGGCGCTCGGCCTCGTCGGCCTAGGGATGGCGTGTTACGCGCTTCGGCGGGCCGAAGCTCGAAAGCGCGGGGAAGCTTTCCTCGCGCTCCCCGGGCTGTCTTTTCTCGTCGGCGCCTTTCTTATTCCTGTGCCCCACCGTCAATATGCACTTCAATTCTTGCCGTTTCTTGCCCTTTATGCGGCTCTTACATTGAGGGACCTCGTTTTCGCAGGCTCCCGAGATTTAGACACCTCTTTATCTCGTGCCGTCGCTACGTCGAGCGTTGTCGGTATCGGCGCCATGCTCTTTCTCGCATTTCCCACACTTTCGAGTCCGCTCTTTTTCACATTCATGTGGCTCGCGGTCTTGGGAGTCGTCTCGCTACTCCTTTTCCGTCGACAATCGCGTTGGATCATACTGGCGCTGCTTCTCGTTCCATTGAGCCTCAACCCACTTTTCGAGTCCCGCGTTTTCTGGGAGCGCCGAAACTGGTCCACGCTTCGAAACCTTTCCTGGGTGATCGAGAACGTATCGCCTCAGGAATCGGTCCTCGATGGTTTCAGCGGCCTCGGGGTCTTCCGTCCACACGCTTTCTTCTACTACTTCTTACATGACGAGATGCTCTTGATGCTCGAGGACTCCGATTGGCGCCCACTCGAGCGTCGTTTGAGCGATCCGGAGAAGGCACCGAAGCTCGTCGTCGACGATCGTTTCATGGCGCGGGCGCCGGGCCGGGTACGAGCGCTCGTCGAGCGGAATTACAGGACCGCGGGACCGAGCCCCATTCGGGCGCATTGGAATCGGTCGGCCTGGTCGGATGCTGGTGCGAGACGACTGGCGCCTCAGTTCGACTCGTCCGCCGCGCCCCGGCTCCCCTATGTGCTCGTGGAGGATGGGTGGTACGGGCCGGAGAAGGAGGACGGCATCACCTTCCGCCGCTCGCGAGGGCGCCGCTCACGCCTTCTATTGCCCATCGCAGAGCCGCGGGATGTCTGGCTCGAGCTCAGCGCCCGGCGACTCTTCGAAGAGCCATCTCTGAGGATCGAGCTCGCCCTGAACGGCACGGTGGCCGGCGAGCTGAGCCTCGAGTCGGGTTGGCACAACTATCGCTTCAGCGTGCCGGCCCGAGTCCTGAAAGAGGGTTTCAACGACATCCTTCTCACCTATTCGAAGACACCGCGTCAGGCAGACCCAATGGCGCGGGGCCGAAACACTGTTCTCGCCCTCCATTCGATCACGTTAACGCCCCGAAGCGATGGAATCGCGAAACTCGAGAAACGGCACTATCCAGTGAAGATTCACGAGCAATCCCAACACGACAGCGATGGAGGCGAAGAGCATCCATGAGCGGTCGGCTCTTCTGAACATCGGGATAGCTGCGCCGACGACAGCCGGGGCCACCACAAGCGGAAAAAGGATATGTACAGATGTACCAAAGCCCAAACCCAATCCCGCCAGAGCGGCGCGCGCCCAACCGGATTTCTGGAACAGCCAGAAAAAAGCTGCGGCGACGAGAGGGGGCGAGCACCAAAATGACGGCGTGGCTATACTTACCCCAGCGAATGTAAGCGCTTCGGCCGTCGAGGAAACCGTAGAACAAAGCGTGGCGAGGACCGCCGCAACCAGCGAGCTCTGGTGCGCGAGTCCCAAGGCTCGTGTCGAGAACCCTCCGCACAAGCGAGAATGATTCGCGCTCGTAGTGCCTCATGTTGTGTGCTGGTGGCGGCTCGAATCCGTCTCTGCAATTCGGCGCTTTGCTTAGGCTGAACCTCCACCATCGCACGAGGCCGTCCCCGGCGTCGACTCTGGCCCGTCGCGACTGCGCCGCCGGAGCCGACCTCCTGCACGATTGACCTCAGGTTCGTTTACGTAAGAGCCGATCCGTTTCTTTGAGGGAAAGTGTTTCCATTTTGCGAATGATGTCTTTCAGGCGGCGGTGATTTCCTACCCATTCCTGGCAGAGTTTCGCCTGCTCGGGTGTCAGCCTTAACGTCACGGTCTTACCCCGCAACTTGTAACTCCACTGGTAGTACGGGCCATGAAGGCGCGGTGGCTTGCCCATGCAACGGCACGAAGGCTTACCGCAAGGCATGAAGCGTTTCACGACACTACCTGGGCGGACGAAGTTCAACTGGAGTAGAGCCTGCTTGAGCTTGTCATAGGCGCGTCGTGTGTTGTTCAAACTAGCAGCAACTATACTGCTAGACATCAGAAAAATCAACCCTGACCTACTGAATGTTGATCGATTACACTTTCGTAGATGTCAGTGGATTTTACCGGCAGGATTAGCGGGTCCAAGCACGCGAGCGGCTTACTGTTCGGGAGCGCTATGATGTTCGAGTACAACTTTCTGATGAATCTCCGCTTCAAGGCGCGCTATTCCCCCTGGCCGCTGTGCGACAAGCTCGTGCCCCTGAGTCGTCGTCGAACCAGGCAAAGCCTCAAGGTTCAAAGAGGACGGTGAAGTCCGCGATTTTACCGTTGTCCACGGCGATGAACCCGATCGGGTCGTCGAGCGCTTCCGCACAGGCCAGAGGAAGGGGCGGCTCCGTTCGCAACCCCGGCATGCAATGGTATTTCAGCACCGTCCGTTCATGGACGGCACCTTCGACGGTGATCTTGTCCGGCTCCGCCCGGACTCGGATCTCCGGCTGGTCGAGACCAAACGAACGGACGCCATCCACTTCGAAGAGTACGTACTTCCCCACGGTCTTCAACCGACGGACAAAGGGCCGTCGATCTAGGTTTCGGCGGGACACGTCCGACCAGGCAACGATCCATCCGACGTTGTAGAGATCCAGGTACCCCTTCAGCTCATCGTCATCGAAATCGTCGATTTCGCGCCTAAAAGCCCGGCCCGACGTGAAATCGACGAAGTGGTGCGCCAAGCGAGAACACTCCATGGGCCCTCCGATGAACTCCCTTCCGACAAGATGAGGAAAGAGCGCGGGAAGGTGCGTGTAACCGTAGGCGTGTTGGTTCTTTCCGAGGTGGTCTGCGTCTTCGATCATGATGCGCGCTTGTGGGGTGGTGACGGTTCGGAGCAACTGGACGAGTAGGGTCACTTCCGTCGGAAGCGACTCGTTGCCGGTGTCCTCATCCCAGACAATGAAGGCGCCCCTTCCTTCGGGCCCAACGACCAGAGCCCAATTCCGCAAAGATGGGTAGGCCACTACGAGTAGGACTCCGACAGCAACCGCAAGGCGATCTTTCCGACCCGAGAGCCACCGGTAGGTTGCATCCGCGGCTGGGGGAAGCAAGAAAAATGCGACCCCATCGAGGAATCTCCCGGGCTCGATCGTTTCTAAAATCGGTAACGAGGAGCCCGCCGTCCCTAAAAACAAGAGGCCGGCCGCCCCCGTTGCCGAGCAAGCCGCCGCCATCGATCCTCGTTCTTGCGCGAAGGATGGGAGCCCCGCCAGTCCCACGAGGCAGATGACGTTGGAGAGAGCATAGGTCCAGGAGAGAGCGCGGAAGAGGAGAGCCGCCGGACCGCCGGGAAAATGTCCGAGCATGGGCACCTGGGCGATGGAATCGCGAAACTCGAGAAACGGCACTATCCAGTGAAGATTCACGAGCAATCCCAACACGACAGCGATGGAGGCGAAGAGCACCCATGAGCGGTCGGCTCTCTTGAACATCGGGATAGCTGCGCCGACGACAGCCGGGGCCACCACAAGCGGAAAAAGGATATGTACAGATGTACCAAAGCCCAAACCCAAGCCCGCCAGAGCGGCGCGCGCCCAACCGGGTTTCTGGAACAGCCAGAAAAAAGCTGCGGCGACGAGAGGGGCGAGCACCAAAATGATGGCGTGGCTATACATACCCCAGCGAATGTAAGCGCTTCGGCCGTCGAGGAAACCGTAGAACAAAAGCGTGGCGAGGACCGCCGCAACCAGCGAGCTCTGGTGCGCGAGTCCCAAGGCTCGTGTCGAGCCGTAAGACAACAGGGGCGGGACTAAGAAGAGGCCAGCTAGAAATAGAGCAAAGGCTTGCGCTGCCGGCAGCCAACGGAGGAGTGCCACGGCGCTCTCGGCAGCGCGGTTGCTCGTGCTGTCCAGGGTGCCGGCAGGAAAGCCCGCCATGAGCTCCGGGCTGTAACCCCAAAGCCGGCCGCTCTTGACGAAGAACTCCCGCACACGAATCACACTCGAGAGGTGGTACGAGTAGTCGTCCTGAACGAGTTGATCGCCACGGAGAAGCGGGCCCGGCCCGATCAACCTCACGACCATGAATACGTGCGCCGTCACGAGCAACGTGTATAGAAGGAGTAGGGCCCCTTCGCGGAGGGCTCTCGGTGCCAAGCGGGCTCCGTCCGACAGAGGCTCACCGTCGGGCCCCCGGTCGACGACGAATCGGCGGCGGGTTTTCCCACCCGACCACAGCACGAGACACAGCACACCCAGCCA
>CAUZCL010000088.1:0-9254 GCA_963578475.1 Acidobacteria bacterium bin61 | reverse complement strand
TCGGGCTGTCGAGCTCGACGGTGTCCCTAGGTTTCGTACAAGCGAGCGCGGCGAAACTTCGTGAGATGCAGGAACGGGATCTGTCCGGCGAAGATGTGGTGGCGCTGTTCCTGGACGGGAAATCGTTCGCCGACGCAATGATGGTGATCGCGCTGGGCATCACGCTTTCCGGGGAAAAACGCTTTTTGGGCTTCGTGGAGACTGACACGGAGAACGAGAAGGTGTTGACGCCGTTCCTGCGTTCACTGCTCGCGCGGGGACTCGACAGCTCCCAGGGTCTACTGGTGATAATCGATGGCGGCAAGGGTCTGAAAGCGGCCGTAAAGAAGGCGTTCCGAAAGCGGGTCCTGATACAACGCTGCCAGTGGCACAAACGTGAAAACGTCGTGAGCTATCTGTCCAAGGGCGAGCAGGCGTCGTTGCGCAAGCGGTTGCAGTCGGCCTACAACAGGCCGGAATATAAAGAGGCCCTCGCGGCCCTCGATCAACTGCACGATGAATTGGAGGAGCGGAACCAATCCGCAGCTGGCAGCTTGGAGGAAGGAATCGAGGAGACGCTCACATTGTATCGTCTCGGCGTGTACGGGGTGCTGGGCCGTTCGTTCAAGACGACGAACTGCCTTGAATCCGTCAGTGCTCTCGTCGAGGAACGCTGCGCGAAGGTCGACCACTGGAAGAACTCCAGCCAACGCCAGCGGTGGCTGGCGACAGCCCTCGTGGACATCGAACCCCGCTTGAGGAGGGTGATCGGCTGCCGCCATCTTCCGAAGCTTCGCGAAGCTCTCAAGCGGGAACTGAAGATCGAGACGAAGACATCAACGGTGTCGAAGAAGAAGGCCGCC
This sequence comes from Acidobacteria bacterium bin61, assembly GCA_963578475.1. Classification (GTDB taxonomy): domain Bacteria; phylum Acidobacteriota; class Vicinamibacteria; order Marinacidobacterales; family SMYC01; genus SMYC01. The sequence continues at coordinate 8,412 of CAUZCL010000088.1, read as the reverse complement.
TAATTTATGAGCCGTGGAGAGTTTCAACTAAGAATGGGCTTGACTCCGCTCTTTCTTCAGCGCAGTCACTTGCTGTCGCAGAGCCAGGTTTTCGATGACAAGGTCCGCTCGGCGCCGGCACATCGCCCGGATCGCGCGCGCCGAGAGAGACGAGGAATATGAGAACACGGAGCATGGCGGCGGAGTTTGCCTTTTCCGCTCCCTGATCTCAAGCGGGAGCTCCCCTGTGACCGCGGCGAGGAGGGCGGGTAAGAGCCTGATTTCAAACGCCGACGGATATTGATGAGGGACAGGAGCGGCTCGTGGGCGTCGGCGTTGCTCGAAACTTTCTCGAGGTCCTGGGCCGCCCGGGCGGAACTTCGTCGAGGAAGAGAGCATTTGGAAACCGGAGCGGGCTAGACCCGCGTTCTTCGGACCTTTGAGCTCGATGTTCAAGTCATCTCGGCACTGACTTGAGTCTGTAACCCGCCGAAGTCGTCATCGCCCGAGCCCGTCATGGCCTTCCGTGGCCGGCGGACCACTAATGATGATGAAGCACAGCGGCCCCGTAGAGCACAGAAGCTCGATCTCAATTACTCGAGGAACACCGTCGCCCCTGGAATCGGACAAGCGATCTGCGCGCCCGTCGGGTCCACGTAGAGAGCTCCCGTGGCACCGCCAGAGAAAGCCCGTGCGCCCGTGAGACCCAAGCTCGCCGGAGTACTGTCGTAACAGTAGTTCAACACGCTGTTGGGATCCAGGTTGGTCGGGAGGTTCGACGCATTCTGCGCCGACGTCCACGTCCGGTTGTAGCCGGACTTCAGATAGGGCGAGGTGCGTCCGAGGTCACCGCCGAGGAACTCAGGCGCCACCACAGGATAGTTCGGGATGCCGACCCCAGCACAGTTACCGCCGTTGCGGCAAAGGTTCACGGGATCAGAGTAGAATCCGCCGTTCGCCGACGCGTAGGTCTGCTCGGCAGAGATCATCGAACGCGTGTCGCCGATCGCCTGCGCTTCGTTCGCAGAGACGCGGGCCCGGAGCAAGCTCGGGATCGCGATCGCAGCAATGATGCCGATGATCGCAACCACGATCAAAAGCTCGATAAGCGTGAAACCTTTGTTGCACTCCATCGCCCTTTTCTCTCCTGACAAAGCCCGCCAAACTCCAAATAGATTCCGTTTTCGTTGTTGCACTCGCGAAACGCCTCAGGCTATGTGAGGAAATGTTCGCGGGTGGACTGCTAGGTTAGCACACAACAACGTTGAACGAACCATTTGCCGGGTACTGGTCAAATTGAGCTGGCGACTGACAGAATGTGCCAATGAACAGCAAGTCGCCGAGCTACCGCGGTTATCGATTTCCGCCTGAAATCATCAGCCACGCGGTCTTGTTCCTCGTCATTATTGATCCGGGCGGGGATCGACCGGCGACGCGAAGCGAGAAGCGACGACGAAACGAGGCTCAAAGCCTGAGAGGCGACACCGGGTTGACGCAGGGCCCGAATTTATGGGGCTCCCACGGTCGAGCTCGAAGTCACGAGCGACAGAAGCTGCGGGCAACTCGTGGCGCGCTCAACGACGTCGCCCCCGACGGCGCAGTAACGCGCGTTACCTACGGAGCTCTCAATCTCGCCTGAGCGTGGAGCGAGGAACGATCTTCGGGCTCTTGGGAGAGAACGGCGCCGGCAAAACGACCACTATCCGCATGTTGCTCGGCCTTTTGTCCGCGAGCCGCGGTTCGGTGAGGGTTCTCGGGCTCGACCCCTACCAGGATCCCGTTTCGCTCAAGCGGCGCGTGGGCTACGTCCCGGAGGATCTGAGCCTCTACGGGTGGATGAGGGTGGATGAGATGGTTCGTTTCACAGCTTCGTTCTATCCGAGCTGGGACGGCAGCCGGGTAAAGGATCTGATTCAGCGGTTCTCGCTGCCGGAGGATCGAAAAGTTCGCCACTTGTCTCGGGGCATGCGGGCAAAACTCTCGCTCGCGCTCTGCCTTGCTCCGCATCCGGAGCTCGTGATTCTCGACGACGCGACGTCGGGTCTCGATCCCCCGGTCCGACGCGAGTTTCTGGAAAGCTTGATCGACCTCGTCCAGGGCGAGGACAAAACTGTCCTTCTCTCTTCCCACTACGTTGAGGAGGTGGAGCGAGTTTGTGACGAGATCGGCATCCTCGTCGGAGGACGTCTTCGGGCGAGCGCGCCCATGGATGAGCTCAAGGCCCGCTTCAAAAGGGTGCGCCTTTTTTTATGACGACGAGAAACTCCCGGTGCTCCCGGCGGTCGTTCGCACTTCGCGGGACGGACGCGCTTTTCTGGTCACCGTGGAGCAATTCGACGATGACTGGCTCGCCCGCTGCCAGGCGACCAACCCCGGTCGGATGGAAGTTCTCGACTGCTCGCTGGAGGAGATCTTGGTCGAATACCTCAAGGGAGACAAGCCGCAAAAGGCCGAGTCGGAAAGGGATGTTGCCGATGTGGCTTAATTTGATGTGGAAGAAATGGCGCCAGTTGCGCGCGCTTTTCATCGGGGGCGCGGTGATCTGTCTGATCGTGATCCCGAGTTACTACTTGTTGCCGCAGGGCGTCGGAATTTCCAGTGTGATGGAGTGGCTGAGTCGAGCCGTGCCCGTTGTCATCCTCCTCTTCGTCCTTCCTGTTTTTCGCTGCCGTCCTCGGAGCTTCGGCGATTGCGCCTGAAGTGGCCTCGGGAACCATGGAGTTTCTCCTCGCGCGGCCGGTACGAAAGGCCGCCATCTGGGGGGCGAAGGTCGCCGTTGGCATCGCGTTGCTCGCGGCCATGCCGGTGGCCACCCTCGCTCTCGACCAGGCGTTGGTTTTTCTCATCGGCGCGGACACCGTCCCGTCTCCTTGGATTTTCACGGCAGCCGAGATTCGCCCCTACGTCGCGGTCGCTGTTTTGAACTGTTACGCCGCGGGGCTTTTAGGCTCTGTTCTTTTGGAAAACCCATGTCGGCGACCGTGATCGGCTATTTCGCGGGCGTTGCGCTCGCTCTCAGGATCGTGAACGCCCGCTGTTTCAATGAGCCGGTGCTGGAGCCTGGTCTGGTCTTCATCGGTCTTTTGGTGCCGGCGTTGGGACTTCTCTCCTTGTCGCTCTGGAGATTTGCCCGGGAGGAGCTTTCGAGCCGCGAACGAAAGCTTGGCGTCGCGGTTTTGTCCGTGCTGGGAGTCTTGATCGGTGTATCCATGGCGACGCTCCTACGGTGGTGCGCGTGAAAAAGCCAGCGGAGCTCGTTGCGGCGACGGGGCTTACCGTCTTGGCCGTGTCTTTCATTGCTCTGATCTCCTCTCCCCGGTCCGGCGAGGCGCCAACACTGGGCCATTTGCTGGAACGCGTTTTGGACGCCCGGCTGAATGAGTCCACCGACGCGTCGGCTTCCCGAAGCACAAGGGGCACGTTTCCCGGACAACGCTGGGAGCGCGTCTTGTCACCCGAAGAGCAAGGCTGGTCGAGTGCAGGTCTCCTCGCAGCCAAAAGCTATTTCGAGATATCCGCAATCCTGAAGGTCGGAGCAGGGCAACGTAGATTGCCAGGGCCCCAAACGATCCGCACGAAGTGCTCAGCGCCCATTTTTTGCAGTTTCTCGAGTCGAGCATTCTCCTCGGAATCGCGGAGACCCTTCAAGAGCTCAAGCTCCTCAACGCCCGTCGCCAAATTCACAAGGTCGCGGTGTTGGGATACGCTAGTCAACCGTCGCCCAACGAAGCGCCGACCACCGATTTTGTGCGGCAAAGCAATGCCGATCGAGGCGCCTAGAGCTTCCGGGCCACCGTGCCTTCCGGGTGGTCATACCATCCAGGATCTTCGTAAGACGTGATGCCCTCTCGGATCTTGACCACGGTGAACATCCCACCCATCCCGATCGGACCGAAAGGTCCTTCGCCCGTCATCATGGGAAGCGTATTGCGCACGCCTTTCATGTGCGCGGCATAGCTTGCGTGCTCGGCCATCCCCGTCTCTCCCATCGCCATGTAGCCGGGAACCAACCTGGAGATCTTTGGACCAACATCCGATTGGTCCACTCCAACGACATTGGGAATGTCATGCTCCATGACATTCATCGCATGATGGTTCTTGTGACAGTGAAAGGGCCAGTCGCCGGGGTTGTCGGCTATGAATTCCACAACCCGACACGTTCCCGGAGGTACGTTCATGGTGGTCTCGGGCCAGTAGGCAGTATCCGGCAACTGTCCGCCGTCGGTCTCCACGACTCGAAAATAGTGTCCATGAATATGAATCGGATGCGAATCCATACTCAAATTGGCCAAACGAATCCTCACCCTTTGGTCCTTTCGAACCACGAGCGGAGACGTGCCCGGATAAGCTCTTCCATTGAACGTGAACGTGTTGAAATCCGTCATGATGTTCGGGTTGGGCGTGAACGATCCCGGCTCCACGTACCATTCCGCAAGAAAAATGGCGAAGTCGCGATCGATGGGCTGTACTCGGCGCTTCGGGTGAATCACCAGAAAACCCATCATCCCCAATGCCATCTGGACGGTTTCATCGGCATGCGGGTGATACATGTAGGTTCCGTGCTGTCGCAGGGTGAACTCGTAGACATAAGTTTCCCCTGGCTTGATGTGCGGTTGCGTCAGACCTCCGACGCCGTCCATGCCGTTGGGAAGAACAATCCCGTGCCAATGGATCGTCGTGTGCTCGGGAAGACGATTGGTCACGAGAATACGAACGCGATCGCCCTCGACGGCCTCGATGGTCGGGCCAGGGCTCATCCCGTTATAGCCCCAACAGTTCACAATCATGCCAGGGGCAAATTCGCGCTTGACCGGCTCGGCGATGAGATGAAACTCCTTGACGCCGTCCTTCATCACGTAAGGGAGCGTGGCTCCGTCCGGAGTTTCGACCGGGGTGTAACCTAGTTGATCGGTGGCGCCGCTCGTGCGGGAACCCGCTCGCGCCAAAGCAGCCATTCCGGTTGCAGCTGCCGCCGTCTGCCAAAAACCACGTCGAGTGAACTTCATGGTAGGACCTCTTTCTTCTCATCGGTTGAAAAGAGCCGTGAAGACGTTTGCGGAGTGCTCGGTCCAAGACGTCCACCGAGCGCTCTTTCGAGCTCTACGCGCGCAATCCAGTAGTCACGCCACGCTTCGATATAGGCCCGCTCGGTCTCCACTTCGCGCTCCCGCGCCGCGAGCAGGTCGTAGGTGCCCTGCAGCATCATGTTGTACTGCTCGAGCGTAAGCTGAACGATCTGTTGTCGCTGCGGGATCAGCCGATCGCGGTAGTACTCGGTCAATTCTCGCGACGCAATCATGAAATCTCGGGCGAGACGAACTTCCGAGCGTGCATGAATCGAGAGATTCTCCAGTCGACGTTGCGACTGAAGAAGTTGGGACTCGAGCCGCGCGATCGCGGCCTGCCCTTGGTCAAAAAAGGGGATCTGGATCTCGAGCGATGGCCCCGTCACCCGCGCGCCATCGATGTCTTTCTCGGAATCAATGCCGATCTCGATGCCCATCGGAAAAAAACGGGTACCTTTGGTGAGCGCTAGTGCACGTGCCACCTGATCGATCCCCTTCCGCGCAGCAGCGATATCGAATCGCTGCTCGAGAGCGACGGCCTCGAAGAGCTCCACCTGTGGATCCGTATCTGGGAGGGAGGGAAGGCCTTTTTCCGCGAGCCAATGAATCTCTTCGCCCCACAGTCCCATGTAGCGGTTCAAGGCTTCGCGTCGCCGACGAAGGCCGAGCTCTGCCTTCACGATATCGACACGTATCTGATTGTAAACAGCGCTATGTTGCTCCAGGTCGAGCTCGTTCAAGTTACCCGCTTGCTCCTGTAGTGCGGCGAACTCGGAAGCGGCCAGACGGATCTCCCCCATCAACTCGAGTCGTTCGAGCAACTCTTGACTGGCAAGGAGCTCATAGAAGGCCGTTTTTACTTCAGCGGCTAGCCGAATCACCTCGTCCGCTACGCGCAGCTTTGTGCGCTCGAGCTCAACGCTAGCGAATTTCTTCTTGAGCGGCAGGATGAAGACATCCAGGAAGTCGAGGCTAAGCCCCACCTCGGCACTGGTAAAGTGAAGCGCCGGGTTGCGTATCCGGGACGCCTGCGCGAGATCGGCTTGAGAGATACCCAACTCCTCAAAGCTTGCGAGAAGCGCGCGATTGTTCAAAAGGGCGATGCGCACGGCCGTGTCAACGTCAATCGGCTCGGCAAGCAGATCGTGAACGACCTGTCGGGTCACTTCTGTCTGCTCGGCGGTCCGGGGCCATTCCGGCGTAAGACCCGAACGAGCGGCTATCTTCTGCCGCATGTCCAGAAACGCCGGTCGAGGGTTGGTGCTCGCACATCCGCTCAGCCCGAATAGCGCTACGCTCCCTAGAAGCGAGCCTCCGAGAAAGCGCGCGATGTAGCTAAGAGCGTCATTCACAGGACCGGGTCCTTTCTCAGCACGAGAGTCATTCCGCAACGAGGGCAGCTGCTTTCCTCCTCACCGGTAACGTCCGAATGCATCGGACAAACGTAGACCATCTCGGCTGTATCGTGCGCGTGCTCCGAATGGGAGCGCGCGGGCGGTGGACTTTCTGAGCCAGCTCCTGATTCCGCGGTGGAATCCGCAGAAAGCCCAGTGCTATACGGAGACGCCTCGCCAATCGCGGCACGGGGATCACTGGGATCCGGCTGCGACAGCTGCGAAACGGTGACCGAGCAACCGGAAGCGAGCACGGCCGCAACCCAAACCAGACTCACGCTTGATGGTAAACGACGAGACGAGAACATTTTCCTAACTAGTGTCATTTCAGAATCTCACCACGAGGTAAGTCAAGCGAAAGGGATCCCCGCGAGCTCTGGAAAGTGAACGGGTTGTGGGCTCGCGGAAGCGATTAGCGAGGGTGTCGTGTCAAATCAACAAGACGGTGCTGCGGACATAGGGAAGGAGAGGATGGGTCAGGCTAGAGGACTCCTCGCGGAGCACACCGTATGAAGGAATGTCCGTTTCAATCGGAAGACGTTCGAGAGGAGCAACAAACTTCGAGGCGTTGGCGACAATTTTCTCGAAGCGCGACGCCGAGACCATCCTCCAGCTCGCATGGTTGCCGCAGCCCTCGTTCTCTGAAGGCTCGGGCGTTTCGTCGTGACAGTTCCCCGCGCTCGTCGGCACGGAAGAGGTGTGCTCCGCACCCTTGTGGATGGCATGCGTCTCCTCGCATGGGAGCGCGAGGCACTGGGCAAGGCATTGACCCTGAGCCACGATGGAAAAACACATCATCAACAACGTCGCTCGAAGCATCCGTGTCCCAGCCATCAGGCCTTCATTATAGGTCAATTGAAAGATACACCAAACTCACTCTCGACCTTGTGGCTCGCTCGTGCCATCTGCCGAGAGATGATACAAACCTCCTTGCTCGAGAGTCGTTAACAATATTATTGATGGAAGATAGAATCATGACGTCATTCGTCGCTATCGCAACGTTCACCGCGATCTTCTTTTTGTCTGCTTTCGCCTCTTCTCACGAACGGAAAGAGATCGGGGGCATGCAGGTCGTTTTCGGTGGCGAGCCTGAGCCCGTGCTCGACGGGGAGATTTGTAACCTCACATGGCGTTTCGCCGAGCTAGAAACGGAAGAACCGGTGGCGGATCTCGAAGCGGTGACCGCCAAGGTTATGTTCGCAGGCGAGGCTTTCGGACCCTTCAACGCGCGGAGCTCTCGGCGTAACCCCGGCACGTACACGACCCAACACATATTCACGAAAGAAGGCGACAGCGAAGTGACGCTGAGCTTCAAGAAAGCTGGGAGCGACGAGGTCTTGACGGTCTCGATGAAATTTGCAGTTCATCCGCGAAAATCGATCGAGAACCCGTAGAGAGCCTCGGGAAGCTTTAGTTCGACGTCGCTTTACCCGATATCCGCTTCTCAAACGGAGGAGGGCCGGGGAAGCCCGGGGGGATCTACCTCGATCAGCCGCAGCACTTCCTCGATCGCCGCTTCGAGCTGTGGGTCTCCGCCCTTCGCCATGAGCCCGGGGTCGTCAACGACCGGGATGTCCGGATCGACGCCGTGCCCCTCCGCGAACCAGACTCCATCGGGGCTGAAAATGCGCCCCGGTGGCGCGGTGAAGGTGCCACCGTCGATCGTGCGATGACCCACGGCGGGACCGATGAGTCCGCCCCAGGTGCGCTCGCCGATGAGCGGCCCGACTTTCATCTGCTTGAAGAAGAACGGGAAAGCGTCCCCACCCGATCCCGCCCAGCCATTGATGAGCATCGCCTTGGGACCATAGTGAGCGACGCTTGGATGGGTGACGACGGCTCCGTGGCGGAACGCGATGCGTGTCACCGCTTGACGATGCATCTTTTCGATGAAGCGGTCCGGGAGCTGTCCGCCTGAGTTGAAGCGCTCGTCGATAATGAGTCCCTGCTTCGACATTTGGCTCGTGAACTGC
>CAUZCL010000087.1:0-10003 GCA_963578475.1 Acidobacteria bacterium bin61 | reverse complement strand
AAGTACCTGCCCACCCCTCGGCGTCTCCCCCGTCGAGCGCCAGGTTGTAGGTGGCGTAGAGTTGACGGATCTCGGCGTGGTCCTCGGCGGTCAACTATTTCTGCGCCGCGCCAGTCGCGAACCCGAGAAGGGCTAGTGACAGGACAAGCAGAGCGATCCAGGTGCTCTTCAACATTAGTGGTCCTCCTTCCGCCCCGATGTTAGAGGACGGAGGGGGAGTGCGAGCAAGCGAGCGGGGGTGGTCGTCGAAAAGCCCGGCGTGCATCATCATCTCTTCCATCGCGGTGGCAATCCCCTCGGAGCGTGCGTCGTAGATGTTGCTGAGCGACGGCACCCGCCGGATCGGGCTCGGGTGCGGCTCTAGGTCCATGCGGGCGAGGTCGAACCAGTGGTGGCCGTGGGTCCGCATCGTCAGCGGGTCACGATAGCTGACCTCGGAGAAGAACCCTCGCAGTCCATCGGCGGAGCTGAAACGCCCGATTCGGGGCTCGGAGCGCTGCATCTTCGTAGTCACGGACCGAAATGATTTCCTCTTCTTCGAGAAACTTCATGTATTCGGTCACCGCATCGTTGAAGCGGCGGTCGTACGCTTCGGCGCTCGCGATGCGGGTCTGCTCCGGCAGCTTGCGGTTGCGGTTCTCTTCGAGCCGCAGGGACGCGTGGGAGCGGACGAGCTCCCGGAGCATGAGCGTCTCTTGTTGTTCCCAGGTGTACGGGACGAGGTGGACGTTTTGCAGGTACCAGGTGTAGTTGTCCGCCCCGACGCCCGAGGGTCCCGTCTTCGAATCCGCCTCGTTTTCGAGCCAGTCGATGAATGCGTCGGTGGCCTCGCGGGCCGCCACGATGGCCGCATCCAGCTCGTCGCTTTGGCCGGACACCCGACTCGCGAAATTCTGCAGATCAGTGCTCTGGCCTTTCATGGCCCGGATCCCCATCACCCAGAGGTCCCGGGCGTCTTCGACTAGATTGCCCCGGGCCTGCTCGAGAAGGGCCGCGACGGTCCCGATCCGTGCTGCGAGCTCCGCAGCATCCGCCTCGGAAAGCGGATACTCGTAGGTCCACAAGTCGATCCAGCCATGGATGACCGGGCCTTCGTGAGCCGGCACGTCGCTCTGGGAAGGAAAGATCGTCGTGTAGAACGCCGGGTTGCGCGCCCACGGCCGACGCACCCTTTGGTCGAAGTCGAGCCCGTTCATCTCCGCTCGTACCAGATGGTGGTCAATTTGCTGCGACACCGGCCAGCCGCTCGGGTCGATGGCGGCGAGCCGTTGCTGATACCCGGCCAACTCGCGGTGCTGGGCCGCCATGGCTCCCGAGGCATAGTCCGGGACGCCATAGACCATCTCGGGCCGCTCGAACTCCCTCCACGCCTCGAACAGCGCGACGAGATCATCGTAGCTGGTACTCGTGGCGGCATTACCCGCCGCCTTTTCGCTGGGAGCGCCGCCGGGGCCGCAGCCAGCAGCGAGAGCGAGCACTGCGGCCAGACAGAGAAACGTTTGCCATCGGAGCGAGCAAGACATGGTAGACCTCCATTGTCGCCGGCACGTCACCGGAACACGACGCGCCGATACTCGTTCTCGACTCGCCGGATGTCAAACGGCAAGGCGAAGCGGGCAAACCCTCACGGAGTCAAAATGCCGGATTGTTGTACAGGCTTGCTTCCGGGAGTACAATCAAACGCTGATATCGGTACCAGGCGGTACGTCGGTGCCATTCGTCGGGACACGAGATCCGGACGTTACAGGAGAGTCGAGCGATGCCGGTAAAAACGTCCATCCTTGTTTTCCTGAGTGCGGCAGTGGCCGTGCCGTTGCTCGCCCAGCCGGACGAGGCTCGCACCGGCTTCGACAGCATCCGGGCAGATGCGCTGAAGGGCCACATCTACTTTCTCGCATCCGAGGAGCTGGGAGGGCGGCTCTCGCTGAGCTACCAGGCGCGCGTGGCCGCCAGCTACGTGGCGGCGGGCTTCTATCGTGCGGGGCTTACGCCGATGGGGAGTGGCAGCCGCTCGCCAGTGCTCGTCACTTACCGCGAATCGAGGAATCATCCTGGCGGCGTATCTTTTTTTCAAAGCTTCGAAATGGTCGATGCCGAGCTCGATCGGGAAGGCACGCGTCTCGGTGCGACGATCGCGACGCCGTCCGGTGGCCTGCTCGAAAAGGAATACTTGGCCGGTTCGGACTTTTTCGTTGGACGGCACTGGAACGGAAACGTCGAGGTGAGCGCCCCCCTTGCCTTCGCCGGCTACGGCGTCTCGGCACCCGAATACGCCTATGACGATTTCGAAGAGCTCGACGTGTCCGGAAAAGTCGTTTTGGTGCTCGCCATGGAACCGCAGATCGACGATCCGGACAGTGCCTTTCTCGGAGCGTCGGAGACGATCCACGCCTACAACTTCTACAAGCACGAGGTGCTCCGGAAGCGCGGCGCCGCCGCCATCCTGATGGTGGGGCGCGATCGTCGCACTCGTCCGACTCCCCGCGTGCCGAGTGGTCCCACGAGCACCGAGGCGATTCCGAACCGGCCCTCGCACACGCTCACGCCGCCCTACTACGGGATTCCACTCTTCCGCGTAACCGAGCGTGTTGCCGACGAGCTGCTGGGACCTTCCGGCAAGACGCTTCGAGAGCTGCAATCGGAGATTGACGCCACCGGAAAGCCTCGCTCCATCGCGGTACCTGATGTTACGGTGCGCCTGGTCCGGCCACTGAGAGACCTGAAGCTGGTCTCTACCCGGAACGTCATCGGCGCACTCGAGGGATCCGATCCGGCGCTCAGAGACGAGTACGTGATCATCACCGCCCACTACGACCACTCCGGAGCGACAGACCAGGTTATCTTTCACGGCGCCGACGACAACGCCTCGGGAACGGCGGCGGTCATGGCTCTCGCCGAAGCGTTCGCCGCGAATCCGGCACGCCCGAAACGAAGCGTTTTGTTCCTCGCCTTCGATGCAGAGGAGAACGGACTCCTGGGTGCGTTTCACTACGTCGAGAATCCGATCGTAGCTCTCGAGAAAACGGTCGCGGTTCTCAACATGGACATGATTGGCCGCAACGAGGAGTCCGCCACCTGGGTGAGTCGTGCCGCCGACACTGGAAACACCGTGAACCTCGTGGGAACACGCTACAGCGCCGATCTGCGGGCCGTCATCGAGAAGGCCAATCGAGCCATTGGACTCTCTCTCGACGAGAAGATGGAGCGAGACGATCGAGAGAACTGGTTCGCACGCAGCGATCACTTCGCCTTCGCGACGCGTTCCATCCCGATGGTTCTCTTCAGCACCGGGGAGCATCCCGACTACCACACGCCCAACGACACTTGGGATCGCATCGACTACCCCAAGCTCACCCGCATCGTGCGGTTGGTGTACCTGACGGCGTGGGAGCTGGCGAACGCCGCGAGCCGTCCACGGTTCGTCGCGCGTCCAGTGAGCGAATGACGTCAAGAATTATCTGGAGACGGAGCGAGTCGCTTTCAAGGAACGAACTTGCCCCGGACCTGATTGACGAGGGGGAATGACATGAGAACGGCGTTGCTTGTGTGTCTTTGCTGCTTGCTGGCCTCTGCGGTCGCGACTTCCCAGCCCGGCTCCGAGGCTCTTCCGGTGGACAATCTTCTGTCCATCAACTCCGTCGTCGGTGGCGAAACTCCGCAATGGTCGCCCGACGGGAAGCATCTTCTCTTCGCCTCGAGTCTGGGAGACGGCGGTCTTCTGACTATCTCTCCTGACGGCGGTTTCCCCACGCGCGTTCCCCTCGCTCTCGGCGGGTCGGGGCATTTTCTGGCGCTTCAGACGCCGCAATGGTCGCCCGACGGTGCCTGGATCGCTTACGTTGCGGACAAGTCCGGCTCTCCCGAGCTCTGGCTCTGGTCGGTCGCAGGTGGGCGTGACCGGCAGCTCACCGATCTGGGCGGCCGCATCAATTCCTTTCGCTGGTCCCCGGATGGGACCGCCATTGCTTTCGCAGGCGACCGCTACGGCAACTACGATATCTGGAAGGCGCGCGTAGACGACGGTACGATCCATCGTTTGACCAAAAAGGAGCGCTACGAAGTATTCCCCTTCTGGACTCCGGACGGCGAGACGATCCTCTACGCCGAGCTGGACGAACGATGGGAGGACCACACCGTGATCGCGATGACGGGTGATGGAGAAAGCCCGCGGGTCGTGGTGGTAGACACCGACTTTTTCGACTATCGAGCCGGTGGCACGTTCGCCTATCCCCGCGTCTCGCCCGATGGGCAGGCCGTGCTCTTTCGCTCGCACCGAAGCGGCTGGATCAACTACTGGGTGGTGCCCCTCGGAGTCGGCGAGCCGAGAGCCGTTCATGCCGAGGAGGCCGACCAGAGCCACGCCCGCTGGTCTCCCGATGGACAATCCATCGCGTTCGTCTCGAACCGGAACGGGACGCACCATCTCATGGTGGTTGCGGCGAGCGGCGGGACACCCCGCGCTCTCGTGAGTCCCGAAGTGGGCGTGGTGGCCAGCCCCGAGTGGTCGCCCGACGGGACGCGGCTGAGCTACACCTTTGAGACGACGACCCGTCCTCGAGATCTGTTCGTGGTGGAAGTTTCGAGCGGTGACAGGCGCCAGCTCACCGACTCCCTCCTGGCAGGTGGCCTCGAAGCGACGCTGATCCCACCCGAGAAGATCCGTTACCGGAGCACCGACGGTTTCGAGATTGCCGCCTACCTCTACAAGCCTGCTGCGTACCGTTCCGGCGAGCGCTTTCCCGGAGTTCTGTGGATCCACGGCGGTCCCACCTCCCAGTTCCACGACACCTTTCAACAACACGTTCAGTTCTTTGTTCAGCGAGGCTACGTCGTGCTCCTCCCCAACATCCGCGGCAGCTCCGGCTACGGAAAGGCGTTCGCAGACGCCAACAACGGCTGCTGGGGACATTGCGATCTCGAAGACGTCCTGGCCGGAGTCGACTACTTGAAAACGCTCGCCTACGTGGACTCGGACAAGATAGGCATTACCGGAACGAGCTACGGGGGCTGCATGAGCCTCTCGGCCGTTGCGTTCGCGCCCGGCGTCTTTCAAGCGGCGATCCCGGGCTCCGGCTACGCCGACTGGTTCCATTTCATGGAAGAGCAGGAGCTCCGTCACATCAAGCTCCTCGAGCACGAGTTCGGACCGCTGCCCGACAACGAGGAGACCTACCGTCGGAACTCCCCGATCTTCTCAGTCGAGCGCGTCACCACACCAACGTTTCTCGTTCACGGTGAGGGGCGGTTCCCACGCTCGAGCGCCTCGCAGAACTTCGCCCTCGAGCTCGAGAAGAACTACAAGGTGTTTCGGCTGAAGGCCTACCCGAACGAGAACTACTACGTGCGAGGCAGGAAGAACCGGCGTCAGTTGCTTCTCGATATGTTATCCTTTTTCGACCAGTTTCTGAAAGGTGGCCCGAAAGGGGACCCGCCGGTCACCTCGAACGAATAGGTGCGGGCGATGCTCACCGACATGCTCCGATTCTTCGACTTCTACCTCAAGGACAAGGATCTCGAGCTCCCAGGAGTGGGGCACATTGAGGAGCTCACGCCAGCCAGAAAGTGAAACTGCAGGAGCAAGCTCGTCGCTTCCGCTCAGCACGTGAGCGACAAGCGACTGAGCTAAAGGAAAGGGTGTAACCATGCGTTCCCTACGGTCGATGACGATGATTGCCGCCATGTTCCTGGCGGTATTTGTTCATTCGGTGGGCGAGGCTCAGACAAAAGCGTTGCCTACCGATCCAAGAGACCCGCTTCTCAATCAGGGGCCGAAAGAGGAAGAGATCGCGGAGAAGGCCATGGTCAGCACCCAGCTTCCCGCGGTGACCGAGGCGGCTCTTCAGGTGCTGAGAGAAGGCGGTAATGCCGCGGATGCTTTCATCACCGCGGTTTTCATGCAGCACGTCAACGACTTCCACCAGGTGTCTCTCTTCGGGGCCATGACCGGGCTCTACTACGAGGCGTCATCGGGAAAGTATTACGCGTTCAACGCTTTTTCGGACCGACCCCTGGCCGACCGAAGTGAAGTGGGCGACCCCAGCAAGGTGGCCATCGCGGGCACCGTTCGCGGTCTCGAAGCCCTCGCCAAGCGCTTTGGAACCCGTGCCTGGGCGAGCTACCTCGAGCCGGCGATCGCCTCGGCCGAAGAAGGTGTCCTCGTCACCTCCTTCATGTATGCCAGCAATTACTCGACGATGGAAAGAAGCCTGGCGGAGAACCGCGAAGCGAGAGAGTTCTACAAGCCGGACGGGCATCTCGCTCCCGTCGGGTTCCGCTGGAAGATGCCCAAACTGGCGGAGACGCTCCGCAAAGTAGCGTCGGAAGGGGCGGACTATATGTATACCGGCGCCTGGGGGCAGAAGTTCGTCGAGGAAGCAGTCGAGCGTGGAGGTCGCGTGACGCTCGAGGACATGGCGAGCTACGAAGTGCGGTGGATGGAGCCGGTGCGCTTCACGTATCGCGGACACGAGATCATTGGCGAGCCACCGCCCGGCACCGGCGGCCTGATTCAAGCCTACAGTATGAACATCCTCGAGAACTTTGACTTGAGAGCGCTGGGGCACTTCACCACCTCGCCGCGAACCCTCGAGATCATGGCGCGCACCTTTGGCCGTGTCGAGGACGAGCTGCGTTGGACGCTACGGGATCCGCTGAGTTTCCAAATCCCGAGCGAGGTCTGGCTTTCCAAGGAGTATGGACGAACGGGCGCCGAATTTGCGCGGAAGACCACGACGCACCCCGGGGTGAGTCTTGCCGGCAGCAAGGAAACGGCGGGCGCTGACGGCGGTGTCCCTCTCCTCGCACGTCAGGAGCGAGACGGGCTTCCGGTTCTGGGCAGCAATCACAACGTGATCGTGGACGCCCAGGGAAACTGGATCTCGTCTCTCCATACCGGCCACGGAGGCGCTCCCGGCGTCTTCATCGACGGTGTCCGTGCAACCGGGAGCGGGATGCGGGGAGAAACGACGGGGCCGGGGCGGCGCATCCTGGCCGGAGTGGGTGCGGTCATGGTGGCCAAGGACGGTGTCCCGTGGCTGGCTTTGGGCACGCCCGGCTGGCCGCCTCAACCCATCGTGGAAGTGCTCGTCAACATCATCGATTTCGACATGCACCCGAAGGACGCAGCCGACGCGCCGCGCTTCTTTGCTTTTCTCAACAACGAGAACGTGGTGGAGATAGAGTCTCGGATCTCGGAGGAGGTGCGAGAAGGGATGGCCGCCGCGGGCATCAAGCTGAACGAGCTCGGAGACTACAATTGGCATACCGGCTCGATACAAATCGTCTGGCGCGACGCCGATGGAAAACTCCACGGTGTCAGCGACCCCCGTCGCCTGGGATATTCGGCGGGCTACTAGAACTAGTCCGATTTCAGGGAAACAACGGGTATATACAAAGATAGGCCCGTTGAAGAATGCCCGATGGTATGAATTCAGAGGACGGATCCCTGAAAGGTTTGTCCCTTTGGAGCTATCAGAATTCCCCGGTTTCTTCTCCCTGCTCAGCGAGTATGTTTCTTGGATCCGTGAAGAGTCCTTCCGTATGGGGTGGGCTGATGGCTGGCTCTTCCCTCGTGACGATGGGAATCGATTCTCCCACAAGTGGACAGGCATGTATGCTCTGAAGGCTCTATGCAAGAGAGCAGACGTTCCCCGGAGATCACCCTACGCTTGCCGGCATACCTTCGCCTCCGTGCTCCTCACGGCTGGGTATCCCGCTGTTGAAGTAGCGGAGTACCTCGGAGATAGAGTAAGTATCGTTCTCGACAGTTACGCCCACTTCATCCCGGAAACTAGGGTTTCACGGGATCAAAACAGGGATCAATCCTCGGACTCTCCCGCTCGAATCAGTAACTTAGATGCCGGAATTCCGTTTCAAGAGGGAAAAACGCTGATTTCGACTTCGTAGCATAAACCCTACATCAACCTCCAGGGGCAGTGGTGAACTCCCCTCAGCTTTCCCACTCCCGGACAGTACGCTGGCACCTTACCCCAGTTGTCACACAGGGCTCATCTACTTGCTGTTGAACCACTTAGCTTTACAAGGGAGCTTATTGTACGCGTGATCACACATCTGGAACGCATCTTGTAAAGGGGCTAGTACCGACCAGGGAGAAGACCCAATATGCCTGCGGTACAAGCCCACATCTACGAGATCTTTCAGCAATATTCGCGGCTCTACCAACTGCGAAATAGTGTCGACGGGCAACTCACTCCCCAGCAGCAAAGGGAATGGGTTCGAGGTCACATTCACCCTCGACAGCATCTTCTCCGGTCTCTACCGGCCCGAGATGACGACCTACGACTTGCCGACCTTTTCACCGGCGATGTTGAGGAACAAAGTCCCCGTGGACTTCTTGCGCATCCCCACCGACGCGGACTTTTTGTGCGAGACGCACAACAACTTCTTCTCCGGCAAGCTGCAGGACATCAGCGTGGGTGGCGCCTATATCCACTCGCCTATTCCCTTCCGCGCAGACAGCACTGTGCGGCTGACTTTCTGCACGTTTCGTGAGCGTCAACCTCTCGAGATCGAAGCGCGCATCGCGTGGAGCAATCCGGGCGGCGTCCGGAAGAACGACTTCCCCGAGGGCGCCGGCATTCAGTTCATGAATTGCTACCAAACCCAAACGGGCCAGATTCAAGACTACGTGTACGAGCTCGTCGAAGACACGCTCTCGCGCGAGCACCTCATCTAACGCCGCCGGTCGGCCTCAACACCCTGCTAGAATGCGCGCATGGCGCCCGGCGCAGTGCTCGCTTTCGCGTTCATCTTCATGATCGCGGGCATCTTGGGCTCGTTTCTGCCCGTGATTCCGGGAACGCCTCTCATTCTTTTCGGCGCTCTTGTTTATGCACTCGCCACCGACTTTCAGCCCGTCGACACGTTGCGACTGGCCTTGCTCGTCGCGCTCGCCGGGGTCGCTTCCGCACTCGACTATTTTGCCACTGCGCTCGGTACGCGGAAGCTTGGCGGCAGCCGCTGGGCGATGCTCGGCGCTGTGCTCGGTGGCTTCGCTGGACTTTTCTTTGGCCTTCCCGGGATCCTCGTCGGACCTATCCTCGGCGCGATTACTGTCGAGCTCATTCACAGGAAGGACATCAACGTCGCGCTCAAGAGCGGTCTCGGTGCGGTCGTCGGTGTTTTTCTAGGGGTGGTTGCCAAGCTTTCCATTTCGGTCGTGATGGTCGGGCTTTTCACTTTCTGGGTCATGCGAGGATGAGTGACGACCGTTTTCGAACGTGGCTAACGGCAGCGATCGAGCAAGCCGAGAAATCTTGAAGCGAAGGAGGCATTCCCATCGGCTCCGTGCTCGTCAGCCCAGACGGCAAGATCGTAGCGCGCGGCCACAACGAACGCGTACAAACGGGCGACCCCACTGCTCATGCCGAGATGGTTGCGCTTCGCCATGCGGGGCGACGCCGCGATTTCTGCGAGATTACCCTCGTCTCGATGCTGAGCCTCTGCGCCATATGCTCAGGCGCCGCGATCCTCTACCGCATCCCTACCGTCGTCATCGGTGAGAACAAAACGTACCGAGGCGCGGAGGCCTGGATGCGCGAGAATGGGACCACTCTTCACATTCTTCAAGACGAGCGTGCGATCGCGCTGATGGAGCGGCTACAGAAAGAAAACCCGGAACTTTGGGCGGAAGATATTGGAGAGTGAGGTAGACTGCCCCTCTTGAAATGGCGAGCCAAACGCACATTACGCCCGAGCTCTTCAAATTCTTCCGCGAGCTGAAGCGGAAAAACAACCGCGAATGGTTCCAGAAGAACAAGTCGCGCTACGAAGAGGTCGTCCGTGACCCGCTACTCGAGTTCATTTCCGAGTTCGCGCCCAAGCTTCACAAACTGAGCCCCTATCTCGTTGCGGACCCGTCGAGAAAAAGATCTATATCGGCAGCTGGTGGAGTAAAACCCGTGTCGTCTTGAGCTGGCTGAACCGAGGAAGCTACACCTACGACCATCGAAACGATGTGCATCCCATCGGAATGGACTTGGAT
>CAUZCL010000086.1:0-10217 GCA_963578475.1 Acidobacteria bacterium bin61 | reverse complement strand
AGAACAAATTCCCATGTGTCTTTTGGTACTGCTGAAAAAAGCGCCCGCCAGGGGTTCTCAAGCCTGGATCCACGAGCTCCGGACCGCTGGGAAGATATAGCATCAGAAACTCGGCGTCTTGCTTTCGATGTCTCGTTTCGCGATCGCTATCCCTATCGAAATCAAACTCTAACAGAGTACGTTAGAGTTCAGCAATCCCCAGAGGCTATGAGGTCGGCGACCACGGTGAACGCGCGGTTGTTTTCGCGTTCACGCCTTCGATTGTGTTATGTAGTCATGAAATGTTTACTTGGAGCCGTGCCCGTTGGCTCACCCGCGGTCACAACCGTATTGAAACCCGCGAGGGTGGCTATGTCTGACGGGAGGGTGTTCGTTGACAAAGGCTCCGAGGCGGCAGCCGTGCCGCTTTACGGCGATAAACCATATAGTAATCTTGCTCAAAGAAAGCCGACTTGTTCCCTGCAGAACATGCGGTGGGAAGAGACTTTTAGCTGGAGGGCGAAAACATGAGTTGTACACGGAATGGTGGCTGGTTCACCTGTTTGCACGTATCGGTGTTCATCGGGTTGGTGGTGGCGACAGCGCCCGCTGCCCAGGAGTCAACCAGGGGAGTACGGTATGAGCGACTGGTCATCAGAGGAGGCATGCTGGTAGACGGTTTGGGTAGCCCGATGCGGGGTCCGGTCGACATCGTCGTCGAAGGTGGCACTGTCGTCAACATCATCCCAGTGGATGCCGTGTCTTTGGGAGGCTATGACCCTGGATTCACGCGACCCACCGGGGATCGCGTGATTGAGGCAGAGGGGATGTACATCGTCCCGGGTTTCGTCGACATGCACGCGCACATTCCCGAGGGCCGGGTCGTGCCCGCGGGCGAGTGGGGACGGTCATTCGCCTATCAGCTCTGGCTGGCCCATGGGGTCACCACGCTTCGCGATGTGGGCTCGGGAGCCGGGCTGGATGTTCTGGTGGAGGAGGCACGCCGAAGCGATGCGAACGAAATCACCGCTCCCCGAATCATCCCCTACGCGGGATGGCGAGGGTTGGGTCGACCTGACGAGAAGAACTTCACCGCGGAGGAGGTGCGGGCAAATGTCCAAAAGCTCCATCAGGCCGGGGCGAAGGGTATCAAAGTGTTTGGACCCACCTACACGGATGTGCTGACCACGCTTTGCGACGAAGCGCGCAAGCTGGAGATGGGGGTCGCCATTCACATTGCGGTGGGCCAGGTCGATGGCGCCATCGCGGCGCGCGCCGGGGTCACGACCATCGAGCATTGGTACGGCATTCCAGATGCGGCGATCCCGGGCGTACAGAGCTTTCCAGGGGATTACAACTACCTGGACGAGCTTGCCCGTTTCCGTTACGCGGGCAAGCTGTGGCAAGAAGCGGACCCCGTCTTGCTCGAGCAGGTGATGGACACGTTGTTGGAGGAAGGCACAACGCTCGTGCCGACCTTCGTCGCTTACGAACCGAATCGCGATCTGGTGAGAGCACAAAACTTGCCCTTTTATAAAAAGTATGCCCTTCCGATCCAGCTGGAGTACTGGAAACCGAATCTCGCACATCATGGGTCCTACCACTATGCATGGACCTCGGGGGATGAAGCGAGCTGGCAAGAGAATTTTAAGATCTGGATGCGGTTCGTGCGCGAGTTCTGGGAGCGGGGGGGACAGCTCGCCCTGTCACCGGACGCAGGCGGGAGCTTCGGCCTATACGGATTCAACAACGTGCGCGAAATGGAGCTCTATCAGGAAGCGGGTCTGGATCCGGTCGACATCATCGAAGTGGCATCGACCGGGGCGGCGCGTGTACTGGGTCTCGACGAACTGGCCAAGGGCGTGCGGTTTGGCAGTCCCGCCGACCTGGTTGTCGTGGACGGAAACCCTCTGCATGACCTCAAAGTGTTTTACGGAACCGGCACCACAAAGCTGGGGGAGACCGGGGAACTCGAGAGCGGTGGTGGGATCCATTACACGATCAAGGACGGAATTGTTTTCGATGCTCGGGCGTTGCTGGAGAACGTGGCGTCGATGGTACGGGAAGCCGGGCCCGCCACCAGTCACTGAATGAATCGTCGGTAATTCTCGAGCCTGAGCGATAGGATTATTCCGGTACCGATTTTCTCCGAGCGTGATCCCGTCTAAGCCGCTGGGCCTCCGAGTCTCTGCCGGATTCTTTAAGCAGGGACGCCAGATGTGTCCCGAGTCCTTCGAAGTTCGGGTTCAAATCATACGCTTTCCAGTAGTAGTCGATCGCCGCCCGGAGTTTGCCCTCTCGCTCCGCCAAAGCGCCTAGAGTTGCCCACGCCAGATCGAGCTGCGGTCGGAGCTCCACCGCTCGTCGAAAGGCATGCCTCGCTTCCTCATGCCGGTCGGTGCGGAACAGCGTCATTCCGAGATTCGCCCACGCAGTGGCCATGGCCGGGTCATCACGGAGGGCTGCGCGGAACTCGGCCTCGGCCCGGGGAAGGTCATTTTTATCCATGAAGACCGTGCCGAGAGCGCTATGCGCTTCCGGATAACGGTCCGTAATGCTCAAAGCGGCTTCGAATTCCGCCGCCGCCCGCGATGGTTGGCCGAGCTCGAGCAACTCGGTGCCGTAATTGAAGTGAGCTTTTGCGCTCTGGGGAGCGGTGCGAACGGTGGCTGCAAACAGAGTCTCCTGAGAGCGCCAGTCACGATTTCGCAAAATCGTTCTCACTAAGCAAGCCGCTAACAAAGTCGCGATCGCCGCCGCTGCCAGGACCTGGAAACGAGGTCGAGACGGCCAGAAACTCGCAGCAAGGGCCCCCACGATGAAACAAAAAGCCGCAGAGGGCAGATACATGAGTCTCTCGGCCATGATGGTACCGATGATCACGATGGTGTTTGAAATCGGCAGCCACATAACGACAAAGAGCAGAGAGAAATACACCAAAGGCGCGTGATGTCTGCGGAGAACCGCTGCTGCTCCCACCGACAGCAACACACCAGTGGCCAACAGCAGTCGAGGATCGCCCGCGCTGCCTACGATGGGGATTTGATTGTAGGAGTAATCTGCGGAGAGCCTGAGGGGGACTACGAGTAGAGAAAGGTATTTCAATAGCACCCAGATAGAGGTTGCCAGCCGTGCCGGCAGATCTACGCCGGACAGGGGGTTCTCGATAGGACGAATGGCCACTTCCCCCGCGAACAGAAAACCTCCCGTGGCCACGTACCGAAGGCCGAAGTACGAAAGCACCACCCCGGCCAGGGCCAGGTGCAGGAACGCTCGCTTTTTTAGCAAGTCGAAAGCGCTCTCGGACTTCGCTTTTTTTTGCAGTTGCGCGAAGTCGGTCAACAGAATGACTGGCCACGCAACAATGGCACTCTCTTTGGAGAGCAAAGCCGCGAAGAACAGCGAGCCAATGACCATCGTGCGGTCAAAAGAAAGTTTCTCGACCGGGCGGATCGACAAGAGCCAGGCGGACAGCACAAAGAACGTGGCCAGCAGATCTGCGCGGCCGGACGCCGGGACGACCGCCTCGACGTGAATGGGGTGGACGGCGAACAGACTAGCTGCGATGAGCCCACCAGCAAAGTTGTCGAGGAGTCGCCTGGCGAGTGCGAACACGAGGAGCGCGTTGGCCAGGTGCAATAGAAGATTGAGGGCGTGGTATCCGACAGGCTCTAGACCATGCGCGGCGCGGTTGAGAGCGAAAGTGTAAATGGTCAAGGGTCGGTACCATTCGATGTCGTGCTCCGGGAGGGAGGGAGCAAGAAAGATGGGGATCGGGTCGAGCGAGCGGACCAGCGTGTTCTCTGCGGTTAGTGCGAGATCGTCGTAGACCAGATCGTTGCCGAGCGCATTGAGGTACGGAAGAGCGGCTATCGCAATGAGGAGAACCCAGGTCCCGTGAGCACGCAAGGACTCGGCGTCCCGCCCGGCGATATCCGTGAGATAGGTACGGGTCATTGAGTCAGAGTCTATATCGACAAGGCCGATAGAAAAATCAGGGGGCACTGGTCCAGCCGAGCGTCCGTCTTTTCGATCTGAGGATCGAAAAGGAATTCGATTTCGGCACGCGCGGCCGCCTGGGCTCTGCTCTTCGACGCCTTCAATCGTCTTCAATGCCAATGCCGCGACCGACATTTCGTCTCGCGCAGGGAGCTTCGTTGCGATCTTGAAGATTCTGCTACCGCGCGTCTTCCGCGTGGGTGTACGCTACCGTTTTTGACCTCCGGCACCGCGACGAACCTTCCAGCCGGATGCTCTAGCTAGGCCGAGAGAAACCGTTCGAAGATTGCTCTCAGCTCCGGCTTGCTCGCCTTCGGTCTCGACCCGTCCAGATCGACCAGGACGGTCGTCACGTCGGCATGGAAGCAAAGCGCGCCGTCACGCTTGCACCAGCTCTGGATGGAGAATGGTGCGGCAGTGTCGAAGAAGTCTTCGAAGGCGGCGTGGCAGAGGTAAAGAACTGGGGGCCAGCGTTTCCCCTTCGAGGAGCTCCATGACGATGAACACTGTTCCCTCGTGCTCGCCGATATCGTATACAGTGCAAATGTGAGGGTGATTGAGCGCGGATGCGGCGCGCGCCTCCCTGAGGATACGCTCCATGAGCTGGCGGTTGTGGGCCGATTTAATGGAATGCCCGGAAGACCGCAACCGGGAGTGCCGGATGCGGGGCGCGTGGGGCCGGTGGTATAAGGCCCCTGGGAGGTGGTGGATGACAGGGCGGAAAATCGGAACGATCTCTTTGGTGGTCTTCTGTGCTGCGACCTTCCTCGAGGCGGCCTCCATCGACGAGATCCTCGAGTACAGGTCGCTGGGGAGGTGATCGCCGCACCCGATGGCCGCTGGGCGGCGTTGGTCGCGACCCGCGCCAACGTCGAATCGAACGTGCTCGACTCGAACATCTGGGTCGTAGATCTCGAGACGGGCGAAGCGTCTCAGCTGGCCTTCGCTTCCAAACGCGATTGGCACCCGCGCTTTTCGCCGGACGGACGCGAGCTCGCCTTTCTTTCCGATCGGGACGGTACGACCACGATCTGGAAAATGCGCGTTGCGCGAGGCGAAGCAGAGGAGCTGTTCGACGCCGCGGGTGACGTCGAAGCGTTCGAGTGGCTTCCCGATGGCAGCGGCTGGATCTTCACTTTCTATCGCGCCCTGAAGCTCAACGGGGTGAACGTGGAGATGGTGATCTATCCGCGCGAGCCTCACGGTTTCAGGGAGCCGAAGCACATCCGGGATGCGATGGAGCGCAACCTTCAATGGTTCGAGCACTGGCTTTCCGATGGTGGCCCAACGAGTGAACCGTAGCGCTCAAGAGCTTCTGCGGGCACGTCTCACGGCCGGGCTCGTCACGCCTCCTTCCAGGAGAGAGCCTGGCTTCGACCTGGAACAGGCCTACGCAGTCGCCGAGCAGTTGCGTCGAGCGTGGGTCGATCGAGGTCGCCGCATGGTGGGGAGAAAACTCGGCTTCACGAATAAATCCATCTGGCCGGAGCTCGGGTTGTCGGAGCCGATCTGGGCGCCGATGTACGACACCACCGTGCAGTGCCAGGACGGCGAGATAATGAGACACTCTCTGGCGGGCGCTGTCGGTCCGCGCATCGAAGTCGAAGTGGTGGTGAAGCTTGCCGCCGTAGCGCCCGTTGCGATCGAATGGGCCGCGCTCGGCTACGAGATCGTTCAGTGTCACTTTCCCGATTGGGAGTTCAGCTGCGCCGACGCGGTCGCCGATTTCGGCCTCCATCGCGCGCTCCTCGTGGGGGAGCCTTCATCTGACGTGAACAAGTTGGATGAGCTCGAGCTAACTCTGTCGCGAAACAGGGAGCTCGTCGCGCGAGGTGAAGCGAAGAGCATTTTCGGAGGACCGGTGCTCGCGATCGACTGGCTGGTCGACATTCTCGAACGGCAGAGTGACGCGCCGCCGCTCGAGCCGGGTGAGATCGTGACGACCGGTGCTCTGACCGGAGCTCATCACGTGGACGTGGGCGAGAGATGGATCACCGAAGTCACCGGTGGGCCTTCGCTCCTCGGACCTTCGTTGGTGATCGAGAAATGATGCGGCTTTCGTCGTCGAAGCGAATATTCTGCGCGCTGGTAAACGCCCTGACGCCTGGGGGCCGCGCTTCAGTTCTTGCCGACTTCGGCGTCGAGCTCCGCCAGGCGTTCTCGGACGACGGGTTGATCGGCATCGAGCTCGAGCGAGCGCTGGAACGTTTCGCGGGCCTCATCGAAGTTTCCGAGCCGTTGGTGGCTGTCTCCGAGAGCGTTGAGAACCGCGGTGTCGGGTGGCTTGAGCTCTCGTGCCCGCTCGAGATAGTCGACGGCTCTCGCGTAATCTCCTTTGAGATGCACGGCCCGTCCCAGACCCGCCACGACGTCGTATTGATTCGGCCACGGCTCTTCGAGCGGCTTCAGAAGCGCCAGTGCCATGTCCGGCTCCCCTTCCAGGAGATGAATGTCCGCGAGTTGGAAGCGTGCCGGGACCATTCGGGGATTGGCGGACAGGGATTCCTCGAGAGCCACCTTCGCTTCTTCGAACTTGCCCAACCTCCATAACTGTTCACCGCGCATCGCGCTCAGAAGGCCGGGCACGCGCGTGTTGATCCCGCGGCGATGGACGAACCGCGGACGGGTCGCGGTGGAACGCGGCGAGACGATAATCGCGACCGTCTTCTCCGAGAGCGTCTCCCCCGAGGGAGACAGAAGGCGCGCCCGAATCTCGAAATCGCCCCCGACCATGTCCTCGAGATTGAGGTGGTCCAGCACCATCCCGTTGTCGCCCACCACGCTTTCGACGTCGCGCAGAACCTCTTCGCCGTTCCGGAGCTCGAACACGACCTTGTGCTCCGGCGACGCACCGTAAGCCTGGGTGACGAGATGCACGGTGTCGCCGATCACGAATACATTCTCCGCGGCGGGTTGCACGCGCAAACTCCCGACTTGATAGGTGCCAACAACAGCATCGTCGGGAGCTCCACCCACGAGCCTGGTACCGAACGCGAGGATGATATCGGTGAGAACCGGCTCCACCTCTGTAAACCGCGGTATGTGGAGCTCCGCCTCCGCGACCGTATACTGACTGAGCACCCGGTTCTTCACGATCACGGTCACGGTATAGTCGCCAGGCACCAGGGGAAAATCGTCCTGGTAGCTGAAGGGATGGGTTTGAATCTGCTCCGCCTGACTCGGCGTGAGCTCGATGAAGGCTTCCTTGTCGCTGGCGAAGACGAGCGTACCGTCCGGGGTACGAGCCTCGGTCGCCAGATCCAGCGTCGTGTAGAACCGGGTCCCCTCCTCGTCGGTCTCCATCGAGAAATTCTGTGGGTCGATCTCGACGCTGTAGTGCACCAGTGCCGTACCCGACGGATCGGCAAGGACGGAAAAAACGTGACGCGAGGGAACGAAGTTGAAGGAGTACTCCGCCGATACGCGGTCGCCGTACCGAAGCCAGGCGTCCACGTAGTCGGTGCGGATGGCGCGCTTCGGTGACTCTTCGATACGCGCGATCATGACAGCGGTGCCGAGCGCGGGACTGCCGTAAAAGTAATCGGCCGGCTCGCTCGTGTCGAACGAAAGCGAAGCGGTCGCAAGCTCCGGGGATATCCCTTGGAGCTCCGCCACCGCAACGGCGTTGTACCTCCCCCCTCCGAAATTGCTTTTCGTCAGCAAGGCCTGGGGCCCATCGATCACAGGGCTGTAGAGCCGATACTCGCCGATGTCGTTTTTCTTGAAGAAAAGCAGGTAGAAGAACGCGGGAATGCCCATGCGGATGTGGCCCTGATAGAACCAGAGGTGGGACCCGACGATCTGTCCGTAGCCGTCAAAACGCTGGATCTCACGAGGCTCTCCGAGAATGATGTAGTACCGGCCCCGATCCGTTCGCCAGCCTTCGCGAGAGGTTTCCCTTCCGAGATAGGTATTCGCATAATCGATGCGTCGGTAGTGCTCGATCTTGTACTCGTTGTCGAGGGTCACGGGATTGGGGTCGCGCTTTCTCCAGAATGCCTCGATGAAGTGGTTCCGCTCCTCAACGGACCCGACCGTGAGAAACACCTCGCGCTCGTGCTCAGTAATGATGTAGACGACCTCGCTCTCGAGCCAGGCCGTGTGCTCTTCGTTAAGCCTGTCGACGCGCTCGTCCGCGGAGGCGAGAGGCGCGAGGACCATGATCCCCCAAAGCGCCAGGATTGCTCTCATCTGAAACCCGTTCATGTTCGTTCAGCGCGTGGAAGAGGACTCCTTCCTCTCCAGGCTGATGTTATCATTTCACGGAGCGTCGTGGGCTTCAAGCCCAGCAACTGCGCCGCTTTCTTCTGCACCCCCGGAAAGGATAGACATTATGTTCTTCTCGGTTTGCGCCGTGTACGCCGTCGCTCTCGTAGAGCGCCTGACGGGCTATTCGTTTATCGTGCTTCCCAGTGCTGCGCGGCTCAGGTCTGGCCGGTGGGCAGTAACGAAGCGCTCCAGCTTCCATAGCGCGGCGGTCATTGTGCGGCTGTTGAACTCCCTATCCTCTTCGGAAAGATTCTCGCGAACGATCTCTGCATTGCGCCAGCCGTCCATCTCCGACCACGTGTTGAACGGCTCGGTGAGGCGGAAGGTGGAACCCTGTCCTTCTCCAAAGCGAAGCAAGAAACGCGTCACGGTTGGTTTCTCGCTGGATACCGCGTAAGCTCCCTTGAGATTTCTCAGGGCCGAGCGATAGTCTGGAGCCATCTCCAGCTTCACATGACGAACCGTGTTGCCGTAGAAATTCGACAACCGGCCCCCCGTTTCTGGAAACGATGATGCGTCGTCGAGGCGCTCCCAGATCTGAACTGTCACACTTTCGATTCCAACATGACCTTCGCGGTCGATGCGGCTCGCTTCCTTCTCTCCGAACGCCTGCACGAGCATTTCCTGTGGGCCGTTCGGCCATTGATCACGGTCGGCCCATTTGTCAAAAGAAAGAGCGATGCGGTATGTGGGACTTTGTTTTCCAACGACTACGAAAAAGGTATTCCATCCAAGAGGGCTCTCTATCTTGTTAGCGGCCTCGATGACTTTCTTCAGGTAGCTTTCGTACGACTGCTCGTAGCTAGGCTTCACTTTAACCTCGACCATCTGTTCAAATCGATCCTGCGCAAGGACGTTCGTCATTGTTGCGAATGTCAGCCCGGAAACGAGAACTAACAACTTTCTCACTTTTCACCTCCATGCAGATGGCACCAAAGAACATGCGAGTATGCAGGGATCCTTGCCATCCGCATTGGCATCGACCCTATACGAAATCCGGAATCGATTCAAGCATGGGTCCGGAGCCAGCCCGGCGAAGACGTTGACCGGGCGCGTCGGATTCCCGTTGATGCGGGCGTTGCGCCGCGCAGCGCGGCGACTCTGTAGAGGGCATCGTTGGGCCTTGTGCCGATGCTCTCTTCGAGCGCGCCAAACGCTTCTCTCCGCGCCTGTCATCGACGAGATAGGCGACATTCTCCCAGAGGACGGGTTCGAACGGTTCCGTCGATGGGGGGAGCGTCGGGCCGGCCGTACAGCTTCTCCAGCGCATCCAGGCACCTTTCGAGGCTGCTCTTCTTGGCACTCAAGACACGGCTTTCTTCGGAACCTCCACAACCTTTCCGCCTTTCTCGCTCTCCATGTGGGGATAGCGGTAGTCGGTCGCAGGAACGAAGGTCTCTTTCACCGTGCGGATGCTCGTCCAGCGCATCAAGTTTCCAGCCGAGCCGGCTTTGTCGTTCGTGCCGGACGCGCGGCTCCCGCCGAACGGCTGCTGGCCGACGACGGCGCCCGTGGGCTTGTCGTTGATATAGAAATTCCCTGCCGTTTGTCGTAGAGCGCGGTACGCTCTTTCGATCGCGACGCGATCGTCGGCGAAGATGGCGACTGTCAGCCCGTAAGGCGACGTATTGTTGCAGACCTCGAGCGTCTCGTCGGCAGTCGATCGACATGTGCGCATACGTGTCGTTTCTGGCGGAGATCGGCTACCTCGTGAAAGAAAGCGAGGTGCGCGTGAGCGGTCGCCAACGGGAGTTGAGCTCCCAAGAGCGAAGTCGGCTCGAAGATATCGTGACGCCTCCACTACTCGATCGAGAGCTGACGGAGGACGAGATTCAGCTCGAGCTCGACAACAGCATTGCGTTTCAGGCCGCGCTCGACTTGATCTTCAAGGGGCGCGGCACAGCAAACGGAGTGTGGCCTTGCCGGAGCCTGGTCTCAATCGGGACAACGAGCGAGCTCCTAGAGCAGGC
>CAUZCL010000085.1:0-10710 GCA_963578475.1 Acidobacteria bacterium bin61 | reverse complement strand
GAGACGGTGAGAGTGCAGGCGGGCGTTCTACTTTAAATTTAAACGATACGGCCGATTCTGCCGATACAGCTCTCGACGCTCGCGAACCGCAACGTTCATGCGATCGCCCGGCTCGAGAGCTCGAAGTGCTTCGTCGGTGCTCTGAACGGCTTCATCGAAGCGCCTGCGGTGGCATAGGCGGCCGCGAGGCGATCGAGGACGAGAAGCATCATCTGCGCTCCCGACCGGACGATCTCCGAGAGATTCATCTCCCCGAATACCAGTCGTTTCTCGAACTGCTTGAGCAATGCGCTGAATCGGTAGTACCTTTCCCACGTTATAGGGTTTTCCTTTTCTGTCCCCATGATTGGACGGGTTTGAGATCGGGGAACCATAAATCGTTTTTCTTTGACGGGAATCTCAAGACATCACCCGTTCTCTTTTCGGGAGCGAGCGAACAAACTCCATTGAGATGTCCTCGCGACTTAGGGTAGAGTGACGACCAAAGAAGCTTGACTATCCTTGAGAGGTTTTCACCGCATGCCGACGTTAAGCCACTCCCGACGGGTGAGCGTTCTTGCCGCGGCCGTTTACTCGCTCGCTTTCGCGCTCCCTTCCTCAACATCGAGCGCGCCACGCCATTCTGTCCAGTTCGGGGACGACAACAATCAGGATAAGAAACGGGCCCCGCCCTCGGACGCCCTCACTGCCATCATCGGACAAATTCAGGCGCTCGAAAGCCACAGCGACCCCAAGTGCAACGCCTCGGCGACCCGGCTGGAGAACTTCATGTTTGGGACTCCCCTCACGCCAGAGGCACGATTTACCAAGGTCGCGCTACAAAAAAAACTGGTCAAGGAAGCTTGGCAAAAGGCCTCCGCGCTGGCTCTCGGGGATGGCATAGAGACCGTCGGCATCGAGCAGATGCGGTCCGTCACGGAGAGAATCCTTAGCAGACGCACCAAGCCCGACGGAGTCGAGATCCTCATTCCGGGTCATCCTCCGACTCAGCTGTCGGCGCGAGACGTGAGACAGTACTCCACCGTAGCTTACGCCCTTCGCGCCATCCTTGCCGTCCAGCAAGACAGCCTGCTCGATCCGACTCTCGACTTCCTTCCCGCCGATGACGGAGCGATCCGAGAGCTTCGAGAGTGCCTCGACATTTACACCCTTGGGGTTCTTTACGAGGCGGACCGGAGCGCCCGCATCAACAGCAGGAATGAGGTGGACGAGGAGGACTTGACCCGTGCCTGGAAACTGGTAGGAACATCGGGGTCCGGGCTCGTTTCTCTCCCCCAGTGGGGCGGCGGGGACGGTGCCGAGACAACGGTCTCAGGGAATCGGTTCCCGATTCTTCATCGCATCATCGATCAGAAGATGGCTTCTTACCAAACCTACAACGATGTCTCAATGGCCATTTTCGGGCAAAACGTCACATCCTATTTCGTGCGCCATGGCTGGCCGACGATGCCGGAGGAGGTCGCGCGTATCCAAACGACTTTCGGCACCCTGATGGTCATCTACACGGCTGACTTGCTCCGTCGGGCGGAGGCGGAGGCGAAGCGCTCCCGAGAGAAGCTCGTTCGGGCCCGAAACGTGCACGCCGTGCAGCAGGTAGAGGCACCATTTTCGGTCAACACGTACGAGGACGTCACCTTTTTCCCTCACTTTGGCCGCGATGCGCGCATCATCATCGAGTCCTACGACCTGGACGCGTTCCGCGACACTGGCCTACACTGGAAGTTTCTGCAAGAGACCATCGACTACCCGTCGCTTCCGGTCACCCTCGATCTCGATCCGTTCGCGTCGGAGCTGGTCACCGAAGCCGCTTCCCAATACGGAGTACTCCTTTTCCGGATGGCCGGGCTTATCGCCAAGACGGAACAGTCTCCCACTCTCCTCGCTCGTCATCTGGTGGAAGCCTCCGACAAAATTCACACCCTCGCCGAGGAACACGCCCGCACTCCCCCCCCCGCGACCCTCACCGAGCCCATTGCTTCGGCGGAAGGGACGGGCACGAGCAGCCGTGGAGCCTTTTTTAGCGATGTGACTCAGGAGTCAGGCATCGCGTTCCGGCATCACTCTTCGGACTGGTTGAGCCGCTTTCAACGAAGTTACCTTTACAAGATCGACGAAGATTCCGAGGACCAGGGCGCGCCCAGATCCGTTGACACGCCCCCTTCGTTTTCGGGAGGCGGCGTGGCCGCGGACGACGTGAACGGAGACGATCTGCCCGACATTCTGTTCCTCGGAGGGCGGGGAAATCGGCTTTTCATCAATGACGGACACGGACGATTCCTCGATCGCACCGAAGCGGCGGGAATCACCTTCCGCCGGGAAGATGGCCATCCGGGAGAGCCCCGCCAGCCGATCATTGCCGATCTCGATAACGATGGCCTACAAGACATCCTGATCACGTATGCAAGAGATGACCATCGGCTATACCGGAACCGGGGCAGGGGGAGTTTCGAAGACGTCACAGAAACCGCGGGACTCGGGGGGAGAGACAAGGTCGGCGGACCGGCCACTGTCCTCGACTTCG
This sequence comes from Acidobacteria bacterium bin61, assembly GCA_963578475.1. GTDB lineage: Bacteria > Acidobacteriota > Vicinamibacteria > Marinacidobacterales > SMYC01 > SMYC01. The sequence goes on along the minus strand of CAUZCL010000085.1, from coordinate 8,189 downwards.
ACCGCGACGGGTTGCTCGACATCTACATCGGCTACTTCGGGGACTACCTGAACGGTGTTCGACCCTACCTGGCGCGTAACAACGTCAACGCACACAAAAACCGCCTGGTCCGCAATCTAGGCAACATGCGCTTCCAGGACGTGACCGACGGTAGCGGCGCGGGCGATACGGGATGGGCCCAGGCCCTGTCCGATACGGACTTCGACGGCGACGGCTGGCAGGACCTGGTGGTGGCGAACGATTTCGGCCACAACGCCTACTTACGAAACAAGGGAGATGGAACGTTCGAGAACGTCACCGCAAGTCTGGAAACAGACATTCCCGCTCATTCGATGAACGTGGGGAGCACCGACCTCAACCGGGACGAACACCCCGACTTCTATATCTCGAACATCGTCACGCTGGCGAAGGACGAGAAGTATGTCCTGCCCACCGCGGATACGCCGATGGCATTCGCCGCCGAGAATCTCGCCACGATGCGGATCGTAGAGATGAATCATCTCTTTGTCTCCGTGGCCAGGGACGGTGGACTAGCGCGCTACGTGTTATCGGACGCGGTAAAGCGAGGGGCCACTTCCACCGGGTGGTCTTGGGATGCGGATTTCTTCGATTTCGACAACGACGGCGACGACGATCTCTACGTCGTCAACGGTCACCTCGAGTATCCGATCTACGACGCGTATTCGTACCACGGGGCGAGTACCAACGGCGACGAGTCTCCCGTCGAGTCCAATTTCCACGAGAAGGAAACCAACGTTTTCTTCGTCAATGAGAGCGGAGGGTTGCTCAATCATTCCAGCGAAAGCGGTGCCGATTTTCTGGGCAACTCACGTGCCGCTGCCTATCTCGACCACGACCGGGATGGAGATCTCGACATCGTGGTGAACAACTTCCATTCTGGCGCCGTCTTCCTACGAAACAACTCCGAAGCGCAAGCAAACAACAACTGGCTTACCCTAAAGCTGGTTGGAGATCCCTCGCGGGGCAGCAATCGGGACGCCATTGGGGCCAGGTTGGTGCTGATGACCGAGGGAGGCAAGAAGGTCTGGCGCACCATTCAAGGCAGCACCGGCTACCTGTCCGCTCATCCGAAACAACAGCACTTCGGACTCGGGGATGAGCAGCTCGCCACCGTCTCCGTTCGCTGGCCGAACGGAGACGAGGAACAGATCGTCGGTCTTCAGGCCAACAAATCCTACCGACTCGTCCAGGGTGAAGGGAGAGTCGGGCGCCTTCCCGACCGAAGATGATGCAATAGGCAATATATGATGCGGAAACTTGCTGCTCTTAGCTGCTTCGTTCTCGTCGTTCTCGGCGTCGCCACGGCATGCAGGACGGAACCTTCGCCGCAACCCGACGGGCTGCTGACGATCGAAGACCTGATCGAGATCAAGCACCCTTCAGTGCCAACCTTCTCATCGGATGGTCGCATCGCATTCATCTGGGATCGCGCAGGAGTACAGAATGTGTGGATTGGCGACACCGACGGCACCAGCGGATCGCCAACCGCAAGGCCGCTGACGTCCTTCGAATCCGGGCTCATTAACGGACTGTTCTGGAGTCAAGATGGGCAGACGTTCTACTTCGGGCACAACGGCGATTTGTGGCAGGTTTCACCCGACGGGAGCCAACAACCGCGAGAAACCTGGACCACAAAGGAAGTGGAGAGCGACTTCGCGTTCTCGCCGGACGGGACGCGCGTAGCGTTTGTGCGGGGAGGCGAGCTTGACATTCCAGGATGGCAAAGAAATGAAGGTGACTTGTGGGTACATTCTCTCGCGAATGGCCGTGAGGTACCGCTCACCGATACGCCTGGCGTCGTGGCGTCCGAACCGAAGTGGTCGCCAGACGGCACGAGAGTTGCTGTTGTCCTCACCCGGTCCGTCCGGCACGCTGAGGCACCCGAGTATTCCGGCGCCAAGATTCTCTACAGCTGGCTCGAGCGCTCTCCCAGTGACGTTGCGGTCGTGCCCGCGGCGGGTGGGGAGCTCACGAAGATCGCAGCCAGCGCTGAGCGCGAGAGCGCACCGCGGTGGATCGATGCCTCTCGGCTGGTTCTCCAGCGGGTGAGCCAGGACGTCAAAACCCGCGAGATCGTGGTGGCCGATGCGGCGAGCGGCCGAGGAGAAGTAGTTTATCGCGACGTCGACGAGGAATGGTGGAGCTTGCCGGGAAGCAGCGGAGCCGAGCCCTTGCCATCTTCGAACGGTCGATGGATCGCGTTCCTGAGTGACCGCGACGGCTGGGATCACATTTACGTCGTCCCTTCCTCCGGCGGCGAAGCGATTCAGGTGACCAGCGGAAAGTATGAAGCATGGCGTCCCTCGTGGTCACCGGACAGTACTCGGATCGGATTCGACACGAATGAGGGCGATCATCCGGGCTCCAGACACCTCGCAGTGGCGCAGCTAGGCGACGATCCCGCCGCGGCGAAGATCACGCTGTTGACCAAAGGCCGGGGAACGAACATTGCACCGCAGTGGTCGCCTGATGGGCAGCGGTTGGTCTACCAGCACACCGACCCTCAAAACTCCGTCGAGCTCTTCGTCATCGACGCAGTAGACGACAACGACGGTGAAGCTCCCCTACGGCTCACCGACTCGTTTCCTTCCAGTATCGACCGCTCGGAACTGGTGGAGCCGGAGCTGGTATGGTACAGCGCCGACGACGGTCAGGAAGTGCCGGCCTATCTCTTCGTGCCTCGAGACCTGGATCGGTCGCGAGAACACCCAGCCATCGTCTGGATCCACGGCGACGGCACAAATCAGAACTATGATGGCTGGCACGTGCAGCGAAATTACGCCGTCTACTATAGTTTCCATCAGTATCTGGTCCAGAAAGGATACGTCGTCCTCGCGCCCGACTATCGCGGAAGCATCGGCTACGGCAAGGCATGGCGGTTAGGCGCCTACCTCGAGGTGGGCGGCAAAGACTACCAGGACATCCCGCCGGCCGTGGACTATTTGAAGACGCTAGGGTTCGTGGACACGGAACGGGTGGGAGTCTGGGGGCTGAGTTACGGAGGCTTCTTTACGCTTCTGGCCCTGACGGACAAACCCAAGCTGTTTCGTTGCGGCGTCGACGTCGCCGGGACGATTGACTACCGCATGTATTACCGTGACCCCTACAAGAGCGCGTGGACCGTAGGGCGTATGGGATTACCGGAGGAGAACCCGGAAACCTATGACGTGGCAGCACCGATCGATCGCGTCGACCGGATCGAACGGCCCTTGCTGGTCCTGCACGGGACGTCCGATGTGAACGTGCCTTATCTGCACTCGGTCCGACTCATCGACCGGCTCCTCGAGCTGGGAAAAGACGTGGAGTTCATGATGTATGCAGGCGAGTTCCATTATTTCCACCGCGCTTATGTCTTGCGTGATGCCTGGCGGCGCGTGGAAAGGTTCTTCGATTTGCACCTCAGGACATCCTAGGGGATCGAGTATTGGCGAACGACGGGAGGGGATGAGGCGGCACACGGCGCCTCAATAATTACGGTCGCACTCGAACGCCGATCCATCCCGTCTGGCGGCGTTGCTCGTCGCTCACATATCCAGATATTACTCACTTCTTGCGCCTTGCCAGCCGGGCGCCTCGACGTCCGAAAATGCGAACTTATTCTTGCGCGGACCCCTAGCCTTCGAGGCTCGGATGCCGCGAATGAAATCCCGTCGCGTCCTGATAGGCCTTTGCCAGGGCGAGCATCTCGGCCTCCTTGAAAACCTGGCCAACGAAGTTGATTCCGGTTGGGGTGCCCCGCGAGGTGAACCCGCTGGGCACACCCACCACCGGGTGGCCCGTCATACTGGTCAAGGGATTGAGGCTCTTTCGCGGATCGGAGGAGGTGCGTGGCGCGACGATAACATCAATGTCCGACATGGCGCGCGCCATCTCTTCCATCAAGAGCATACGAACCCGGTTGGCCTGCAGGTACTCCACCGCAGGAACCAGGTGAAAGGTGCGAAGCTCAGCTCTGTGCCTTTGGCGCCGGAGCCCCTGATCGCGTCGGCTCCGCGCGAACTCGTCGAAGCCGGCTGCCCTCTCGATGTACTCGATGAAGAAGTTGAGATCGCTCTCCGGAGGGTCGATGGGTCGAAGCTCGATGCCCAGCGAGCGGATGGCCTCGCGGGCCGCTTCGTTCGTAGCCCGATAGTCCTCGTCGGTTTCCGCTTCGAAACCCGAAGCGAAAACGCCGACCCGGAGCGTCTTCACGTCGAAGCTAGCGTCCCAGTTGAAAGGTGCGTCGTAAATCACCCGAAGGTCCCTCCCGTCCGGACCGCTGATGGCACGCAGAACGAGAGCGCAATCCTCGACCGTGCGGCACATCGGCCCCACCTTGTCCAAACTGAATCCCGCGTTCATGACTCCGTATCCGCTCACCCGCCCAAAGGTCGGCCTCAGCCCTACCACCCCACATCGCGCCGACGGCCCCAGGATGGAGCCACCGGTGTCGGTTCCGATGGCGAAGCCGACGAGACCCGCAGCGGTCGCCGAGCCCGAGCCGGCCGAAGATCCGCTCGACCCCTCCTCGGGATTCCAGGGATTTTTCGTCCGTCCTCCGAACCAGAGGTCGCCGAAGGCCAGTTCCCCGGTGGTGAGCTTCGCCAGCAATACCGCGCCCGCCTGCTCTAGACGTTCTACCACCGCGGCGTTCCGATCGATCCTCTGATTCCTGAAAGGCTCCGCGCCCCACGTGGTCGGATACCCGCGGACGGCGATGATGTCCTTGACACCCCAGGGAATCCCATGGAGCGGGCCCCGGTAGCGGTCCGCCGCGATCTCGGCATCGGCCCGCTCGGCCTGCTCCCGCGCCAGATCTTCGGTGAGCGTCACGACACAATTCAGTGTCGGGTTGAATTTCTTCAATCTCCCCAGGTACATCTCGGTCAGCTCGGTCGGGCGGACCTGACGGGTTCGGATTAGCTCTGCCAAATGCGAAACAGGCCAGAACGCGACGTCGGTCAAATCTGCCGGCCGGCGGACCGCGGGAGGCTCGCTCGCTCGGAACTCTTTCTTGGTCATGTCCAGGACCATCCCGGGGACGAGGGGACTGAAATGCAAAGGAAGAGGGACGCTGTTGTCGAGATGAACCTCCCGAACCTCCTTGATGCGGTCCAGATTCTTGTTGACCCCCTCGACCAAGCTCTCGAGCTCTTCCTGGGTGAAATCGAGGCCGGCGAGCTCCACCGCCTGTTTGATCATCTCCACTGTGACCTGCTCTGAATCGGCCTCCTGAAGCCTGGCCCACAAGACCCCGGGGAGAAGCGACGAGGACAGGCCGACGCTGGAGAAATAGGTTAGAAATCGTCGGCGCGTTCCCTGACTCATTGAAACTCTCCTCGTTTCGTCCTCGACCGTTCGGCACGATCGAAGTTCGCCTGACTGAAGGGCTTACGGCCGCCCCGAAGGATCACACGGCCATGCCAGGACATCAGGACTCGCACGAGCTCGACAGTCAGCCATTCAGCATTTAGCATAAACACCCCGCGGAGGTCAAATCGCATTACGAGCCTGCAAGTGTTGGGCAGCGCCTTTCGCTCGCGCTGCGAGTAGAAACTTAGCGCGGCCTGCGGCCGCAACCAAAAATCTCACCGCAGAGGCGCAGAGAACGCAGAGGTAAAATTCTCCGCGACCTCTGCGCCTCTGCGGTTAAATTCTTTTCCATGAAACCAAGGAACGCAGCATTAGTAGTACAGGCCACGATTCTGTCTGTGCGTTAGAGGAAGAAATTTACGCGAATACTATGTACACTGTCTTCTCGGTGACGGCAAAGGAGGCCAGGATGAGAGTTGAATGCGGAGTCGTGCTAGCCATTCTGTCTGCGAGTCAGGCGTTTGGCACATTCTCGATAGTTGCGATAGATCCGGTGACGGGAGACATGGGCGTTGCGGTTGCGTCCCGCGTCTTCGGGGTGGGAAATCACGTGCCATGGGCGGAAGCCGGCGTTGGTGCGGTCGCCACCCAGGCCGCCATGAACGGCGGATATGGTCCGCGCGGATTAGAACTTCTTAGACAGGGACTGACGGCGCAGCAGGTCGTCGACAAGCTTCTTGCCGAAGATCCGTTCCCGCGAAAAGAAGGGCGCCAGGTGGCTGTCGTCGATGCGAAGGGCAATGTCGCCGTCTATACCGGGCCGACCGCTAGCGAATGGAAGGGGCATATCAAAGGCGCCACGTATTCCGTTCAGGGAAACATCCTGGCCGGACGGCACGTCGCAGAAGCCATGGCGCGAGCATTTGAAAACACGAAGGGCGAACTGGCCGAGCGGCTGTACGCGGCGCTCAAGGCAGGCGACGATGCCGGCGGAGACCGCCGAGGGCGGCAATCCGCATCGGTGCTCGTCGTGCGCAAAGGCGGCGGCTCGAGTCTCAACAACGACCGCCTGTGCTACGTCAACGTGGACGATAACCCCGATCCGTTGCGTGAACTCGGACGGCTTGTTCAGCTGCAGCTCGCATGGAGTCTTCGCAGCAAGCGCGCGCCACTTGTCGCCGATGGCAAATTCGACGGAGCGATGACTCTCGCCGATAGCCTCGTCCGTTGGGCGCCACGCAACGGCACGCACCGCATCCATCAGGGATTCATCGCTTACCTGACCGGAGACAAGAACAAGGCGCTCGAAGCGTTCCAGAAAGCCATCGAGCTCGATCCTGACGGATTCAAAGCAAGCTGGGACCGGGCTTTGGCGTCCGCTAACACCGCCGCTTACAAGAAAGTCCTCGATGACAAAGAGTTCGTGGCGACATTGCCGCGATAAGGGTGTTCGCTTGCGTGCTCGTGGCTGGGTTCGCAGGCGTTTCTCCCGCGCAGTCACAGGTGTCGAGGGCTGAGCACGATCCGGATGTCGACGATCTCGTGGAAGTGTACGAGTCCGCCCGCCATCGCTTTCGAGTCGTGACGGTGGCGGAGGAGCTGGATCACCCCTGGTCCGTCGCCTGGCTGCCAAGCGGGGAAATGCTGCTGACGGAGCGACCCGGCCGCCTGAGGACTGGGTGAGATCGGTCAAAGAGGAATGTCTCTCGAAGCTCATCTTGTTCGGGGAGAACTCGCTGCGTCACGCGCTGAAGGAGTACGTCGCCCATCATCACCACGAGAGGAATCATCAAGGCAAGGACAATCTCTTATTGTTTCCCGAGCCCGCGATCGCTCAGACTAACGGTCTAGAGGACGCCATTCAGTGCCGTGAACGGCTTGGCGGGTTGCTCCGTTTCTACCATCGGGAAGCCGCATGAAAATCTTGACCCTACGAGCTGCGATTCGCACTCGTGAGTGTTTTCGTCGTTTCGCACCACGCTCTGGTACAAAATGTGACAAAGTTCGGACCGCATGGAGGAGTAGATGTCCAAGATCACACTCGCGCAAGCCAATGGCATCATCGAGAAAGCCTTCGCGAAGGCCGCCGAGATGAAGATCAACCCACTCGGTGTCGTCGTGCTCGATGATGGCGGTCATATCATCTCTGCACAACGGCAAGACGGAGCGACGATGTTCCGCCTCGACGTCGCCCGCAGCAAAGCGTGGGCGGCGGTTGGGACAGGAGTCTCGAGCCGGGCGCTGTTTAATCGCGCAAAAGACAATCCCAATTTTTTTGTGGCGCTAGCAGCGACCGCGGACGGCAAGTTCCTGCCGCAGACCGGCGCGGTGCTGATCAAGAACGCTCAGGGCGAGATTCTCGGTGCAGCCGGCGGCAGCGGCGGTACAGGAGAAGAGGATGAAGCGTGTTGTATCTTCGGGGTCGAACAGGCCGGGTTTCAGGCAGACGCCTCTGGTTGAGCCCGATTATCGGAGCCAGACGACGGCCGATGGCATGCGCTGACGGAAAGACGTTGCACGGCACTCACCTGTCGGCTCTCGGTAGCGGATTGACAACCGGTCCTCGTTTCGGTCAAGTGGTGGTCACGGAAATTTCTCCGTACCCATTGCGGGACAGGAATCATGATGGATTTTCTCGACGCCGCCCATCGGATCCGTGGGCGCGCGGTGAATTTGAGAGATACCGAAAGCCAAGCGAGGGCCGGCGGAGTGACGTCTCTGAAAGCGATGCTCTCGAAAAGGACTCACACATGCCAAAATTCGCAAAATGCCTTCTTACAGGTAGCCGTTTCTATCGCGAAGGCCAACCGTCGGAGCCAGATTGAGCAAGATTATTGCCTCGAGGTAGGGGTTTAGAATTGATCCCGACGCATCGC
>CAUZCL010000084.1:0-11008 GCA_963578475.1 Acidobacteria bacterium bin61 | reverse complement strand
CGGCGAGCCAGGAGGACGCCTGGCGGGCCGCCCACCCGGGTGAGTTCGCGGCGTGGGCTATCTGCTGGTTTGACAACCTCCCACCCGGGGATGCGGCGACGGTCTGGAGCCTGCCGGCCGCGGACTCCGTATCAGGTTCGATGAGCGACTACTGCTTCTAGTGGCAGTAGCGACAGACGAAGTTGTCCCGGCGATAGACGCGGAGCTGCGGAAGGTCTGCTGGACGAACTAGCCGGACATCCAGACTGGGCGGTGGCGTGGAGAGAGAAATGGAGCTCTGGTACAAATTTGGTATCCCCGAGGGGAGCTTCACCCCTAGTATCAGCAATTGGTGGCAAGCTGCGGCTGGTGGCTTGACTACGATGGACAAGCACTGTAATCCCTGATCGGCATTGAAATCCGCGCTCATCGTCTTGTCGCCGGTGAGATTGCGATAAAAGAGCACTCTTCCATTCGGGCCCGTCCGACCTACAGCCGGTGGCGGCGTTTCTCCGCCAAATACAGGACCGCACCCCGGCGAAGGCAATAATCCTCAACCACCACGACGTGAAGCCTCCGCGCGCCGGGGGCAGCGACCGAGGGCGATCGCACAACGCATCCGGTGATTTTTGTTAGACTTTTTCCCCTATGGAACGTCTGGCCGAAGCCTTTTCGTGGCGGAGCCTCGTCCTGCTCTTCTCCGCGGCGGGTGTTTCCACGCTCTTGCTTTCGACCGCGCCTTCCTACCGGATCCCTCTCGGCATGAGCGCGGGAAAACACTTCTCTCACGGTTGGGGTAATCGGGGAGTTGACGGGGATACGATCTACCGCGAGCCGGAAGAGAGAGCGCTCGTACACCTTCACGGTCTCGACCGGCAACGGGCCTACCGTGTGGCGATACGGTGGCGCGCCCATCGTGAGGCCCGGACCGCTTCGACACTACGCATCGCGACGAACGGAAGGGAGCCCGTGACGTTTCGCGCGGGAACCTCGTTTCGATCCGATCACTTCGAAGTACCGCCGGCGCCAGAGAACTGCCTCCTCTTGTGGCTCGCACCAACGGCTGAGAAGAACATCGCCGTCGAGGGAATCTCCGTGGAGCCCCTCGCACGCACAGGCCGAATCTCGCTGCCGCTCCTCGCGGTTTTGATTCTCGTCCCCGGAGCGCTGCTCCGCCTCGGGGGTGACAGGCGGACGTGGCTCGCTTGTGCGGGGTTTCTCGTCCTCGCCTATGTGGGCTTCGTGAGCTCACGCCCCTTCGACGCGCAATACGCGATCGTCTTTCATTCGGGGACGCTCACTGCGTTTCACGCGGTGTGCCTGGGATCACTGTATCTGGGACTGACTCCCTGGCTCTCTTCACGTCGTCGGCTGCCCGTAGCGATGTCGGCCGGCGTCCTGCTCGCCACCGGGGTCGTCTTGCTTTACGGCCATACCCTCGCGTTCGGGTTCGTCTCGGACGACTTTGCCTTCGTGCTCCAGCCGAATTGGAGCCGCGTCGCGTCGAGCCTCACTGGAAGCTGGCTCGAGACCAACTTTCTCGCCGACTACTATCGACCGATGGTCGTCTTTACCTACACTCTCGATTCCGTGCTCTATGGTCCCTGGTCCGGTGGTTATCACCTGACAAATCTGCTGCTCCTCGCGGGGTGCGGTTTTCTCGTCTTCCGCTTGATGCAGCGTTTCGTAGACGACCCACGTTTGTGCCTTCTTGCCGCGCTCTTTTTTCTTCTTCATCCGTTCAACGTCCTGGCCGGAAGCTGGGTTGCGCACCGAACGGACACGCTGGCAACGCTGTTCTATCTCGGGGCGCTCGTTCTCTGGCCGAATAGGATCCTTGCCGTGAGCCTCGTGGCCGCTCTGGCCTTCATGTCCAAGGAGATTACTGTAACGCTTCCCGCGGCTCTTCTACTCCTGGATACCGTTCTCCTGAGGCGCCTCGACTGGAGCGCGAGAAGTGTGGGGAAGCTTCGCCCATACGTGCCCATCTCGATCCTCTGGGTCGCGTACCTTCTTCTGCTCTTATGGCGCATTCCGAGCTTCGGCGAAAGAGCTGCGCGGCTCGCGTCCCGCACCCCCGACGTCTCCGAAGGCGCCTCTTCCCTGAACTGGTTCCGCTGGGGGGTGGACACGGAGCTGCACACGCTCCTGACGCCCCTCGCCAGGGTTTTCGAGAGCCCCGAGCTCAAATTCGCCGTGCTGGTCGCGGCCGTCGCCCTAGCCATGGGCCTGAACGCGCTGGTGTCACGGCTGCGGTGGCTAGAGGCGCTCTCTTTCGAGAGACGCAGCCTGTCTCGAAGACTGGTCGTCGCTTCTCTCCTCTGGACGATGCTCACCGTCGCGCCGATTCACGGCGTCACCGGCTACAACCTTTACCGGATGGGGGTTCTCTTATCGGTAGGGGCAAGCCTCCTGGCGCTCGGGGTTCTCATTCAACTTTTCGGAGCCCCGGGCGCGCGTGGCCTCCGTGTTGTGGCCATCAGCGCAACCATCGGCTGGCTGAGTCTTCTCGTGAATCAGAGCATGGTTGGCAGCTTCGAGGTGTACCCGTACACGGAGACAATGGTCCGGGCGAACGGCTGGGAGTACCGTTCTTGGTCGCCTTACTTGCCCGAGGCCCCTTCGAAAGCGCTCTGGCTCCAGGCGAGCGGGCGCATCGATCACAGCTGGCCCATTTACCGGAGAGAGCCCCCTTCCTCGTACTAGTGGACTGTAACAACTGAACGTTTAGTGGTTTTAATGCGTCCCACCGAACCGTAGGAACCGTAGGCGTCCATGACGTCAGGGTTTCCCGAAGTTATGGACGAACCTTACCGCTGTGACTTCAAGGGAGTGGGGGTATTCCGGCTCGTGCTCATAGCGTTAGCGATGGTCCCTACTCGCCCGAAGCCCGCTGGCGGGCGCAAGGGGTCGAGCAGGCGCATGGACACCGCTAGCGATCTACCACTGGGGAGTTATTGGGAACGCGCCGAAGTCCACGACGAGGGCGCGGATGGTCCAGACGTTCCACACCAGGATCGCCGCAAACAAGACAGCCAAGAGACGGGTCCGCCCCGCCTTGGCGCTCGCCCACGCGACCGGCGCGAGATGCAGGGGAAGCAGAAGAGGCATGAGGTGTTTGGTCATTCTCCAGTCTACTAAGCTGAAGACGATGGCGGTCAAGGCCGACCAGATCAGCCAGAGGCCAATGGAGCGGCCAGACGCTCGCCCAAGCTTCCCACGAGCGCCCAGAATCATAGCGATGATGCCCAGCGGCAGCAGAGCGTATCCGGTATGCCGCCAAAATTCGACCCATAGTCCGAACGCACTGGGGTATCCTCCGTATCCGAGGGGATTGTTGTGGGTGAGCCGGTCGGCGAGATGGGTTCGGACGTGATCGAGCCAGAACGCCTCGAAATTCACGACCAGACCGTGTGCCCAGAACGCGGCGTAGCCCACGGTGAAACCGACCATCACCGGATTGAAGACGATCCGATACAGACTTTCCCGGTGCAGCGGCCTGGCTGCGCGCACCACCTCCCAGATGACGACAGCTGCCGGTAGCAGAACCAATTTGTGGTTGGCCAACGCTGCAAAAAATCCGGCTGCCAAACAGGTCGCGAACGAGACGCCCCGACGGCGCCCTGACCATCCATCCCATGTCAGCAGGATCATCAATAAGCTCAGGTTTGAGACCGCGAAATACCCGCCGTAGCTCGATCGGACGAAGACCTCGGGGCTCGTGGCGTAGGACAGCCCGACGAGTAGGGCGAGCCAGACGGGCACGACTCCATAGGCCCAGACCCCGAGTAGGGCCACAGTGATTGCCGCGAGAAACACCGTGGGAGCTCGCGTGGCGAGCCGGTGCGGTCCGATCTCGTAGTGCCGATAGATTTGATTCAGCTCGAGCAACTCTACCGGGATCCGCTCTCTTCCGTCCTCGAACGGCGGCGGGACGAGCACGTAGTCCGAACCCTCCACCCGGGCGATTTCATGCCCTCCCAGACTCGCCGGGGCGGTAAAGGGCTCACCTCGATGAGCCGCTAGGGCCCGCTGCGAGGCGGCATCGTAATAGGCCAGGTGCTCGAGTTGATTGAAATAGAGGAAGGCTCCGCCAACATAGTAGTGAAGCAGAGGGGGATGGGCAAAGTAGTAAAACGTTCCCCGATCCGTCAGCAAGAGTGGTTCCAACCGCGTCAGCAGGCCAAAACCCGTTCCTTGAACCTCCAGATCATGGTCGGTTTGCGGAGGCACGACGACCGTGGCCCCGAAGTAGTACAGAAGGTAGGCGACCAGAAACAGGGAACCTGAAACCCAACACCTGCCTGCGTCGAGCAACTTTTCTCGGGCGGTGGGCCTCGCCGAAAGCACATAGACGAGAAGTCCGATATTGGTTAGGAACCAAGTTGCATTCCAGGCCCCGACGCTCGTCAGCGGCACCGATAAAAAGTAGAAACCGGTCACGATGGCGACAAAGATCCCGAAAGAACAGCAGAGGCTCCACACCAGGACCGCCAGAGGCTTACCAGGCCCGAAAATTGCCCCCGCAATAGGCAGGCCGGGAGCGAGAAACAGGACACAATTGACGGCGACAGAGCGGAGGAGTGGAATCTCGATGACCGTGAAACCCGGGTGAAACAGAACAAAGGGAAGGTTGAGCCCCACAGCAAAGACAAGCAAAGCTCCGGGAGCCAGTCGGATTCCGTCCGACAGAGGCTCACCGTCGGGCCCCCGGTCGACGACGAATCGGCGGCGGGTTTTCCCACCCGACCACAGCACGAGACACAGCACACCCAGCCACCACGCCGCTCCCTGTAAAACCCAAAGAGCACTCGAAAGCTCTCTCCGGCCGCGGGCGTCGTCCAGCAAAAGGCCGACCTCATGGCTGACATAGGCGTCCAGGGGAACAAGCTCCAGAAACGCCGGACGATCCCACGACAGCTTCAAGAGCGCCGGCGCGCCGCCCCGCTCGTAGCGAAGCCAGAAACGCTGTACTCCCGACTCGAGCTCGATCGCCGCCGAGGACGAGCCCGCTCCGTCGAAAAGGGTTTCGTTGCCCACTCGCAACGTACACCGCGAAACGCAGTGCCCTTCGAATCGGTAGAGCCCGGATTCCGGCACCCGCAGATAGCCCGCAACCTCCATGGCCACCACTCGCCGCCGGCCGGCAAGCGCGTTCAGATGCCTCCGGTCACGGATCGTAAGCGACGTGGTCACGACCTCGCGCTCATCTACCACCCCTGTTTCCGGAGTGTGGTACACCACCGCCGCCTTCGCAGGAGCTTCGCTTTCCCCTTCTTTGAGCCAGACCCACAAAAACGCCGACATCACCATCAGAGCCAGCGTGAGTCCGAACAGACCGTCACGACGGAGCTCGAAATCGGAAGTCGGGCTGACGAAAAAAGCGCCCGCGCTGGCAACAACGAACCACCACAAGCTGACGTCGGGAACCACCGGGCCGACTCGAATCTCCTGCTCACCCAAGGAGCGAGCGACCGCCAGAACCGTGAAAACGCCGAATAGAAACAGCCTGGGCCATAGCCGATAGATCCCGAGCACGACGCTCATGCCTGTCATGGGCTCACCACGCGCGATAGAAGCGGCTCTTGGATGAGCGGCGCATCATGGCCGCTCAAAATGCTACTTCCGCGACTCGCGCCGCGTTCGCCATCAAGGTGAAGGTCAGATTCTTAGCAGGGAGGCTGGGAAATGTCGTGCCGTCGACGAAGTAGAGGTTTTCGAGATCGCGGCTCCTGCAGGTCTCATCCGTCGTCGGTCCCGCCCCGTTCTCGGTCATGGGTATGGTTCCGGCGTAGTGAACACTCGCTCCCATTGGACGGACGTGGGTCGCGTTCGAAGGTGCGATGCAACCGAGCTGCCTGAGGATTCGACGATATCTTTTCGTCTCTCGTTGGATCTTTTCGCCCTCTGTAGCGTCCGGTCGATATTGGATCGCGAGCCGCGTCTCCCCGTTCTGTCCATCGACTTCCAGCGACAACTGATTCTCGTCGCGTCGATGATCGGAGAAGTTGATGTTCAGCATCGCCAGAGCGGCGTGAATGTTCCGGAACATAGAGAGCGCCGTCGCCATCGATGTCGGAAAGCTGGCGACGATGGGGTGGATCAGCGCCGTCTTCAGTGTGGTCACCAGACCGTAGGACCGGTCCTGCGGGTCATCCGCATCGAGAGCGATAACGAGCTGCTGGTACTGGTAGGTTTCGGGATCGAACTGCCGGCCGATGAGATTGAGATTGACGAAGGGCATGAGTATCTGGCGATTGTCCAGAAGACCGTGCAGAGTAATCCGTTCTCCGGTAGCGCGGTATATCGAGTCCATGAATATCTTGGACGACGAGAGCGTTCCTGCAGCGAGCACTAGCGTTCCCACATCAAACTCGTGCTGCCGATCATCCGAGACCGACCGAGCCACCACCTTGTGGATCCTGTTTCCAGGCCCCGAAAGGAAATGGCTGACACGGACCCCGCTGACATAAGTAAAATTTTCATGAGCGAGGCACTCGCTCAGCGTCAAGGTGGGCACGTAGATCGAGTCCGTGGGACAACCCCAGCGGCAACGTCCGAGATAACTGCAAGCCTTGCGTCCGTTCAGATCACGGCTCAGTGTCGCGATACGTGCTCGTCCCATGTAGCAGCGATGCTTCCTGTTGAGCTTGTTCTTGTGCCTGTAGTAGCTCCTAAGGAGAACCTGCGAATGCTCGTCGAGAGCCAATGGCTCCAAAAGACCGTCGTGAAGCGGGTAGAACCGGGTCATATCGTCGTCCGTACCTGAGATTCCGATTCGCTTCGCCACTTTCTCGTAAAACGGCGCGAGGTCCGAATGGTCGATGGGAAACTCCCGAAGGTCCCCGTCGGTGAGCGGATAGCAGCCCGCACACCAGATCTCCGCGAGTCCCCCGGCCGCGAAAGAAAGGAGGGGGTTGAAGCCGGACGTTCGAAGCTGAAAGTCGTCGAGGCCCGAGATGACGTGATTCTGACTCGGCGCGAAGGCGTAATATTCGGAGTCGTTTCCGGGAAGGCTCAGGGCTTCGAAGTTCTCGCCGAGAAAGAACTGCACGGGATCGCTGACGCCGGTCTTCAACTCGTTGAACGTGGCAGCGGGCGGCCTTGAGCGCCTTCTGCCAACGTCGAGCATGAGCACCTCGTGGCCTTTCTCGAGAGCGGACAGCGTGAAGTGGACGCCGCTGGCTCCGGACCCCACCACCACGACCGGATCCACGGTCAGGACTCTCTGCCGCGACGACGGCCGACCCATCGCTGGATCAGGTGCAGCGCTCCGAGAGGGGGTGTGGCAAGGACCAAACGCAACCCATAGCCCGCAGCTCTGGCGAGCATCTTGGCGCAGATCCACGGGCGAGAGCCTTCGTCCGTAGAGTCTAGCTTCGGAAAGCTAGAGGGTGTGCATTCGAGAATTGCCAGCAGGAGAACGAGCTTCTTACGGACGACCGAGTGCTTGCGGAACACGCTGGTGTAAGCGTCGACGAGTCCCGTGGTCAGACGGGATATTCTCGAGAGCCGAAGTAAAAGAGAGTCGAAACGATCTTCCGCGAGAGTCGCCCTGGCATCGTTACGCGAATGATACAGAGCGTACTTTTCCACGACGTAGTCGTTCGGAGTCTCACCTATCAAGTGGCGGCAATAGAGACGGCACTCGGTTTCTAGCTCCGCCACGTCGCTTTCGGGCTTCGTGAGAGAGATCGGTGTACCGAGCCCCGCCTCGATGTCTTTCATTAGAGCTCTGCGGCCCTCGAAGAAGGCGTTTGTCGCGATGGTGCTGTCGTTCGCGAACAACGCGAGCTGACCGGCAGAGAGGGGAAGGACCCGGAGGAACAGGGGCTCGAGCAGACCCAGCGAAGTCTGGATGGGACGCAGGGGAAGGTGCACGGTCCGCGACGATTTACCGAAACGCACTCGCCGGATTCGGACCATCAACTCCTCGATGCTTATGATTTTCGGTCCGCCAAGCTCAATGGTCTCTCCGCGAAAACGGCCCTCCTCCACGATGGACAGAATGGAGTCGGCGAGATCGTCGATGAAGATCGGCTGCACCTCCACCCGCCCGTCCCCGAACACGGGCATCACTCCCGCCTTGGCCATCCGGGCCAGTCCCTCGGCTGCCGGCGCGCCGGGACCCGTCACGAGGGTCGGCCTCAGGATAGTATGGGAGAGTCCGGCATCGGCCACGATGTCCTCGGCCTGCTTTTTCGAATGGGCGTAGAAGTAGCGGCGTTGCTTGGTATACTTGACCGCAATCGTGCTGACGTAGAGGAAGTTTCGCACCCCTTGTGACTTCGCGGCCTCGACGAGTGTCCGGGTACCTTCGCTGTTCACCCGGAAGTACTCTGCAGGCCGCGCTTTGCCGGTCACCGCCGCGAGATGCACCACCGTATCGCAGCACCGGAGCATGTCGCGATAGCTGGCCGGGGTGTCTAAGTCACCCACGACGACGTCGACCCCTTTCATTGCGCTTCCGTTCGAGCCAAACGCGTCGGGATCGCGTACCAGACAAACGATCCTCGAATATCTCGTGCGATCGAGCCGCTGAAGCAGACGAGTCCCCACATATCCGCTTCCTCCGGTGATGAACACCGCCCTCTTCACGCCGGACCCTCTCGCTTCGGAAAGGTCCTGAAACCGATAGGAGCCCTTCTTCCAAAGCGAAGCATGACCTCGGCGTTCACGGGAGCGGCAGCGGGCGGGTACGTGCTCTCGGCAGACGCTGCGACCTCACAAATAACCAGTTCTCTTTCAACTCCTTGAAACCGCCTATCTTAACCCCAATTGCACGGATCACAGGAGAAAGGGTCTCGGGAGAGGGGATGCATCGGAGAACATTCATCGCTCAGCGAGCCCGCTCATAGGTCTCCTGCAATAGATATCTGTAATTGCCGTTATACCTCTCGCCGGGAGGGTCGGGAATCTCTACCGCGCTCCTCCTCCACAAATCGGTGTCCAAAACGCGGATGAAACTGACCGACGAAGGCTCTCCCTTCGCTAAGACGTAGTCGTATCGTCCTCTGCCGCAATCCCCATTCGACGCGTAATGCACCAAGGTGTGGTGGCCTACGCCGTAGCTTTCGAATGGGAACAGCTCGTAAACGGACTTGGCCAGCTCGACTCGAGCCTTGTAATCGGATGCCTCGATACACGTCCGCCTCCCGAGCTCTCTAGCGTCCTGGTTCAACGTGTAGGCGTATGGAAAGATCGATATGATGAGCATGCCCGCCGCCACCCCGAAGCCGGTCTTCACGTAGTCCGCCTTCTCTTTCCCCATGGAGCGGACGGCCCTCAGGAAAGGAAAGAGGAAAAGTAGCCCGACGCTCGTGAAGTAATGAGGGTTATGGCTCCCGAACAAGAAGACCGCGAGAATGTATGGGATGGAGAACAGGTAGCTCGCGACCGACAGGCGGTCACTCTTTGCAATAAAGGGAAAGATGCAAATCGGCAGCACGCCCGTCATGATCAAAAGATACTTGACGTGGGGAAGGTATCTTCCAAATTCCAGTAAATCTCCAAAGGAGAAATATCTCAGCATCCCCTGGATCGACCAGCGCTGGAACCCCATCGGATGAAACCGGTCATAAAAGGCTACGAAACCCAAATAGGCCAGATAGACCATCGCAAAGCTCAGTCCCAGAAAGAAGATCCACTTCTTGTGTTTTTCCAGAAAAAACAGCGTCGAGAACCAAAAGACCGTCAGGCCGACACCATTCGCCACGGACAGGGAGGCGAAAAAACAGCAAAGCAAGAGCCAGATGGGCTCCTTTCGCGACGCGAAGAGAATGGCAGCGAGGAGGTAGAAGGTGACAGCGGTGTCGGCATGAGTGGGCTCGGCGATGTCGGCAAAGTACGGGTGCCACGTGGAGTAGAAGATATTGGTTACGGTGAAGAGGAGCAAAGCGGCGCCCATCAAGAAGGCTTCGGCGCTCGGCAGTGACCGCTCCGTCTCGCGCGGGATCAACGCGCCGATGAGAACGTGGATCCCGAACAAAAAGACGAAGAAGGGCAGGCGTACCGATGCTTCGGTCTCGCCGAGATGCAATATCGACAGGAGATTGGGATAAGCGAAGAACATGAACCGAGGATAGAATCCCCAGCGTCCATTCTCGAGGTCCCAGTACGGCAAGATAGTCGTCTTGAGACTTCGCGAGAACTCGAAGCTTTCCGTTCCATCACCGGTAAAGTTCTCATCGAAGACCTTTCCGTGGAATAGGACAATCAGGAACAAGATCGTCATGATTCCGATGAGCAGGGGCCGCATCGCGTCTCTAGTAACTTCTATCTCGAACCGTCTTCGGTCCAAAAACGCCCACGCGACAATGATGGCCAGGCAGGTCCATAGCATCCAGCTTCTAGAGAGCTCGATGCCGAAGACCAACTTCAGCAAAGAAAATGCGGCCGTGTAGAGAAGGATCGAGACGACCGCTGATTTGATGAGCAGCACCGGAAGCTTGCGCTCCTTCTCTTTCGAGATCCAGAGCAATCCAGGAGTGAAATAGATCAGAGACAGCCCAACAACGAGGGCGAGAACGTTCAGAGCTTTCACGAGGAGGCTGCCGGAGAGGTCCAGAACCACGGAGTCGAAAGATTTGGATTGATGAATGGCAATGAGCTCGACGATAGACAAGTAGCTCACCCACTGCAGGATCGCGAACGCGAGGAGCGATTTCTTGTTCAGTCTCATACCATCGTTGCCCGAGCAAAGCGATCGCCTTGACGCTGCGCCGGTCCGAAAATGCCACAAGCTCGGGTGAAGAAGATTACCCGCTGGCCGTTTGCGTGGCAATCCATTTGGCAATCGTGACCGCGCACTGGCTTCGTCGTTTCCTTTGACAACAGATCGCGAACCGATAGAATCGCACTTGTTTGAGCGCTCCAACCTCTATCGATCACGAAGTCCGGCTCTGGCCTAGACTGTTTCTATTCGGCGTTTTCACGGTTCTGGCGGTCGCTCGCTCCTTGGGTGAGCAGGAGATTCGAGTCGGCCCGGTGGTTCCCGACGTCAGCTTGTGGTGGTTCGTTGTTGCCAGCG
>CAUZCL010000083.1:0-11202 GCA_963578475.1 Acidobacteria bacterium bin61 | reverse complement strand
GCTCCTGTTCTTGCGCTCTTCGGTCGGGCAAGAATTAAGCGACCAAAAGCATCTCCTCTCGTCTTCATTCTTTTCTTGTCTTTTCTTTGCGCCTTTGCGACTTTACGTTACGCTTTTCCTAATATTGATCTAGCCTCTAACCCGTCAGAACCGTCTCTGCCGTTCACGAGGCTTCCAGGGTTGCCTGGCGAAAGTTAGAGGCTAGGGGTTTGGGCTGACAGCGGCGGGGTCGAGAAAAAACAGGCCTTGCTTCACGCCGCTCACGGCAACGACACCACTCGGGAAGAAGGGATAGACGCTCCAGGCACCGTCGAATCGTGGCGCGTTGTCAATAGGGTAGATATCGAAGAAACCGGCGGGATTGAGCCTTCCATCCGCGACGGCGTCGAGATTGAACAAGCGGAGCCCCGCGCTGTAGTTCGCCTGAAAGACGAGCCTGCCGCGAATGTAGATATTGTGATCGATGGCGGCGTAGGGAGCTTCGTGCACGCCTATGAGCAGCGGACGGTCGAGGTCGGTCAGATCCCAGACCCTCGTTACCGTGTTGTGACCGAAGTCCTGCTCGTCGGCCTCGTCGCCGAGAAGTAGAAACATGTGGTCGTCACTCGCCCAGCCCTGATGCGTATAGCCGACGCCGGGATAGCTCGTGCGTGAGATTGCGCGAGGGGCGGCCTTGTTCGTCACATCGACGATGGTGAGCGTGTCCTCGTTGAACGCGAAACAGACTTCGCGGTCTCGGTAATCGCTATCGGGCCCGACATAAGAGACGCACTGCGCGTCATGCGTGTAGCCATCGGCGCTGAAGCATCCCGCGAATTGAGGATTTCGTGGCTTGTCGAGGTTCACCATGTGCAGACCACCGATACAGGTATTGGAGCCCAAGATGTAACCGAATCCCGAATCCTCGTTGATCGCGATGTTGTGCGCAATCGACAAAAACTCCGCGTTGTAATGCGCCACCGTCGAGAACTCGACGGGCGGCGCCGCCACGTCGAGAAGCGCCATGAGGTCGAAGACTTGCATGCCGTGTGCGGAAGCTTCGGAGACGATGAAGGCATGATGTTTGTGGACTTTGACGTCTCGCCAGGCGCTCGACGCGGATTGCGTGGGAAGCCGCCCCAGATAGATCGGCGCCGTCGGGTTCGTGATCTCGATAAAGGCCGTGCCGTTTCTCATCCCGAGGAGCACAAATTCCCGTCCCGTCTCGGCGTCGGTCCATCCCCAAAGGTCGTTCGCGTCGACCGTCGCACCGCCAAGTTGCTCGAGCGGCATGAAAGCGAGCAAGTCGATTCGGTTACAGGGAAAGCCGCCCGCCGTGCCGGCCACACAAGGCTGGGCCTCGCTTGCAAGGGACGTAGTGAGCACGATCACGAAGCCGAGTGCCCCGAGTGACTTTGTCAACCGCATGCTCACATTGTAGAAGATATTTACCGATGATTTGGTGTTTTGTAGACCACCCCGCCTTTCATGACGAACTTCACATCCTCGAGGAGACCGATGTCGTCAAGTGGGTTGCCGGCTACGGCAATGAGGTCTCCCCATTTACCGGGCTCGAGACTGCCCACCTGATCCTCGACCCCGATGAGCTCGGCAGCGTTCATCGTGGCCATGCGGATCGCCTCTATCGCTTGAACGTCGAGCTTCTCGACAAGGATTTTGAAATCCCTGGCATTGCGTCCATGTGGAAAGACCGCGGCGTCGGTGCCGTAAGCAAACTTGACGCCCGCGTGAAACGCGATCCCGAGACGCTGCCGCTGCTGCGTCGCCATGGCTTTCGCTTTGTCGATCGCATATGCGGGAATACCGTTCTCCGGGCCTTCGTCGATGATGAAATCGAGCGTATAGAGCGTGGGCACGATAAACGTTCCATGCTCCTTGGCAAGGCGAATCCCCTCGTTATCGATGAGGCTCCCGTGCTCGATCGAAGCCACCCCGGCGCGAATGGCGTCGTTCATTCCTGCCGGCGAATGCGCATGGGCCGCGACCTTCGTGCCGAGCATTCTTGCGGTCTCCACGATCGCAACGAGCTCTTCGTAGGAATATTGCTGGTCGGTGAGTGCGTCGCCCACGGAGAGCACACCTCCGGTGGCGGTCACTTTGATGACATCGGCGCCATGTTTGATCTGCGTCCGGACAGCTTTTCGAAGCTCGTCCACACCGTCCGCAATTTGGGCATAACCCGGAAGGTCGAGGTCCGAGTTCCAACCGTTGATGTCCGCATGGCCGCCTGTCGCGCCGATGCCCCGCGTCGCCACCCACATGCGCGGGCCGGGGACGACGCCACGATTTATCATGTCGCGAAGCGCCGCGTCGGAATAGTTTCCCGCGCCGATGTTCCGAATCGTCGTGAAGCCCGATTCGAGCGTGATTTTGGCATGCGCAACGCTATAGATCGCTTCATAGGCAACCGACTCTTGAAGCTTGTGGGTGTCGCCGCCATCACCAGGCCTTCCCCCAATATGTACGTGACAATCGATGAGCCCCGGCAAGACGGTGTAGCCGCTGAGATCGATCACACGCATGCCAGAAGGAACGGCGACATCGCTCCCCACCGCTTCGACCTTGCCATCACGGATGACGATAACGGGATTCGTAATCGGTGCGTCCAGGCTCGGATCGACGAGAAGCGATGCGCGCACGGCAACGTCCTGGCCAAAGGCCGGGAGCGAGACTAGCGCGAGTACGAAGATGACAGGAAATGATCGAATGCGACCCATGCTTTTCCTCCCGAACGAGGCCAGGATGCTAGCACATATCTTCGTCGAGAAAGCTCACGATGTGCTCGGCGATGGCGAGCGAGCTCGTCGCTGCGGGAGAAGGCGCGTTCAAGACATGGACGACGTCGTCGATGCGCTCGATGCGGAAATCGTCCACGAGGTTGCCGTCGGGCTCGAGAGCCATCGCGCGCACACCGGCGCCGCCCACCTCGAGATCATCGCCCGTGATCTCCGGGACGAGGCGTTTGAGCCCTCGAACGAAGGCGCCCTTCGAAAGCGATCGGTAATATTCCACAGCCGCTCGCGTCCAATGCTTCATTCCCATGCGCCAGAAACCGCCGAAACGCAGCATCTCCGCCACATCTCTCCAGTCGACATCCAACTTGCGGTAGCCTTCCCGCTTGAGCGCGAGCACCGCGTTCGGACCCGCCTCGATCTCTCCGTCGACGCGCCGCGTAAAGTGCACGCCAAGAAAAGGAAAGCGTGGATCGGGTACCGGGTAGATGAGGTTTTTGACGAGACCACGCCGGTGCGGCTTCAAGCGATAGTACTCGCCGCGGAAAGGGACGACGAGAAGCCTCTTCGCGCCAGCCGAAAACCTCGCGACGCGGTCCGCTTGAAGCCCCGCGCAGCACACGACGCGTTTCGCCTCCACGTCGCCCGCGCTGGACACCACGACGGTAGAGCCCGAGCGTTTTTCTAGACCGGCAACGCGCGCGCTTTTTCGTATCGTGCCGCCAGCGCCCTCGATCTGCTCGGCGAGCTTCTCGGCGACGTGCCGGTAGTCGACGATGCCCGTCTCAGGCGAGAGCAGTGCCTCGACACCTTCTGCATGTGGCTCAATATGTTTCAGCGCGTCCCGTGAGAGAAGCTCGAGCCCGGAGACGCCGTTCGCGCGCCCGCGCTCGTAAAGCGCATGGAGGCGCTTTCGCTCATCGTCGTTGGTAGCCACGATGACTTTGCCGCAGAGATCGTAGGAGACATCATGGACCGTACAGAACTCTGTGAGCTTGCGGATCCCCATGCGGCAGATCCTCGCCTTCAAAGA
Source organism: Acidobacteria bacterium bin61 (assembly GCA_963578475.1). Lineage (GTDB taxonomy): Bacteria > Acidobacteriota > Vicinamibacteria > Marinacidobacterales > SMYC01 > SMYC01. The sequence continues at coordinate 7,437 of CAUZCL010000083.1, read as the reverse complement.
TCCTGGCTCGTAATAGATGCCTGAATGTATGACCCCGCTATTGTGTCCCGTTTGATGAGCAGCGAGACGATTTTCTTTCTCGAGGACGATGACCGATGCTGTCGGCTTCCGTTGCAAAAGCTCGTGGGCCGTTGCCAAGCCCACGATCCCTCCACCCACAACCACAACATCGTACACAGAGCGATTTATGGACCAGAAAGGCGCAAAGGTCAATTAGTGTATGCCCGAGCCGCTTGTGCCACGGGTACCGTATCGACGAGTTTCTCGATCGCCGCGCGCGTAGCGGTGCGACTCACGATGTCGAGCTCGATCTTCCTGCGTAGAAGCACGTGACGAGTGAGCTGACGCGCCATCAACCCAATCGCTGCGTGCCCGCGTTCTGGTGCGACGACATGCACGAGCTCATGCGCGAGCACGCGCGCCATCGCACGCGCAAGATCGGCGTGTTGCGCGGGCGTGCGAATCTTGCGAAGGCCGCGCGTACGCAACAAGACCGGATAAAAGACGAACATTGAGTGGCCTTTTCCGGACTCGCCTATCGCAGCCGCCATGGCGTTGTGTCCGCGATTCCACGATTCAGCTTCCGACGGCGCAAGGATAGCGTTCATGCGCGGCTCGGGATATTCGGCGAGACTCCGACCAGCTTGCGCCTGGTGCACGCGAACCGAGAGACCGTTTTCCCAAGATATCTTCGACCTCATGGCGCATCGCATCGAAAGCGAGGGCGGGGTAGAGTCCATGGGCATCATTCCAGAGAAGATGAAGCGTGGGGGCATCCCAGAGAATCTGTGCCCTGCCTCGCTCCTCAGGTCGAGCTAGCGTAGTAAGAAGAGGGAGTACGAGACAGAGAAATGCGAGAAGAAACCTACGAGTGTGAGCTACCTACTACCTCCAGTCCTATCAACCTCACCGTTTTTGCTCCCTGGTCAGGTTGGACGAGAATCCTGCCGGTAAGTTCGGACTAGAGCGTTGATTTTAGTAATGTTTGCTATCCATAGATAAAGTTCATTTTATTGAACGTCAAATTCAACGAAACGGTTTGAACTTCCGGTAAACTGACGGCATGTTGGGGATGAGCCGTCGATGAGTTCAAAGAGCCGCATTGTTTCCTTGTCACTGCTTCCACTCGCCGCGTCGAGCTCCTATCTTGCTTTCCAATTCCCCGCCGTCACCGACGCCCTCTACTCGCGAGGACTGTACCCGCTCGTCGCGCGCGGTTTCGCGATGTTTGGTCGTTTGTCGTTCTCGCTCGCGGAGCCACTTTTCGTAGCACTCGTCCTCATTCTCATCTTCGGGATCTACCGTTGGTCTAGAGGCAAACGAGACCGATTTCGAAGAGCGGTCGTTGCCATCTGGGTGGTTGCGGGAGCAGTCGCGCTCACGTTTCTGTGCCTCTGGGGATTCAACTACGCCCGCCCCTCTCTTCAAGAAAGGCTAGGCTTGTCGCGAGAAGACATCGAAGCGAGCGCGGTGTTCGATGCGGGAAGACGTGCCGCGATGCTCACTTCGGAGCTCTATGAAGAGCTGCTTCCTCGAGAGTCGCCCACGGCGCTTCCGTTCGGATTCGAGGAGTTGAACCTTCGGCTCGACAACGCCTATGGCCATCTTGCGCTACCGGGGGATTCTCTCTCGTTTCGACCCGCGCCGGCGAAACCGCTCCAAAGCTCCACGCTTTTCTCCTATCTCGGCATCAGCGGAATCTTCATTCCTTTCACTGGCGAGCCTTCCGTCAACGCGCTCCAACCAGATGTCGCGCTCCCCATGGTCGTTGCGCATGAAAAAGCGCACCAGCGCGGGATTACCCATGAAGGCGAAGCGACCTTCGCGGCATTTCTCGCCTGCGCCCAGCCCGCAAACACGACCTATTTCCGCTACGCGGCCTATCTCTTCGCGACGCGATATCTCCTGAGCGAGGCGTCCAACTACCGCCCGCGTGACGAAGTCGACGCGGCATGGGAACTGTTAGGCGACGGCCCCAAAGACGACCTTCGAGCGATCCGAAATTTCTGGCGCCGCTACGAAGGTCCCGCGGCCATCGTTGCCAACACGATCAACGACCAATATCTCAAAACGATGCAGGTACCAGGCGGTATCCAGAGCTACGGCACCGTCGTGAAGATGCTCATGGCGCTCGACCGGGAAGGAAAGCTGCTGCCGGGGCAGTAGAGACCAAATCAGAGGGGAGAAAAAACTAGAAAAGAACAGCCTCAGAGGCACAGGGCCACAGAGGGTCAAGAGAACTCCTTGTCGATCGCATGGCCTGCCGCGAGCCTTTCAAACTCCGCGGCCGCACGAAGAGATATCGCGAACCTCTGTGTCTCTGTGCCTGATCTTTTTTTCCTAATTCCTTCTCACGTCCTAAGTGCGTTAGAGAAACAGCGCTAGAAGGATTCGGCTAGCTCGACGAAGGTCTTTACTCCGAAACCCGTCGCGCCTTCGGGGTAGTACTTCCACCTTTTTTCCAGGATGAACGGGCCCGCGATGTCCAAGTGAGCCCACTGGGCGCCATCGGGAACGAATTCCTGGAGGAAGAGACCGGCGGTGATGGCGCCCGCGAATTTGCCGCCTACGTTGTTCAGGTCCGCATAGGGAGTTTTCAGAAGCTCACGATATTCCTCGACGAGAGGGAGCTCCCAATAAACCTCACCGTGACGCGCGCCGGCATCGATGACGGCGCGCACCAGATCGGGATCGTTTCCCATTATGCCCGCGACCGAAGTCCCGAGCGCGCGGATGACGGCACCTGTGAGGGTGGCGGCGTCGACGATATGCGTCGCTTTCTCTTCTCCCGCGCGAGCGAGGGCATCGGTCAGCACGAGGCGCCCTTCCGCATCCGTGTTGTCCACCATCACGGATTTTCCGTTCTTGGCGACGAAGATGTCGCCCGGCCTCTGCGCTTTGGGGCCGGGAAAGTTTTCCGCGGCGGCGATGATGCCGGTGACGGCCACCTTCGGCTTCAGCTTCGCGATCGCCGCCATGGCGGCGAGGACCGCGGCGCCTCCCGCCATGTCGCCCTTCATTGTCCACATGCCCTCGGCGGGCTTGATGGAGATGCCTCCCGTATCGAAGGTGATGCCCTTGCCGACGAGAGCCAGGTGGTGTTTCGATTTTCTTGCCGGCCGGTAACGAAGCACAATCAGACAGGGCGCGTAGAGGCTTCCCTTCCCCACCGCGACGAGGCCGGTATAGCCTTGCTTTTCGAGCTGCGCGCCTGAGACGATCGTAGCTCCGAGCTTGCCCGCGCTGGCAATCTTTCGCGCGAGCGCTGCGAGAGTCTTGGGGTAAACGCGATCGCCGGGCTCGTTGACGAGATCGCGAGCGCGGTTGACCTCCTCGCTCACTATACGGTAGCGCACAAGGGCACGCTCCGCTTTCTTGCGTTCGGCGGGGCGGCAAAGGAGACTGACCGACACCTTGCGCGCGCGCTTCTCCTTGCGATATTTGTCGAAGCGATAGTCGCCGAGAACGAAGCCCTCGGTAGCGCTTCCCACATAGTCCGAGCCGTTTGCGCCGTCGAGAACGAGTGCTACTTTCGACTGGCCGTAATCCGAAGCGAAGGCGAGCGCGCGCGCCACGAAGATCTTTACGCTCTCGTGAAGGTCGTAGACCTTCTCGTGCGTCGAAGAATAAACGACGAGCGTTTGGCCCTCGAAGGTTCTTACGATTTCCCTTTGCACGCGTTTTTTGCGAAAAGCTTTACGCGCTTCGGCGAGCGCTTTGCCGATTGGCGAGCTCCCGGTCTCGAACAGTTCCACCTTAGGGTCGTCGATCGCGACGACGAGTTCCGCTTTGGTCTTTTCGATGCTTTGTGTGGTCACTGATATTTTGATTTTCATCAACTGCACTCCACTACTCCGCTTCATCAGCATATTTCTCTTTGAGTCTTTCGATCACCGTCGGGTCCGCGAGCGTCGTGGTATCACCGAGCGCTTTGCCTTCCGCGACATCGCGCAAAAGCCGCCGCATAATCTTGCCGGATCGAGTCTTTGGTAGATCCGCGGTCAGAATGATGTCGTCGGGACGAGCGATGGCCCCGATACGTTTGACCACGTGCTGTTTCAAATCATCCACCAAGGACGGCGACGCCGGCCGCCCTTCCTTGAGAGTGACGAAAGCCGCGATCGCCTGCCCTTTGATCTCGTGCGTCCTTCCTACGACCGCCGCTTCAGCGACATCCGGAAAGTCAACGAGCGCGCTTTCCACCTCCATCGTCCCGATGCGATGGCCGGAAACGTTCAAGACATCGTCTATGCGCCCGAGAATCCAAAAATAGCCATCGGCATCTCTTTTGGCGCCATCTCCTGGAAAATAAACCTCGTTCGACCACTTGCTCCAGTAAGTCGAAACGTAGCGCTCCGGATCACCGTAAATACCACGGAGCATAGCAGGCCAAGGACCCTTGATCGCGAGAAACCCGCCGCCGACTTCGACCGTCTTCCCCGTGCCCGTCACGATGTCCAGGTGAATCCCAGGGAACGCCTTTGTCGCCGAGCCCGGCTTGGTCTCCGTTACCCCCGGAAGCGGCGTACACATGATAGCGCCCGTCTCGGTCTGCCACCACGTATCCACGACGGGGCAACGCTTGCCGCCTATGTGCTCGCGGTACCACATCCAGGCTTCCGGATTGATGGGCTCGCCCACCGTTCCGAGAAGTCTGAGAGATGACAAGTCGTGCTTCTCGGGCCACTCCGTGCCCCACTTCATGAAAGCGCGTATGGCCGTGGGCGCCGTATAGAAACACGTCACCCCGTACTCCTCTACGATCGACCAGAAGCGGTCTTTGTCGGGCCAGTCGGGCGAGCCTTCGTACATCACACCCGTGATGCCGAGAGCGAGTGGCCCATAGACGATATAGCTGTGTCCCGTCACCCAGCCGATATCCGCCGCCGCCCACCAAACGTCATCGTCTTTGAGATCGAAGACATATTTGGTCGTGGCCGCGACCTGCGTCAGATAGCCCCCGGTCGTATGGACGATGCCCTTGGGCTTTCCCGTCGTGCCGGACGTGTAGAGGATGTAGAGCATGTCCTCCGCATCCATTGGCTCGGGCTCGCAATAATTGTCGACATCGTCCACGAGAACGTGCCACCAGTGATCGCGTCCTTCTTCGAAGTGGATTTGAAAATCGCCGCGTTTGACGACGACGACGTTCTCGACGCACGGCGCCCCTTCGACCGCCTCGTCGGCGAATTTCTTCAAGGGCACAATGTTGCCGCGTCGGTAGCCACCATTTGCAGTAATCAAGAGCTTGGCTTCGGCATCATTGATGCGATCTCGCAACGAGTCCGCGCTGAACCCGCCGAAAACGACACTATGCACAGCACCAACCCGGGTGCAGGCAAGCATCGCGATTGGAAGCTCGGGAATCATGGGAAGATAGATCGCGACCCTATCGCCCTTCCGAACGCCCAGCTTCTTCAGCACATTGGCGAACCGATTGACCTCGCGGTAGAGGTCCCAATAAGTGAGCGTGCGTCGGTCGCCAGGCTCGCCTTCCCAGATGAGCGCAGCTTTGTTGCGGCGGGCGGTTTTGACATGACGATCGAGACAGTTGGCGCTCACGTTTAGCTTTCCGCCAACGAACCACTTCGCATGGGGAGGATTCCAGGAGAGAACTTGACTCCAGGGCTCGACCCACTCGAGCTCACCGGCCATCCGGGCCCAGAAAGCTTGGTAATCCTTGTCGGCTTCGTCGTAGAGCGACGTATCACTCACGTGAGCCTTCTCTCGAAAGGCCTCGGACGGAGAGAACTTCCTCCCTTCTTGAAGCAGAGTAGCAATCTCAATCTCAGTCTCAGTGTCCGCGCTTTCGCCCTTCCCGTCGCTCATCAAAACCCTCCTTCTATGAAACTGCAATACGAGATTCTACGACAAGTGCTCGTGTCGGTATACTGGATCTAATCTTACAAACCGAGACCAGGTGGCCGAAGATGCTAATCCCGTGACCCACGAGCGCATGACGGTACAACGCCTGCCATGGGTCACGATCGGCATCATCGCGATGAACTTCGTCGTCTTTGCTTTCACCTGGCCTACCGCTCAGCGGGACGAGACCCGGCGCGCCGATGCCTGGGAAGACCTCATCACCAATGCCGACACCTATCCGGGTGTTTGGGAGGAGGACTGCACGCGCTGTCCGGGCCGAGCCGAGTTCGACACTCTGCGCGAGCGTTTCGAGGCCGTCGCCTCCGAGCACATTTTTCTCGATACGGCTACGTCCCGGGAAAGCCGACCCTCCGCGGCCTGTTCGGCTCGCTATTTCTTCACGCGGGCTGGGCGCACTTGTTGTGGAACATGTACTGTCTATGGCTCTACGGATGCAGCATCGAAGATCTTTGGGGGCGCCCACTCTACGGCGTCGTCTATCTCACGGGCGGCGTGGCCGCCGCGCTCGCGCAGGGCGCCTATGAGGCCGACACGCTCGGCCCGCTCGGGGGCGCCTCGGGGGCGATCTCGGCCCTTACCGGCGTCTTTCTCATACGCTGCTGGGACACCCGCATCCGATTTTTCTGGATGTTCATTGTTCTTTTCGGAACGTTTCAGGCACCCGCCTGGATCAGGCTCGGTTTTTGGCTTACCAAGGAGCTCTTCAACGCCTTCGTCTATGCGGACGTCTCGTCGGTGGCTTTTTGGGCTCATATCGGCGGCTTCGTGTTCGGCGCGGTCATAGCCTCCGTTCTCAAGTTGACGCGGGTCGAAGAGAACATTCTTGCACCCGCGCTCGATCGCAAGACCAATCTACTCGGGCGCCACCCGGAAGCTGCCAGGGCGGTCGAGCTCATGGAGGACGGTGATTATGCGACGGCTACCCGCGCGCTCAAAACGGCCATCCCACAGGCACCAAAGGACAGCGACAGTTACCGGCTGCTCGCACAGTGCTATCAGGCGCGCGGTCGTCCGGAAGAAGCGACGCGTTGGCTCCGTCAGGAGCTGAAGCTCCACACCCAAGCGCGGGACAACGTCCTCGTGGCCGAGACCTATCAAGAGCTGCTCAACACCGCCCCTGAGCTTTCATTGACCGCGAGAGCTTTGGAGCGTGGCCACCTCTCTCATGGCGACCGGCAACGAAGGGCTCGGCGTCCCTCTTTATATTCAGCTGCTCGAGGACGCGCCGGAGCCCATGATGCGGCTTTCAGCCGGTCTTGCGCTCGTCGAGCACTATCAGGGCGAGTCGAACCCACTACGCGGGCTAGAGATTCTGGACCACATCCAGGAACTAGCCGCGCCGCACGACGAATGGCGCACGATCGTCGAGAACAAACGCGCCGTGCTCCGCGAGGCCGCGCCCGCCTTCCTTAGGGCCGCCAAACAATAACTCCAGTCTAATAGACGTAACCGTGCCTCGGTCAGGCTGCGAGGTTGCCAGTGCAGATGAGCGCCTTACCCCGTAAGTAGAGCCATATCCATCGATCTCGAGTGGTTGTCAAGGTGCGCGAG
>CAUZCL010000082.1:0-11325 GCA_963578475.1 Acidobacteria bacterium bin61 | reverse complement strand
AGAGCGGTCCAACGTCGAATCATGGAAGGACTCTTCCAACGCTTGACGTTTCTCGAGACTCTGCGGATGGTTCCGTTGAGATTCTCGATGGCGTTCGTCGTGGCAAGGGACTTGCGAAGTAACTCGGGCAGAGCGAGCTTCAGAACGGTGAGGGACTCTTCCATCCCTTCGCTAAGGTTTTCGGCAGCTTCGTCGTAGCCATTTCGCTCGAGCCACGACACCAATGCCTGAAGACGCTTGCGCGCCTTTTTGGCACTCTTGCTCTTGTAGGCGTGTACCGCACATCCTTGGAGGTTTCGAGCGCTGGGGAATTCTATCCACTCGACGAGTACCGCTCGACGTGGAACGTTCCGCTATTAAGCTGAAATTCAGCGTCCCGGAATCGGCCGTCGACATGGACGACATGACGGGATTCAACGACAAACCCGTGAAGATCGAGAACCTTCCTTCGTCCACGATGCAGAGCTACACGCAATACAAGTCCGTCGAGACGAGTCACCGAGGCGACGACAAGGAGTTTCGGTACTCGGGCACGACCGGGTTTACGTCGAAGTTGGGCGTCAGCGGCACGAAGAAGTAGTCTCGCTCCACGAGAACGCGAGCCTCATTTGGAGGGACTGCGCGAAAAACCCATCCGATTGCCGCTCGGGAACTCGATCGTGATCCGGTCGTCGCCCACCTCGAGACGACAGACCTCGATGACCGGCTCCGTGATACCGGGCACGTCGAATCGCAGCGGAATCTCCGAGAGGCTTCCTATCTCGGTTCCCGCGATAACGAGATAGTCGCGTGTCAGGACGAGACGATCCCCGTCGAGCGTGTAGGGACCACCCTCGCCCGCGCCACGTTGCGGCTGGCCATCGTCGTCCTTGACGAAGTAGACAACCGCCCAATCGGTCTCGCCGCAGAGCATCAGGCCCTCGACATGATGTTTCGATCCATTCTTCAAACGTAGCTGTCCGCGTGCCAGGCTCCACGAATATCCGCTTCCTGCGCGCGGGCCGACGGCAACACCCAAAGAAACGCCAAGAGCACGACGCTCATCATTTCGACTCGAGCTCGCATCGTTTATCCTCCGAGCTCACGCGAACATACCGCATAGGTCGTTTGATTTCAGCCACTAGATTTAGGTGTCAAGAGCTCTTTCTTAGTTCGAAGGTGGAAGTGCGGGCGCAGGTTTTCCTTTTAGGCCTGCATCGACCAATCCTGCCAGCAAATCAGCGAAAGGCTCGATATTCTGGCCAACGCTGGCGTGTTCCAGTACGGCCATATAGGTGTCACGTTCGCCCAATGGGATAACTGTCCACGGATAGCCACCACTCGCCAACATTACATTCATCAGGTACCGCCCCATGCACCCGTTGCCGTCCACATAGGGATGAATGTACACAAAGATGAAATGCCCTAGCACGACGCGAATAGACGCCTCCTTCTCTTCATGCAGCAAATCAAAAAAGGCCGGCATGGCGTCGCGCACGGCTTCAGGACGAGGCGGAACATGCATCGACTGCCGTATGTGAACCGGCGCATTGCGATATCCGGCAAGGTCGGCGGGGCGCAGCAGGCCTGCCGTCACGCCCGGGGCGAACAACTCCTGATACCAGGTGCGGTGATGGTCATCAGCCACTGCGCCCGAACCATTACCGCGGAGGACCGCATCGATGCTTTTCCGCACAGCTTGATAGGCCTGCCAGTAACCACGTGCTGCCAAGGCATTACGGTGTTCGCGGTCACCTTTCTCTTCGTCCGGGTTCCAACTGCCGCTGCGCACGCGCTCGATTAGTGCGGGACTCACGCGATAGCCTTCCAATCGACAAGGAGTGATAGGCATCAGTGACATAAACATCCTCGACACGTTTGAGATACGCCTTTGTATCTTTTGGCGAGCCTGGCGCTCCTGGAAATCGCGCGAGAATCGGTTTTCGCATTTCCTGCCACATCAATCGGATGCGGTTGACGTAAGGGGACTTTTCCCGTACCTGGAGGATCGCCGGAATCTGTGTCTCGAACAGATCGCTCTCCCTGACGTCGTAGCCAGCCATACGCATGGTCTTCACGATGTCGTCGGCGATCCGGTCGCTTCCAATATTACGGAATGCGCCAGCCAACCGCCCGGCGATGGTGCTGTGTCCGCCTTCCAAAAGCCGGTCGAGCACTTCAGAGGCATCGCGCACCATCGACAGCGCGGCACGCATATCAGTCGCACTGCGCTTGAAAGACCCCGGCGCGCACGCAATCAAGGCTGCCGGAAGCGAGAAAATACGTAGCTTGTCTTTCACTTCGATATCCTTGTCTTCCGGTATCGAAGCACGAACATCTAACAGCGATGTGTCGTGTGGTAACGCCGTGACGTTATTGCGCGCCTTGCTGGCCCGGACCAGCAATTGACGCGGCACGGTCCAGTTCTCTGCATGCAGAGATAGGGATTGCTCCGGCGACAAACACCAGTCTTTGCCTTTGAGATGCTGGAGATAGGCGGCGCAGGAGCCCCAAAAGAAGGCATCCAGGCCGTACTTTCCCCGGGATTCTCGTCTGGGCGGGTAGGTATATGCCAGCCCTTGAGCACTTCTTGCAGGAAACCGTTTTGGCGCAGGCGTTCCCGATGAGTTCGCGTCAGGTGCTGAGAGCGTATGGCGACCACACCACGCTGCTGAAGCGCACGCAGTACCTCGAGAGATTCAGCCAGTTTGTCGGAAGGCGTTGCCATAGACCTTGTTCTATCGTTCGCTTATTAAGCTGTACGTTCATTCGCTTATTCGGTCATATCATAATTCGCTTATTGCGTCGAATGACCATTCGCTTCATCGTGCGGCGAATCCGCTTCAGATCGCCCGATATAGGCAGTTGGCTCCGCCCGCTGGTATAGTGTGCGGCCATGCGCAAGAAGGTCACGCTCGTCACCGGCGCGGCGGGTGAAGTGGGCACTTCGCTCGTTCAGCGCCTCTTGGAAAATTCGCCACGTCCGCTTCTCACCCTCGACCTGACTCCGCTCCCGAACGCGCTCGGGGAGGGTCACGCACACATCGTCGGGGACATCCTCGACGCCAGCCTTCTGTCGCGCCTCGTCGCGGAATACGAGATCGAGGCGATTTTTCATCTGGCAGCGCTCTTGTCCACCAAAGCAGAATTCACGCCTGAAACAGCGCATCGTGTGAACGTCGAAGGGACGCTCGCGCTTCTCCATCTCGCTTCGGAGCAATCGACGTGGCGCGGCAAACCGGTGCAGTTCATTTTTCCAAGCTCCATCGCGGTCTACGGGCTCCCGACGCCGGAGGCCAAAAACCGATATAGCCGCGTCCGTGAATGGGAGTGGAACAACCCGACGACCATGTACGGATGCAACAAGCTCTATTGCGAGCTTCTCGGCCGCTATTTGAGCCGGCACTACAAGCAGCTCTCTGCCGAGGAGCCGATCATGATCGACTTCCGGAGCGTGCGCTTTCCAGGGCTCATCAGCGCCATAACCATGCCGAGCAGCGGCACGAGCGACTACGCGCCCGACATGATCCACGCCGCAACCAAAGGCGAGCCGTATCACTGTTTCGTCGGGCCCGACGTGCGCATTCCGTTCATGGCCATGCCCGACGCAGCTCATGCGCTCGTGCAGCTCGCGGCGGCGCCCGCGGAGTCCCTCACGCAGCCCGTCTATAACGTCACGAGCTTTAGCCTCTCAGCAGCCGAGATCCGCGAGCGCGTCTTGAAAGCCTTTCCCGGCGCCGAGATTGATTTCGAGCCCAACCTCAAGCGGCAAGCCATCGTGGACACGTGGCCCGCGGATCTCGACGACACCGCCGCCGCGAAGGACTGGAAGTGGCAGCCCAAATACGACCAGGTTCGTGCGTTCGACGAATATCTCGTGCCCAACATCAAGAAGCGGTATAGCCAATGAAATCCACAACGAGCTATTTCAAGGGGATGTCCCGCGGGATGTTGAATTTGGGTTAGCGGCGGCTCCTTGGCCGGCCTAAGACTGCAAGCCGATAGCACCAATCCGGCTCCGCTGCTCGGCAGTTCCGCGCCGCTTTTCCCGTCGGGAGGCCTGTCTCAAAAACTCGGCTGTTTCGAGGTCCAACACGTTCTCGGCCGTGGCTCGATGGGAGCGGTCCTTCTCGCTCAAGATCCGGCGATCGACCGCATTGTCGCTATCAAGCTCATCCAAACGGCGGCCCATTTACCCGCGGCACAGCAAGAGAAATACAAAGAGCGCTTCTATCGTGAGGCGAGCTCCGCGGGCCAGCTCATCCACCCGAACATCGTGACCGTTTACGATATCGGCCACGCAGATGACGGCACGCCTTTTATCGTGATGGAACACGTCGAGGGCCGAACGCTCGAAGATATCCTCGAGAAAGACGTCCTCCGTTTGGACCACGCTTTCCAAATCGCCTACGACGTTCTTGCGGGGCTGAGCTACGCGCACGCCCAAAACATCGTCCATCGGGACATCAAGCCCAGCAATATCATGGTCACGGCCGACTTCCACGCAAAGATCATGGATTTCGGTATCGCCCATTTCGTCGGTTCGGAGCTCACCGCCGACGGGGACGTTCTCGGCATCCCGTACTACATGGCCCCGGAGCAGTTGAGCAAAGGCGTCATCGAACAGAGGACGGACCTTTTCTCATTCGCGATCGTACTGTACCGGATGCTTACCGGACAGCTCCCCTTCACCGGCGACTCCTTCGCGGCGATTGCTCAGGCAATTCTCAACACGGCGCCTATCCCGCCAGACCGCGTACATGGCAATGTGAACATGTCGCTGCGCACCGTCATTCTGCGCTGCCTCGAGAAGAATCCTTCGGACAGATATGACAGCGCAGAGGACGTGGTCGCCGCACTGGAATCTGCTCGCGATGCGACACATCTCGAGACCGGCATCATGCTCAAGGTGCGCCGGAAGGTCAAGGCGCGCCGGAACCGATGGTTTCCCGCTGCTGCCGCGGTCGTGCTCGGGGCATTCCTCATTATTGCGCTCATCATCCCCGATCACGGGAAGCCCGACGCGGAAGTGGGCGAGCCCATACCGCCGTCGACCGCGGCCGCGATCTCGATAGCTCCCGATGGGCTGGGCGAAGAAGCACTCGACCCGGAACCGGAACCCGCATCGGAGGCGGCACCGGAAGTGCCTCCCCCTGCCCCAAAACCCAGACCCAAGCCCAAACCCAAACCGAAACCGAGAGTCGCACGCCCGAAGCCCGCGCCGAAAGCGGAGGCTCCTACGCTCGCCGATCTCTTCGACGAAGCCCGGATGGCGCTCGAGCGCGGCGATCTGGAACAGAGCCAAGCAGCGCTCGACGAGGTCTTGCTCAAAGACCCCGGTTTCGAAGGCGCCCGCGAGCTACACGTCGAGGTCACCGATCAAATCTGGGGACGGAAGCTACCTCTGTCCTACGCCGTCCGCCACAAGCATCGCCTCGGAGGATACAACGGCAAGCTCACGATAACGAGGCTCGGTATCCAATACAAATCGAACGCGCACGATTGGGCTTTCAGCCACGAAGATATTCAAAAACTCGAACGCCCCGACCAGAGCACGGTTTCCTTCGAAACGTCCGAGAGGAACGTCCTTGCTCTCGGCAAGAACAAGCGCTATCGGTTCGAGCTTGGCGAAGAGCTCACCGACGAGGACTGGTCGCGCTACATGCGAATCACGCGATAGCGAAAGACACCCGCCTCCTTCACGGGCACGGTTACCCGTATGAGCTGCCCTGAATCGTGTCGCGTGTCCCGTAGCGAGGGCGCCGTGACCTCTATGGATTACAACGGATGTCGCCTAACCGCGCTCCTTCGCTGGCCTCGTTCTTGCAGTTCTTTGCATTTGACGACCTAGTTGTATGAGAGACTCACTGATGGCCGGCTCGAAAAACCCCGTCCTCCGAGCGGTGGTCTGCGCATCGTCCTCAATTTTCTTGTGCGCTTCCATGGCTCTCGCTGCCAAAAAGCCCGTCCAACTGATTCGAGCGAGCGTCCCACCGCCCGAGGCGAGCTTGCTCAATGTGCAAATCTCGGTTTTCGGTGTGGAGAAGAAGCGCCCTTTCCCGGAAATCCGGGACGCAGAGGCGCGTTACATGCCCGTGCGTTTGAAAGATGGGCTGCAGTCGTCGAGATTCTGGGGGGTCGTCCACGTCGTCCCAAAATCCTCCATCCCCGAGCTTTCGATTTCCGGCTTCATTATCTCTTCGACCAGTCGCGAATTGCAGTTACGGCTTCGAGCTGTCGACGCCACTGGCAAAGTCTGGATCGACAAGAGATACAAACAAAAAGCCGACGCTACGTCCTATCTGGGGAAGGACCCGAACGACGAGCCGTTTCAGGATCTTTACCACCGCATCGCCAACGAGCTCGCGAAGAAGTACCGCAAGCTCGATCACAAGGATCTCGCTCGCATTCGCACCATGTCCCGCCTTCGCTTCGCCGCCTACCTGGCGCCCGAAACATTCGACGACTATGTCACGTCGAAGAAGAAATCCCGTTACGAAGTCGCGCGGTTGCCTTCGCGCGAGGATCCCATGCTGCTACGGGTGGACCGGATCCGCCAGCGGAACGGCATGTTCCTCGACGCGGTGGATACCCATTATGCGAATTTTCACGCGCGGATGATCGACGCGTACCATGGTTGGCGCTCCACCGATTACTGGGAGCGGGAAGCCATGAAGAGCCGTTCCTCGCGTATTGTCGACGGCGCCGGCTGGACGTTTGGCGGCGTGACTCGAGGCCCGCTATGTGGCACGTCGGGCATTTTCGGCAGCCCGACTGTCGACGACCAGAAGCGCTACGCCGCGTCTCAGGAGAGGGACCACGTTCATATTCTCAGCGAGCTCGGCGCCTCTCTCGCCTCGGATGTCGCCCCCCTCGTCCTCGAAGTGGACGGCAAAATATTGAGGCTCGAAGGATCGGTCGCGACCCAATATGCCCGTTGGCGGGAGCTACTCCGCGAAATCTTCGCAGCTGAAACGGGCACGGTCTCACGAGATTAGTTTCCAGATTTTCTCGGGCGTGACGGGCGTGTCTACGTGCTTTACGCCGAGATGGGAGAGCGCGTCCACGACCGCATTCACGACCGCGGGTGTCGAGCCGATGGTCGCTGCTTCGCCAATGCCCTTCACGCCGAGGGCGTTGAGCAGCGTGGGGGTCTCGGTTCGGTAGTTTTCGTAAGACGGCAATAGGTCCGCTCGAGGCACTGCATATTCCATCAAATTACCGGTCACGAGATTCCCGCCATCGTCATAGACAGCACCTTCCCAAAGCGCTTGACCGATGCCCTGGGCGAGACCACCATGTACCTGCCCGGTTACGAGAAGCGGATTGATCACCTTCCCGCAATCGTCCACGGAGATGAAACGGAGGATGGAGATCTCTCCCGTGGCGGGATCGATCTCGACGACGCTTGCATGCGCGCCGAACGGAAAGGTATCGCCTGTGGGCTTGAACTGAGTGCTCGCGCTCAACTTTCCGCTCAACTCCTCGGGAAGATCCTTCGCGTAGGCCGCCGCGGCGACGTCGCTCCAACTCACGCGACGTCCGGGTGAGCCGACGACGTGAAAGGTACCGTTTTGGAGCCGGATGTCCGCGGGCGCCGCCTCAAGCAAGTGAGCCGCGATGGCCGCAGCCCCTTCACGCACCGTCTCGGAGCTCTCGTGCACCGCGGCGCCGCCGACCGGCGCGCTGCGGCTTCCGAAAGTGCCAATTCCCTTGGGAACGATCTTGGTATCGCCATGGATGACTTCGATGTCTTCGAGCGGCACTTGAAGCGTATCGGCCGTGATTTGAGCCCAGCTCGTCGCGTGACCTTGCCCGTGCGGGGATGTGCCGGAGAGCACGGTGACTTTACCGTCCGCGGCAACCCGCACGCTTCCGAGCTCCCATGGCCCGAAACCGCAAATCTCCACGTAGCACGCGATTCCGACCCCGAGAAGCTTCGCTGAAGGATCTTGGCGGCGCTTCGCCTGCTCCTTTCGAACCTGGTCCAAGTCGACATGCTTCAAGAGCTCGTCGAGCGCGCCGCCGTAGTCGCCGCTGTCATAAGTGAGCCCTGTCGCGGTCTCGTAGGGGAAGCGATCGGGAGCGATGAAGTTGCGGCGGCGAAGCTCGACCGGATCGAGCTCGAGCTCGTCCGCGAGCAGATCCATCGCTCGTTCGAGAAAATAGGCGGCCTCCGGACGGCCTGCGCCACGATAAGGCTCGCTCATGACTTTGTTGGTGAACACGCCCGTCGCGCGCGCGCGCACGTTCCGGATGTCATAGACACCCGTCATCATCAAGCCCGTTAGCGCGGGAATGATTGGCGTGACGCGGCTGAAATAGGCACCGCAATCCATCGTGAGAGTGAGATCAGCCCCGAGGACGTGCCCGTTCTCGTCGGCCGCGAGGCGCAAGACGCCCTCCTGGTCACGGCCGTGGCTCGTGACGAGATAATCTTCCGTTCTCGACGCCGTCCAGCGGACGGCCCGCCGCAGGCGGTGTGCGAGCAAAACGGCAAGCACCTCTTCGCCGTAGACGTTGCATTTTGCGCCGAAGCCACCGCCGACTTCTGGGGCGATAACGCGGAAACGCTTCGGGTCGACCTCGAGCATGCCCGCGAGGAAATCACGGATTTGATGTGGAATTTGCGTGGTCGTCCATAGCGTGTAGCCACTGTCGTCGTCGAAGCTCGCAGCCACGGCTCGAGGCTCCATCGCGTTCGGCACGAGTCGTTGGATGTCGGCTCGAAGCTCCACGCTCGTATGCGCTTTTGCAAAAGCCCCGTCAATGTCGCCGTCGCCGCCGTCGAGGCTCCAATCGAAAGCGCGGTTGCCGGCACAGTCCTCGTGAATCCGTGTAGCGCCTGCGGACAACGCCTGATCGGTCTCGGTGACCACGCCGAGCGGCTCGTAGTCGACCGAGACCGCTTCAACGGCATCAACCGCAACGTAGGGATCGTCGGCAATCACTACGGCCACTGGATCTCCGACGTGGCGTACTTTGTCGGAGGCGAGCGGAAAGCGCTTTTGCTCGTAGACGTTCGTGAGGTAGCCGCCATCGCCGCTTGTGAGAAATGGGAACGGCTTCGAGACGAGCGGATTCAGATCCGCCGCGGTGTAAACGGTCAAGACGCCCGGGATGGCGAGTGCTTCGGACGTATCGATTTTCTTTACCTTCGCATGAGCGTAGGGGCTTCGGACGAAGGTCATCGTCACCGCGGCGGCGAGCTCGATGTCCGCGACAAACTTTCCTTCTCCAGTAATCAGCGCTGGGTCTTCGCGGCGCTTTACTCGAGCGCCGATGAACTGCGGAACGGTCTTGCGCATGGGTACTCTATTTCTCCAAGAGGTTGTACCAGGTCCACCCGTTCATGTTCTTCGCGAACGGATAGAAAGGGTGATTCTCGTAAATGCCGTGGGTCGCCGGCGAGACCCCGGTTAGCATGGTCGTGTGGCTCGGATTGGTGAGCGTCGGAAAAATCCCGAGCATGCCGGTGGCGGAGACGCCGTCCGCGACGAGGCGTCGAAGATGGGGGATGGGAAGGCCGTGCTTGTCGGCCTCGAGCACATAGTCCAGCTTGAGACCGTCAATCGAGAGAAGCACAACGGTCGCGGCGAGCAGCGTAAGCATCTTTCCTTCCTGATCCGACGCGATTATGCCAGATCCATCGGAAGGGATGCGCATCCAAAGAGTGTAAGTGGCGTCGCGCTTGCGCGTCCAACGTCAGAGTTGCGATACTCCGCCCCGTGCATATCGGGCTCGTCGTTTACGGCCAATTGGACAAGATTTCTGGCGGTAATCTCTACGATCGAAAACTGGTGGAGCACTTGCGCGCCCATGGACATGACGTCGATATCCTCTCGCTCCCACATGGAAGCTACGCTCGGCATCTGGTGCATAATTTTTCACCGTCGCTGAAAGAGCAATTGCAAGAACGCTACGATGTTTTACTGCAAGACGAGCTCGCGCACCCGTCATTGCTCCGTTCGAATCGGGCCGCGACGGCTCCGATCGTCAGCATCGTGCACCACTTGCTCTCGAGCGAAAAGCACGCGGCCTGGCGGACCAACCTCTATCGGCGCATCGAGAAACGCTACCTACGGACGGTCGACGCGTTCGTTTTCAACAGCCACACGACACGGGAGTCGGTCGAAGAGCTTTTGAGCAAGAAGACGCAAAACGTGGTCGCGACGCCGGGCGGCGATCGTTTGGGGGCCAAGCTCACCGGCCCGGAAGTCTATCGACGTGCGTTCGCCGAGGGCCCCCTGCGCCTGCTCTTCGTAGGAAACCTGATCGAGAGAAAGGGCCTCCACATTCTTCTCGAAGCACTCGCCGAGCTCCGGCGTCAGGCGTGGCATCTTGACATCGTGGGTAGTGAGGAGATGGACCCTAGCTACGCAGGCCGCATGCAGCAACAGATCGACACGCTCGATCTGCGCTCGCGTCTCACCCTGCACGGCGTGCTCGACGGCGAGCTTCTCGCCACGCTCTACCGGGCGAGCCAGCTTCTCGTCGTGCCTTCGAGCTACGAGGGGTTTGGCATCGTCTATTTAGAAGCACTCAGCTTCGGCGTCGCGGTCATCGCAAGTGCGGCCGGCGCCAGCGACGAGATCGTGCATCACGAGTCCAACGGCTTTCTCATCCAGCCAGGACATACGCTCAGCTTGAGCCGTCAGCTCGAGCGCCTCATTAAGGATCGGGAACTACTCGGTCGGCTGAGCCTCGCCGCACTCGAAAGCTTTTACGCGCATCCTACGTGGGAGCAGTCGATGGACAGAATTGAAGAATTTCTCAAGACGATCGCTCGAGACTCGTCGTAACGGCGCGCATCCCCCACCACAACCCGACCGCGGCGACGAGAACGTCGCGAAAACGGATCACGAGACTCAAGCTGACGCCGAGCGCCACGGGAAGCCCCAGCGAACGGACCGCCATGACTTGGCCGGCTTCCAGAACGCCAAGGGCCGCGGGCAGAAACAGAAAGTAAGCGATGCGGGCCGCGGCGAGGCCAATGACTAGCTGGCGGAAGCTTAGCGGCGTCCCGAGGTAGAAGCTCATGAGCCAATATTCAGCGAGCATCATCGAGAGGCTGGCCAAACCCGCGAGCACCGCGAACATCAAGTGGCCGGTGCGCTCGCGGCAAAAGCGCCCGGCCAGATGCTCGCTCGAGCGAACAACTTCGCGGTGGACGAGTGCCGCGAGCGGGCGATAGCCGCGCGCGAGGGCAAGCATATATCCGATTGGCACGGCGAGCAGGATGCCTACAAAAAGAGCCCCTACCCCTTCGAGCAGATAAAGAGCCGCGGCCAAGAGAAAGCCGAGATTCATGGACGCGTCGAGCATGCGGTCGAGCGCCACCGAAGC
>CAUZCL010000081.1:0-11440 GCA_963578475.1 Acidobacteria bacterium bin61 | reverse complement strand
ACGGATGGAGAGCTGAGCTTCGGTGGTGGCCGAATCCAAGTGTCGCGACCTCGAGTTCGCTCGAAGTCGGGCACGGAGGCTTCGCTTCCACACTTCGAAGCCTTCCGCGAAGAAAATCCTCTTCCAGAGCGAGTGTTGAATCAGATTTTGGTGGGGGTATCGACACGAGGATACCAATCGAGTCTGGACAAACCCGCGGTCAAGTTAAAATCTCGTGGCACGAGCAAGAGTGCAGCCAGCCGCCACCTGGTAAGCCAGACGAAAAAAAGCTCGAGGAATACCTGGCGAGACCGCTTGAGGAGCTCGAGCTCGCGGCGCTGATGATGGACGGCCTTGAGGTGGCCGGTTTTCGGGGACCTCGCGGTCATCCAAAGGTGCCAGGTCCATAAACTCCGAAATCTGCGCTCGTACCTTCCCAAGTCTCGTCACGCCTACGTGCTCCAGACGATGAAGCACGCCTACAAGAGCAAGAGTGCCAAAAAGGTGCGCAAGCGTCTTCAGGCATTGGTGTCGTGGCTCGAGCGAAATGGCACGGACATCCGAGAGCCCCCAGACGAGCCACGCATCCGGCAGTGGCTCAAGTCGTTACGCAAGAATCCCTTAAAAAAGGTCCATCCGACTACGGAGCCACGCGACGACCTCATGGATTCTCCGGTGGCGCTGAAATCGGCAAAGACCGAACATTAAGGGCCGCGCAGGCTGCAACCTAACTTCTAGGCAGCCTTGCTGTTCTCGCAACTCGCCAAGCGTTGCCCTACGAACCGAACAGGTTCGACAGGCACCGAGCGGGGACGCAGCTCGAGCGACGCGAGGCTTAACAGTCCGTCCGCAAACCATTTGATTCCCAACGCGACGACGACAAAGCTTATCCAAAATAGCGGACTCAACATGTTCACGACCTCAATTCTAAGTGGCGTCCAGTTGTAGTAGTATCGACTTTGGTGTAAGTCAAGTAAACCCTACTATAGTGTAAGTCAAGTAAAGATAAAACCACAAAATCAACCACACGCGTGGCAGCAGACCACAACAGGTTGTAGGCATAAAAAAAGCGGGGCCCGCCTTGGAGAGCCCCGCTTTAGGTATATGTTTGAGCCTAGGTGCTACCTTCGATGCTCGCTGTCCAGGACGCGTCGCCCCAGGACAGGGTGAGCTCACTCAAGGTCAGGTCGATCGTGAAGACGTCGGTGGATTCCCCCGGTTTTCTTGGTCATGGGAATCCGCGCGATTTCGTCGCCCACGATATTCGCTTTGTAGCCGCGCAGCTCGAGCCACGGCTCTTGCGCCATTTCCGACGGAGCCTCGGCCCAGATCTCAACTAGCGGGATGCCGAGGTTCTTGTTCACGCAGAGCGCCCAGTCGCCCTCGGCGGGCGCATAAACGTAGAGGCTGTACTTTCCCGCGGGAATCGACGTGCCGCCTATCTTGAGATCTGCTTTGGTCTCCAGGGTTGTGACCTGGTTCTCGCCTGCGCGCCAGACACGATCTTCGGGCAGGTCGCTCATTAGCTCGTCGAGGCTGCGACCCTTCAAAGCGGGACGGCCATATTCGATCGTCACTTTCGATCCGTTGACAGCGGCATCAACTTTACCACGAGGATTCGCATCCTGTGCGAAGCTAAGCGCAGCGAGACCGACGAGCGCAGTAAAGACCACGAGTTTTTTCATCATTGTGTATAGGCTCCTTGAGAATTGGTTTCGGTGAGCCCCCCTCTGATTCAGTATCGGGCTCGAGGGAGTACAGCGCGCAGTCTCAACGCGTCCGCTACGCGCCCCATAGTTTCAAAAAGAAGAAAACGGCCACGCCTGTAACAGAAACATAGAGCCAGACCGGGAAGGTGACGCGGGCGAGCTTGCGGTGGCGCTCGAAACGTTTCGTGCCCGCAAAAAACAGCGTTGTGAGCACGAGGGGGAGCGCCACAATGGAGCCGGTAATGTGAGTAATAAGGATGAAGAAGTACACCGGGCGGATGAGACCTTGACCGCCGAAGCGCGTATCTCCATGAAAATGGTGGTAGACGATGTAGCTCGCGAAAAAGACGCCGGAGACACCGACCGCCGAGAGCATCAGCTTCATGTGAATCTCGCGCCGGCCGGATCGGATAGCGAGGAGGCCCGCGACGAGGAGCACGGCGCTCGTGAAATTGAGCCCCGCGTTCAGAGCAGGAAGAGAGCTCGTCCAGGCCGGCGCGTTCGCCGCGGCCTCTCGAAAATAGAGCAGCCAGAAAAGGAACGCGACAACAATGATGCTGATGACGCCAATGACGCCGAAGGCTCGCCGCTCGACGTTGCTCAGCTTCTCGCCTCCATCCGGCTCACATCCGCCTCTGCCGCGATATAGCCGAAAGCGGACCAATACTTCCCTTCCAGCACCTTGTTCAGAATCTCCCTGGCTTTATCAACCTCGCCGTTCACGAAGTACCAGTTCGCAACACCATAGCCTTGTGTCGCGAGATCGAGCTCGGACGCGTCCGGATTCAGGAGCTCTTCCGGATCGACGAGACCTTTATACATGAGAAGCCGCTTGTGGTACGAGCCGTTCTCCAGAATATCCATCTCCTCGCGGATGTCGTCAAGCACCTTTGCCGCGTCGTCGTCACGTCCGAGCCGGCGATAAGTCATGTATTGCCAGTCCGCCGTCGCAACGAGCATGTCGTCGTTGATTCGAGAGAACTCCTTCGGTAGAGCGGTTTGCCGAGCAAAGAGGTCGCTTCTGGCGCCGCCTCAGAATCCATGGATGCTTTTTCCATCGGTGCCTGTTTTTCCACCGCTTCCTCCGTATTGCAACCTAGCGCGACCAAAAAAGCGGCGGCCGCGCATAAACTCCGAACGTCTTTCATCATCCCTCCTGGTAACTTCGGGGGAGAGCCTAACCGCTCCAGACCGCCACTTCAAGGCACGATCGTCGTCATGGCGCCCTCCGTCGAAATATTAGCCGAGTCGCAACAAATCGGACCCGAAAAAAATAGGATCGGCCTCGACCCCGAGTTGGCCGATAGACGGCGTCGGGGACACCGATATCCGCGAGGTACAACTGCCCGGTGAACTCCTCCGCACCGAGGACCGCGAGCCCTGCTTTGGGAAGCGCGAGCGTCATCGTGGCGGTGGCTCTGACGGTCAGTTGCGTCGTTTCTCCCGTGGTCGCGTCGAGCCCGGTCGCGATATCCAACGCTAAACCCTCCGCCATTGCCGACGATGCCGGCGAGCACGGCGACTTCTTTGCCACGGGCGTCGCCCGCGAGGAAGCGGTCCCTCGTGAGCTGTACGAGATGTCGGCCGGCATTTTCCATCATCTGGAGAAGCTCTATGCCGAAATCTTCAATCATCGCACGGTCTACTTCGACCATTTGGTCGCGCGTCACCATGGAGATCGTTTTCCGCCAGTCGTCGATCATGACTTCGATCGGCCCCACAAAAGCGCCACCACGGCAACGACACACCAGGTCCCTTCGAGCACAATGAAGGGTGGAAACTCGATGAGATAGGAGGAGTAGCAAGACAGACCGGCACCGACGGCATTCATGCTCTGATAGGAACGCGCTCGATGCGGAAGGAACCCGAAGAGATTGAGAAAGAAAGCGACGAGCAGCAGGAAAACGCCAATGGAGCCGAGGAGCTCGGCGGTCGTAATACCCATGAGACCGACCGTAAGCGCCCAGCCACGCCGTGTCAATTCCGTGTTCAGCGTGGCGCGGCCGGGTGGGCCCCGACTCTACAACAAAATCGAATTAGTTGAACGTAACGGTGTGCGTATGGCCCGAGTTATTCGTCGAGGTCTTCTGATCGTTCATGTTCTGATCGATCTGGCTTACCTCCGCTGCGGTTAGAGCCACGGTATGGGGGTGATTCGAGCTTCCCGTGATATCGAGGCTCAGAGCATTGGCAGCCGTCAGCTGAGCCGACGTGATCGTCGCCGTATGCCCGTGATTCGTACCCACCACACCTTGGACGTTTCCGGTCGAAGGGGTGGACGTCGGAGTCGGGGTTGGGGTCGACGGGCTACTACTATCACCGCCGCAAGCGGCGATTGTAATCGGTACACTTGACAGACTACCTCAGCAAGCCACGTGCCGCATGCCAGCTTGCGCAATTCCAAAGGTTTCGAGTGTTCCGGCAAATACCTGCCTTTCGGGAGACGTAATGCCTTACGTCGTTTGGAAGCACTTGCCCTCGTACATCGACACAGTTTAACCTACGGACGGCTGGGCACCGCCAAATCTTGGAGATACGCTATGAGCGCGAAACTGAAAATCGTGAGCTGGGTTTTGCTGACGATCGTCGGAAGCCTTACGCTTCTTGGATCGTTGGGCTCCGTGTACGTGGCCTACGTCGCGGACGCGAAGATAGATCAAATTGGCCCTATGAACCTGAGCGAGCTCGCCGAGGGTCGGAACGACGTCGAAATCGCCCTCAGAGCCCGGCGTGGCACCGCGGCGGCGTTCGGCACCGGTTACGCTCTCTTGTTCCTCACGATCGTGCTCGTCCCCTACCGCAGGGGTGACGTATGGGCGTGGTGGATCCTTCTGATCGGGACGCTCACGACGACGGGCATCATCCTTCTGCGGGTCTCGGTACTAGGCACAAATCTCGGGCTCGCAGCGGCGACGATTCCGCTCGCTGTCAACGTCGTCGCCCTTCTCCTCGATGCCGGCCGGCTGAAACCCGAAGGCTAGTGCGCCGGCCGCGATTTGATCCGCGGCGCCGAGACTGCGATTCTAGTGGAAGATGAACCTCGACGACCGTTTCAATGGTAAGACCTATGGCGACTTTCTCTTCCGCCCCCAAAAGGGGATCGTCGACACGCGGAAGAGCATCTCGCTCTCCTGTAAGCTGACCGACTCTCTCCGCCTCGAGCTTCCGGTCGTTTCTTCCAACATGGACAGCGTCACCGAAGCGGAGATGTCGAAAGCGGTCGCGCTCGAAGGCGGCATCGGTATCGTGCACAGAGCACTCCCGATCGAGCGACAGGCGGAGATGGTGCGCTTCGTGAAGCGCAGCCACAGTGCCGTCATCGAGAGCCCGCATCGCGTGCCGCGCGGGACGACCATCGGCAACGCAAAAGCGATTGCCCGGCGGCATCAGATCACCGCGCTTCTCGTCGAGGAAAGCGCTGGGAGCGGCACGCTTGCCGGTCTTCTGACCAACCGTGACATCCCTCGCCGTAGCGAGCTCGACACCAAGCTCGTGGACGCGTTCATGACGCCATTCGATCGCCTCCACGTCTCTCCACCCGGCGTCGGCGAGGACGAAGCCGAGCGGCTAATGTTCGAGAATCGCATCGAGCGCCTCCCCCTCGTGGATGACGCGCGACAAATCCGAGGCCTCATCACTCTCCGCGACTTGCTCTTGTTCCGTCACCGCCCCTTCTCGAGCAAAGACACGAAAGGACGGTTGCTCGTGGGCGCGGCGATCGGCGTTCGAGGCGACTTTCTAGATCGCGCCGCCGCCCTCATGGAAGCGCATGCCGATGTCATCGTCATCGACATCGCGCACGCCCATTCCGAGGTGATGAAGAAGGGGGTCGAAGCCGTGCGCTCACGCTCTGAAGGTGTCGCGCTCATTTGCGGCAATGTGGGGACCTATGAAGGCGCGCGTTTTCTCGCGGATGTCGGTGTCGCCGCCATCAAGGTCAGCGTTGGGCCGGGACGCGGGTGCCGCACACGTCTCGAGACCGCCACGGCGTCCCACAGGTTCAAGCGATTCGTGAAGCATGGTGCGCCGTCGGCAATGACGTACCGATCGTCGCCGACGGGGGCATCAAAGACGACAAGGATATCTTCCTGGCACTCATTTGCGGCGCCTCGACCGTGATGCTCGGAAGCGCGCTCTCGGGGACGGATGAGTCCCCAGGCCACCTCATCGAAGATCCGGCAACGCACCAAAAGCGCCAAATCTACCGAGGCATGACGTCGCCCCAAGCCGTCCTGCAATCGAGCTATGACCAGGACGCGGGTAGCCGCGAGGCCGAGCTCGAAACACCTGCCGAGGGCATGCAGATTCAAGTTCCCTACAAAGGCAGCGTCGTCGAGGTTCTTCACCGGGTGCGTGGACACATTCAGTCGGCGGTGAGCTACGCGGGCGAAACGTCACTCGAAGCCGCGCGCGAGAAGATTTTGAAGGATCCGATGAAGTATCTTATCCCGCTCTCCGCCGCCTCCCGTCACGAGAGCTTCGAACGCTGAAGCACCCGCCGCCCGTTGCGGGAAGGGAGACTGGCTTCCTGAATCGTTACCTTTAGTAACGCTTGGTGCTCGAGGCCGCTTGACCAGAAGTCATCTAAACACCAGTGTTTGTTACACCATAAACGCTTACTTGGCTTCGTTGTTGCACTAGTGTTCATTGGCTTGCATGGGGATTCAGGGAAACGGGTTACACACACACTCACTTCCCGTTCTCTGAATCCCCGCGCGAACCTGTAAAACCCTCCGCGACCCCGAGACCCACGCCCAACCCGTCAGAGATGACGGACTTCATCTTCTCGACGGGAGGACTCGTCACTTCCAGCCCATGGTCCTCGTCGGCGTGCTTGCCAGCAGCGGCCAGGATCTTCTTCGGACCCACGAGATCCTGAAAGCCGCATGATCACGCGCGGTTTGTGGTAGAAATCTAGTTCATGGCGAGAGCTTGGGAGTTGCCGGCGAAACCCTCGGTCGTCTTCACCGGTGCGGCGAGCGGGGTTGGCTCTTGAAGAGGCGGGACGTCTTGCGGTCGCTCGTTGGGGTCGCCGGCGTGAGCGCCGCACTTCCGATCGAAGCACAGGCGTTGTCGCCCGCTGCAGTGGAAGAGCTCATGCGCGCACATGGGCTCGAACCGCGTCCGGGCGAAGCCGCCCAGGTCCAGGCTTTCCTCTTATCGGTACGCTCGCGAACCCTCCCAGACCCACGCATCGAGCCGGCTATCCGGATGGACCCGGAGGTCGAGCCTTGAGCGTCACCCCCGAGCTTCTCGTCGCTCCTCTCCACGAGCTGTCCGCACTCCTCGACAAAGGAGAGATCACTTCCGAGGAGCTCGTCCGAGCCACGATTGAACGTACCGAAGCGCTCGAGCCCGAGCTCAACAGCTACATCACGTTCCTTCCCGAGCGTGCGCTCGAAGCGTCACGCCGCCGCGATGAAGGGCGCCGACGCGGCGAAAGTAAAGGCCCACTCCACGGGATTCCGATAAGCCTGAAGGACGTGTTCGACACCGCGGGGATAGCGACCACGGCGGGAGCGCGCTTCTTGAGGAACCACGAGCCGGCAACGGACGCCGAAGTCACCCGACGCCTCGCCGAGGCCGGCGCCATCCTCATGGGAAAAGCCAACTTGAACAAGTTCGCAGGCGGCGAGTCCGGCGAGAACCCCGACTTTGGCAATATGCAGAATCCGTGGAACCGCAACTACTCGCCGAGCGGATCGAGCGGCGGCTCCGCGACGCAAGTCGCGACGGGCCTCGCGGCGCTCTCGGTCGGCTCGGATAACGGTGGCTCCGTCCGAAACCCCGCCTCGGTGTGTAACGTCGTCGGGCTCAAGCCGACCCACGGCCGCATCAGCACGGAGGGAATGTTTCCCCGGGCTTATTCGATCGATCACGCGGGTCCGCTCACGCGCACCGTGAAAGATGCCGCCATCGTGCTGCGCGTACTCGCCGGGCACCGCGACGGCGACACGACAACGAGCCGGCGCGAGGTGCCCGACTACGAGGCGGAGCTCGACGGGCCGGTACAGGGCACGAAGTTCGGCATCGATCGCGAGCTCACGCGTGTGGCCGAGCCCGCCGTCACGCGCGTCTTCGAGCGCGCCCTCACAAAGCTCGAAGAGATCGGCTGCGAGATCGTCGAGCTCAGCCTCCCGACACCCGAAGAGATGACGGAGGCTATGTATCTCATTTTTTTGTGCGAGTGGGGCGCCGGACACGAGCCGTTTATGCGCGAGCGACCCGAAGAGTATGACGGCGGCGCACGCGGCGCGCTCTTGATTCCGGCTGTCGACTATCTGAAAGCGCAGCGCGAGCGGCGGACGTTTCAAGTACGGGCAGCCCAGGCGATGAAGGGCGTCGATCTTCTCGTCTCACCGACCTACCCGATCGTGCAGCGCTCGCATCGCGGGCTCCCCGCGATAGGGGGACGGCGTCTCGACACCATGGATGTGCTACGGTTCACGATGCCTTACGATCTGCTCGGGCTCCCGGCGGTGTCGCTGCCTGGCGGCTTCGCGAAAGACGATGCGCCGGTGGGCATCCAAATCGCTGGGAGGGCGTTTCAAGAGGCTCGCGTGCTGCGTACGGCCTATGCGTATGAGCAAGCGACACAGTGGCACTTGCGACATCCTGATATTTAACTTGGAGAGCTGAACATGGCCGACTTTGGAAAAACGAAACAATTCGTCGACACTTTTTGGGAAGACGAGATCGTCCCCACTATCATGGAATATATCAGCATCCCGAACGTCTCACCGATGTTCGACCCCGACTGGCAGGCGCACGGGCACATGGACCGCGCACTCGAGCTCGCGAAGAGCTGGGTCGAAGCTCATCAGCCGGAAGGCTCGACGCTTCACGTGGGACGCCTCGAGAACCGCACGCCGCTTCTTCTTGTCGAAGTTCCAGGAAAATCTGCCGATACGATAAACGACACGATCTTGATGTACGGGCATCTCGACAAACAGCCCGAGATGACCGGATGGCGCGACGACCTCGGCGCGTGGAAGCCAGTGCGCAAAGGCGACAAGCTCTACGGCCGCGGCGGCGCCGATGACGGCTACGCGGTCTTCGCCTCCATCTGCGCGCTCCATGCGCTTCGCGAGCAAGCAATCGATCACGCGCGCGTCGTCGTGCTCATCGAGTTCTCCGAAGAGAGCGGCTCACCGGACCTCCCTTCCTATGTCGAGCACTTTGCGGACGTCATCGGCACGCCGAGCCTCGTCGTCTGCCTGGATTCGGGCGCGGGCAATTACGAGCAGCTTTGGTCGACAACGTCTCTGCGCGGCATCGTCGCCGCCACGCTGCGCGTGGATGTGCTCGAAGAGGGTGTGCATTCCGGAGACGCGAGCGGCATCGTAGCCTCGTCGTTTCGCATCGCCCGGCAGATCCTTAGCCGGCTCGAGGACGAGACCACGGGCGCCATCCTGCCGACAGGGCTTCACGTCGAGATCCACGAGCAGCGAAAAGCTCAGGCCGGCAAAGTGGCGAGTGTTTTGGTGGACGAAGTGTTCTCGAAGTTTCCTTGGATGGAAAGCATGCAAGCCGTCACCACCGACCCGACCGAGCTCATTCTCAACCGCACGTGGCGCCCCGCACTGGCCGTAACGGGTCAGGAAGGTATTCCGGCGCTGAAGGATGCCGGCAACGTGTTGAGGCCATACACGACCCTCAATTTGTCGATCCGCATCCCGCCGACACTCGACCCGCTAGAGGCACGGGACGTAGTGCAGGAGCTCCTCACGAGCGAGCCTCCTTACGGCGCCAAAGTAACGCTCGACTTTCACGCGCCGGCGCCGGGATGGAGCGCCCCCGAGCTCGCGGCGTGGCTCGGAGAGAGCCTGGACGAAGCGTCCGAAGCGTTTTACGGAAAGCCCGCGCTCCACATGGGCGAGGGCGGCTCGATACCGTTCATGGGCATGCTGGGCGACAAGTTTCCCGAAGCCCAGTTCGTGGTCACGGGCGTCTTGGGACCGCAAAGCAACGCCCACGGGCCGAACGAGTTTCTCCACATCGAGTACGCGAAGAAGCTGACCAGCTGCGTGACGCACATTTTGGAGAAGCACTTCAGCCGAACGGCGTGACGCGGATCCGTTCAGGGTCCAGACCGGATCTATTCCTCAGCGGCCCACCGCCTGGTTAGTCCCGAAGCGGCTCGCGCAAGTTGCGACAGCCTGGAGCGCGGTGGGGCGAGCGAACTCGACTCGTCCACACCTCCTCGATGGCCAAGCTCCGGGATGTGGTGACCGATAAGGTGACACTCCAGAGCTCCGGCCCGCTTGCCTTCGGTGAGGCTAGCACGCGCGAAACACCTCGACCTTCGCGCGCAGCTCTGCGAACGCAGACATGAATATTGCCCGGGTCGGGAGGTTCTCTCGCCGTTTTGTCGTCTCCTATGTAGATGGAGGGAGAATGAACATATGGCGACAGCTGCAGAACCTATCGTTCAGCGGCGCTTCACGGTGGACGAATATCACCGGATGGCGGAGACGGGGATCTTCAAGCCGGACGAGCGCGTCGAGCTCATCCGTGGCGTGGTGCATCGCATGAGCCCGAAAAACTATGCTCACGTCGTCGCGGCCACGAAACTGTACCAATCGCGGGTGAAATCCCTTGCCGGACGTGCGAGCGTTTTCAAGGAAGACCCGCTGAAACTCGTTCGTTTAGATTCGGAACCTGAGCCGGCACGATCTCAGCCGGATAGCGAACCACGAGCGGCGTGCGCAGCGACTCTTCGTACATGAAGCGCTTGTCGTACCAGCCGTGCTCGCCCAAATAGAAGCCCTGGTCTGACGTGTAGACGACGATGGTGTTGTCGACGAGGCCGTTCTCCTCGAGGTAGTCAAGCACCCGTCCGACACCCTCGTCGACGGCGGCGACCGAGCCGAGGTAATCCTGCATGTAGCGCTGGTACTTCCACTCCGCGAGTGCCTTTCCGGTAGGCGGCGCCTCGCGAAAAGCCTCTCCGATCGGACCGTAATGCGCGTCCCAGACGCCGCGCTGATCCTCGGTCATTCGGCCGTAGTCGTTCTCCCAACCCGCAGTCGGGTCCCATGTGTCGTTACCGCCGGTGCCGGTCTCTTTTCACCAACTTCCTCGTCTCGTCACCCACGTGCTCGCCGTCGCGCCCGGCGCTCCTGACCGGCTCCTATCCGGTGCGCGTCGGGATCCCAAACGTGCTCTTCCCGCATCACAATATCGGACTCGCGCCCGAAGAGATCACCATCGCCGAGCTGCTCAAAGAAAAGGGCTACGCGACCGCGGTGTTCGGCAAGTGGCACCTGGGGCATCACCCCGAGCACCTCCCGCTGTCCCACGGCTTCGACGAGTATTTCGGCATCCCTTATTCCAACGACATGACACCGGACGTCAGCAAGAACCCCAACCCAGCGGCCCAGCGGCATCCGCCCATTCCTCTCGTCGAGCAGCTCGAGGTCATCGAGACCGAGTCCGACCAATCTCAGCTCACGCGCCGCTACACGGAGCGCGCCGTCGACTTCATCGAGCGCAACCGCGAGCGTCCCTTCTTCTTGTACTTGCCTCACACCATGCCGCACATGCCTCTCTCCGTCTCCGAGCGTTTCCAAGACCTTTCGGAGCCCGGCTGTACGGAATCTCGTGTCGCAACTACGAGGCTGCGGCGGAAGCGATACCGGGCGCTATCGGGCTGTCGAGCTCGACGGTGTCCCTAGGTTTCGTACAAGCGAGCGCGGCGAAACTTCGTGAGATGCAGGAACGGGATCTGTCCGGCGAAGATGTGGTGGCGC
>CAUZCL010000080.1:0-11638 GCA_963578475.1 Acidobacteria bacterium bin61 | reverse complement strand
GTGATGCTGCATGGCAAGAAAGCGCTGGATACGGCGATGCTCGATATCGGACGCCTGGTATCTGAAACGATCATGTACATAGAGCGTGAAGAGAAATCTGGGCCAGACTACCATCCGACGTCGCCGGCGCATTCCGATGACCAAGCGTCTCTCATCGGCGTTGCATACACATCGTCATCTTCGCGGGTCACGAGTGGTCTGCGCGAGCGGTGGGAGTCCGTTGACGAAGAGAGTCGTTCAGGGGCTGGTCGCCAGGGCGTCACAACGGGCCAAGCTGGTGAAAACCGGAGTCCATATCCGACCTTGACCGAGGGTGGGGCTTCAGGTCGCACTACGCGCGTCAGGGCCTGTTTGCACCTCTGCAGGCCCGCATCGTGTGGCCACTTTGGGGTCACGTGTACGTCTGTCGCGTGTAGTTGACGTTTCATCAGGAGAGGACCCCTCTCTGCCCCGATGCAGGATACGGCTGGAGGACGAACGTATGAAGACAAGACAAGCTGCCGTCACTACCGGTACCGTCGATCATTTCTCGACGATCGCTTTCCGATACAACGACTTGCGCACGACGGATCCCGAGGTCGTCAACTTCGTCACCGATGTTCTGCCAGCGGACGGGCACCTCCGCGTCGTCGACGTCGGTTGCGGCAGTGGCCGTTACGACATCGAGCTTCTGAAACAAGCCGGGAATAGGGTCAGCCTCACCTGCTTGGACTTCACCGTGGAGATGTTGCGCGCGCTCGACAGCGAGCTCCAAGGACAGGCACTCGGTCAGTACCACACCCTCAGAGCGGCCGCGCGCGCCCTTCCGTTTCGCGACAAACGTCTCGATTGTGTCGTCACCTTCAATGCGATCCATCACTTCGACGTTCCGTTCTTCCTCCGAGAGTCCACCCGGGTACTCGTTCTCGATGGGCTTCTCGTGATCTACACCCGCACCCGCTCCCCGAACGCGCGCAACGTCTGGGGGCGCTACTTCCCACAGTTTGCCGAGAAAGAAAGCAGGCTCTACGAGCTGTGGGAATTGCAGGAACATCTGGACAGCGTACCCGGCTTGGAGCTCGAGACCATTCAGGAGTTTCAATTCGAGCGCATGGCCTCGTTCAAATAGCTAGAGGAGCAGGCGAGGTACCGTCACTACTCGACCTTCGCACTCTACGAAGCCGCCGAGTTAGACTTGGCGATGAGGGAGTTCCACCAGAATCTCCGGCGCCATTTCCTGGACATTGACTACATCACCTGGCGCGATGAGAATACTGCGTTGGTGGTGCGAAAATCGGCGGGTTAAATTTACGCAGTGATCGAGACCCATCGACTCATCGCGCGATGGTCTCCCCTTTGCGCTCGGCGTCGATATGGACGTCGAGCTGATAGTCCCTACCGATCCAGGAACTGAAAATCCTTGCGTGGCGTGTCGAGGGTCGCTACTCGGGCGTGAGTGCGAAGTATCTTCCCGCGGGTTTGGTAGGGTCCGGCCGGTAGACGTGCATCTCCCCGGGGACTAATGTCTCCTCGTAAAGGACTTCCTCGCGGTGGTTCCATGTTCATCGGGGGGAGCGACCTCTCCAGTTGCGCCATGAGGGCGGCATTGTCTGCGTTGCTTGTTTCCATACCAGCTTTCGCTCGGCGTCGTGTCGTTAGAGCAGCGCCGCAAGAGCTCTTACGAGCCGTTGGTTCTCCTCCGGCGTGCGCGATGCGATCCGCAGATAGCGTTCGGCTTCGCTCATGCTCTTGCCGGCGCAGTCCTTGATTAGGATATTGTGCTCGACGTACATGCGCCGGGCGGTCTCGGGCCCCGTGACGGAAGGGCCGACCAGCTTGCAGAGTACAAAGTTCGCGTCCGGCTCGATCGGCTCGATACCCGGAAGTGCCAGCAAGCCTGCGTACAGCGCGGCGCAACTCGAGCGCGTCAGGTCGCAGCTCTTCGAGAATTCGCGCCGATAGCGCCCGACGGTGCGGAGAAATTGCTCAGCTAGTCCGTTGATGTTCC
This sequence comes from Acidobacteria bacterium bin61, assembly GCA_963578475.1. GTDB lineage: Bacteria > Acidobacteriota > Vicinamibacteria > Marinacidobacterales > SMYC01 > SMYC01. The sequence goes on along the minus strand of CAUZCL010000080.1, from coordinate 9,651 downwards.
AGATCGGTAAGCTGCCGCGGACGGCCTGTATGAAATCTCGGTCCGCGCTGAGCAGGTAGCCAATGCGGAGGCCGGCGATTCCGAACACCTTGCTCATGCTTTTGATCACGACCAGGTTGGGGATCGAATCAACCATCTCTTCGACGCTTCCGGCAGCGCCCGCACCGGAGAATTCGATGAAAGATTCGTCAACGAGCAGCCGGCAGCTCTGAGTTTCCAGGCGACGTGCTAGCCTGATCACGTCGTTTCGCGGTACCGAGATCGCGGTCGGATTATTCGGCGTGACGACAACTGCCGTATCAGATTTGAACCGGATGGCGGACTCGGCGAACGCGTCGATGTCCAGTTGAAGCGTGGCCGCCTCGAGCGGGAAGCGGTTGAGCCCGGCAGTGGCGATGACGGCCTCATATTCATTGAAGGAGGGCGTCGGAATCGTCAGTCGCTGGACGAACTGGTTGCCGAGGATCTTGATCAGTTCCGCGGCACCGTTGGCCACCGCGAGATGGTCCGGGGCCGCCCCGGTCCACTCGGCAACGAGACGCGCGAGCTCGGTTTGGCCGACCGGATAGTTCGTAACGACCTCCCGCAGATCGGAGTGGAAGTCGTCGAGCATTTCGGCGGGAGGAAAGTGCATGTTGTAGAGGTAGGAGTGGTCGGTAAAGCCGTAGCGCCAGTACGAGCCGTGCAGTTCCTGAATGCGATCGAATTGCGCGCTACGGTCGAGGAAGAGGAACTGGGCTGCATCCAGATCGCGATGGTTATCGATCTCGTACCAGCGGCTTGCCGACACATCGACCGCGACCAGTTCAGTAAGTGTCTCGTCCTCCACGCAGTCGCGCAAGATGGTTTCGTAGTACTCGTGCACACGGCCGGCTTTGATTGCGCTGCAAAGTCGTGGCACCACTTGCTCGCGCAACAACTCCGCACGGAGCAGATAGATGTTGACGGTCTTGAACGCCGTTTCGCGATCGAAATCCCGGTCCTGGTCAGCACCGAGCACGAAGCTCGTAACCCGCTCCTGCGCGTTGCGTCGCACCAAGGTGCCCGACAGCGCTCGATGGTAAGGCGCCACGGCCGCACTGCTTCCGGGCTCCAAAAGCAATGCGCTGATGATGGAGGGATCGAACGCGACGTCGGCCTCGAGCAGCAGGATGTCCTCGTCGAGGTAGTCTCGAGCGTCCCACAGTGAGCGGATGTTATTTGTTGTCTCAAAGTCGGGCGCTTCGACGTAGTGAATGTCGACCCCGGCGAAGCACGAGCCGATTAGATCACGAACCGCTGCGCCCTCATAGCCGATGACGATCACCGTCTCCGCGATGCCTTGAGAGGCGAGTGCTCGTAAAGCGCGCTCGAGCAGAGGCTCGCCGGCAACCTCGACCAGGCACTTGGGAATATTCGAAGCGAGCGGCTGTAGGCGGTTTCCCCGGCCGGCGGCAAGGACGACGGCGCGACGAACTGGCGGTGGAACACTGATGGACTTGTTCGGTGCATGGCTGCTTCGCGATATCCCGAGGGGCTTGGCCAGCAGGCCACCCGTCATGCCTTGCCGCCCTTTACCGCCGTCACGGTGCGCCGATCGTGAGCTTCGAAACTTCGGCGAGCTCGTTGAGAACGAACATCTGAAATTCGAGACCGTTCGGTATGAGAACTCTGGTCGTGCGGGTCACTACTGGCCTCCTTGTAAGGTCGGCGCTTCCCGAACATGTGCACTCCTACCCAAAGACAAGCAATAATTGCCCGCCGTGCGACGGAGCGCACGGCGCCTAAACAAATACACAACCTTTGTGAAATACGCTTTGCGATAGGAGCAAATGCGGTAAACGCGTCGCCACCAGACTATGAATGCCCAGGGCGGCTACACTATCACAACGAGCGTAGAGTGCCAAGGGTCGCCCATACGAAGCGGAGCGGGTCCCTCGCAATCAACTGTTGGACTTTCCCTGCGTGCCAGGTTGCCTCTGAAGTCGAGCGAGGCACGGGCCTGGCGATGTTCTAGCGAGACGCGCGGAGCGGCCCGCTCCGATTCCGACGACTCGGACATTGGCGGCGCGACTCGCCGCGACGAGTCCCTCTATACCGTCAAGACTTATAGCGGGCGGTTCGGGTTGATCAGCGTGCGCCACATATGGGCGACAGGGCTGCCGTCATAGCCGAGCCCTTCTTTGGGTTGGCGGAACTGACGGCCGATGATGTCCGCGAATTCTTCGATCGGAGGCGGTTCGATGTCCCGGTCGAAGCCATATTCGTCGTTCATCGTGATCAAGCGGGATTCCATGTAGTACTTGTGGGCCTTGGCGTCTTCATGGGCCGCGCGTATGTACTCATCCGGCTCGTAGTCAACGCCGAAGATGCGGTTGTACATCTCGGGATATTCGTAGCCCATCTCGACATCGGGAAAAAAACGCAGCGCTTGATGATGCCGGACCCCCCAGCTGATGCGCTCGTCGACATAGGGCTCGAAGAGTTGTCCGCCCCACCAGCCGTGATCGGATCGGCAGAGTGCCTGGGTGACGTCGTGGACGAGACACGCGAAAACCGTGCGCTCGGGCTGGCCCGTCTGCTGGGCGCGGGCCGCGCTCCTGCGCACATGCGCGGTCCGGAACCGCAAGTGCATGAAATCAATGAGCGTCGGCTTCGCGGGCATCTCGGCGAGCTCCGATTCGCGAAACACGGTACCGGTGCCGCGCGCTTCCGCTGGCTTGCGGTAAATGCTTCCGCCGCTCCCCGTTTGGGGCGATGCGCTCACGCTTTCGATACGCTCGTTCATGTAGTGCTCGAGCGCCTCGGCCCGATCTTCGTGGGACATGAGGGAGACGGCCGTGACGCCTCCGAGTGAAGCAAAAAAAGCTCTGCGATCGATTCCGATGGTCGCCATACCTTCCTCCGATTGAAAGTGTTGCCCAAGCCCCTGTATGGATGGAAAGAGTAGCAGTCAAACCGACAGGGCGTCAATCGGACGGATGTGCTGAAAGAAGGGAAACAGGCAAACCGCCCTTCCATAAGAATAGTACATCTTTTTCTTACATCGACCTGCGGGAATCGATAGCCTTCACAGGTAGCAAGTTGGGGGTCATCGAGAAAGCGAAGGTGGGATGACGCGGAGTCGAACAACATCGCAAACGGAACATACTCTCGACCCGAGCGCGGCACTATCCGGAGCGAGGAGACCCGATCGGCTCCTCGCGATCTATAGCATCGGGCGCCAACTCTTGGAGCAGCGCGACCCCGGCGAGGTCATCCGCACTATCCACCAGGCTCTTATCGATCACCTACACCCCGATCACTCCTGTGTCTTGAGCGTCTCGCGCACCGGCGAGTTGAAAGCACTTGCGAGCCGCAATTTGGATTTGACGGGGCCGGAATCTGAGTGGGAGTTGAGCCACACCGCTTGCGATAAAGCCAGAGAGACGGGTCTCGCCGTGCTCATGGCGGACCAGATCGACGATCTTGCCGTTCGGGCCGCAGATAGCGTCGACATTCTGAAGATTCGCTCCATAATTTGCGTCCCACTCGCGCAAAACCCTGTAAAGGGGCTCATCTATCTGGACAATCGCGGCCGGACACAAGCTGTTCGATCGTGCAGACCTCGAGTTCGTCACGGTACTCTCGCATTACACGGGCACCCTGATTCGACGAACGCGGGAGTTCGTCAAGAACAGCAATGCCCTCAAATCGAGCAACGAACGGCTCAGCCTGCTCGAGGAAGAGATCCGCCGAGACCACATCGTCGGACGAGATCCAAAGCTTCTTTCCGCGTTCGATCAAGTGTGCAAATTGGCGGCCGCGGGTGCGAGCGTGATCTTGCGCGGCGACACGGGGACTGGCAAGGAGCTCTTCGCGCGCTTATGCGGATAATAGCGACCGACGCGGCAAGCCCTATGTCCCGGTTCCAATCCCGGCTTTGGCACCGACGGTGATCGAATCGGAGCTGTTCGGCCATGTGAAAGGCGTTTTCACTGAGGCGCGACAGGACAAGAAGGGCCGCTTCGAAGTGGCGCATGGGGGCGTTCTCTTTTTGGACGAGGTGGGTGATATCGAGCTTTCGCTCCAACCGAAGCTATTGCGTTTTCTGGACTTGGGCGAGCTCCATCGAGTGGGTGACACAAAGGTGCGCTACGTCGACGCCTACGTTGTCTCCGCCACGAACCGACCACTCGAGAAGATGGTCGAGGACGGCCGTTACCGGGGTGACCTTCTCGCGCGACTTGGACAAACGGTGCAGTTGCCGTCTCTAGCGGAGCGGCAAGAGGATATCATTGCGCTCGTCGAGCATTTCTCGGCCATGCACAATCGCGGTCCGATCAAGAAGCAGTTCGCGCACGAGACGCTGGAGGTCCTTCAGGGCTACCGTTGGGAGTTCAACGTGCGCCAGCTTGCACAAGTCGTTCAGACGGTGATGTATCTTTCCGACAACGACGTGATCCTGCCGAGCGATCTTCCGGACTATATTCGCGAGCACTCGCCCGTTCATGCTTCCGGAGGAGATGCTTCGTCCTCGAGTGACGAGATGCCCAGGTCTCTCAAAGAAGTGATGGACGAGCACGAGAAACTGCACATCGTGCGCGCGCTCGTGTTCACGAAAGGAAACAAGCGCAAGGCCATCGAGCTTCTCAAGATTTCTCCCGATACATTCTACAAACGGCTCGAACAGTTTGGCCTGCACAAAAAACGTATAGCCTGTCCAGGGACGATGCAGAAATTTAGGCCGCTCCTGTGAGGTCCTGCGCTCAACGCAGTCATAGTGTTAGCGGAGATATGGCTATAATTGTTCATGGCGTATTGGACCTTGAGACAACTTCCTTGGGTGAGGCTATATCTTTTCGGCGGGTGTGGACTCTTATGCGCGTGGGGGAAGGCGCCCACGGAAGATGAATCTGGCGCACCCGTCGGCACTCGGGACGTTTTTCCGGCACCTTGCCCCATCCCTCCTGTAGGGAAAGAGAATGGGCCACGACGTCCCCTCTACCCCGTCTTGGCTCTGCTCGGGGAGGGGCGCACGCCACTTTAGCCCCTCCCCGATTCAATCTCCCCTCAACCCGAGCGTAGCCAGCCTATACTGGTAAGAAGCAAATCTGGAGGTTCTCCCGTGGAGCATGCTCTCAGTATTTCCCTGGGCTTGGGCTTGGCCGCGGCTGCGGGATTCCGGGTATTCGTTCCTCTGCTTGCGATGAGCGTGGCTGGCTACACAGGCCACCTCGAGCTCGGTGAAGGTTTTCGCTGGCTCGGGACTTTTCCGGCGCTCGTCGTACTGACCACGGCCACCATCCTCGAGGTCGGCGCCTACTACATCCCGTGGGTCGACCATCTTCTGGATACCGTCTCGGCCCCAGCGGCTGTCATCGCAGGCTCCATCGTGGTGGCATCCGCCCTGACGGACATGGACCCGCTTTTGAAGTGGAGCCTGGCCATCATCGGGGGCGGGGGACTGGCGGGCATCGTCAAGGGGTCGACCATGCTTGCCCGCGGTGCCTCGACCGCGACGACGGGCGGTCTCGCCAACCCGTTGGTCTCGACGTTCGAATTGGGGGCTTCCTTTCTGCTAGCGGGCCTTTCGATCGTGCTGCCACTCCTCGCGCTGTTTCTGATTGTCTTCGTGATCTACTTCGTTTTGAAGAAACTGTCAGGCTGGCTAGCGCGGCGGCAGGAAGCCTAGCCGAGATCTGCCAAACTTTCTCGTCTTGAGGTTCTCGATCACAGATTCATGATCATTGATGCCGCCTCAACATCTCGATGAGCTTGGCCTTGATGGCGCTGCAAGGCACGAAGATCGGTTTGTTCGTGACCTCGACCCGAATCGTGTGGTCGTCGATCGAGTAATCGCCTCCGAACTGGCCGATAGGTGTCGGCATCGAAAAGCTGCCACCGCTATCCGAGCCGTCGAACGAGCCGCCGGCTTCGCCCATCTTGGCCCGGAGCTTCTCGACGAGCGCGAGGCCGGTCCCGGGAAACTCGAACTCAAAACGGCATTGAGACATGTGGTTCTAGCCGCGGGTCTTTTTCTTAGAGGGATTCTCGGCGCTAGCGAGAAGCTTAGCGATATCCGTTGCGGGGAGCGTGCGCGAGCCGACTTCGCTTAGAAGCTCATCGTCGCTGAGCTGATTGAGACGCACGTAGCGTTTTTCCAAGTGATTGATCATGCCGCGCACGCGGCGTTTGATACGGTTGAGCTCGCGCTCGATGTCTTTCAGCTCGTCCAGCATTGAGGGCGTCTCCGAGTGGTGCGTGGAAGCTTTTATTTTACCGCAAGCCCCGCCGATGCGACGAGGATGAGAAGCGCCTTCTGGATGCCTAGATGTCCGTCCTTGTTGGCCCACCACTCATGCAAGCTGTGCGCGCCCGCGCCGTCGCCACCACGGCCGATCGTGGTCGCGGGGATGCCGCGGGCGATGGGCACGTTCGCGTCGGTCGATCCAGTCGTGAGGGACGGCTCCACGCCGAAGTAACGCGTGGCCGCGAGGGCGCGCTGGATGAGGAGCGTGCTCGGATCGACGATGCCCGACGGCCGGTCGCCAATCAAATCCACGTCGACAGTCAAGGGCTCGCCCTCACGGCGGAGCTCGTTCTGCTCGTCGAGCGCCCGCTTCACAGCTTCCTGGAAAATCGCGTCGATCTCTTCGAGACGTTTAGGGTCATTCGAGCGCATATCGACTTCTGCCCAATTCTCGAAGGGGATCGAGTTTACCGAAGTGCCACCCCCGATACGTCCGATGTTGTAGGTCGTCTTCGTTCCGGAGATGACATATTCGCCGGCGGCTTGGTCAAAATAGTAGATGGCGCGGCTCAGCGCATGGGCTGGATTGCCGAGCCCGAAAGCACCGAAGGAGTGTCCGCCCGGTCCTTTGAACGTCAGCAGGTAGCGATGCGAGCCGGTCGCGTGGTTGAGGACGCGCTCGGTGCTGCCGCCGTCGACCGCGATGAACTGATCGATTCGACGCCCGCCCTCGCGGAATAAGTGTTTCACGCCGCGCAGATCGCCAAGGCCCTCCTCGCCCACCGAGGCTACGAAGAGCACGTTGTCCTTGGTCTTCACCTCGGCGCGCTTCATCGCCTGGATAACTGCGATCATGAGTGCGAGCCCGCGCGTGTCGTCTCCGATGCCGGGAGCGTGCAACTGGTCGCCTTTTCGTTTCACGGTAACGTCCGTGCCTTCAGGGAACACCGTATCGAGATGAGCCACCAACGCCACGGTTTCTTGGCCTTCGGTACCGGACCACTTACCGAGCACATTGCCTTCTTCGTCGATGCTCACGTCCTCGATACCTGCGTCGCGCATCAGTTCCACGTAGCGCGCCGCGCGTACTTCCTCTTTGAAGGGTGGCGCCGGGATCTCGGTGAGCTCGATGAGATTCTTTTCGGTCTCCGGCTCGAGCTCGACGATGATCTCGAAGGCTCTTTGGATCTCGGGCCGCGAAGCGATGTCTTTGATTTCGCGATCGGCGTCCGTCTCTTCGGCGATGGCCGTGACCGTAACGAAAAGGGCAAACGAAGCTATCGAGAATTGTTTCATGGCGCCGATTCTACTGTGCCGCGAGTGGATTCTCCACTCGAAGTTCCGGGCAGCATGCTTTTGGGCAAGTGCGTGACCACATGGGATTGTCGCGGCGAGCCGAAGGCGAGAGTGATGGAATCTGGACGGAGGCATTGGAGCAGCTGTTGTCTCACGGCGGCGGGTTGATTGAAAAATAGCGCCGTCTGAACGCAGAAAGGACTTCATTGTCACTCATGAAGATCGAACAAAGACAGGAAAACGACGTCGTCATCCTCGACCTCTCCGGAAAACTGACGATTGGCCAGGGCGACGAGCTCCTTCGCGAGCAGGTCGAGAACTTAGTGCAGGCGGGAAACAAGAAGATCGGATTGAATCTCGCGGACGTGCCCTATGTCGATAGCGCTGGCCTCGGCGAGATCGTGCGCTGCTATACGAACGTGGACCGTCACGAGGGAAAGCTGCGCGTGCTCAACCCGAGCCGACGCATCCGCGACCTGCTCAAGGTGACCCGGCTTGATAAGACGTTGATGGGAGACGACGACTGGACGAGATAGATAATACCCTCTCAGGTGACAGGTGCGCCCGCGGCTCCTTCACTCTTAGCGACGAGCACCGTCCCGACCATATCCCCCATACAGTTGATCGTCGTGCTCCCCATGTCGATCAACCGGTAGACCCCACCCACCATGGCGGCGATCTCGAGCGGCAACTGAAAAGCCTGCACGAAAATGAGCGCGGCGACGAGCCCACCTCCAGGAATCCCGCCCGAGCCTTCGGACAGAATCAGCCCGATCAACAGAATCGTAATCGCGGACGCGAGGGTGAACTCGACGCCCGCTGCCTGAGCGGTGAAGAGCAGGATCGCGCTGAGCATGACCGAGGTGCCGTCTTTGTTGAATTGCGCTCCGAGAGGGAGGGTGAACGAGTAAATCGCTTCGGGGAGCTTCAAACGTTTCTCGGCAACGTCGAGAGCGACGGTCAGGCTCGCGAGGCTGCTGCAGGTCGCAGCGGTCGTTGCGTAGAGCGGGCCGGTTTCTTTCAAAAACGTGAGCGGTGACATGCGGCCCACGAAGGTCAGGAGCAGCATGTAGAGAATGACCATGAGCAGCTGCGCCGCCCAGACGGAGCCGATGAAGAGTGCGAGTGGGCCGAAGAGCTTCGATCCGTACTCGCCGACGCTCGCGGCAGCGAGGGCCCCGATGCCGACAGGTCCGAACTGCAGGATGAGCGCGACGAGCATACGCAAGAGCTCGGCGATGGACCCCAAGAGTTTTTGCAGCTGCTCGCGTCGTGCGTCGCCGAGCATGAGACTCGCAACCCCGAGGAGCACCGCGAAAACGACTATCTGAGCTACGTTGCCTTCGGCGAAAGCTTGAACGATGTTGGTGGGGACGAGCTCGAGGACTACGTCGACGACGCCCGGAACCGCGCCGAGCTCTTCGGAGACAGGCGCGCTCAGCTCGAAGCCGCGGCCCGGCTGGATCCACGAAGTGATGGCGAGGCCAAGCGTCAGCGCTGCCGTCGTCGTTAGTAGGTAATAGGCGAAAATCTTGATCCCCAGCCTCCCGAGAAGCCCGACGTCGTTCAAATTCGAGATCGCGGCCAGCAAGTTGAAGAACACGAGCGGGATGGCTGCCATTAATAAGAGACGAATGAACAGATCGCCCAAAGGTTTGACGATGACGGCGCGCTCGCCGAAAACGAGCCCAGAGACGATGCCGATCCCCATGAAAATGAGGATCTTTAGACCGAGAGATAGTTTTCGGTATCGCGCGTAGAGGCTCGTCACAGGGAGGCTAGTCTAGCCTATCGCTATAGTTTCGACAGAGCTCTCTGCGGATTCCCTTGCGGTACGCTAGGGCGATGAAACGTCTGCTCAGATGGCTCGGTATCGGCATCGCCGGCATGATTGCCGCCGCCATTCTATTTCTGTCGTCGGGCTATTTGCTGCCCGCGGAAATGACATTGGACTTAGAACAAACCTTGGACGCGCCGCCCGAGGCGGTATTTGCCCTGCTCACCACCTACGATGGCGTGGAGCAAGAGGATGTCAAGGAATTAGTTGAAACCGTCATAAGTGACTCCTGGTCATTTCAGATCTACGCCCCTGACCCTACGCGGCCTCAGGCACCTCGTCCTCTCGTTGGGTCGCATCGATGGCC
>CAUZCL010000079.1:0-12357 GCA_963578475.1 Acidobacteria bacterium bin61 | reverse complement strand
GCCACCACTCTTGCTCCTTCGTCGCCCTCAACATCTGAGTTGCTTTCTTTCTCTTCTTCGTATCTGCTCTCACCGGGGGGCTCCTTTCTTTTTTATCGCCAGCTTCAATAACCCACGATCTTGAAGGGAGTCACTCACCGATTTCAACTAAATTCAGGATATCCTCTAGAGGATGCCATTCAGTGCCGTGAACGGCTTGGCGGGTTGCTCCGTTTCTACCATCGGGAAGCCGCATGAATATCTTGACCCTACGGGTACACTACGACGCTTTTTTGGGAGGTTCTCCATGTCCATCCGGCTCGTTGGCCTATGTGTCCTGCTTTCATGGACTCACCTAGCGGAAACGGCTAAGTCACCGCCGCCCGCCTACGCACTCCAAAACGCGCGCATCGTCACGATGGCCGGCCCCGTCATCGACTCGGGAATGCTCGTCATGCGCGATGGCCGCATCGCTGCCGTCGGGGCGGACGTCACCGCACCCGTCGACGCCATCGTCATAGACGCGAGCGGCTGGACACTCTATCCCGGATTCATCGACGCGCATTCGAGCGTTGGTATCCCCGACGCCCCGACAGAATCTGCAAAAGAGGCTTCCGACCGTCGCGAGCGCGGGGAGCCGACCCCGGGACTCCGCGCCGAGACCCGCGCTTCCTCGCTCTACGGGGAAGACGCGAAGGCCCTGAAAGCTTTCCGCGCGGCTGGCGTTACCGTCGCCGCCATCGCCCCGAAGGACGGCATCCTTTTAGGTCAAAGCGTGGTGATGGCGCTCGGCGATGGGCGCATCGACGAGCTCCTGCTCCGTGAGAGCTGGTCTCAGCACATCGCCTTCGAGCCGTTTTCCCGCCAGCGCGGTGATTACCCTGGAACGCTCATGGGTGTGCTCGCGTCGATAAGGCAGCACTTCTCTGACGCGCTTTGGTATGCCGAGTCCTGGCGGCGCTTTGATGAGACACCGGACACCATCGAGCGTCCCCGATTCGACGAAAGCCTCGAGGCGCTCGGCCCCGCCGCGCGTAGCGAGCAGCCCGTGGTGTTCTCGGCGTGGTCCGACAACGCCATCTTGCGCTCGCTGCGGCTCGCCGATGAGTTGAGCCTCGATGCCGTGGTGAGTGGCGCCATCGACGGATGGCGCGTGGCTGACGCACTCGCCGAGAGCGGCCTCCCCGTACTCGTCTCGCTAGACCAGCGACCACGGCGCGACCCCGTCGGCTTCAGCTCGCGCGCGACCGGCGGGCTGATGGCCAATCCCGGCGCGGAAGACAAGAAAGACGCGGAGACCAATCCCGGACGACTCCACTCCGCAGGCGTTCGCTTCGCCTTCGCAACACACGGGCTCGACAAGGCCGCGAGCTTCCTTCCCAACCTACGCCGCTCCGTCCGTGCCGGCCTTCCCGAGGCCCCAGCGCTCGAAGCGCTGACAACGACGCCAGCGCAATTCCTGGGTCTCGACGCGAACCTGGGAACGCTCGAGGTCGGCAAAGCAGCCCATGTCGTGGCCGTCGAAGGCGACCTGTTCGCGGATGACGGCACCGTCACCGCCACCTGGATCGACGGTCGCCTATACGAAGCCGAGCGCTCGACGCTCAAGAAAGCTGACGCGAGCAACACTGAGAACGACGAAGACGACGAGGGGGACGACGGCGACGACGATGAGGAGGAGGACGATGACGCCAAGCGTGATTTGCGCGAGCTCTGGCAAAGGCGGGCTCCGACCGGCCCCCTGTGGCCAGAAGCCCACACAACCGCGATCCGTCACGCCACGCTCCTGACCGTCACCAACGGCACCATCTCTCGAGGAACTATCCTCATTAATAACGGCCGCATCGAAGCTCTCGGACCAGATGCAAGTGTCTCCGTGCCAGCCGGCACGCGGGAGATCGACGCGACCGGCATGTTCGTAATGCCAGGCATCGTAGACGCCCACATCCACATCGCGATCGCGGGCGGGGGCAACGAGTCGGCCCATGCCGTCACCCCCGAGGTCCGTATCGCGGATGTCATCGACCATCGAAGCCCTTCTATGTTTCGAGCCCTCGCGGGAGGTGTCACGACGGTCAACGTTCTCCACGGCTCGGCCAACGTCATCGGCGGTCAGAACGCGGTCATCAAGCTTCGCTGGGGGAAGGATGCAGCGGACCTTTTTTTCGAGGGCGCTCCTGCGGGAGTGAAGTTCGCACTCGGCGAGAATCCAAAACAGACGAACCGTACGCGTCCCGACGGCGTCACCCGGCGCTATCCCGCGACGCGGATGGGAGTCGAGCTCACGTTGCGAACGAGCTTTACGCGCGCGCAGGAATACCAAGCCGAGCGTCGGACCTATGAAGCGGCTCGGGCGCGCGGCGAAGACCCGATGCCGCCGCGGCGTGACCTTCGGCTCGAGGCCTTGGCAGGCATTTTGGATGGGAGCATTCTCGTCCACGCGCATTGCTACCGCTCCGACGAGATTCTAATGCTCCTGCGCGTCGCCGAAGATTTTGGCTTTCGCATCGCTTCGCTGCAGCATGTGCTCGAAGGTTACAAAGTCGCCGATGAGATCGCGGCTCACGGTGCCGGCGCCTCCACCTTCTCCGATGGCTGGGGATACAAGATGGAGGCCTTCGACGCGATCCCTTATAACGCCGCGCTCATGGCGAGCCGCGGGGTCACCGCCTCGATCAACTCCGACGCTGTCGGAGAGATGACCAATCGGCTCTACATCCAGGCCGCAAAAGCGATGAAATACGGGAGCGCATCCGAAGAAGAAGCGCTGAAGATGATTACCCTCAACCCCGCAAAGCATCTTCGCATCAACCATCGCATCGGCTCGATCGAGATCGGTAAGGACGCCGATCTCGGGATTTACACCGCCCATCCTTTTTCCGCCGATGCCCAAGTCGCCTATACGCTCGTTGACGGTCAGGTTTACTTCGATCGCAGCAAAGTGGAAACAACAGCCGCGGCGCTCGAAACACTTCACGCAGCGCCCGCCGAAGCCGACGCGTCCCCCACGATAAGAGAACGCTTCGTGACATGGCAGGCGCCCGAATCCGCGCCGCTTCCGCCAGGATATGGCGACGTGCAAGCGCCGGCCGTGTCCTCCTCGCGCGACGTCGCTATCGTCGGCGGCAAAGTGCTTACGATGGCCGGGCCAGTGCTCGAGAACGGGACCGTTTTGATCCGGAACGGCAAGATCGCCGCCATTGGGACGGATGTCGAAATCCCACCTGGCATCGAGGTGGTCGACGCCAAAGGACTCACGGTCACACCGGGCCTCATCAACGCGGGCACGACGGTGGGCCTCACCGAAATCGGCGCTGTCTCCGCAACGCGGGACGAGCGGGAGCTCCAAGACATCAATAGCAGCGTGAAAGCCGCGGTCGCCATCCACCCCCATTCCGAGATGATCCCCGTCACGCGCGCGAACGGCGTGACGACAGTGGTCAGCGCACCGACGGGGGGATTGATTTCAGGCCAGGCGGCGCTCATCGACCTCGCGGGCTGGACCGCGCCCGAGCTCGTCGCCAGGAGCCCGCTCGCCATGATGGTGAGCTTTCCCGAACATCCCGGCTTCGCCGCTCCAGACGAGGAAGAGCGCGAGCGCATCTACAAAGCTCGCAAGATGCTCTGGCGCTTCATGCGGCGAGCGCAAGCCTATGCGGGCGCCCTCGCAAGCGGACAGACAACGAGCCTCGACAACGACGACAAGGACGAGCTTCTCGCACTCGTACCGGTCCTGCGCGGAGAGCTTCCGGTCGTGATACAGGCGGAGACTGCCGAGGGTATCCGCGCTGCTCTCGCCTTTTCGAAAGAGCTCGGCTTGAAAACGATCCTCGCGGGAACGAGGGACGTATGGCGCGTCGCTGACGAGATCGCGGCGGCGGGCGTCCCGATTATCCTAGGACCCCTCGAGAGCCGACCCGCACCAGGAGACCCCTACGACGCCGTGTTCAAAGCCGCCGTTGTTCTCGAAAAGGCCGGTGTCCCCTTCTGCTTTCGATCCGGCGGCGCGACCAATGCGCGCAACCTTTCCTATCATGCGGGGCTCGCGGTCGCCTTCGGGCTTTCTCGCGAGGCCGCCTGGCACGCCATGACGCGCGGCGCGGCCGAGATCCTCGGTGTGAGCGAGCATTACGGAAGCCTCGAGGTCGGGAAAGTCGCGAATGTCGTCGTCGCGGATGGTAATTTGCTCGACGTGCCGACCGAGGTGCGCCATGTCTTCATTCGCGGCCAGTCCGTGGACTTGAGCTCGCGCCACACCCGTCTGTACGAAAAATTTCGCGCAAGGCCGAGACCGGCGATGAGAGGAACCGATGACCGAGCAGCCCGAAGTCCTCATCACTGAGGAAGAGATCCAAAAAAGAGTCCAAGCGCTCGGCGCTCAGATCTCTGAGGACTACAAAGACGTCGACGACGTCTACATGCTCGGCGTTTTGCCGGGGGGCATTCATCTTCCTGGCGGACCTCTCGCACGTCCTCACCGTGCCGCGCCTCGTTCTCGACGTGCGAGCACCTCTCCGAGGCAAGCACGTACTCGTGGTTGAAGACATCGTCGACACCGGCTATACGCTCCAATATTTGCTCCGCACGCTCCAAGCGCGTGAACCAGCATCGCTCAAAGCGGCCAGCCTTCTTCACAAACCTGATCGCCTCGAAGCGCCGATCTCGATCGACTATCTCGGATTCACGATTCCTGACGAGTGGGTCGTCGGCTATGGGCTCGATTGGGGGGACCGCTTCCGAACGCTTCCTTATATCGGCATCGTCCATCCCCCCGACGAAGAGGCTTGAAGCGGGGTTGCCGCTACGCGCATCGCGTAGGTAGAATAAGTTCGGTCAGTCACGCGGGACGGAGGGAAGATTGCTCGAGAGGACGGCGAGCTTTTTTCTGCTTCTATTGTCGTCGCCCGCGCTCTGGGCGCAGAGCTACCACTTCCAAAATTACTCCGTCGAGCACGGCCTCGCGCAGTCGACAGTATATGTAACCCTCCAGGACCAGAACGGGTACCTCTGGATCGTGACCGATGGCGGCGGCGTCAGCCGTTTCGACGGGTTGCACTTCGTGACCTTTACCCCCGAAGAGGGGCTCGCAGATAACGCTGTTACCTCAATCATGGAGGATGCCGATGGCAGTCTATGGTTTGGCACCTATAACGGCGTTAGTCGCTTCGATGGACACACTTTCTCGACGCTCGCCTGGCCCGACTCCGCCGCGGTTACCGTGTCGATATCGTCCAGACGTCTGCAGGGGGCATCTGGATGGCAACGAATCGTGGCCTGTTCGAGTATGACGGCGTCGCCGTCATACTCGCTTTCGCCCCGAGCTGACGGAGCTCGCTGTCCCTGTCGATTCGTTGTTCAAAGATCGCGACGGCCGCCTCTGGATAGGGACCGCGACGGGGACCGTTGTAATGTTAGATGGCAGCGCGATCAAGAGCTTCGGGGTCGAGAGCGGGTTGCCCAGGGGCGCGGTGCGGGACATTCTCCAGGACCGCAATGGTCACATCTGGATCGCCGGCCGATTGGGTGTTGGCCGTCTTCAAGATGGAATATTCGAGACTATTTCTCTTGGCGACACGACCGAACGCCAGGATGTCCATGCGCTCGCAGCGACCGAGGACGGCGCGCTCTGGTTTGGAACAAACGGAGGTGGTCTCTGTAGATACGACGACGACGAGCTCCAATGCATGACCGAGGCGAGCGGCCATAGCAGCAACTTCGTCTGGTCACTCACAGAAGACCGGGAAGGCAATCTTTGGATCGGAACCTACCGCAACGGCCTCGACCGCTTCTCCGGGGACCAATTGGTTCGGCTCTCGACGGAGGACGGTCGGCACCGACGTCGTCCGCGCCGTACTCGAGGACCGAAAAGGGAGACTCTGGTTCGGAACGTTTCGAGGCGGAGTAGCGATGTGGGACGGTGAGACTCTAACGTGCTACACGACAAGGGACGGCTTGACTTCGGATTTCGTGCTCACAATTTTCTAAGATCGCGATTCGAACCTCCGGTTCGGAACGTTCGACGGCGTTAGCCAATTCGACGGTACACGCTTTAGAAACTACAACGAAGAAGACGGTATGCCCGATAGGGTCATAGGCGCCATCGGTCAAGACGCCTCCGGCAAATTTGGATAGGCGGCAATGGCGGTGGCGTGAGTATCATCGACGGAGACCGTGTTCGCCGCTTCGGGCAGGAGAAGGAGCTCGGCGACAATTACATCAACGCGTTCTTAGCCGGGTCTGGAGGAGTCTTCGGGATCGCCACCCCGGGCGGCATCAGCCGCTACGAGAATCGCACGCTCACGCCGTTCGAAACGAGCGGCCCACCGATCCGGCAAACCTTTGCGCTTCTAGAGGACGGCGTTGGTTATCTTTGGATCGCGGCATATGGGCACGGCCTACACCGATGCCCGGTGCGCGGCGGAATAGAAGGGTCGTGCCAAAACTTCACGCGCCGCGACAGGCTGGTAAGCGACGCCGTCGTTTCACTCGCGCTCGACCGCAAAGGCTATCTCTGGGCCGGCACGGAAGGGGGCATTAGCCGCTTCGACATCCATAGATTCGAGAGTACCGGAGAGGTGGTTTTCAAAAACTACGGGCCGGATGACGGCTTCATCGCTCTCCAATGCATACAAAACGCGATCGTGGTAGACGAAAAAGGCGACGTTTGGTTCGGCACCACCGCGGGCGCTTATCGATATCCAGCTCGGGAGAGCTCGAACCCTTCCATCGCGCCCTAGACGCGCGTCACAGACCTCAGAATCTCGTATGAGAATATCAACTAGACGGAATTCGGAGCCGGCACACTCGGCGACCAACTCCCCGAGGATTTGGAGCTCCCTAATGATCGGAATCATCTCACTTTCGATTTCCTTGGACTGAGCCTCGCTTCACCGAACCGTGTCCGCTACCGTTATCTGTTGGAAGGCTGGGATACCGAGTGGTCGCTTCCGAGCTCGGAGCGGCAGGCGACATATCAGCGCCTCCCCCCCCGGCCGATATGACTTTCGCGTCAAGGCCGACAGCGGCGACGGGTTGTGGAGCTCAGCGCCTGCAAATTACAGCTTTACGATCCTGCCTCCGTTCTGGAGAACGGGTTGGTTCGTTAGGGTCAGTCTGGCGTCAACGATCTTGCTGGTCCTCGGCATGGTGAAGGTCGGTGTCTGGAGAGTCGAAAAACAAAGACGCCATCTCGAGGAGCAAATCGCCCACAGCACGGCCTCGTTGCGCGTCGAGAAAGACAAGGTCGAGCGCGTCAATGACGAGCTCGAGCAGCGCGTTGCCGAGCGCACTGGCGAGCTCGTTCAAACGAACGCGTCCCTTCGCGATCAGATCGCCCGCGCCGCAAAGCTCGAGGACGAGCTTCTCAACGCACGCAAGCTCGAGTCTCTTGGCGTTCTCGCAGGTGGTATCGCGCACGACTTCAACAACCTCCTGACCGCCATGCTCGGGAATATTTCGTTGGCGCGCCGAATCAACAGCGACGAAGCCCGCACCGAGGCACTGCTGAGCGAAGCCCAGAACGCCTGTCGTCGCGCGGCGGAGATCACAGACCAGCTTTTGACTTTCTCAAAGGGCGGACTGCCCATAAAGACCAATCTAGTTTGACGGAGCTCGTGCCCGAAACGAGTGACTTCGCGCTCCGAGGATCCAATGTTCGCTGCGAGCTCGAGATCGCAAGCGGGCTTTGGCGAGTCCACGCCGATTCTGGACAAATCGGCCAAGTCCTTCACAACCTGTTATTGAACACCGCGCAAGCGATGCCTGGCGGTGGCGTCGTGCGTGTCGTGTGTAGTAACTCCGAGGTGGCAGCCAACGAGCTCGCGCAGGTTGAGCCCGGCCCCTATGTTGTGCTCTCGGTCGAAGACCACGGCGTCGGGATTCAGAAGGAGAACCTTCAGCGGATCTTCGACCCTTACTTCACGACGAAAGGCGACGGCGCCGGCCTGGGACTTGCGAGCGCTTACTCGATCGTAAAGAAACATGGCGGCGCCTTCCAAGTCGAGTCAGAGCCCGAACGAGGGACAAAGATTCGAGTTTACCTTCCGGCCTTGACGAGTACCGCTGACGCCGAGGAAGTGCCGGACGCCCCTCCCGTGCGCAATTTTTCCGGAGCTGGGCGTATTCTCGTTATGGATGACGAAGAGTCGATACAGCGCGCTGCCGAAAATATACTCACAGTCTTCGGCTATGACATCACTCTAGCCGCAGACGGCGAAGCAGCGATCGCCCTCTTTCGCCGCGCGGCAGCGTCTTCGACCGGGTTCAATTTGGTCCTCATGGACTTGACGGTTCCAGCAGGCATGGGAGGCAAAGAGGCGACAGCCAAACTCATTGAGATCGAGCCGGACATCAAGGTCGTCGTTTCGAGCGGCTACTCGAGCGACCCCGTCATGGCCTCATACCGGGAACACGGCTTTTGCGACGTGCTGCCCAAACCCTTCGATGCTGGATCGCTCGGAGCGCTCGTTGAGCGCGTCCTCAAATAAGACGGTCAGTTACGAAGCTCGGCAAAACCGGCAGGCGGACGGCGATGCTTGGTCGCCTGTTCATAAGCATAGGCCAGCTTGATGAGTCGTCCTTCCGCATAAGGCCTGCCGAGGATCTGTAAGCCCGCCGGTAAGTTTTCGTAGGAATAGCCCATCGGCACCGTCACCGCCGGCATCCCGGTCGCGGGTGCGACGAGCTGGCTGTTATCCCCTTTGTACTCCTCGCTCGGCTTGTCGAGATGCGCCGGCGGATGGGTCCAGCTCGGATACAGAATCGCGTCGACTTCATCGCGATCCATGGCAGCAACGACGTCGGCCAAATAGGCCTGGCGCCCAGGGTGATCTACGTAATCCGGGCAGGGCGGGTCCCACTCCGGCGGCGGCACATCCAAGGGACGGTCGGCGTGGCGCGCGAGCCGAGTCTCGACATATTCGGAATAGTCTCCGTTCTCGTAGGCTTCCATGACGTCACGGACGGGAGCGTTCTCGCCGAGCGATTGCAAGTAGACGAACATGTCGTAGCGGAACCGAGAGCATCCGTTCTCCGCATCCAGATGGCTCTCGAAGTTATCGATCTCGATAGGGTCGACGATGACTGCCCCGGCAGCGCGCAAGTCCTCGACCGCCTGCTCGAAGAGCGCGATGACCTCGGTATCAGCGTCTTCGGTCTTTACGAGCGCGCGCAAGACGCCGAGTCGTGCACCCTCGAGTGCGTCGGCTCGTAGAAAACGCGTATAGTCGGGCTCACGCCGGTCTCGGCCAAGCTCGGTATAAGGGTCCGCGGGATCGTAGCCCGCAACAACGTCGAAAGCACGCGCACCGTCCTCGACGGTACGGGCCATCGGCCCCGCGATATCGCGGTCGAAGGCAAGCGGGATAACGCCGTCGCGACTCGTGAGCCCGATCGTCGAGCGAATTCCGAAAAGGGCGAGGTGAGAAGACGGTCCCCGAATCGAGTTGCCGGTGTCGGAGCCGAGGCCGAAAACACCGAAGCTCGCAGCGACCCCCGACGCGGTCCCGCCACTCGACCCCGCCGGCACTCGATCGAGCGCATAGGCATTGGCAGTGATGCCGTAGGACGAGCTCTCCGTTCGACGTGGGCTGAACGCCCATTCCGCCATGTTCGTCTTGGCTACGACGATCGCATCCGCCTCCCGCAGCTTCCGCACCATGAAGGCGTCGTCCGGCGGAAGGCTCCCCATGAGCGCTACCGACCCGCCCGTCGTCGGCAAGTCGTGCGTGTCGAAATTATCCTTCACCAGTATCGGGGCGCAAAAAAGCGGTCCGAGCTCTGCTCCGCTCGCGAGCGCCTGGTCGATCGCGTCCGCGCGCTCGAGCGCCCCTGGGTTCACGACCGTAATAGCGCCTAGCCCGCTTTGCCGGTCATAAGCCTCGATGCGATCGATATGGGCCTGCACGACGAGACGACAAGTCGTGCGGCTGGAACGGAGTGCATCTTGAATGTCCGCGATCGTCGCTTCCACGACCGGGATTTTTTTAGGAGCGGAGGCCTGGCAGCCGGCGAACCATACGAGGGCAAGAACAGCGGCGATCTTCATGGCCCGAGAGCCTAACATGGCGAGCAAGGGGAACAGCATGTTGCTTTATTTACATCGCGAGCGCATCCTAGGGACGTATCGATGAAGCTCGAGCTCACGCCCCGCCAATACGGAACGGTCGCCGCGGTAGCTACGGCACTCGCCGCCGGTGTAATTCTATCCGTCGCGCTCGGGGTCTTCTTGTTGCTCGCGCGCTTCGTGGCCATTTTCTCGAGCGTATTTCTGCCTCTGCGGGACGGCCTTCACGGCATCGCAGGAATGGTGCTCGCGATTCCTCTTACGGCCTTTCTCGTAGTATTCGGGCAGTTAGCGAAAGCTAAATACTTCACGGAGATCGTGTAGGCGCCATGACACTCACCCTGAAACACTTGAAACAGCAGGTCTTCTTCTTGGCAGCGCTTCTCGTCGCGAGCTCGGCAGCGTTTTCGCAAGACGACTGCTCCGTCGTCGGGCAGAACTCGTTCGTCAGGGCAGTTCTCGACGAGTACTATCTATGGTACCGGGAGCTCCCCGTCGCGAGCCCAGCCCTTTACGACTCCCCCGAGGAATATCTCGACGCCGTACGCTTCTGGCCCATCGACAAGAGCTTCAGCTACATCGCTTCCGCGCAGGCCACAACCGCCTTCTACTCGAACAGCCAGTTCATCGGCATCGGCTTCGGCTCCAGGCTACTCTCCCCCGAGGAGTATCGAATCGCCCAGGTGTTCCCGAACAGCCCCGCCTCGGATGCGGGGCTCGCGCGCGGAGACTACCTGCTAGCCGTCAACGGACGGCCCGTCCCCGAGCTCATCGCGAGCGGTGAGCTCAACGCCGAGCTCGGTCCGTCCGAGATCGGCTACACCGTCGAGCTGACCTGGCGCTCGCTGAAAGGACGGGAGTCCAGTGCTGTAGTGAAGAAGCGTCCCGTGACCATCCCGACGGTCTCGCAAACCGCCATATTCAATGTGAACGGGCTACCCGTCGGCTACGTTCACTTCCGCAATTTCGTCGAGCCTTCGATCGCAGCGTTGAATGCAACTTTCGCGGAGCTCCGCCGGGAAGGCGTCGTCGATTTGATTCTCGATCTCCGCTATAACGGCGGCGGGCTCGTAAGCGTCGCGCAGCACCTCGCAAGTTTGATTGGCGGCATACGCACTAGCGCGAGAATCTTTGTCGACTACATGCACAACGACAAACAGACGGCGCGCAATCAACAGGTCCGCTTCGACAACCCTCCCGAAGCGATTAGTACTCCTCGAGTGGTCATCATTACGTCACGCAGCTCGGCCTCCTCGAGCGAGCTCGTGATCAACGGTCTCAAGCCCCTCATCCCCGTCACTCTCGTCGGGCGACGAACGTTCGGCAAGCCCGTCGGCCAATACGGCTTCGAGTTCTGCGAGAAAATCTTCTTTCCGGTCTCCTTCCACTCCGTCAACTCGGTCGGCGAAGGCGAGTATTACGACGGCTTCCCCGTCGATTGCTCCGTCCGCGACGGGCTCAACAAACCGCTAGCCAACCCGGAAGAAGCCTCACTCGCAGAAGCGCTCTACTATCTCAGGAACGCCGCCTGCAGCCCAGACGCCGCCCAAAGACTCGAGACGACCGACCGGGGCCGACTCGTCGAGCACACGGGCTTCGGCCAAATCATCAACGCCCGGTAAGCTCCATCACCGCCGCGAAAACGTCACGCTCCACATCATCGACCGCGCTCGCACGCTCAGCAACCCCTTGCGAAAGCCGCGCGAAGAGCTGCGCGCCATCCGTGGGCGGTGCATCGCCCATGGAAGCAAAGTTCACGAGCCGGGCCAGCTTGCTGTCAATAGCGGTCGGATAACTTTTCAGACACCCTGGGATGGCACAGGAGCATCGACTCCCCGCGGAGTCGAGAGAAAGGTCAGAATGTTCATCTCGAGTAACAGCAATGGCCTTTGCTACTCACATGAACACTGTTCTCAGTCGTGACGGCACCGCGAGCCAACTTGTCGTGCGAAACCTGTCAAGTTTTTTTCTGTTTTTTCAAGACCATGACGGCAATTACCAACGAGCTTCGTCTCGAGTTCGGGTTCGGGAGAGCCCTATATCTTGTGCATCCCGCCTCCAGCTGTCTGGAAAGAGTAAGCGGACTCCGACCAAAGCGTGGCACCTGTAGGGTCCGGCCACAACTACGTGGCATGGTCCGCTTGGCGACATGGGAGTCGAACTTCACGTACCGTTCGCGGATAAAAGTATTTCAGGTGCAACCGGCTACATGGGTTACAAAACAGACCGGCAACATGGGTGACAGTTTGCGGTGTCTGGAGCGAAACCCGCATGCGGGAGGACGCTGTAAGCAAAGCGAAGAGGGGGTACCCGGA
>CAUZCL010000078.1:0-12545 GCA_963578475.1 Acidobacteria bacterium bin61 | reverse complement strand
GTAATCGAGGAAGTGCATCATGCATGCTTTTGACGGCTCGACGGCAGACATTGTAATATGAAGTCGCCTCGGAAAGCCCAGTCGTCCCAAGCGGAGAGGTGCTGGAGTGGCTGATCAGGGCTGCCTGCTAAGCAGTTACACGGGTGATGAGCCTGTGTCGAGGGTTCGAATCCCTCCCTCTCCGCCATTTTCAGGGGGGGGCCGACCGAAAGGCCGCTCTGGAATGTCCCTTTGACAAAAAGTGCCGTGGCCGGTAATCTGGCCGGTGCTGGGACTGGGAAGTCGTTCAATGGTAGGACACACGGCTCTGGACCGTGGAATCGGGGTTCGAGTCCCTGCTTCCCAGCCAACTAAATCGGATCGCATCTGAGCCAGGTCACATCCCAGGTCACACGATCTGTTGGTGTCTCCTCGAAGCGCTGGCTCACGGTTGGCCGAGCACGCGCACGAGCAGCTCCGTCGCTAAGCTGCGCCAGTCTCGTCGAGGTCAGGCTCGATCCATGGATGGAGAAGTCGTTGGTGCCACGCTGCTACACGTCGAAGCTCCTTGGCCGTCAGGTCGGCGCAGACGGAGTGACATTCGTGACCGTACCCGATATCCACGAGGTCTCGGCTGGCTTGGGACGTGACACCCTGCACGCGGTCTAGCTCATGCTCCTCTGCCCAAGACGGATCGCCGATAGGATAGAGCGCATGGAATGAACCCGACTCCAGCGGTTGTCTGTTACACCCACCTTCCCGTGCACATCCGCCCAAACCAAAACCGCAACCGCCGTTCTCCAACGCTGTGGCTACTCTCCCGGTACGCTCGAAAGCGCGTTGTTCGAGTCGACTTTGTTTGATCGCTTCTTCTAACCACTTCGACTGCTTGCTCATGATTTCCTCGCCTTCTTCGCCTCGCGAACGGCCATCGCCTCACGAAGGTCTCGAAGAGCTACAGGTTCTGCGCGACGGAGGCGGCGGGCCCGTCCCGGTACATGGATGGCGAACCAGTCGATAAAGCGGACATGAGCGCACTTCCAACGGTTGCTGTTGTCGTCCTGCTCGTCATCAGCGCGCTTGCCGGCTGCGGTGGGGGGGGATCATCGAGCCAGACGGCCCCCTCGCCGACGCCCACCGACCCGGATGGCACCCCGACCGTCCCGCCCCCCGCCGTGGCCGTTAGATGGCAATTCGATGGCTCGAACTGGACCGCTACCGGCACACCTCCGGCGTGCCCGACGCCGCTGACGTTCACCACGCCGGTCGATCTCTCCCGGGTCACGTCGATCCTCTACCCTGGGCAGTTGCGGGGCGGCTACTACAAACCGCACGGAGGCTTCCGCCTCGACGGGCCGGATGAAACCGGCGTCGTCAACATCGTCGCGCCTATGGACGCGACGATCACGCGCGCGTCGCAATACCTCAGCGGCGGAGAATTGCAGTTCCTGTTCGATTTCGTCAACGACTGCGGGATCATGTATCGCTTCGATCATCTGTCGGGGCTGTCAGCACAGCTGCAAAGCGTAGCGAGCATCCTGCCGCCGGCAACCGAAGGTGATTCGCGAACTACCGAAGCCCCGCCCGGACTGACCGTGACGGCCGGCGAGATTGTCGGCACGAGCGTCGGCTTCCCCGTGGTCGGCAACTTCTCCTTTGACTGGGGCGTTTACGACCTGCGGCAGCGCAACACGGCGAGCCAGGAGGACGCCTGGCGGGCCGCCCACCCGGGTGAGTTCGCGGCGTGGGCTATCTGCTGGTTTGACAACCTCCCACCCGGGGATGCGGCGACGGTCCGGAGCCTGCCGGCCGCGGACTCCGTATCAGGTTCGATGAGCGACTACTGCTTCTAGTGACGGGCTTCCCGAAGTGGAATTGGCCGATCGAGGACTCCTCGCACCATTCCTGGCGTGAACGCGCTTTCACTGGCGCACCTCCTTCCGGGCGAGTATGGTGCTCGCCCGCTCGATGGCCTTGGGTTTATCAAGGGAAAAGACAACTAAATTTTTTGGGCACGAGGTTGTCGACCCCCATGCCAACAATAGGAGGGTGAGCAAAAGCGCCCAACCTAATTGGACTCAGGAAAGAGTTTCTTCATGAACGCGCCATCGAGCGGTGGCGAGTCGGTCCACGAGATCGTCGCTTCGAGCTGGCCCTTGAAGAGGGGGTTCATCTCTTTCGCCTTGCGCATGGCCGCGAGCGCTTGGTCCTTGTTGCCCCCGCGGTATGCAATAAGCCCTAGATTCAGATGGGTGTCCGAGGTATTCGGCCAGAGCTCGGTCGCCCGCGTGGCCGCTTCGAGAGCTCCGCTCGTTTGGCTCTCACTCATGAGCTCGCGGCTCGTACGCATGGCTTCCATGGCGAGCTGGATGTTGAGAAGCCGGCGAAGCTCTTTTATCGGTGTCGGGTGGTCGTCGACGTGGAGGCGCGTCTGCACATCGTTGTTCGTGTTACGCCCCGCGCCTTTTTGAACCACGAGAAGCGCCGCCGATTGACGTCCACGCGAGTCCCCGCCAGCTTCCTGTCCCGCTTCGAGAGCGGCGACGAGCCGCTCAGCCAGACTTCCTTCGGTCTTTTCGAACGCGGCCGCCATCGCGTCGACGACCTCGGGCCCGGTGAGGATGTTGCCCTGAGCCGAGTAGTCTTTTCCCTTCTTGTGGCCGGCCCAATACATCGCGGTAGGACCGGTATAGACCGCGATGCCGCCTTCGGCATCGATGATGGCCACTTGACGGCCGTCCTTACCCGGAAAGTTGTCCACGGCCTGGATCTTTTCGAGGACCGCTTCGGCGGAGAGCCCTTGCCGAAGAAGATCGACGGCTTGCGGACCGTAGCCGACATTGACGTTGGCTTGCGTCGCGACGATGCCGACATCGGCTTCGCCCCAGGGCACGACCGCGCCGACGGCGAAATAGCGTGACTGGACAGCGCATCCGAGAGCGCCTGTCTCCGGGTCGCGCGCGACAATGGAGAATGTCGCGACGATGTTATCGGGACCCGCGGGACCCGCCTGAGCGAGAGGGACGGGAAGCGCCAGGAAGAGCGCGAGCATCCATCGATGCATGGTTTACCTCCTTGGATTCAACGAGAAGCTTCGTCGAGCTTCTCGAAACGCGCCAGTGCCTCGGCTGCGAGCTCTTCTCGTCCGAGACGCCGATACGCAAAACTCAATTGATAGTAAGCCTCTTTATAGTCCGAGCGGTACTCGATCGCTTGCTGGAACCGGGCGACGGCGCGCTCCGGTTCCCTGCGCCGAAGATAGATCTTCCCCAGATTGAAGTGAGCTTCGGCAAAACCCGGATCGTAGTCGAGCGCTTCCGCAAATTGCTCTTCCGCGCGATCGAAGTCCCGTTTGCGTAGAGCAATCAGACCCAAGAAGTGATGAGCTCTCATGAGCTCGGGATCTCTAGCGAGGCACGCTTCGAGAAGCTCGACCGCGCGATCGTAGTCGGAAAGCATCCACGCGATATAGCCGAGCTGCAAGAGCGGCTCGGCGGAATCCGGAGCGAGCGCTCGGGCTTGGTCGAACGCCTGTCCCGCGGGGACGAGCTGCTCCTGGCCGAGATAAGCGCGTCCCAAATCGAGATAGACGTCGCTAGAGCGCGCACCGTTTTCGAGTGCGGCCTCGAGAGCCTGCTCTGCAGCAGACCACTGTTCCAGTTTCAAATACGACGCTCCGAGCATCCGTTGAAAGCGCGCATCCTTCGGAGCGAGTCGTGCTCCCTTTTCGAGAGCCTCGATCGCCCCGGCGCTATCGCCTTCGAGATCGAGGACAGCCGCGCGGTAATAGTACGGCGCTTCGAGCTGGGGCGCGAGCGCCGTGACCTCGTCGAGCAGCTCAAGGGCGCGTTCGTGGTGTCCATCCCGCCCTTCGAGCTGTCCGAGCGTCAGTAGCCCGTTGACATGACGCGGGTCGAGCTCGACCGCGCGCACGAGCGCCGATCGCGACGCTAGACTCATGAACTACACCAAGGGCAAGAAACGCGCTCGGATAGTCGCGGAGTAAACGCTGTAGCGAGGCCTTGGCGAGTGCCGGTTCACCAAGCGATTGGTAGTAGTAGCCAATCGATCGCCGCCACGCACGGGTGAATTCGTTTCGCCCGAGCGTCTCAGCAAGACTTTCACTAATCTTGATGTGTAGATTCCGGAGCGCTTCATCTCCCTGATTGGACTTCACGATCGCTGTTTGGGTATGCAACAGAACGGCTGCTTTGAGCACTGACGGCGGGTGAGTCCGGCGTAGGCGAGGCCCCGCGGACCGGAGGAAACGCTTCGACGCCGACTGGAACTCGTCGACGGAGCGAACATATTCTCCTTCCCCGTAACTACGGGCGAGTGCAACATAGTCAGTAAAGGAGAGCGACTTTGCGTCGACTAGCGCGGCTGTGAGAAGGGCCGCAGCGAGTGCCGATGAACGGATGATCATTTTGCAACACACACGCCAGAGAGCATTGGCTGCCTTCTGACAACTGTGTAGAATATTCTACTCTCTCCGGTTTGTTCAGCCAAACTTCTCGTGGCGGGGTTCCAGACCGCGACCACGAGACCCAAGAGAACCAGATTGCGTGCCGTCCTAGCGATCGACGTCGTCCCCAAGCAGCACGGGTCCGAGCCCGCGCTGCAGATTCTGAAGATGCAAGTTGCCGCTCGTCTGCTACTGCGTCACTGGGGCGAGCTGCTTCAGCTCCTCGAACCAGTTCTGCACCGCGACGAGGTGGGTGCGGGGCGGCGGTCGTGATGACCCCTTGAACATCAGGAATCTTCTGCCGTCCGGGTCGTAGAACCGGCCGCCTCCGGAAACACCGACATCACCCTGAAGCACCGGCGTCGGTTCTCCGGCGATCAGCGTGGGCTCGATGGCCAGAACGGGCACCGCTATCATCGCGATGTCTTTGTTCACCAGCACGTGGCCGGCCTCGATCGGCGCGCCATCTCTGAACCAGATTTTCCGGGTCGAGGGGAACTTTCCGAGCTTCTCGCGGCTGAGCTCGAGTGAACGAGCGAGACGGTCGGTGATCGGGAACCCGCCGCCGCGATCTCGATGGCCGGCGCCAGCACCTCGCCCAGTGGCTTCGTCCCGTAACGCTCCACGGCCAGGACCGCACCTCCCATCGCTCCGGGGACTTCGACCGAGAGCGCGCCTTCCCTCGGCATGCCTCCTTGCGGTATTGTCAAGTTGAGGGGTTCAACGCCGATTCGACTCCAAGATATGGTTGGCGGCACATCATCGAGCCCTACGATATTGGGGCGCGATTCGCCAACTTGACAGTACCCTCTCCGGGCGTGCTAGCCCATGTTTTAGTCTTCCTGAACGAGCTTCTTGAAGTCCCGGTGGTCCTTTATTTTGTCGAAGGCGACGTTTCGCGCGGCCAGCGCTTTCCATCGGGGATTTCGGGCAATCGCTTCCGCGAGAGCTTCGATCGCTTTCGCGGCGCCGCCAGCCTGAGCGTAGCGTTGCGCCAGCCCGTAGACCACGTTGTCGGCCGGGTTGAGCGATCGCGCTTTTTCCTGAGCTTCGATCGCCTCGCGGAACTTGCCTTCCTCGGCGAGACGGCGAGACATCCGAGAATGCCGCCCGGCGAGCGTGATGTTCAACAGGCGCCGGAGCTCCTTTAAGGGGTTGGGGCTGTCGTCGACGCGGATGTCCACGCCGCGATAGCGATCGGAGCCTTCCGTCTCGTGCGACGGGTGGTAGGGTTCCATCACCCAGATGGCTCCCGCCTGCATGCCGCGGGCGTCGCCACCCGCCGCCTGGCCCGCTTCCAGCACCGCCATCAGTCGCTCGGCCAGCTCTCCCTTTGTCGTTTCGAACGTCCGTGCCATGGCCCGCACCACCTCTTCGCCGGCCAGGATATTCCCTTGTACGGAGAACTGGTCGCCCTCGATGTGGCCTGCCCATTCGCCACAGCCTACCCCCGTGTAGGCTTTGACGCGCCCCTGGTTATCGATCACCGCAACCTGTCTCACGTCGCGACCCTCGTCGGGTTTGGTCAGGCGCTCGATGATCTTCTCAGGCGAAAGGCCGGCTTCCAGCATCTCCATGCCTTTCCCACCGTATGGGGTTCTCGCTGCCCCCGCCTGGGAGGCGATCATTCCCACCCCGGGCTTGCCGTACGGTACGGTCCGCCCGGCGCGAAAGGCACGGGATTGCACCGCGATGCCGAGCTCTCCCGTCGCCGGGTCACGAGCCACGATCGAGAACGTCGCAACGGTATCCTCTGCACCCTTCACCTCGTCCGAGGGTAGGTCTTGTCCGGAGGCAGCGGGCACCGTCAACATCCAAACGATCCAGAGTTTTTTCATGTCGACCTCCCGGGTCGGAACCGAGCCTGGCAGCAGGACACCGGCGGGACCAAACTTGACTTGACTTCACCTAGCACGATCGCCGCTGAATCCAGCTTCGAGCCACGTTCGAGAGCTCCCGGTGCTTGCGTCGTTAGCTGTTGATTAGATTTAGTCGAACTTTGGGGACACTACTCGTTGGGGGGCCTACTGGACGACGTCCCTATCTCCTTAATCCGTGGAAGCGTAACATAAAGGTTGCTGTCCGCGAGCGCTTTGTAGAGCTGAGGCATCCCAACGCTGATTTCGCTATTCGCGTCGTTGACAGCCTTCTCCAGTTCCTTTCCCAACTCGTCCACGTTGCGCATCTGGGCCTCGGTGGGCAAAGAGGTCGAGCCCCAAATGCTTGTCTTTAGCGCGCC
Organism: Acidobacteria bacterium bin61; assembly: GCA_963578475.1. Lineage (GTDB taxonomy): Bacteria > Acidobacteriota > Vicinamibacteria > Marinacidobacterales > SMYC01 > SMYC01. The sequence continues at coordinate 5,862 of CAUZCL010000078.1, read as the reverse complement.
GATCTTCGAAGGTAAGCCGCCTCTTTCACCTTGCGGCGCCACGAGTCGGCTCCGAAGATCCGTGATCCGGCTGGCGAGTGCTTCTGATGCGGTCTTGATTCCAGCTGGAGGATTCGCCACGGTCTCCAGAACGTTCTGTACCGCATTCATCTGCTCACTCAAGAGGTTGGCTGCTCCAGCTGCTTCGTAGGCCGCACGCTGCATCCCTTGGAGCGTCATAAGAGTGTCATGCAGAGCCCTTCGGTCGGAATCAGTGATTGGAATCAGGGGGTCTCCAAGTACCATAACCGATTTCGTAGCAACATCTTTCCCGTTAATACCGAGAGTGACTTGGTATTCGCCCGGCAAGACAAAGGGCCCATTCAACGGATTCAACTCCTCTCGCTGGATCTTGTGGAACGAGTGGGCGCGTGGCGGGTCTGGCAGGAAAAATTTGTTGAGTTCCTCTTCGGGAGGCCAGCTACTCGGCACGGGTAGGGGCTGGTGACGCAGGTTCCATTGAATCCTGTTGATCCCCACGCGATTAGCTCCTTGCAGCTCGTCCAGGCCCATCTCGCGAACCAGTTCGCCGCTCATATCACGTACGCGGATCTTGATATCCTTGGAAGGATCCTTCAAATAGTAGCTAATCGTCGCGCCGAAAGCCGGATTGTTGCCCCAGAATCGACTTGCACCCGCCATCCACTCACGGTCGTTCGCAGGGTTGAACTCCGTTGCCGGGCGCATGTCAAATAGATAGGCTTTCGTCGCCAAGGCCTCCGCTGCCTGCTGGATCGGTGTCAAGTCATCGAGGATCCAAATACTGCGTCCGTGTACTGCTAGAATCAAGTCGTTCTCGCGTGGGTGCTGCGCCATGTCAAAAATAGCCGCGGTTGGCAAATTACTACCCTTAAGGCGGGCCCAGTGCATCCCCTTATCGAGAGACACGAATAAGCCGAATTCAGTCCCCAGATACAGCACGTTTTGGTTCTTCAGATCTTCCAAAAGAGAACGAACCGTGAAACCTTTCGGAATATCATTCGCAATTGATGTCCAAGTCTCGCCATAATCGGTGCTCGCGTACGCGTAGGTGCTGTAGTCATCGCTGCGATGGCCGTCAAAAACCGCATAAACCGTTCCCTCGCTAAAAGCCGATGGAACCAGTCGGGCCACATATGTATTCTTGGGTAGCCCGGGAAAGTTGTTACTAATGTTGGTCCAGGTCTCGCCATCATCCTTCGACACATGCACGGTCCCATCGTCTGCCCCAGCATAAAAGAGCCCTGCCTTCTTCGGGGATTCCGCGAACATGACGATGCTGCCGTAGGAAGTATTAGGGCCTCCATCCCAAGAATTTCCACTGATCTTGAGGTCCTTTCCAAGCACTCCCATTAAAGAGAGCGCTTTGCTATCCATTTGCGCCGTCAGATCAGGACTGATCACCTTCCACGAATGGCCTCGGTCGGTGGATTTGAATACCCGATTGGCTGCCGTGAAAATAGTTCCCGGGGTATGTGGCGAAATGACAATCGGCGTGTCCCAGTTCCAACGCAGTGTGTCGTCAGGTCCCAAATGCGGTTTTATCGATTTGCGCTCATTAGTGATTCGATCCACCCGACTCATGTTGCCGTACTGCGACTCGGCGTAGATAATTCGGGAATCATTCGGGTCCCCCCACGTCCAGAAGCCATCCCCACCGCCAACCAAGAACCAATCCCCGTTGCCGATGCCGAGGTAACTCCGTACCGCACTGGGTCCGCCCCACGAGCGATTATCTTGCATACCTCCGTAAACTCGGTAAGGTGTATCCATATCGAAACCCACCCGGTGGTACTCACCGAGATCCATGTTGTCGATCATTTCCCAGGTTTTGCTTCGATCCCACGACACGAATATTCCCCCATCCGTTCCGCTCATGAGATGGCGGGAGTTTGCGGGATCAATCCACATGGTACGGTGATCGCTGCGTGTATTGTAGAGGAACCCCCATGTGGTCGCGGGCCAGAAGCCTGATTGCACGGCGTTCGCGTTGGTGACAAATGTTTTTCCGCCGTCATCCGACATATACATTCCCACGCCGTACACATAGATACGATGGTCATCATTCGGATCGATACGGATCTGACTATAAAACTTGAACCCGTGACCCATGACCCTCAAACCCGCTTCGTTCATTCGTCTCCAGCCTGCGCCGCCGTCGTCCGACCGGTAGACGTCTCTCCCGTTTTCGTGCTGGATTATTGCGTACACCACGCGGGGATTCTTGCGGTAGATATCCAGGCCGATCCGACCCAACGGACCAGAGGGAATGCCGCTAGTCAGCCTCTTCCAGGTCAGTCCCGCGTCTGTTGACTTGTAGATCCCACTGCCAGCCCCAGACAGGTTACTACCCCAAGTGGCATAACGATATTGGTAGGTTGCCGCATAGAGCACCTTGTTGTTTGAAGGATCCATCACGAGATCCGCAACCCCCGTGTCCTCGTCGATGAATAACACATGAGTCCACGTAGCGCCGCCGTCGGTAGTCTTGAAAACTCCACGCTCCTTGTTCGGGCCCCACATGTGGCCGGTGGCCGCAACGTAGACTACGTCATAGTCGACGGGATCGACGATGATGCGTGCAATATGCCTTGTATCCGTGAGACCCATGCGCTGCCAGGTTCGGCCTCCGTCCGTCGACTTGTACACACCGTTTCCCCAAGAAGCGCACAGGAACCCTGCGCTCTCGCCAGTGCCAATCCATACAACGCTGGGATCTGTGGGGGCGATCGTCACGTCGCCAATGGAGACCACATCCGGCCGGTCTGAAAACAGTACCTCCCAAGTAGTTCCGCCGTTCTCGGTCTTCCAAAGACCACCATGCGGAGTGGCAACGTAAAAGATGGCGGGATCTGGCTCGAACACCGCGAAATCCGTGATGCGGCCGGAGAACGTTGCCGGGCCGACGGAACGAAAGGTCAGTCCGTCAAAAATCGACTGGGACACCGCCACCACGTCCTGTCCAGGATTAGCTCTAACAACCTGAGCAATTGAACTGCTAACAGAGAAAAGCAAAAATACAATAATGAAAGCCCCCAGAATCTTTTTTACTCGCATCGATTTCCCCTTTTGATAATTGCTCTGTCGTGGCGACTCCTGACACATGGTTTACCCCACTTTGGCCTGCTTGTCGAGCGCTCGACTCCGCGTGACCTCCGTTAACTTCGCTTCGAGGACCGGTAGCGATTGGTATCCAAGGATACGACGGACTCGACGGTGCTTGCTCCGTTCGCTGTTGATCGGTCTCCCTTAAACACTTCGCTGCACTCGCAGGGAGTTCGACCAAGTAGCGGGCCTGCGAGTCGAGGGCGTAAGCATTTCTGCCACGGCCCGTCTCACGGGTCGTTCCCGCAACACCGTGGCACGCTGGCTCGAGCGAGCGTCGATAGCGGCAGAGCGCTTCAACCACGAGATGAAGTTGTCCCAATCGCCGCCGCACCCTATCACGTCATCGAGGTTCCGGATGTCCGAAGTAACGATATCGACGTGAGCGAACAGAGTGGGCCCCGAGGGCCGTCGGTTTCGAGCTCGTGCGATCAAGTTCACGGGAGTCTCTGTCGAAGGCGGTGGTGGAGCGCTAAACTCGGGGTGGTGCCGGCTGGCCTCGGGTGGGTCCTCGCTGAGCCGGACCTCGAAGCCATTTTTAGCCAGGTAGTCTCCTACGCGTGCTTGCACCTCTTCCGCCGAGCTGTTCCCACGAGTAAAATAGCGATGCCTTTTCAAAAACGGCACGCGCCTCGGCAAGTACGAAGGGTACTGTCGAGTTACGTCGAGCTTGTCGTCGATTCGTGGTCGCCCCAGATAAGTGACGAATCGAGTTACCACTTACGGACGCCCTCGGACGCCGTTACGTTTAAGTTATGCTCCCTTCGAACCGGGGCCTCGAAATCGATTGCCCACGTTTATTTGCCCTTCGAGTCCTGGCGTTGCTCTCCCTCGGTCGTCGCGCGCCTTCTCGCTTGCGTGACCATCTCCCCCACTTCACGTAGGAGGCGCGCAGCATCGAACACCGCTCCTCCTTTGATCGTGTAGCGGATGCCTCCCGAGCCGAAATCGCCAAACAGCACCTTCAGGTCCTTCACCGGATTACCGTTTACGACGATGAGGTCGGCGAGAAAGCCGACCCGGACCTGACCGAGATCTTCCTCACCGAGGACTTCCGCCGAGGTTGAGGTTGCCGCGCGGATGACCTGGAGCGGCCGGAACCCGGCCTCTTGCAGGAGCTCGAGCTCCCGGATGTAACCGAAGCCGTACAGATTGTAAATCGAGCCTGCATCCGATCCCGTGATTACTTTGCCTCCTACCTTGGCAAACGCACGCAGCGAGTCCATCCAGATGCGGAAGTTCTGCGACCAGGCCGCCTCGTCTTCGCTGGTCCACTCGTGATGGTAGGAGCCGTGATTCTCTTCGCTGGGCTCCCAGAAACCGTAAAGCGCCGGAAGCGTGTAGCGCGCGTGCCAGGGCAAGTGACGGGCCCTCGACAGATCGCGGTTGGCCTCGTACACGCTGAAAGTGGGGTCCCAGGCGATACCCTCTGCCGCCAACTCTTCGAGGGCCTGCTGCATGAGCTCGGGATCGACTTCGCGCCACAGTCTGCCGGCGTAGCGGAATCGAGCCAGCTCGTCGCTTTGATTGTAGTCGTTGGGAAAGTTCTGCCGGTCCAAGATCGCTGTCTCGGGCACCCCATACCAGTGCTCGATGCTCGTGACGCCGGCCCGCGCCGCATCGAGAGCCGTGGCGTTTCCGCGTTGGGTGTGGCTGTTGTGCTGAGCGATGGGCAAGTCGTTCTTGTCGGCCTCATCGGCGATGGCCTCGAGCAGGTCCGGATAGACACCGCCGAGCTTGATGCCGGCCGCGCCTTGAGCTTTTAGCTCGCGGACGCGCGCGCGTGCTTCGTCGATCGACATGTTGGCGCCGCGCCACCTCACATAGGGATAAATCCGCGGCGCCACGATCTCGTTTGCCAGGCTTCGCCGGCGATGCTCGGACAAAATCTCGAGCCCGGCGCCCGTCCCGGCGTCGCGAAGGGTCGTGACCCCATGCGCGAGCCAGAGCTTGTAGGCATAGTCGGGGCTGAAAGGGCGCTGGCCGCGGCCGCTGGGAATGTGCGCGTGCATGTCGATGAAGCCGGGGAGAACGTACAGGCCGGCCGCGTCGATGGTGCGATCGCCACTCGGTCGCTCGCCGCCACCTCGTGCCACCGAAACGGGATCGGCCCCGACGATGGCGGTGATGCGGCCGCCCTCCACGACGATGTCCACTGGACCTCTCGCCGGCGTGCCGGTGCCGTCAATCAGAATCCCCCCACGGATGACGAGCCTTCCCACCTCGTCGCCTCCTTGTTGAGAAGCGGAGGCCCCCGCGATGGCGACGAGGAGCGACGCGAGGATGAGAGCCAAGCGGGCTAAATCATGGTGGGCCGGACGGGTTCGTTGTCGAGAGCTTCGTTCACTCGACGGTGCGGTTTGGCGCATCTCTTACCTCCTGAGGGTTGTTCCACCTCAGAGGGTAGTGGGGGTGCCGCAAGGAATCAAGTCCGTTATACCTCGTTGCGGTACCGACGTAAATACGACAGCTGGTGCCCAGATGATTCGTGAGGTGATGCTGAACCGACGGACCCGACCGACCCCGTAGTGTGCCAAAACTCGACCGACGCGAAGCAGAGCGGCGTTGGGGTGACGTTTTCTGCAAATGGACGAGCTTCGTCGCGAGACAGCGTTGCAAGGCCGCCCCATCAGGAGAACAGGGGCGGGTGCTTCTCGTGGAATCCTGTCGCCTCGAGGAGACGCTGGGCGACGGCCAGAAGCTCTCCCTCACGATAAAGATGGCCCGCGAGCGTGACTA
>CAUZCL010000077.1:0-13345 GCA_963578475.1 Acidobacteria bacterium bin61 | reverse complement strand
CAATATTAGGAAAAGCGTAACGTAAAGTCGCAAAGGCGCAAAGAAAAGACAAGAAAAGAATGAAGACGAGAGGAGATGCTTTTGGTCGCTTAATTCTTGCCCGACCGAAGAGCGCAAGAACAGGAGCGGTTGTGAGCGGCGTCAGATCTCGCCAGAGCGATGCTGAAGAATGGCGGCCGGTGCCTTCGAGGTGAGATAGTTTCGCGAGGGGCGCAGGCGGGCTCTTCTTTGCTTTTCTTTCTTTTTGATCGATCACGTCGGTCTTTTCTTTGTGGCGAGCTCGGTGACGAGATAGACGAGCAGACTGAATGCGGTCATCGTCAGAGAGGCCGGGGGCTTCAGCGGAAGATCCGATGTCCAGGGCTCGAAGAAGTAGCTCCAGTCCGCGAAGTAGTGAACGAGCCAGAGCGCGAGCCCGACGAGCATGGATGCGATCGCCGGCATCGGCGAATCTGGTTTGCGATAGAGGCCCATGGCCAGCGGCACGAACATCCCGACTAGAGGAAGCTCGTAAGCGCCTTCGAGAAGCGTGTAGGCGCTCTCGCCGGCAAAGGCGAAGCCGAGGCTGGCAACGGTCACGATCACGACCGCGATCCGCGTCAAGGTCAGTGGAGAGAAGAAGCCGCGGTTCACATATTCGAGAACGTTCTGCGACAAAACGCTAGCTGGGGAGAGGATGGCGCTATCGATCGTGGAGAGCACCGCGGAAGCGAGAATGACCGTGAAGATGACGGCGGGGAGCGGTTCCAAGAAGCTGTGAGCGAGCGCAGGGAGAATGGCCTGCTCGAGACTGTCGGGTGCCAGGATGCGCCCCGCGAGCCCGAGGGTGACAGGGATGAGACCGAAAATGATGTAGAGAATACCGCCGGCATAGCAAGCGTTCACCGCGGTGCGCGCCGAGCGCGCCGAAAAAATGCGCTGCATCAAATCCTGACCTGGTACGTTGCCGAGAGCCCCCACGGCGAAAATAGCGAGCCACTCAAAAAGAAGCTGTATCGATCCTGTGGGGATGGGCTCGCGCATCTCCGGTGGGGTGTCGGCCCATAGGCGGGCGAGCCCGGAAAGCATGCTACCGTCGCCGAGCGTCACGAGCGTGGTCCAACCGAGGACGGCGAGTCCGATCAAGACGAGACTGATTTGGAACGCGTCGGTCAACGTGACCGACCACATGCCGCCCATGAGTGTGTAGCCGACGGCCACCACGGCGACGAGCAAGATACCCGCCGTCATATCGAGACCGAAGAACAAATTGAGCATCCCTGCGAAGGCCACCAACTGAGCGGCGATCCAGCCAAAATAACTCGGCACCATCACCGCGGCGGAAATGACCTCCGCCCTCTTGTCGAACCTTTGGCGAAAGAAATCACTTACCGTGAGGAGTTTCATCTCCCAGAGAGGACGTGCGAAGAATAATGCAGCCACGATGAGACAAAAGCCGGCGCCGAAGGGCTCGAGCGCGGCGCTTTGCAATCCTTCGCGGCGAACTTCGTCGGCGGCGGCGAGAATTGTTCCGGCGCCGAACCATGTGCCGAGAAGCGTTGCTGTCGCCAGCGGGAAGCTGAGCTGCCGGCCAGCGACGATGAAGTCCTCGCTGTTCTGGATGCGCCCGCGCATGCGAAAGGCGAGTGCGTAGAGGCCGACGACATAAGCGACGAGCGTGGCGCCGAGAATCCAAGTGAAGCCGGGATCGAAATTCACGTCGTCTCGGCGTCACTTCTGTGGAGGTTCACTATCTGCTCGAGCATGGCGTCGGATTCGGGGCGCCCAACGAGACCACCGACAAGCATTGCGACCGCGCTGGCGGGGAGGGCTACGAGGATGGGTGAGAGCCCGACGTCGAGGATGCCGAAATGCACCAGGACATACGTGACGGCACCGAGTACGAGAGCGAGAACGCCGCCGAGCAGATTCGCGCGCTTCCACCAGATGCCGGCGACGGTCGGGACGAAGAGACTCGCGCTGAGAATCCCCACTCCGGCCGTGTAGAACTGGGAGATGAGCTCGGGAGGGGAGAACGCCCAATAGAGCGCCAGGAGTCCGATTCCCCAGGCGGAGCCGATGCGGATGGCGGTGTTGACTCTTTCACTCGCGCGCTCACGCAAAACGTTCCCGAGCAGATCGTGCGCGATGGCAGAGCTGCACGCGAGCAGGAGCGCATCGGTGGTGGACATCACGGCTGCCAGGACGGCGGCGACGGCAATCCCACGGATGACTGGCGGGAACTCCGATTCCATCACGCGGAGAAAAACCTGATCCGCATCTGCGAGCCCGGGGAAGTTCAGCTTGCCGACGGGCACGATCGCGAGACATGCTGCGAGGATCATCATGCTATAGGCGATCATCGCTAGATTGAGCGATAACTGCGCGCCGCGCGCGTCTTTCGCGGTGAATACACGCATGACAATATGAGGGATGACAGGGATGGCGGTAGCCCAGATCACGAAATAGCCGAGATAGCTCGAGACAGGCTGATTGGTGACGCGACCGAGCTCGGGCGCGACGCGCGTTGCCTGGTCCATGAGCTCGAAGGGCGAGCCGACACGCCAGACCATGACGAGCGCCGTCCCCACCACCACGGCGAGCATGAGAAGTCCCTGGATGACGTCGGTCCAAGTGATGGCGATCATCCCGCCTATCGAGACGTAGAGGATGAAGACGACGGTCGCTAATGTGAGCGCGGTGTCATAGGGGATGCCGAGGAGCGCATTGGCGGTGATCCCCGCGGCCTTCATCTGCGCGACGATGTAAATCGTGAAGGCGATGATGATGAGGATGGGCACGAGGTAGCGGACGATCGCCGAAGGGTAGCGGTACGCGAGAAAGTCTGTGATCGTGTACCGGCCGAAATTTCGCAGTGGACGCGCGACGAGCAGTGACGCAAGCGGAAAACCAATCACCGCGCCCGCGAAGAGCGCGAGCGTCGCCGGGATGCCTTGAGAATAGGCGAGTCCCATGACCCCGATGATCGATCCTCCGCTCGCAAGGCTCGCCATGATCGCCATGGCGTTGACGAACGTCCCGATACGTCGTCCGGCAACCCAATATTCGTCGCGCGAGCCGAGGACTCTCTTCGAAGCATAGATGCCGATGCCGATACATCCCGCGAGATAGAACAGGACGAGTACGCGTTCGATGAGCATTTTCTAAGGGCGTCGCTCGCGAAGGAAGACCAAAAGCGCGACCGCGGGCGAGATCACCATGAGCGCCGCCATGAACCACCCGAAAGCGGCCATCCCCGCAATTTCGATCGTGCGCCAGCGGGGCATGAAAGACACGACCGAGAACAGAATCAAGAACGAGAGTGCTCCGAGCTCGCTACCACGCATCGGAAAAAACGCCTTCATGTATTTCTCACCTCGACGAACGGACGCGGCATCCTAACGCAAGGTGTGACATGGAGGCAATGCGAGCGGCTGGTATAATTCCCGCCCGATGCGCATCATCACATGGAACGTCAACTCGGTAAGGGCGCGCCTCGATCGCCTTTTGGGTGTTCTCGAACGCCATGAGCCGGATGCGATTTGTTTGCAAGAGCTAAAAATGGCTGAGGAGGCGTTCCCCGCGCTCAGGCTCGAGCAAGCGGGCTATCACTCCGCGATATTTGGGCAAAAGACCTATAACGGCGTCGCCATCTTGAGCAAGGTACCGCCAGGGAACGTGACGCGCTCTTTCGAGGATAGCGGCGACGATTCCCAAGCGCGGCTGATCGCGGCCGATGTCGCAGGCGTGCGGATGATCTCGATCTACGTGCCCAATGGCGGTGATGTGACCTCGGACAAGTGGAGCTATAAGCTCGAATGGTTATCGCGCCTCCACGAATATCTCGAAGCTAAAACCGACCCCGAGAAGCCGCTCGCGGTCTGCGGCGACTTCAATATCACATCCGACGACAAAGACGTCAAACAGCCCGAGCTCTGGGCCGAAACCGTGCTGTGTCACCATGAGGCGCGTAGCGCCTTTGACCGACTCATCGACTGGGGGCTCGTCGACGCTTTCCGTGTCGTGCATCCTGAGGGGGGCATCTACTCGTGGTGGGACTACCGGCGGCTAGGCTTCCATAAAAATAACGGCCTCCGCATAGACGGCGTTCTCGTCTCGAAGCCCTTGGCCGAGCGGATCCAGGGTGCCTTCGTCGACCGCGACGAACGCAAGGGAAGCAAACCCTCCGACCACGCCCCTGTCATCCTCGATTTCTCTGACTAGCCGTAGAGTGGTCAGAATCCGTTTCGGAGCGAAATCTAACCAATCAAAATCGCTCTGCGGTTCAAAACGCTTTCAATGCTCTGTTTGCATCCAGAGCGCCAATTGAAGTATCAACGCAGGCCATGTTCAACTCCGCGTTCTTCCAGAAGTACCTACTGCCGGGATTCGTTTTTCAATCGTTGGTCATCGCTGGGGGCTACGGCACCGGGCGTGAGCTCGTCGAGTTTTTCCTGAACTTTGGTCCAGGTGGTGGCCTTCTCGCGATGTGGCTCGTTTCGACGGTGATCTGGAGCGCGGTAGGTGCGGTGACCTTCGAGCTCGCGCGTCTAACGAAAATGTACGAGTATCGCAGCTTTTCCCGACTTCTCCTCGGTCCGGCATGGTGGCTTTATGAGGTCTGCTACCTGTTCATGATGATCATCGTTTTGTCCGTTATCGCGGCGGCGGCGGGGAGCATCGTCCAGCAGATCTTCTCGCTGCCTTATCTCGTTGGGGTCGCGATGATGATGGCCGGCATCGGTTTTCTCGTGCTGAAGGGCACGGCGCTCGTCGAGAAATTCCTCTCTTTTTGGTCGCTCGTGCTCTACGCGGTCTACCTGGCGTTTTTCGTCGCGTGCTTCGTCTCCTTTGGTGATGACATTGTTGCGACGCTGGGTGCTTTCGAGATCAAGCCAGGCTGGTTCCTGGGCGGGATCGAATATGCCGCCTATAATGTCGGCATACTGCCGGCCGTTCTCTTCGCCATTCGCCATCAGAGGCACCGCAAAGAGGCGTTAACAGCCGGCGTTCTCTTGGGACCCATCGCGATCATCCCGGGGTTCTTCTTTTATGTGGCGATGTTGGGGCTCTACCCGCAGGTCTTGTCCGAGACGGTACCGTCCATCCTCCTGCTCGAGCGCGTCGGCTCGCGCGCCCTTCTACTGACATTCCAAATCGTGCTTCTCGGCACACTTGTCGAGACGGGGACGGGACTCATCCACGCCTTCAACGAGCGTCTTTCGCGCTCTTTCGAGGAACGGAGGAAGCACTTCCCGTCGGGAATGCGTCCAGTGGTCGCGGTCGTCCTGCTCGCTCTAGCGACGCTGCTCGCTCAGGCGGGTCTGGAGGAATTGATCTCCACCGGTTACCGGGCCATTACTTACGGTTTTTGGGCCGTCTATCTACTTCCGGTATTGACGCTCGGTATTTGGAAAATCGCCACGAGATCTGGCCGAGAGTGAGCGCCTTTGTTAGACTGATCGGCTATGTCGAAACTGGCAAGTGAAGCTCGAGCCTCTTCCGAGGCGCGGCTTCTGCTCGATACCCTGGGGACTCTAGGGAGCTCCTTGGACCTGAGCCACACCGCCGATCATGTGTTGGCCGGCTCGAGTGCGCTTTTCGAGCTCGAATCCGCCAGTATCTACATACGCGAGCGCCATGGCGGAGTCATCGTTTGCCAGCGTGCGCGAGCCGAAAGCGAAACCGCGCGTGAAGCTCGGAGGCTCGAGCCCGCTGAGGATCTGCTCGGACGGGTCCTTCGCACCGGGCGCGCCTCGTCTCGACGGCTTTGACATCGCCGCGGTCATCGAGCCGGCCTACGAAGTCGGCGGCGACTACTATGATTACATCCCGCTCGGAAGCGATCGCTGGGCCGTTGCGATGGCGGACGTGTGGGGCAAAGGCGCACCCGCGGCGCTCGTCGTGGCCGCTATGCGCGCGACGTTCTATACGCTCGCGAAACGCGAGCTCGCGTTGAGGGCGATCCTGCAGCGCACGAACGAGCTCATTCACGCCTCGACGGGCCCGAAAGCGAAATATGTCACGCTGTTCTACTTGGTGCTCGATGCGCAAGCGCGGCGCTTCATCTATATCAACGCGGGACACCTCCTCCGATCGTGCTTCGCAAGAATGGACAGGTGGAGCTCTTGCGCTCCGGTGGCTTTCCACTCGGCTTTTTCGACAACTCCCGCTATTTCGAACAATTCGTTCAACTCGAGAGCGGTGACCTCCTTTGTCTCTATACCGACGGCATCACCGAAGCAAGCAACGCGGAGGACGAGGACTATGGGCGGAGCCGTTTGCTCGAGATCTTGAAAGAGCACCAAGGCGCGGCCGCGGCTGAAGTCTGTCGAACCATTCTGAGCGACGTCCGTCGCTTCAGTGGCGGAGCCCCGACGGACGACGCCACAGTTCTAGTGATTCGCGCTCTCTGATATTAGTGGAGCTACCTGCTACCGGCTGCCACTCAAGCGTCGATGTCTTTATCGATGTGTTAGCCGGTAGCTGAAGCGAAAATCAAATAATCGCGCCGGCAACGAGAAAGCAAATCGTGGCTGCCCCCCCAATTGCAAGCGCGTAGGGGAGCTGGGTGTTCACGTGGTCGATGTGATCCGAGCCCGCGGCCATGGACGAGATGATGGTTGTGTCCGAGATGGGAGAGCAGTGGTCGCCGAAGATCCCGCCCGCAAGCACGGCGCCGATCGTCAGATGGAGATGAGCTCCGATGACCTCGGCCATGGGGATGCCAATCGGTAGCATGATAGCGAACGTGCCCCAGGATGTTCCGGTGGAGAAGGCGATGAAGCCAGTCAGCACGAAGAGAATGGTGGGCACGAGCGAAGGGCTGAGGAGGCCTTCGGAGAGCCCGGCGAGATACTCGCCTGTTCGAAGCTCTGTCGACATGGCGCCGATCGCAAAAGCCATCATCATAAGGAGCGCGACCGGCATCAGCCCGCCAATCCCGTTCAAGACGAGCTCCATGAACTCGCTCAGACTGAAGATGCGCTGCACCGTATAGAGGACGTAGGCTACTGTGATCGCGAGGAGCACGGCCCAGAGCACCGAGGTGGATCCGCTCCCTGCGAGGATATCCCCGCCACCGGTGATGTAGAGGCCGACCGGCATCGCCACGAGCATCGTCAACAACGGAACGATCATGTTGCGTGCCTGTGGCTGAACGCCTTGTTTGGTCGAAAGCGCCAGAACCTCTGCGGAAACGAGGGGCTTGGCGCCGTCCCGAAGCACTTTTCCCGTATCGAGCGCCCGTTTTTCGGCCTTTCTCATCGGACCCCAGTCACGGCCAGTAACGACGATGAAGAACACGAAGGCCACGGCGAGAAACGCGTAAAAGTTGAAGAGGTTTGCCGTCAGAAGCGCTTCGATCGGGCGGTCGACCCCTTGGGTTGCGAGTACGCCGACGATGAAGGCTCCCCAGCCATTCATCGGGATGAGGATGCAAACGGGGGCCGATGTCGAGTCGCAGATATAGGCGAGCTTCTCACGGGACAGCCGGAACTTGTCGAAGAGCGGTCTCGAGATCGAGCCAGATACGAGACAGGTGATGTTGGACTCGAGGAAGATCCCGAGCCCAAGAAAAGACGCGAGCAGCTGCGCGCCGCGCCGCGAGACGACGTAGCCCTTCTCCGTCACCCACAGAATGAAGCCCGATACACCTCCCGAGCGCTGCGTCAAGGCAATCAACGAGCCCATCAGGGCGCTGAACATGATCGTCTTTGTGTTCCCCTCGCTCTTGTAGACGTCGACGAGAGCCTGGAGCGCATCCCGGAGTCCGAGCACGACGTTGCCGCCGTCGAGAACGCACCAGCCAAGCCAGATCCCGGCAAACAAAGACAAGAAGACTTGCTTCGTGACGAGTGCGGTGATGATAGCGATTAGAGGGGGCAGAACACTGAGCCAGTTGGGAGAGTCCAAGACGTTTCGCTCCTTTGGGGGCCAGTTCTATCACAACTATGCACCCTGGTGGACGTGATACACTCCTCAATGGAAGCTGCCAGCCAGTCCTCTGTGTCGAGCTCCCCGAAAGCGAACCACGCGTGCTCAAGAATCCGGGTCGAGTGACTCTGGGCGGATTGCTTCTTTTTGTTCTCCCGGCCGCCGGCTCGCCCCTCGCGCAGCCTCGCATCGGACGGGTTGCAGGAGCCGTCAGCGGTCCCGCCGGAAATCCGCTCTCGGGCGTGCTCGTGACGGTGACCACGGGACCGGGCGCCGCGTTCGTCGGTGTCACCGGCTCCATCGGCGAATTCAGGTTTCGAGACATACCTGCCGGTCTTTGCCAATTCGTCGTGGTGCTTCCCGGGTATGAAGATCATTCAATCGAGGATGTACGTGTCGTGGCGGGTGAGGACACGCGGCTCCAGGTGCGCCTCCAAATTGCGCGGATCTCGGAGAGCGTGGTGATCGAAGGGGTCGCGCCCGATACCGTCGCGAACGAGCCCGAGGAAGTCGTCACGCTCACGCCGGAGCAGTTGGACGCCCTGCCCCTTCCTTCGGATCGTTTCCAAGAATCTTTCCCGCTCATGCCCGGCGTCGTGCGAGATCCCGATGGGCGCTTGAGCTTCAATGGCGCCCGTCCCAGTCAGTCGACGCTGCTCGTGAACGGCGCAAACGTTACGGATCCGGTGACGGGGGAGTTCGCTGTCGAGCTCCCACTCAAAGCGATCAAGGCGGTTGAAGTGAACAACTTGCCTTACTCGGCGGAATATGGCCGGGTAACAGGCGCCGTGGCCAAGATCGAAACGCGGGGCGGCACGGATGAGTGGGATTGGGACTACGGGAACTTGTGGCCGAGCTTCAACTTCAGGGGCGGCACGATCCAAGGCATCCGCTCGTTCGTCCCTCAGGTCCAGATCAGTGGACCCATCAAGAAAGGCAAAGCCTGGTTCTCTCAAGGCCTCGCCTATCGTTTCGTGCGCTCACGCGTCTACGACGTCGCAGCTGGCGATGACGAGCGTATACTTGAGAGTTACGATAGCTTTACCCAGCTCGATTTTCGTTTCGCGGAGAAGCATCATCTCACGACGACGTTCTCCTACTTTCCCCTTGAGATCGACAATCTCGGCTTGAACGCACTAACCGCGGCGAACGCGTCGCCGGATTTCAACAGCAAAGTCTGGAATCTCGCTGTATCGCAGCGGTCCTTTTTCTCCCGCACATTCGTCGAAACGATCGTCGCGGTGAAAACATTCGATGTTGCCGTCGGCCCCAAGGGCGATGCCTCTTCGCGCCTGACGCCGGAGGGGTTGCGGGGCAATTACTTCAATGAGCTCGACCGCGACAGCCTGCGTTTCGAGGTGGCCTCCTCGTGTACCCATGCGCCGCCGGATCTCTTCGGGGAGCACATCATCAAGATCGGAGGCAATGTCTCCTATACGAGCTTCAGTGGCACGGATATGGGTCGGCCGGTCGAGATTATCGGTAGCGGGGGCGGTGTCATCCAGAGAGTTGAATATCTCGGCAATCCGACTGTTTTCGGCAAAGACGTTCAAGTCTCGGCATACGTCCAGGACCGTTGGCGGCTCACCGACCGCGTGGGCTTTGACATCGGTCTTCGCTACGACTACGACCGACTCGTGAGTGAGCATCAGCTCGCGCCGCGTGTCTCTACGGCGTTTGCGGTCGATCGAAAAGGTCGCACGGTCATCAAAGCGGGCTGGGGCATCTTCTACGATCGTGTGTTGCTATATGCGGACCGCTTTGATCATTTCCAAAGACGTGTCGAGAGAAATTTCGGCCCGGATGGTTTGCCGGACGACTCTCCGCTTGTTTTTGCGCCCCGTGTGGCCGATGAAGGACTGGAGTTGCCGCGGAGCACAACTTGGAATGTCGAGCTCAGCCAGGTTCTCGCAAAAGACTTTCAGCTGCGGGTGAACTACCGTGAACGGCGGGGCTCGAAAGAGATGATTGTGGACCGTGTCGAGAACGGAGCCTCGGGCGCGATGCTTCTATCGTCGCGTGGGAAGTCGCTTTCGCGCGAGCTCGACATCACTCTTCGCGTGAAACGCGAGAAGAACGAGTTGTTCTTGTCCTATACTTGTGCGCATACGACAGGTGATCTGAACGACTTCGCAGCGCTTTACCAGGATTTGAGGACGCCTCTTTTTCTCGCTAACGAGAGGTCGCTCTTCCGCCACGACGTGCCCCACCGCGCTCTGTTCTGGGGAATCTGGCACGTCAAAGGCGACATCACGGTGTCGCCGGGCGTCGAGTGGCGCTCCGGCTTTCCCTATAGCGTCTTGAGCGAGGGCTATTTGCCGCTCGGCGAGCGGAATCGTGGCGGACGATTTCCCGATTTTCTTTCGGTCGATCTGCGCGTGATGAAAGGTGTCACCGTCAAAAGCCGCAAGATACGTGTTGGTTTTCAGATTTTTAACTTGGCGAGTCATTACAATCCCCGTGACGTCGTGTCCAACCTTGCGAGTCCTCGCTTTGGCGAGTTTCTCAACAGCGTCGACATGGGTTTCTCATTCCGTTTTTCGCTTGGGTCTTGATGTCAAATGTAGTCATCGAACATACCGACGAGCTGGAGGAGCTATGCCAGAAGCTCCGTAGCTTCGATTCCTTTGCCCTCGATACGGAGTTCGTCCGCGAGCGCACTTTTTACATTCAGCTGGGCATCGTGCAAGTTGCAGCTCCAGGAGTAGAGGCCGTGATCGATCCGCGCGCGCTCTCGACACTCGAGCCTCTCTTCGAATTGCTCGTCGACGAATCCTTGGAGAAAATCGTCCATGCCGGTGAGCAGGACTTCGCGGCGCTCTATGAGAAAGGAGGTGTCGTTCCGAGAAACGTCTTCGATTCTCAGATCGCGGCGGCGTTCGTCGGCTACGGCGACCAAATCTCCTACGCCAAGCTCGTTTCGAAAGTTACCGGGGTACAGCTCAATAAGCTCGAGACATTAACGGATTGGACGGCGCGGCCCCTCACGAAAGCGCAGATCGAATATTCGCTCGAGGACGTGCGCTATCTTTTCGACATCCGCAAACATCTCGGAGAGCGCCTCGACGCGCTCGGACGAGGCGGCTGGGATAAAAAAGAGTGCTATCGCCTGGAAGAGGAAAAAACTTACCTCACGCCCGAGCCTCTCGATTATTACCGACGTCTCAAGACGAGCGGGCTGAGCAGTGCGAGCCAGGGTGTTCTCCGTCAGGTGGCGGCGTGGCGCGAGCAAACGGCACGTACGCGGAACCTTCCCCGCGGATGGGTGATCCGGGATCAGAGCATCGTGGAGATTGCACGCCGGCGCCCATCTTCGATCCAAAACCTCAAACAGATCCGCTCGCTCAAACCGCACCAAATCGGGAAAGACGGAGAGAGTATCGTTCAGGCGGTCAAGAACGGGTTGAAGAATCCGATCGAAGAAGCCGCCCCCGAAAAAGTAAGGTTCAAAGTCCCGCCTCATATCGACTCGGTTGCGAGACTGCTCGAGGCCTGGCTCTATGCGCGCGCTCTCGAAGCAGAGATCGCCCCCTCGATGCTCGCGACCCGGGGCGATCTCAAAACTCTTGCAGCGGGCCATCACCGTGGCGTGCTTCCCGATCTTCCGTTATTGGAAGGGTGGCGGCGCGACCTTGCGGGCCAGGATTTGCTCGATATTCTGGATGGGAAGCGCGCTCTCAAGGTCGAGGGCGGCAAGATTTCCGCCATCGCCTCGAGCGCGGACTCGACCACGGAGAATCCGGGCGCTTGACAAATAACCTCGCCTAGCTGAAACTAACAACTAAGCTTCCGTCAACAATGTAAAAAATACTTCGATGCCCGAGCAGGTTGGGTCTCGGGCCCGTATACGTGAAGACATGAAGAACCTTAGAACTCACAAGCTCGCCGTCATTACGCTTGCGCTAGCATCCTTTTTGCCGAGCGTTTAGGCGGAGGAAAAGCTTCTCGAAGGCTTCGTCATCGGGCGAGTCTACGGAATCGACAAAGAGCGCTACCGCAAATATATCGAAGCGAAACTCTCGCAGGATTCGGATTTCGACGAGACGCTCGCAGAGCTCGATGCGATGGAGTTCGTGGACGAGCGTGAAGAGGTGATAGTCATCGGCCGTCAGCTCGCGACTAATGCCACTTTTGTTAGTGAGCTCAGTGACGAGACGGGCGAATATGCGATTCGCGAGACGCCCGTCGGTACTTACGAGTTCACCTTGCGCCATGAAGAATTCGACTATCCCGTAAAACAACGTTTGGACCTCAACGTTCAGCTAGACTATGTCGCCGAGCTCTGTTTCGTTGTCGACCGCGAGGAACAATTCGCTTGGATGGCGGCGGATGACGTTCGTCGAACGTCGGATGTGCCCCCGTGGGTCCCGAGAACCTGCGTCTCTCATTTGTCCGCCTGTCTTGCCCTCATCACCGGTACAGACGGAATCCTTCCCGATGGTCTGCTTCTTCTACTCGCAGGAGCTGGCGCTACGGCTAGCGCGATTGGAATCATCTCCTCCTCCGATCAAGTCGAGGCGAGCTCACCCGTACCGCCAAACAACCAACCCTGACTGGCACCTGACGGCTGGCAGCTGATATCATCGCCAGCCTTATGCCTTGGTATCGGAAGCTTCACTGGCAAATCATCCTCGGACTGCTGGCGGGCATCGTTTACGGCGTCATCGCCGCCGCCAATGGATGGGGTAGGTTCACTTCTGATTGGATCGCTCCTTTCGGCACGGTCTTCATCAACGGGCTTCAGCTGATTGCAGTGCCCCTCGTTCTTTCCTCGCTGATCACGGGGGTGGCCTCTCTGAGCGACTTGAGCAAGCTGTCCCGCATCGGGAGCAAGACCATCGCGATCTATATCGGGACGACCGCGATCGCCGTCATCATCGGCCTTTTACTCGTGAACATCGCGCGCCCCGGCGCCGCGCTCCCTCCAGAGGCGAGAGAAAGGCTCCAGGCCGAGTTCGCCGAAAACGTCAGCGAAAGTGAGGAGCGGGCCGAAGTCGTAGACGATCGCGGCCCATTACAGCTGCTCGAAGATATTGTTCCCTCGAATTTTCTCTCGTCGGCCTCGAGCAACCGCAACATGCTCCAAGTCGTTTTCGTCGCTATCTTCGTGGGTATCGGGTTGATCCAGGTGCCAAAGGATACAGCGAAGCCGCTGCTCGACATGTTCGAAGGTTTGAACGCTGTTGTGATCCGCCTCGTTGACCTCATCATGTTGATGGCACCTGTCGGCGTGTTCTCGCTGATTGCGCGCACCATTACCCAGCTCGTAGGAACTGGCGATGTTGGCCAAGTGTTGGACCTTCTGGGAGCGCTCGGCTATTACAGTCTCGTCGTAGTCCTCGGGCTGGTTACGCATATGAGCTTGACCTATTTCGGCTTGTTGAAGCTCTTTACTCCGATGAAGTTGAAGACTTTTATCAAAGGCATTGCT
>CAUZCL010000076.1:0-14238 GCA_963578475.1 Acidobacteria bacterium bin61 | reverse complement strand
AAAGGCTGTCACCGCGAGCGCGCATCGGTTCCCGAGGCTCACGTTCCTGGGCAAGAAAAAAACCGCCCACTGCGCCAGGAGAGTGACGCCGAAAGCAACGCCACCGCCCGCAAGCGGATGCTCGCACCACGGACAATGCGGCCGGCTCACCGCGTGGATGTTGCAGTAGGTCGAGATTCCGTTCCAGAGCGATCGGCAGCCGCATTCAAAAACTAACGCGCAGAAGTCCACGAAGAATACCCCCATGATTAGAACCGCGATCCCGAAGGCCCACCGCATGCGCGTCATCAAAAAAGACTCATCTCTTATCCAAGATTCTACTCAGCGAAGTGCCTTTCACGTGCAACAACGCGTCTGCCGCGGGAGCGAGCTGCCGGTCAAGATAGTGTTGATAGTCGAGGGGCGATGGGTTGTTGTCGAGGGGTTCTGGCCCGTTCGTCGTGATGACATATCTTATCCATCTTTGCGAACGTGTCGACTTCTGTGCCGCGCGCGCGTGAGGCGGCACGTTCTTCGTATAATCCTCGAGCTTGCGCCCAAGCCGCTTCCGTTAGACGAGGTCTCGATCGCGCTTGCGAGACCGTCGAGAGCCACAGCGGTCTCCGTGAGCTCTAGCCCGAGCCGACGCGCGAGCTCGAGCTCCTGAGCCACGATCGTTCGGGTGCTCACGCCGAGATCCGCCTCGCCCGCGAAAAGAGCCGTGAAAGCGGCGCCTGAGCCTGCCGCATCCCACGCGAGCGAAACGGCGCCATAGCGGGCACTGAACCGCGCCGTAAGAGCCGCACCGACGCGGTCGAAAACATCCACGGACCCTGGGTACGAACGCTCTCACTCGCGAAGCCATGCGCGGCGAACGCGCTCAGGATTGTCGCGGCCAAGGCGAAACGCATAACTTTATTGGAACGAGACGCTCCAAGGGATCCACGTTGCAACGGGAACACCCTCACGCTCACCCACGGTGAAGCGATAGTTCTTTACCGTATCGAGCGCAATCCTTTCGTAGAGCTCGAGCTCGTCACGCGGGTTGACGACTTCGGCCTCGATCGCATTACCTTGATGGTCGATGAGGAGTCGGCAGTCGATCTTCGGGCGCAGACGCCGCTCGGGAAAAGGTGTCTCCGGTTGCTGGCCTTCGAGAAGTTTAGGCAAGCGGTCGCGCGATGCTCTGAACAGACTCGCTGGAACGGGCTCCATCGGTTCCGCAACACGCGGGGCGCGGACGAAATCAACCGGCCAAATGATCCAGACCGGCACGGCAACGCCTTCACGCTGGGCCGGCGAAAAACGATACAGCCTGACTGCGGCGATCGCCGCCTGCTCGAAAGCGTCGAGCCCCGAGCGTGGCTGAAAGACGCGGACCTCGTATACGCTCCCACGCGTATCGAGAAGTATACGACACAGGGTCGTCGGGAGCACCGGACGATCTTCCGGGGCCGGCGGCGGCATACCGGACAAAAGAGCCGGCACGACATCGCGCGGGCCGTTTAGGTCGGAAATCTCGACCGGCTCTCTGTGCTCTTCAACAACGAGCCAGCCGGCACGCCAAGCGAAGAGGCTTCCGGCGACGAGAAGGGCGATGCCGATAACGGCCGCGACGACCTTGGGAGCACTGGGCTTCACTTCGACTTCGGTGGCGCCCGTATCGGCGAAGATAACGCGTCCCATGACCCGCCTCAAAGCTTCCGCTTCGGGACTCTGCCTCGCTCGCGCCCATCTCGATCGAGACTCGTCGAGGACGCTTCAAGAGTCCTTCGTCGAGGCGCCGAATCGCTTCCATTAGGAGCTCCTGGGCGCCGACGTTGAGCGTGTGGCCGGGGATCTCGGCGTCGGTCTCGATTTCGAAGTCCACGCTCTGCTCGGTCACGAGGACGTGCGCGGCATCGATTGGCGCAAGGTCGCCATAAGTGGCATGCACGATGCGGCCATCCTTGATGAGCAAGAGGCCATCACCGGCCGGTCCGCTCAAAGTAAACCGGTGAGTTCGCGGATCTTGGGTCGCGACTACAATCAAATCCGCTAGGGATAGCTCTCTACTGTTTCCGGTTAGCGTCATTTTCGTACGCCCACACGGCTCCGCTCGTGGATCGAGCGAAGGCCCCTCGCCAACCTTGCCGCACCCGCATCATACCAGACTCACCCCAAGCTTTTAACTCTCGAAAGCCCCGGTCTTGGCAATCGGCGTGGTATCATCTGTTAATTGATTGGGTTTGCAGAAGTAACGTGCGCCTCAAGATCCTCAGCTACAATATCCACAAGTGCATTGGGGGCGTCGACCGGCTCTACGATCCGTTGCGCGTCGCGCACGTCATCGCTCGATACGATCCCGACCTCGTCATGTTGCAGGAGGTCGACCAGCTTGCCCGCAGGTCGAACGCCGATCGCCAAGTCGACCTTCTGGGCGACTTCTTGGGGTTTCGACATCGCACCTATTTTCCAAACGTGAAGATAAGGAGCGGCGGCGCCTACGGCAACGCCATCTTGAGCCGATTCCCGCTGACAGAGACGTCGAACATCGATGTCACCGTGCCGCCCAAAAAACGGCGCAGCGTTCTGCACGCGCGCTACCGGGTACGCCTCAACGGCTCGCCCGGACGGCACACGCGCACATTGCACGTCTACAACCTCCACCTTGGACTTTCTGGAATCGAGCGAAAGATCCAGCTTCGCAAATTTCTCGAGAGCGATCCGTTCGTCGGGCTTCATCATCGAACGCCCGTCGTGGTTGCGGGAGACTTCAACGATGTCTGGGGCACGCTCGGAAGAAAGCTCCTGGAGCCCTCCGGCTTCGACGGCGTTGGCTCGCCGATAAAGACGTTTCCCGCCTGGGGCCCCGTGCGAGCGCTCGACGCCATCTACGTGCGCGGCGATGTGCGTCTGAACCATGTTTACCGGGGGCGGCTTCGGCTGGCGCGCCGCGCTTCCGATCACCTTCCACTGATTGCCGAGCTCGAGATCGAGTAACATTGCTCGCATGGTGACGGCGAGCCAAGCCCAACAGAGCGAGCTCGACTTAGCGTCCATCCTCGACAAGCAGCGGCGTTTCTTTCGCTCGGGCGCGACACGTCCCTACACGTTCCGGCAGAAACAGATACAGAGTTTGCGCGCGCTCGTGCGCGATCACGAAAGCCGGATTCACGAAGCACTCGCCGCGGATTTGGCAAAGCCCGCGTTCGAAGCTTTCGCCTCGGAGACCGGCTTCGTTATATCCGAGTGCTCGCACGCGCTCGAGCATCTCGAGACGTGGATGGAGCCCGAGCGGGTCAAAACGCCGCTCACGTTTTTCCCATCGAAAAGTTTCGTCCGTCGCGAGCCCATGGGACTCGTGCTCATCATCGCTCCTTGGAACTACCCCTTCCAACTCGTAATGTCGCCCCTCGCCGCCGCCCTCGCCGCCGGAAACTGCGCGCTGTTGAAACCGTCCGAATGGACCCTGCACACATCGGAGCTCGTAGCTGAGCTCGCGGCGAGCTATTTTCCCGCGGAGGTCGTGAGCACGGTTTTGGGCGACGCCAAAACCGCCGAGGCGCTCCTCGCCGAGCGCTTCGATCACATTTTCTTTACCGGGGGATGTGAGGTCGGACGTATCATCGCTACCGCCGCGGCCAAGCATCTCACCCCGGTCACGCTGGAGCTCGGCGGTAAGAGCCCGGCCATTATCGACGAGAAAGTCGATCTCGAAGTCGCCGCCCGCCGAGTTACCTGGGGCAAGTTTCTGAACGCGGGACAAACCTGTATCGCGCCCGACTACTTGCTCGTGCCAGAGACGTTGGCGGAGAGTTTTTTGTCTCTCATGAAGAAAAACGTCCGCCAGTTTTTTGGAGACAACCCGAGAACGAGCCCCGACTTCGCGCGTATCCTCAACGATCGCCACTTCGACAGGCTTTCCGGCTATCTAGAAGACGGTCGCATCGTCATTGGGGGCGAGACGGAACGCGACGAACGCTACATCGCACCCACAATCCTCGCGGATGTTCCGGAAGGTGCTAGGTCTCTCGACGAGGAAATCTTTGGGCCCATCCTCCCAGTGCTCACCTATCGCGGCCTCGACGAAGCCATCGAGAGAACATTGCGCCATCCCAATCCTTTAGCACTCTACTTCTTTTCGAAAGACCGCAAGAATCAAGAGCGCGTGATGCAGGAGATCCCGTTTGGAGGCGGCGCCATCAACGACGCCTTAATCCAATTTTCGAATCCAGACCTACCCTTTGGCGGCCGGGGTGCGAGCGGCAACGGAAGCTATCACGGCCGCTACGGCTTCGAGACTTTCTCGCACAAGAAATCGGTCGTCGAAGGCAGCACGCTCTTCGATCCGCGGATCCGCTATCCGCCTTATGGCGGCAAGCTCCGGTGGCTGAAGATGCTCATAAAATGAAACTGAAGACGACGCGGCCGCGCCTCGACTTCAACGCCGCCCGGACGGTTTTAAAAAAGGTCTACGGGATCGAGGCTCGCGAGATCAAGGAGCTCGCAAGCGAGCGCGACCAGAACTTTCTCGCCGAGACCTCGACAGGAAAGCTCGTGTTGAAAGTCGCGAACCTCCACGAGGAGCGCGCGATCCTGGATTTTCAGAATCAAGCGCTCACCCACGTCGCGGAACAAGACCCGGAGCTTTCGATTCCGCGGTTAAAGGCGGCACTCTCGGGTGGTCTCATCGGGACGACCGAAGGTGGCCACATGTGCCGGCTCCTGAACTTTCTTCCAGGAAAACTGCTGGCGGATACGCGACCTCATAGTGACGCACTCCTCCGCGATCTCGGACGCTTCATGGGTCGCCTCGACAGCGCGCTCGAAGGCTTCTCTCACAACGCGCAGGATCGCTATCTGTATTGGGACTCGAAGCACGCCGCAACCACCATCCGCGAGGGGCTGGAATATATCGCGGACGATCAGAGACGGAGCCTCGTGAAGCATTATCTCTCGAGCTTCGAAGAGATCGCGCCGAGGCTCGAACCGCTTCCGAAAGGCATCATCCACAACGATGGGAACGACTACAACATTCTCGTTCGCGATGGCGTGATGGCTGGCATTCTTGATTTCGGCGACATGGTCTCGAGCGCGCTCGTCTTCGAAGTGGCCAACACCGCCGCCTATTGCATCCTCAACAAAAACGACCCGCTCGAAATCGCGTCCCATGTCGTTGCGGGCTATTACGAGGCACGACCTCTGAGTGCTGCCGAGCTCGAGCTGGTCTTCCCTCTCATCTGTACTCGCCTTGCGATGAGCGTCGCGAACGCCGCGCGACAAGCGAGGGACGAGCCCGACAAGAACTATCTGAGAGTGAGCGAGCGGGCGGCGTGGACGATGCTCGAGAAGCTGAAGTCGATATGCCCGAGGCTTGCGCATTACCGCTTTCGCAACGCGTGCGGCCTCTCGCCTCTCCCGCACAGCCACGCGGTCGTGGATTGGCTCGCCGCGCACGCCGAGGAAGCCGCGCGCGTTCTCCCGGATGCGTTACTGGATGGAGGGCTTCACGAGCTCGACTTGAGCGTGGCGAGCACAGAGCTTGGCGGTCTCGACGTGCTCGACGACGTCGAGCGCTTCACCGCGCACGTCTTCGGCGCGATGCGGGACGCTGGCGCGCGGGTCGGGATCGGACGCTACGACGAGGCGCGCGCTCTCTACACGAGCGAGGCGTTCCAGCCGGGCCCCGGAGAAGCGTTCGAGCCGCGCACGATCCATATCGGCATCGACTTGTTCGTCGAAGCGGGCACGGGCCTCGCCGCGCCGTTCGCTGGGCGCGTGCACAGTTTCCAAGTGAACGACGCACCGCTCGATTACGGCCCCACCATCATCCTCGAGCACGCGACCGACGAAGGCGAGAAATTCTGGACGCTCTACGGCCATCTTTCGGAAGACTCGCTTTTTCGGCTCGAGCACGGAAAGTCCATCGACCACGGCGAAGTCTTCGCCGCCGTCGGGAGCTACCCTAAAAACGGCAATTGGCCGCCGCATCTTCACTTTCAAATCATCCTCGACTTACTCGACCGGGAAGGTGACTTCCCAGGCGTCGCCAAACCGTCCGAGAGAATGCTCTGGCTCTCCCTGTCTCCAAATCCGCGCGCCGTGCTCAGGCTTCCAGAATCGGCCCGTCGAGATTCTCGAATGACGGACGAGGCCATCCGCTCGACCCGGCAGCGACATCTATCCGGAACGCTCAGCCTGTCCTATCGCGAGCCCCTCCGCATCGTTCGCGGGTACGGCGCCTTTCTCTACGACGGCGAAGCGCGTCCTTATCTGGACATGGTCAACAACGTCTGCCATGTGGGCCACTGCCACCCGCATGTCGTCCGCGCCGCCCAAGATCAGATCGCCGTTTTGAACACGAACACCCGCTATCTCCATCCCAACATCGTGGACTATGCCGAGCGCTTGACGGCCAAGCTTCCCGCGCCATTCAAAGTCTGCTTTTTCGTTAACTCGGGGAGCGAGGCCAACGATCTCGCGCTGCGGCTCGCACGCACGCATTCCGGCCGCAAGGACACGCTCGTGCTCGACGGCGCCTATCACGGAAATCTGGCAACGCTCATCGAAGTGAGCCCCTACAAGTTCGACGGCCGCGAGGGTCGCGGCGCGCCGGCACACGTCCACAAGCTCGCGATGCCGGACGGCTACCGCGGCGAGCATCGCGCGTCGGATCCCGCATACGGAGAGCTCTATCTACGCGATGCACGCGCCTTGATCGAACGTCTCGCGAAAGATGGACGACCCGTGGGGGCTCTCATCGCCGAGTCGATCTTGAGCTGCGGGGGCCAGATCGTTGTGCCTCCCGGTTATCTGAAAGGGCTCTACGCGCTCGTCCGCGAGGCGGGCGGCGTCTCTATCGCGGACGAAATTCAAGTGGGCTTCGGACGGGTCGGTTCGCATTTCTGGGCCTTCGAGACCCAGGATGCGGTACCCGATATCGTCACGATGGGAAAGCCCATCGGCAACGGCCACCCGCTAGCCTGCGTCGTCACCACCCGCGCGATCGCGGCGTCATTCCAGACTGGGACGGAATATTTCAACACGTTTGGCGGCAACCCGGTCTCGTGTGCGATTGGGCTTTCCGTGCTCGACGTAATCGAGGATGAAAAGCTGCAAGCGAACGCGCATGTGCAGGGCGAGCGCCTCTTGAACGGTTTGCGCGAGCTGCAAGCCGAGCACCCCATCATCGGGGATGTGCGTGGGCAAGGACTCTTTCTAGGATTCGAGCTCGTGCGCGACCGCGAGACGCTCGAGCCGGCGGCGGAAGAAGCAACCTATCTCGTCAACCGCATGAAAGACGGCGGCGTGCTCAACAACACAGACGGGCCGCTCGAGAACGTCATCAAGCTCAAACCGCCACTCGTGTTCACCAACGCCAATGCCGACCAGTTTCTCGCTCGCCTTCGCGACGTTCTGAAAGAGGACCCCCTAAAAGGATGACACAATGACTACCGAACTGCTTCCAGCTGTCGAACTGAACCCGTCCTCCCAACCAAAAGCCTCTGTGATTTGGCTGCATGGCTTGGGCGCGGACGGTCATGACTTCGGCCCCGTCGTGCCCGATCTCCATATCCCGGAGACCGCCAGCGTGCGTTTCGTTTTCCCGCACGCGCCGATGCGTCCGGTGACCATCAATGGAGGCGCCGTCATGCGCGCCTGGTACGACATCAAGACGCTCGACCTCGAGCGGCATGTCGAAGAGGCGGACCTCGAACAGTCCCGAGAACAGCTCGAAGCATGGATCGCCCACGAACGCGCCCTCGGCATCCCGAGCGAGAAAATCGTGGTGGCCGGCTTCTCCCAAGGGGGCGCCATCGTCCTCTATGCGGGTCTCCAGTCCAAAGAGCGCCTCGGCGGCATCCTTGCACTTTCCTGCTACCACCCTCTTCCCAACCTTATTAAAGAGTGCGCCTCGGAGGCGAACCGGGCGGTCCCCATCTTCATGGCGCACGGCTCGCAAGATACCGTCGTGCCTATCCACCTTGCTGAGGGGACCGTCACGACCCTCGAGGAAAATGGCTACGGGGTCGCCTGGCACAGTTACCTGATGCCGCACAGCGTGTCGCCACAAGAGATCGCCGACATAGGCAGCTGGCTCCGCGCGCTGGAATAGTCGGCGACCAAGCGCAAGGAGGTCACGAAAGTGGCTTTCCAATAACGAGAGCTCAGCTACGACCGAAAGCGTCCGTCGATCTTGAACTTCCGCAGATCGAATCGCGGCGATGGTGTTCCGGTATAAGTTCTCACCTCGGTCAACAAGGCATGAATCGGCGGGATAGCTACATTGACGGCGACGCTGAGACGGACCAAGAAGGCGAGCGCGTCGAGTTCAGACGTCGTCACCGGAAGACGACGAGTCGGGGTCACGACTGCTCATCCCCCTTGTGTCATGATGCCTTCGCCGCCTTCGAAATGGTGCTTAGGCGATGGGCGCACCCGCTCAATTACTCGAAGATCTGGCATAGCATTCACGCTCACCCTACTCGCACTAGCCTGAACGTGCTTGTAGCTAGAGGGCCCCGGATCAATCGGATTTCCCGCAACCGCGCACCTCGCCTTGCGTGTGCGTATCGAATGTCTTATTCTTCCCCGTCGTGACTAGGAACGTAGATAAGTACGAGATCGTCAAGAAAATAGGCGAGGGCGGCATGGGCATCGTCTACAAGGCGTACGATCCCCGCATGCAGCGATACGTGGCCCTCAAGACGATCGTTTCCGACAGCTCCGCAGAGACTGAGGTGCAGCGGCGTTTTCTCCGAGAAGCGGTGGCTGCCGGCCGTCTATCTCACACCAATATCGTCACGGTCCACGACCTCCTCGAGCACGACGGCAAGACCTACTTGGTGATGGAGTATCTCGACGGCGGGAACTTAGAGGAAGTTCAGCATTCGGGTGCGCTGTCCTCACTAGAGGAGAAGCTGCGGGTAATGATTGAGGTTTGTGCCGGCCTAGACCATGCCCATTCCCGCGGAATCATTCATCGTGACATGAAGCCCGCAAATGTCTTCTTGACGGCGACAAGCGAAGTAAAGATTCTCGACTTTGGGATAGCAAGAATCGTCACGTCCTTGTCCAAAACGACACAGATAAGCGTTGGCACACCTCACTACATGTCTCCAGAGCAATGGTTCAACACCCAAATCGATTATCGCACTGATATTTTTTCCTCTGGGGTCATGCTTTACGAGATGCTCACGGGCAGGAAACCGTTCGATAGTCTCTACGCCGATGCCGTGGCGTTTCAAGTGAAGAACACGTCGCCTGCCACGGCAATCAGCAAGGTCAAGGAAGATGTGTTCCCGGAGCTCGGCGCGGTCGTGGTTCGGGCCATGGCGAGAGACCCGGACGACCGCTATTCCGACGCGCAAGAGATGGAACAGGCTCTGCGAGAAATTCTCGACTCGCTGCCCGAGCGAGCCCTACAGGCAGCGCAAGAGTTGGGCGCCTACGTGACCACACTCGAAAAGTTGTTCGAGGAGAATGCCGCGATACTCCAGCCTGATGTGCTCCGCTCGACTCTGGATCTAACGGACCCAGACGGACTCGACGCATCCATTTTCGCGCTCGCCTCTCCCGAAACCGTTCGCAAGGAATCCCAACCAACGATGGACCTGCGACGCCCCTATTTTGAGGTAGCGGCAAGCCGACGGACCGCTCGCGCCCAGTCTGAGCGCCTGCAAATCGTTCTTTCGCTCTTGCGCGGAGAGACTGTCGACCCTGACGAAGCGGTCGTGCAGGCGCCGCAGCCGGAACAGAGGCGCGTGTCGAAGACCGAGCATGAGCCCTCACTAAAGCCAGGCTCGGAACGGCACGGTTTCGCCGCGCCTGTCCCCGATGATTCCATCGTTGACGACGACACGGTCGATAAGCCGTGGCCCGTTCCAGCACCCACCGCGGGACTAACAGCCTACCCGCTCGAGCCGGCGGCGAAGTTACCCGTACGCAATCGGTGGGCGCGGCCAGCCGTTATCGCGGCCATGGTCCTTCTCGGAGCCGCGTTGGTCTGGGTGGCCAGCACGCGGATCGTCCGCACGCTCGAACCAACGCGTCTTGCGATTCGTAACGCCGTCGAACGCCCGTTCACTGGACCGAGTTCGACCGAACCCGATTCGATTGTTGCACCGGAACCTGGGGCGCGCGCGACGCCATCATCGGAAGAGTCAGACGCGGCGTCGCGTCCGTCGGTTGACACCGATCCCAGTCAAGCCACATCTTCTAACGTGCCGCCGGTAATTGCTACGCAGGGAATTGCACAGAGACTTTTGTCAGCGCAGCAACCACCACCTCCCGAAGCGTCAGAGACGGCGCCTCCCCCAACCGCTGAAACCGATCCCAATCAAACCACATCTCCTAACGTGCCGCCGGCAATCCCTACACAAGGAAATGGACAGGCAGCTTTGACAGCGAGGCAACCGACGGCCGTCGACGTTGAACCGGATGGCGCTTCTCCCCCACCACCATCCGATTTGCCGGCCGAGCGAACGTCGCGCTCGCCACGTCCTCCGCCGGAGCCTGAGCCGGCTCCGACGACCGATCGCGCTGCGGATCCGGCCGAGGAGCCCGAGCTAACGCCCGAGGCTAACGATCCGGAGGAGCTCGATGTCGCAGGCGTGGAGGATTTGCAAGCGGAGGGCGGACCTGTCGAGAGGCCAGCGATGGGGACTCTCATCTTGAAGATCACTCCGGGTGTCAGCGTGACTGTCGATGATGGCCAGCCGGTCACCGACCCAAACTCTCTGGAGCTCCCAGCGGGTCGTCACACGGCGACGTTGATGTCCGCCAATGGTGTCATCTGGCGCGAAAGCGTGGAAATTCCAGTGAGTGGCTCGCTGACCATCGATCGGGACTTAAGTCGGCTCGGAAGCATCAATATCCGGTCAGATATCGGGGCAAAGGTGAGCCTCAATGGGACTCATCTTTTTGATCCCAAGAATCTCCGCCAAACTCCAGCCCTTGTCAGCAACGTGCCAGTCGGACTCCATCTCGTCCGAGTCAGTCGTGAGGGTTACGAGCCAGTGGAGTTCGAGTTGCAAGTGCGGGAAGGCGAGACAACGCGTCCTGACAAGGTCGTAATGGTCAAAAAGCGATAGCTGAGGCTAGCCCTCGAGACTCTAAGCGCGGATTGGCCACTGTGTAGCCGTCTCACAATTCCGGTAGGTCAACGATCCGCGCCACGACTCTGGCCAAACCCCAAACGAAGTCAGAGTGGTATTTCAACTTGGCCGCGCACGCCTTCATCGCGGAGGTAGCTACCATTCGTGCTTCTGAGATCTTTCGTCACGCGACGGCGCTTTACGTTCAATCGCGGCGCGTTGTCGCGTTAGGCTGATGTAGTCGATCTCGACATCAGATTTGTCTCGACCGGCCCGCGATGTTCACGCCGTGTCGAAAACGTGGCTAGGACGTCTCCCCTGAGGAGGCGATTTGCAGCTCGACCGTCACGGGTACTCGTTCGTTTCCTGGCGTAAGTGTCGCTGGGTTTGGGAGGTGCACTAATGGATGTCCTTGGATTTGTTGTCGCTGGCTTGCTGACGAGCCGGCGGTGCATCCGCGCCCGTGACGCGAAAAATCGAGCTGAAAAATGAAGCTCTATGCGCCCTAGGCCGGGCTCGGAACTCGAATGCCACACGTTCTCCTTGTTACCGGCAGACCTGCACAGTCCACGCGCCAGAATTGTCTTGATACGCATCGGGAAAACGTCAACCTCATTTATGGTGCAAAATACTGTTCCGGTGGCCGCAGCCGTAAAGGTGTTCCCGCTTCCGATGAAGACCTTTACAGCTGGCACAGACGTTCCTGCGCCGCATACCAACCCATGTCTCGGAGCACCGGGAAGTACGTTAGCACTGGACCCAGGCCCGGTTCCGCTTCCCTCCGGCGTGGCGGTACCGCCATCGGTGTAATAGTTCACCACTCCCCCAGCGGTTATTGCGATCGTCTGCCCCGTGATTACTTGGACGTTCGTATTCGGCCAGCGCTGACTAGCCTGAACTTGAACGGTTGTGCAGACGGTGGGGCCGGGGCTGGGAGTAGGGCTGGGACGAGGGCTGCCGGGACTGCAAGCAGTGCCGGCCAGCGCAACGGTGAAGTCACGTTCAGTAGTGCTGGCGGTCGCGTTCGCCCCATGACCGTCAACCGGGCGGTCAAGTTGCCAGCGTCCCGATAAACGGAGAAGATGACTGGGGTGGTCTCTTCCCGTGTGCGACCATCTCCCAGCTCCCAGGAGTAGGTCGAGATCGCGGAGGCCGGAGACGAACAGTTGGCGTCCAAACGAACTTGCGTCCCCACAGTCGCGACGTCAGGCGTCACATCGAAGCAGGCGTTCAGGCTCGTTGGGGTTGCTGAGGGCGTTGGTGTTGGAGTCGAAATTGAAGTCATTACTCCCATGGCGGAAGTCGTGCTGCCGGTCGGGTCCGACCCGCCTGCGGCTAGAATACCGACGCCAGCAGCGGCGCCGCCGCCAGCAACGCCGAGAATCAGTGGCAACTTCGAGCCTCCTTCGGACTCATGCGCCTGCGCAGGTGGCCCAGCCGCGCGTCCTCGTCAGTCCTCTCGGCCACTGGCGGGGCCACTGCGACCTCGGACTTCGCCTCCTCGAACAGTGTCACAATCCGGGGTGCATACTGATTCGTGTCAATCGGGTACCCGGGGTCGAGTTTTAAAACTTCTCCAAAGCTTTCCTTCGCTGAATCTCGACCGTTAAGAGCGAAATAGGTGAGCCCAAGATGGAAATAGGCATCGCTGAGCATCTCCGTCATCTGCTCGATTTCCGGTTTCGCCTCGAGCTTCGTGATGACGGCTCCCAAAGCTTGCACGGCCCTAGGAAAACTCCCGACTTTGTAAGGCATCTTCGCGGCTTCCAGGTCGCGCGCGAGTTCCTCTTCGCTTTGTACCATCCGGGGGACCAATCGCGGGCGCGGCTGACTCGAGTAGAACGTTTAACCGCGTTGACAATGCGGGGTGAATCGATTAACTTTCCCATCGGCAATCCGTAGGCGCATGCTCGATCAAAGCTGAGAGTTGCAGGGGGGGCGAGAATGAACGAAACTGTGATCATCGGGTTCTTGTCACTTTTTCTCGTCGGCGTTGGACCTGCTCAACAAGACAATCTCACGCATGATTTGGAAGAGGCCAAAGTGCTCTACGAACAGGGCCTCTACGACCAGGCCATTGCGAGTCTCCAGAAAGTCATTCTCCGCTTGGAGCAAATTCGCGATTCTCAAAGTGCGCTATCACACCTTGGTGAAGCCCATCTGCATCTTGGAATGGCACATTTTGCTCTGGACAACCATTCAGCCACGAAAGACAGTTTCAAACAGACCCTGCGATACGACCCTGGTCGCGTTTTGGACGCTACTCGCTATGCGCCTTTGGTTGTGGAACTGTTCGAAGAGGCAAGGGTAGAGGCCCTCACAGAGGAAGAGCACGAGTCTCCTCAGGACGGATTCACCGAAGGGGCCGAAGAAGGGAAGCAGGGTTCGAAGCTCCCGTGGATTGTTTTGGGCGCCGGAGGCGCCGCGACGGCGGGAGTAATTGGTGCTACGACAGGCGGCGGAGGATCTAGCGCGCTTCCCGATCCCGCCACAATACCCACAACTCCATTTATGGATACCGTATCAATTAATTCAACCAATGTGCCGCAAAGGTTTCCTCCCAGTATAGACTCAACTATCAACGTCTCAAATAGTGGCCGCGTAAAGACGACTGTTGTCGCATTCACGATAAGAAGAGACAATAGAGACGAAACTTGTTTTGTAGCAAGATTGATACACCGTGGCAGAAATCTGCTTGTGGCTCGTTCCACAATCACATTTCGGAACGATCCCGTCGTTGCCAAATACGGCCCCACAACAATAGATCTAAATAATGTGGAAGCTCAAGGTGAATGGCGGCTGCATCTCGATGCAACATGTAGCGGCAAGGGAGCACTATTATCCTGGCAGCTGACTCTTGAAATTTGCCGAGAGCTCCCAGACCAAGCCGGCTGTTGAATTTGGTCGGGTAGCGGCGGCACCAGTGAAGACTCTTAGGCAGCAAACGCATCGCTGTCAAGAGATTTCTGTTTGCTTCTAAGGGCGTGAACGAGAGCACCCATATGGCGAGAGCCTTTGATTCGCCGGAACTTCTTCTCCGCCGTGACAACACCAAGAGCGGTCCAACGTCGAATCATGGAAGGACTCTTCCAACGCTTGACGTTTCTCGAGACTCTGCGGATGGTTCCGTTGAGATTCTCGATGGCGTTCGTCGTGGCAAGGGACTTGCGAAGTAACTCGG
>CAUZCL010000075.1:0-14272 GCA_963578475.1 Acidobacteria bacterium bin61 | reverse complement strand
GCTTTCTTTCTCTTCTTCGTATCTGCTCTCACCGGGGGGCTCCTTTCTTTTTTATCGCCAGCTTCAATAACCGACGATCTTGTAGGGAGTCACTCACCGATTTCAACTAGATTCAGGATATCCTCCCGCGATTGGTCTGAACCTCAGCCAGCAGGACTTGGGAAATCTCATCGGAGCCAGCCGCGAGATCGTGAGCCTGACCCTTAATGACTTCAAGCGTCGCGGATGGGTTGCGTCTTTGGGCCGGCGCCTCGTCGTTCACGAAGACGCTCTCTGTAACTTCCTGTCCGAACTGCCCTAATCGTTTCGAGTAGGAGCAATTGCTGGCAGTTGTAGTGACAAAGTTTGGCATTCTCACTATTTCGTCCTTGCGGGGCGTTCCCCCTCGATCGGGCAATCACTCTAATTGTTCTGTAAGAATGAGTTACCGGGTGGCTATCTGATGCTCTGCAAAAGTGTTTCTGGCATGACACTTGCTCTATCACGAGGGAATGCTTTCGAACAAAGATGCGTTTCACGACGCTCGAGGGGTTCGAGCAAGTGGAGAAAAACGAACGAAGCCGCAAATATTGCGGCTCGAAAGTCCACGGGAGAAAAAGAAGATGAAGAACAACAAAGGTTTTACCCTTATCGAGCTTCTGATCGTGGTTGCGATCATTGGCATCATCGCTGCGATTGCTATTCCGAGCTTGCTCCGGGCGCGCGTCTCGGCGAACGAAGCACAGGCGATTGGCGACACGCGTTCGGTGATCTCTGCCGAGCAGACCTATGCGTCGGCTAATGGCGGCTTCTTTTCGGACCTGGTGAACCTGTGCCGGAACGGCGGTAACTGCGCCGGCGTTGGCATCCCGAACTACCCCGTGGTAGCGCCTGAGTTCGTCGGTGGCGACCTCGGACGTACCT
The DNA here is from genome assembly GCA_963578475.1 of Acidobacteria bacterium bin61. Taxonomy (GTDB): domain Bacteria; phylum Acidobacteriota; class Vicinamibacteria; order Marinacidobacterales; family SMYC01; genus SMYC01. The sequence goes on along the minus strand of CAUZCL010000075.1, from coordinate 13,369 downwards.
CGCCCTATCTGAAGTCCGGTTACAACCGTACGTGGACGTCGGCGCAGAATGCTTCGAACATCCCGACGTCGTTGGATCCGAACAGCGTGATGAACTACTGCTACGACAGTACTCCGGCGAGCTTGGGCCTAACGGGCGCGCGTGCCTTTGCTGGCGGCGCGACGGGAGCTTTGTACGTGGACCCATCGGGCGCGCAGATCGCTTGCCCGATTCCTGGTGCGACGGTATTCCTCGAGTAGTAGAAGCTCGAGCTATACGTTCTAACGGGGCGGCGCTTACGCGCGGCCCCGTTTTGCGTTTAAGCCGAGCTGCTCCCGCGACTAGGTCACGGCTCTTCCATCTTCCAGAAATCGATTCCTGAAGCCTGTTTTCCCACCTCTATGACCGCACGCCGCTCGAGGTCTTGAAGGTCGTAAACCTCCACGAGTCCCGGATCGCCGCCCACGCCTTCGACGGTGACGAAGGCGAATCGGCTATCGGGTGACAGCGTCACACCGTGAGTGATCTTGTTGGTGCAGCGAATGCTCTTGAGCTCCTTGCCAGAGTCGAGATCCCAAAACGCGGTGGAGTGATTGGACTTCTCTGTGACGACGAGTGTCTTCCCGTCCGGGGTGATTGCGAGATTGTACGGCCCAGCATTTGTGTGGAACCGCCGGCCGATTTTCCAACTCGTCAAATCGACTTCGACAACTTGGCTGGCGCCGTTAAACGCGACATAGGCCAAAGGCTTCGTCGGATGGGGCTGTACCCAAGTCGGCTTGACCGCTCCGCTGCCGTCCTCGAGGGTAAGTTTCAACCTCCGGCTCACGGCGAGCGTCATGGCGTCGATCTCGAATAGCTCGTTCGACATCATCGCCACCGAGTAGAAGAATCGGCCATCGCGGCTCACCCGCGATCCGTGAGGCATGATGCCTTGTTCGATTTGCGCGATTTCTGTCATCGAGACCGTATCGATGACTGAAACATTGCTGGGCACGTGGTCGCCATGGAGATTGAAGTTGACGACGAACAGAAAGCCTGTCGTTGGGCTTATGTCCATGGTTGCGGGGAAGAGCCCCGCCTGGGTGTGTCCGACAACGAGGTCGACGCCCGTTTCAAATTTGAAAACGTAGCCATACGGCATGCCGTGCGCGATCGAGACGAACCAATAGCGGCCGCCGGGCGCGACTTTGATGCCGTGAGGGCCTTCGATCTCGTTCGGTAAGATCCCGACAGAGATCCGTTTCACGAGCTTGCCACCTGCCGGGCCGAACTTGATGAGGTCCACTGTGTCGTCCGATTCGGCCGCGACGTAGGCGTAGTAGTTGGCGGTTACGGGGGCGCTCGCATAGGACGGGGCCGCGAGGAAAAGGAAGGTTAGAAGCAGGCTCATGCAAAATACGGTCGCCTGCGCGAGCGGAGCGAGCCCGGCCCGCATGGGCCGATGCACGCCGGGCGAGCGAACGAATAGAGAGCGAGCATTAAGCAATTCAGGATGTCTCATGGCATGCTCTCGGAGGATCGGTCTCCGCTATCCACGAACCGCACGGCCCAGAGCCCGCTGTGAAAATCCGAAAAGAAAATGACGCCTTTATGCGGTTGAGGTCCCCACACGAAAGGCGAGTTAGGGACGTAGCCAGCCGTGTCGTCCGAATAGAATTTCGCGATCTCGCGGCCTTGCTGATACAGGTCACCCACGAGCTCGCCCGAGACGTCCACGATTCGAAGCCCGCCATTGAAGTAGGCGACGTACATGATCTCTTGTTCCCAATCTATCCATAGGTTGTGGGGGCCCGCTTCGGGAACACGGTAGCGGGCGATTTCCTTGGGCTCGTCGAAGTCCTCGAATTCGAGCACATGAATCCAGCCCATGGCGCGCGAAGCGCTCCGCTCCTCCCACGCGATGATCGGGCCCGGCACTCGCGGGTTTACGGGATGTGCTTCATCACCAGCGATGACATAGAACTTGCCTGTTGACGGGCTGCGGAACGGCCATACCGCGTGGTTCCACCCGGTGAGCTGCGGGAGCCGGCCGATCTCGACGGGGTTGGCCGGGGAGCCTCCGTGGCCGCCGCCTCCGACATCGACGAGCACAATCCCGTCGGTGTTGCCGGCTTGAAACGCGATGCCGTCTCTGACCCAGACATCGTGCACGGAGCGGCCGGGACTCTTGCCTTCGAAACGCGAAACGCGGAACGGGTTGGTCGGGTCTTCTATATTGATGACATCCCAGCGTCTTCCGTTGTTGATCGCGAAAACGTGGTCCTCGTAGAGAAAGGCATTGTGCACGCCACCTGTGAGCTGCTCGTCGAATCGCGAAATGATCTCAGGAGCGCGCGGGTTCGACACGTCGAGCACAACGAAGCCGTTTCTGCGATTGGAAGCGCCTTCTCGCGTGATGACTGCGTAGCGCCCATCCTCCGTGACTTTCACGTCGTTGACCGTGCGCGCATCGACTTGAATTTCCGCGATCCGCTGCATGTTCGAAGGATCCGTCACGTCGAAAAAGAGCGCGTGCCCGTCCGCGTTCCACGTCCCGAGGATCGCATAGTCCCGTCCGTCGATGCCCTCCCAGACCCAGAGATCCGACGAAATGCGATCGCGCACGGGAGCTTGGCCTACGAACTCGAGCTCACGCGACACGTCGCGAGGCACGATGCCCACGGTGGCGCGCGCGATGCGTTCGCCCGAAGTCGCGAGCACCGTATAGAGGCCGGCCTGTTCGGCGACGAAGCGGCCATCGGGAAGAATCTGTGCGGGTGCCCCGGCACCCATCGTCTCCGCACGGCTCGGGTCCGGGTGCGACTCGAGCGCGAAGCGGACGGGAGCGTCGGCGGGTTCAACGAGGAAGTGGATCACATCGCCGGTGCGCCCTTCTGGCTGAGACGCCGTGAGGCGAATCGATGTCACGGAATTTGGCACGACGATAATCTCCCGCTCGGCGACGATGCCGTCGATGGACGCGGTCAAAGTCGTCGTTCCGGGGGAGATTGCGGTAACGAACCCGGAGGCGTCGCCGGGGTAGAGATCGGGCCGCGGCCGATCGTAGAAAGGATGCGCGTGAAACGTGCCGCGGAAGAGATCGCCGAAGCCGTGTGCGGATGCGATCGCCTCGTCTTTCACGGAGAGGCTCGGGCGCACGTCTTTGGCCTCGTCGTGGGCGTCGGTCGCAACGACATGGACGCGCACCCGCTCACCCACCCGAAGTGTTTCGGGAAGACCTCTTATGTCGAGGCGTGCGAGCGGCGAAGGTTGTACGGTCACCGCAATCTCGACGCGGATGCCCGGATCGTTCTGACGATAGAGCTCAGCGTCTAGACGCTCGGCCGGGATCAGAGCCACGAGGATGGCGGTTCCCGAGCGGCGTGCGGTGACGACCCCAGAAGGCGTGACGCTCGCGGTCCGCGGTGACGTTGAGAAGAAAATGACCGTGGCGCCTTCGTCCGCGCCTTCCACGATGGCTTCGAGGTGGGCCGTTTCTCCGACGCGTAGCTCGAGCGCTTCGGGCTTGACCGAAAGCTGCGCGGCAAGCGCCGCGGCAAAGAGCAGAGTCGGCGTCAGCATCAGTGTCCCCCGTCCGTCGCGGTGTCGGAAGGCACGAGGCGAATGGCCCAAAGCCCACTGTTGAAATCGGCGAAGAAAATCGTGCCTTTGTGCAGCTGCGGCCCCCAGGCGAACGGAGCGTTTGCGAGAAAGCCTTCGTTGTCGGCCGAGAAAAAGCGCGCAATCTCGCGTCCTTGACGGTAGAGATCGCCGAGGAGCTCGCCCGAGATGTCAACGATGCGCAGGCCGGCATCGTAATGCGCAACGTACATGATCTCTTCGTCCCAATCGATCCACAGATTGTGAGGGCCGGAATCGGGGAGCTGATAGCGCGCCACTTCACGCGGCTCTTTCATATCGTCGAACTCGACGAAGTGCAGCCAGCCCTTCGCGCGTGAGGGGATTTGCTCCTTCCACAAAATCCCTCCGGCCTCCGGCTTGATCGGGTTCGTATAGAACGCTTCGTCGCCGCCAATGACGTATGAGCGGCCCGCGGACTTGCTCTTGAACGGCCACACAGCGTGGTTCCATCCCGTGATTTGAGGGAATTTTCCCATCTCGACAGGGCTCGTCGGAGAGCCCCCTATGCCGCCGCCGCCAACGTCGACGACGATGAGCCCGTCCGAGCGGCCCGCCTGATAAGCGACCCCGTCTCGCACCCAAACGTCGTGCACGCTACGGCCCGGTGTCTTCGTCTCGAAATGGGAAACGCGGAACGGGTTCCTTGGGTCTTCGACATTGATGACGTCCCAGCGACGGCCGTTATTGACGGCGTAGACATGGTCCTCGTGGATGAACACGTTGTGCACGCCTCCTGTGAGGCCGTCATCGAACGTGGAGAGGATCTCGACATTGTGAGGGTCGGAGACGTCGAGAAGGACGAAGCCGTTACGGCGATTCGAAGCGCCTTCGCGGCTTAAGATGCAGATGCGGCCATCCTCGGATACTTTGACATCGTTAACCGTACGCGCGTCGACTTGAACCTTGTCGATGAGCTTCATGTCGGTGGGGTCGGTGACGTCATAAAAATAGGCGTGGCCTTCAGCGTTCCACGTGCCGTGGACGGCATAGTCGCGTCCATCGATCCCTTCCCAGACCCAGAGATCCGAGGTAATGCGATCCGAGACGCGTGCGTGGCCGAGAAACTCGATCTCTCGGGCCACGTTTCTCGGTGTGACGAGAACACTCCTACGTGCGATCCGATCGCCAGACAGGGCCACGATCGTGTAGATACCGGGCTGCTCGGCGACGAAACGGCCGAGAGGGTCGATCTGTGCCGGGGCTCCTGCTCCCACGGATTCCGGACGGTTCGGATCCGGGCGTGACGAAAGCGCGAAAGTAATCGGGATGTTCTCAAGCCTCTCGCCGGCGCGCGAAAGTGCCGAAGCCTCGAAGCGCACGACGTCCCCGGTGCGCGCCTCTCGCGAAGACGCCGTAAGCGTGAGGCTCGCGGTCGGGTTTGGGATCACGTCCACGAATTGCTCCGCCGACACGCCGTCCGCGTCGGCTGTGATCGTGAAGCTCCCCGGAGCGAGGGCCGTGATGTTGCCGAACCCGTCCGTTTCCGCCGTTTGTGCGTCCGCGTCGTCATTAATGAGGAAACGAGTCGTGAAGTCCGTCCGCTCGGCGCCGCCCGTGTCCGTGCCGAGCGCGCGGATCGGCAAGGTCGTGCCCGCATAGATCTGCTTGGAGAAGCCGACGATCGCGATACTCTTGAGGGGAGGCTCGGCAACGATGACCTCGATGGTCGTTCGTGTCCCTGGGTCGCGACGCGAGTAGGAATCCCAGGCGCCGTCGAAGGGTTTGTCAGGCAAGAGTGCGGTGACAACGAAGGCGCCCGGCCGATTGGCGGTGACACGGCCGGAAGGCGTGACCGTGAGCGCCATACGATTTCCCGAGAAAAAAACCACTTGCGCGTCCGAGCCATGGATGATGGCTCGAATCGTCGCCGATTCGCCCACTTCGAGAGTCAAACTCGCGGGGGTGACCTCGATGGTCGGGGCTTGGATCACGGTGAGTAAAAATAGAAGTGCGCGCATTCCATCCTCCTGAATGGCCTTAAACTTACAGCTAGAGCGTCAGAAAAGCGAGCGGAGAGAGCCGCCGCGGTTTTCGAGGGGTGTTTTAAAGCGATGGCCCCGACACGCGTGCTGAAGTAAAATTGGCCGGATCATGTCGCTGAGCTTCGAAACCTTCTGGCCGCTTCTGTTCTTGCCGGCCTTGGCCTACTTATGGTGGGTGCGCTTTGGAACGGATACGTCCCTGACCTCCCGACACTTGACGCTTCTCACCTGGATCCGGAGTGCCGTGGTCCTTCTCCTCGTCGCGGCACTCATGCGTCCCCTTTTGAACCGGCCGGGCAAGGAGCTCTCTACGATTTTCCTTTTGGACATCTCGCGGAGCATCTCGCCGGAATTCTTGAACGCCGCCATTCAGTGGAGCGGGGAGGCAGTGCAAAAAGGGAATCCGGCACATGCGCGCTTCATCGGCTTCGGCGCCCAGTCAGCGGTCGTAGAGCGGGCAGAAGAGCTCGGTTCCCTCGCCGTCTATGATGGTGCGGCCGTGGAGTCTGGTGACGTTCAGCCGGGCGCTATCGACCAGAGCCGTACGAATATCGAGCGCGCCGTCCGCCAGGCGATGACGAGCTTTCGGCCAGCGAGCTTGCGACGACTCGTCCTGATTACCGATGGCCATGAGACGGAGGGCTCTCTCGATGCGGTCTTACCGGAGCTTCGCGAGCAGGGAATCCGAGTCTTTACCGTGCCGGCCGCCGTGCGCGGTGAAGGCGATAGCTGGATCGAGTCGATCGAGGTTCCTGGCAAAGTGCGCGCCAAGGAGATGATTGAGGTCGGCGTCCTGGTCTTCAGCCGCGATGAAAAAGAAGCTACCGTGCGGCTCGAGACCTCCTCGGCACGTCTCGCGAGTCGCGAGCTCACGCTATCGCCCGGCTTTACCCGCGTCGCGTTCGAAGTTCGGATTCCTGACGAAGGGCTCGTGGACCTGCAGGCGCGGATCGAATCGGCGGAAGACCCGAACGCGATGAACGATGTGAGGGTCCGAACCGTGGCGGTCGCGCCCGCGCCGCGAGTGCTCTACGTCGAAGGCCACATCCAAAGCGCTGTCTACTTGAGAGCCGCGCTCTCCTCCGAGGGGCTCGATGTGACGGTGCGCTCCGGCGACAACCTGGCATCGGTGGACTGGAGCGCCTATGACGCCGTGATTTTGAGCGACGTTTCGATCGAGGGCTTGAGCGAGCGAACGATGCGCGCGATCGAAACTTATGTGCGCGACGACGAAGGCGGGTTCATCTTCGCCGCGGGTGAGACGAGCTTCGGTGAGAAAGGCTATTCCGACACGATCATCGAGCGCATCTTGCCGGTGGAGTTTCGCGTCGAAGAAAAGTGGAAAGACTTGTCGCTCATCATCGTGCTCGACAAGTCCTACAGCATGTATGGACGCAAGATTGCGCTCGCGAAGGAAGCGACCAAAGCCGCGCTCGATTTGCTTGAGGAAACCCATCGATTTGGCGTGGTGACCTTCGACTGGAATCCCTATACGACGATTCCACTTCAGCTCGCTACCAACCGGGAGTTCATCAAGGAAGGGATTAGCCGGATTCAAGCGAGCGCCCAGACGAACATTTATCCGGCCCTTGAGCGCGCTTTCGAGCAGCTTCTGGAGAGCCCCTCGAAGGTCAAGCACGTCATCCTGCTATCCGATGGAAAGACTTATCCCGACGATTACGAAGAGCTTGTGAACCGCATGGCGGAGGAAGAAATAACGGTCTCAACGGTCGCGGTGGGGGAAGAAGCCGATCGCGAGCTTCTTGCCGATATCGCGGAGTGGGGGAAGGGTCGCAGCTACTTCATCGAGGACGCGGAGCGCGTGCAGCAGATCTTCATCGAGGAGACACAAATCGCGCTCGAGGCCACGCTCATCGAAGAGTCGTTCCAGCCTATCGTGAAGCGTGAGGTCGAAGTGCTGAGCGGCATCGATTTCGACTCCGCGCCGCCGCTGAGAGGATACGTTTCGACGATTCCAAAAGATACGGCCGAAGTCATTCTCGAAGCCCCGGACGAAGATCCGCTACTCGCCCGATGGCATTACGGGATTGGCCGCTCCGTCATGTTCACCTCCGACGTCAAGAATCGATGGGCGTCCGACTGGCTCGAATGGGACGGCTACGGGAAGTTTTGGGCGCAGCTCGTGCGCGAAACGTTGCGGCGCAACCGCGGCGCGGAAGTCGACTTTCACGTCGAGCGCAAGGGCGACGCGGCGGAGGTCGAGCTGCGCGTCGTCGACGAGAATGGTGAGTTTCCCAGATGGCTCGTGCCGTCTCTTGAGATCACAGACCCTGGGCGCGCTGTGCGTACCATAGCGATGCGGCAAACGGCCCCGGGTCACTACCATGCGTCGATTCCCCTGAAGATCTCGGCAGACTCTCCTTGGCGCTTTCAGCTCTCGGGTGACGGCTTGCCCGAAGAGGCGCTCGCGCTTGCGGGGAACGCGCGCGCGCTGTTCTATCCTTATACGGACGAGTACCGTTTCTATCCTCCCGACGGTGCGCGTCTCGAGGCTATAGCCCAGGAGGCCGGCGGGGTCTATCGTCCGGAAATGGAAGATATTTTTGCGGCGCGCCGCGAAACGGCGAGCTTTCCCACCGAGCTCTGGCCCTTCTTGGCCGCTCTCGCTTTGCTACTCTACTTTGTAGACATCGCGTTCCGGCGGGTTCCCTGGCTTTGGGAGAAGCTCGAAGCGCGCGTGAGCACGACCCCCTGACATATCGACAGATTAGATTGACGACACCTCTTCCAACTCGGCGCGTCATCGGCCGAGTCTCTCATCGAGACCCGGGGCCGATGTTGGTGGCCGTGAGCTCGAGCCGTCACGACCCGATCCACATGGATGGAACGTCGACGGTCACGACGGGACGGTCGAGATCCGGTACAAGATCTTCGGCGATCGTTGTGACGGTACCTATCTCGCTGTCGACAGCACGCATGCGCACATGAACATGCCGGCGACGTTCATGTGGCCGCGCGGAATGGGCGATCGTCGGATCCAGCTGCGCATCGTGCCCCCGAATGCGGAATGGAAGGTCGCGACTCAGCTCGAGGCGACGAGTGAGCCGTTCATGTACGAAGCCGAGAACCTCTATTACTTTCTCGACAGCCCGACGGAAGTGAGTGCGCACGAGCTTCACGTTTGGGACGTCGATGGTGCAAAGATCCAACTTGCGCTCCATCACGCAGGAACGGTAGCGGAAGGTGCCGTTTACGCGAAGCTCGCGGAAGCCATCGTGCGGGAGTTTGAGCACTAGGCTAGAACGTGTAGCCGTCCGGGGCCCAACCGCCTGGAGGCTCCCACCGGCCGTCGTCGTTTTGGACCGTCAAGACGCGCACGCCGTCTTTGGTGACGGCGAGCGTGTGCTCGTATTGGGCGGAGAGCTTGCCGTCGATCGTTACGGCGGTCCAGCCGTCGTCGAGGATCTCCATCTCCCACGCGCCTTCGTTGATCATGGGCTCGATGGTGAAGACGAGCCCTGGTGTGAGGCGCAGCCCGCGGCCCTGCCTGCCGTAGTGGGGCACTTGAGGCGCTTCGTGGAAGCCGCGGCCGGTACCGTGTCCCACGAAATCCTGGACCACGGAAAAACCTTTGGGCTCGACATAAGATTGGATAGCGTGCCCGATATCGCCGATACGTGCGCCAGGCTTCACGATTTCGATCCCGCGTCGCTGCGCTTCGAGCGTTGCGGTCAGAAGCGCCATGGTAGACTCGCTCACGGCGCCGACGGGGATCGTCGCGGCATTGTCGCCGTGGAATCCATCCAAGACGAGCGTTACGTCGATGCCGACGATGTCACCTTCCTTCAACACGTGATTTTGATTCGGGATGCCGTGGCAAATCACGTCGTTGACCGCGGTGCAGATGCTCTTCGGAAAGCCGCGATAGTGGAGGGGCGCCGCGACGACGTGATGGCGTTTCGCGAAGTCGACCTGCAAATCGTCGATGTCCTGCGTCGTCATCCCGGGCTGGACTTGTTTGACGATCCACTCGAGACATTCGGAGGCGAGACGGCCCGCGGCCGCCATCGTCTCGAGTTCCGCCTGGCTCTTGATGAAGACTTTACCGCTTGATTCATAAAAGTTGACGCCAGACTCTTTCATGTCGTTACCCCAATTGTAACAAGGTCGTCTAGTCGGGGAGGAGCGGGCGGCCGAAGAGGGGCTTGCCCGCACGCGAGCTCACGAAAACGAAGACCGTGATTGCCGAGAGTGTTCCGAGCACGACGAGCGTCGGCGCTGCATACCAAGCCGAGAGGTTTAGCGTAAACGGAGTCTGGCGGAGCGACATCTCAAAAAAAGAGCGCTGTAACCATCGCAAGCAGCCCGAAACGCCAAAGAACGAATGCTCCCATTCCGACGATGAAGGACATGTACAGAAATCCGCCGAGCGACGCGCTTTCGATTTGTGCCAGCACCATCGAGGCTAAAAGCGCTGCCGTTATCCCGAGCGCGAGCCAAGCTCGGCGGGCGACCATCTAAACGAGGACAAATATGAGCACGACGAGAAACGCGTTATTGATGGACGTGAGCAAGATGTTGATGGTCGTCACGACTGAGTAACGGAACCCGAGGAGACCAGCCAAAGCGTTGGCCACGGGCATTGGCGCACCGCCTTCCATCAAGCGTGAAGCGACGTCGCGAACAGGAGCCGCCATAGCCATGAAAGAGCCCGCCGCCGTCCCGGCCAGAAGATCACGGCCCACGAGCGGATCGCGATAATGCCCGAGAAGAGCCGCGTCCATCCCATGAGGCCGTGCAGCCAAATGCGTCGCACGTAAGGCTCGAGCGCGATATAGAACGTCCACAAGAGCGCAGACGGGAAGAGAGACGACACCAGGCCGTTGATGAAATGACTGAGCTCCAACCCGGGGTTGGCGTAGTGTTCCGACATCAAGAGCCAGGCAGTGATGTTGAGGACGAAGAGCGCAGCAGCGAGACGCTGGGCTCGCGCCAGGTCGGCACGCCCGAGCTTCACATTGCGGTAGGCGATGTAGGCGCCGAAGCCCAGGATAGCGACCACGAGAAGCGTGACGAAAAAACTGAGGGCGAGCTGTAGCCCGGTCTTGACTTTCGTCTCGCGTTCCCGGGGAGTGTCCCAAGGACCGATGATGCGAAACCATACCGGCGAGCCCTCGAGCGACGCGACTTCCACTCGCATCGAGACACCCTCGATGACGCCCGTCCAAGCGCGTCGCTCGTCGGCGAAGGTCGGCGGGATCCATTCTGGTTTGGTCTCCGTCAACGCTCGGCGAGAGCTCTGCGATCGAGAAGAGCGCTTCCGATGTCGTAACGCCGGCACGGACCTCCTCGGTTTTCTTGGGCGGGATGGCTGTGAGCTCGAGAAGGCGTCCTTCCCAGTCGAGTTCGAGCTTTACCATGTCGGGGACGTTCAGCGGCGGATAGGAAGCCGAGGGACGGGAGCGCAACAAATCGACGGGCACTAGTGGCTCGGGGCTCTTGCGGTAGTAGAAGCGCATCGCTGGCGGTCGTCCGTTCGCGAGAGGGGTCCATCGATCCGCGACGGCTCGTTTGCGCTCGAGATAATCGAGATAATCGTGATCGGCGTAGAAACCGAAAATGCTGTACGATAGTTCGGGGTGTCCGAGCTCGCTCAAAAACATCTCCGCCCGATCGATGAGAACGGCGGGAGACTTTTCGAACGGGACTTGATTGATGAGCACATTCGGCGCATGGAGCCCGACTACGGACGCGAACCCCGCGAGTGCTATCGCGAGGCCGGCTAGTGCATATTTGGGTTCAACGGCGGTTTGCTCGCCTGCAGCGGCGACGAGCTCGGGCGAAGGGGTGCGGCTCGAGGCGAGTGCTTCGCCTAGCGGATCGCCTCCCGGCAGCATGGCCGACAGCGCCAGCGCCGAATCTGGCCGGCGCGCCGGGTCTTGGTCGAGGCATTGGAGGAGCGCGGTCAGTCTCGTGGCTCAAATGGCGCACGGTCGAGCTCGGGGACGGGATGCTCGAGTCGGAGTGTTCCTTCAAGAGCTCTTTGAGGCTCCTGGCGTCGACGACCTTGCGTCCAGTGAAGAGCTCGTAGAGGATCAAGCCGAGCGAAAAAAATATCGCTCTTGACCTGAACTTCTTCGCCCTTCAGTTGTTCGGGCGCCATATAGCCCGGTGTTCCCGACGAGAGAAAGTAGCGCCCGTCGACTTCACCAATGTGATACATCCGGCACACATTGCGATGCGTCACTTGCCGGGCGATCCGCACTTCTTTGTGGAAGAGTGCCAGCCGGTGCGGATCCGCCGCGAGATTCTCGGGTAAGAACTTGAGCGCGACTTCCTGGTCGAGCGTGAGATCTTGAACGGGAAAACCTCGCCCATACCGCCTTTGCCGACGATGTTGATCATGCGGTAGCGGCCGGCAACGACATGGCCGGGAGCGAACGGACCGTCGGCGGGCGACGAGCGCGCGGAAAAGTCGGAGGAGCGAAAGCTCGTTTCTTCTTCGCTGAGCTCGGAGTCGGGGGACGACATATTAGAGCTTACCCGCGTAATCGCCGAGGATCGCTTTGCGCTGGTGGTCGAGGCTCATCTCGGACACGCGTCCTCGTGGGACGGCAAAAAAACGACACCTAGAAGCGCCCAGAGCAGAACGATGAGCCATTCCTGCGGCCAAATCAACGCGGACGGACTTCCAGGCAGATAAAGACAAATGAAAAACACGGTTGCGAGAAGGGCGAGCGTCCCGACGAGCTTGGCTGCGGGAACGCGATAGGGTCGTTCGAGCTCGGGATGACTCTTGCGGAGCCTGAGGAACGACACGGTGACGAACAAGTATCCCAACACGGTCGCGAGGCCTCCGGCATCGACGAGCCACACGAGCACTTGACGTCCGAAAAAAGGAGCGAGCATGGAGATCGCGGTCAGAAGAACGATCACCGCGACCGGCGATTCGTATCTTGGATGCAGGCGGGCGAAGGTCGCCGGGAGCATGCCGCCGCGCCATCGCGAAGAGTAGTCTCGAAGCGCCGATGAAAAACGCGTTCCAGCTCGTGATGATGCCGAGCAAACCGCCGAAAATTAGCGCGTGCCCTCCCCATGGGCTGCCATAGACCGCGGTCATCGCGTCCGCTGTCACGAGCTCCGAGCGTTGTCGCCGCGGCGCCTTGAATGAAGGACGAGATGCGGAGGCCGAAGTAATTGACGACGCCGATCGCGAGCGCCCCCACGATACCGACCGCGACCCAAGCAAGGTGCACGTCCCATCCCGCGACGGTGTAGAGCTTGCCGGAGTCGAGCCCGTCGAAAACGTAACCAAGAACGGTGGGGAGCGAGACAACCTCGAAAGCCACGACCGTCACATACGCGAGCACGAGCGCCCAGCCGCAGACGAAGGACGCCAAGGGACCGATGCCGGCATAAGTGAATGCGAGCTAGCCGCCCGCGCGTGAAAGTGACGAGGTGAGCTCCGCATAGGTGAGGCCGACGAGAAACATCATGACCGCCCCGAACAGGAACGCGAGCGCGGAGCCGTAGGTTCCCGCGCGCGCCGTCATCTCGCCCGAGAGCACCACCCAGCCCCAGCAAATCATCGCGCCGAAAGCGAGGGCCAAGACGTCGCGTCGCCCCAAGATCCTGGTCAGGTCGGCCCGCGTCCCGGTCGTCATGGCGAAAGTGTATCATCGAGTCATGGAGCGAGATCCTCGGCTATCCCTTGTGATCCCTGCCTATAACGAGGAGGCGTACCTTCCGGCGCTCCTCGACTCGGTCGACCTCGCCCGCGAGCGCTACCGCGGAGGTCCTGACGCGATCGAGGTCATTCTTGC
>CAUZCL010000074.1:0-14643 GCA_963578475.1 Acidobacteria bacterium bin61 | reverse complement strand
ATCTCTCCGTCCTGCAGAACCCGCAGGAGCTTTCCTTGAACTTCGGGTGAGAGCTCGCCGACCTCGTCGAGCAACAGCGTGCCGCCATTGGCTTGCTCGAAGTAGCCACGGCGGTCTGCGCTCGCTCCGGTAAAGGCGCCGCGCCGATGACCAAAAAGCTCACTCGCCGTGAGCTCGGGCGTGAGCGTGGCACAGTTGATTTGGAGATAGGGGCCTTCAGCACGCTGAGAATGGTAGTGAATCGCCGAGGCTACCAACTCTTTGCCGACGCCGGTATCTCCAGAAATGATGACCGGGGTATCGTAAGGTGCCACCTGTTCGATGGTGTCGAAGACAGACTGCATCGCCTATGCCGCGCAGCACCCGGGAGTACCGTCGCGCCAATCCATCCGATCGGTGGCCGTTCATCTGATTAGCCTTCACCTCATGCTCGAGCGCAGCTATGCCTCTCGGAAGGCAACCAAAGCGATCCAGCAAGCGACGTCGCTCGAGGGCGTTTTCGAGTGGCTAGATCGGCCCGAATCCCTAGGCGCGGTGACGATCGAGCACGTGCATGCCGCCCAAGACGCGACGGCGCACCACGCGCGCGTCCGGGAATGGGCTGCCGCCGTTTGGAGCGCGTGGGAGCGGTACCACGAAACGGTGCGCCGCTGGGCGAGCCTGTAACCGCCTAGAAGAGCACCCTCGCCTCGCCACGCTCCTGAATCAGCTTGTCAAGATGCTCCAGCAGGAAGTCACGCCGCTTGAGAATACCTTTGATCTGGCCTCCGTTCAAGTACGGCTTGAGATGGGTGTCGAGCGTGTCGCGGTCGAGTCCCTTCATTGCTTCCACGAGCTTGCGATCGAACTGGTTTGGAAGCTTCTTGGGGTTCTGGATCATCTTCTTGCCGGAAATGAACGCCCGGGAGTGATCGATGAGAATGACGTGAAAGTCGGGATCGACGAGAAAGTTCTGCGCGTTCCGGTCTTCGTTGTTGATCAGGACATCCAACATCTTCATACGTGATAGCTGGTGGCTCCAGCTCGGCGTGTTGGGCGTTTTGTCGACAACATCTCGGTAAAGCTCGCAATCCTCCGCCCAAAACTGGAAAGAGCCTTTGTTGCCCTTGATACGCCGCTCGACGGTGGGCGGTGTCATGCCGAGGCCGATGAGCTTGTCGATCTCGTAGGCCGCAATCTCCGCCTGGTAGCTTTCCCAGAAGCCTCGTTGCCGGCCGCGCTTTATGGGCTTGAATGCGGCGGCGAGCTTCTGCTCCCCCTGCTGTAGCTCGACGCGAAACGGGTTGGTGACGCCCATGCCGATTTTCTCCACCGAGACGATTTTGGCACCGGTCAACAGGGCCTCGACTTCGTTCTCGGTGGACAACCACGATTTGTACTCGCACGATACATCATCGACGGCCAAGACCGTGGTGACCGCGGCGGCGAGCGCCAGCATCGTCAGAATGGCAAAGAGTAATTTCTTCATGGTTGCTCTCCTTCAGAGCGCGAGAAAAAAACTCGGTTTGAGGAAGCATTCTAAATCGAAAGCGCGAAATATTCAACGATCAGGTCGGGACAGCCCGTCCGGTTTTCTTTCCGCCTGCGAGACAAAAAGTGCGAAAATGTAAGGAATCATCAATGTACCCGTAAGGAAGAGCACGACCTGGACGAAAAGCGAGGGTTTAGGAGCTACCTGCGTGAGTTGTTGCTCATGGATGAGCCGCCGGAGCGCACAGCCCGGACCTTTGGTTGCGGGGTGCTCATCGGCTTCTCACCGTTCATAGTTTTCACACGCTCATCGCGATCGCGGTCGTCTTTCTGTTCCGCGTCAATCGCCTCGCCTTCCTTGCCGGCGTCTTTTCGAATACGCCATGGACCGTGGCGGCCGCAGCTGCGCTCGGTACGGGCCTCGGCGTCTACATTCTCGGGAGCGATGCGGCCTTACCCGAAATTAGCTACGACGCGCTAACTTCAGGTCAGTTTTGGAGCGAGCTCACCGCGACGCGTGGAATCTGCTCGTGCCGTTTTTCGTCGGAAACTTTATCCTCTCGGCCGCTTTTGCCATGATGGTTTATTGGATTCCGACACGCTTCTTGTTGCAATACCACGCAAGACGCGCCCGGAAGAACGTCACCACCGCTGCGAACGACCCGACCTGACGTGAATGAAGGAAGAAGTGTCCGATCGAGCTCATCGCCCCAAAGACGAGCTCCCCTGGATTCGGCGCGGGCTCCGCTTCGAGTGTCAGCCCGATTGCGGTAAATGCTGTACGCACCAGGACCGTGAAGGGAGCGTTTTGCTCGAGCCCGAGGACATCGAGCGCCTCGCTAAATATCTCGGCATGACGAGCCGCGCTTTTTGCCACCGAGTACACGACGACCGACTTTGGCGAGCTCGAAGTCGCTATCGGCGACGGGGGCGACTGCCGCTTCCTGGACCAAGGACGCTGCACCGTTTACCAAGCGCGGCCTCTGCAGTGCCGTACCTATCCATTTCTGCCCCTGGACGGCTTCACGCCCATAGAGTCGCCGAATACCTGGAGATACGAGAAGAAGTTCTGTCCCGGGATCGGTAAAGGCCGGCTCTACAAAAAGGAAGAAATCAAAGCCATCATCGGGGCCCGAGACCACGTCGCGGGCTTCGAAGACGAGTAGCGGCTACTCTTTGGCCACCGCGATCGCTTCGATCTCTACGAGAAAGACGGGCCGCGCCAGCCGTTCGATTTGGACGAGTGTGCTCGCCGGAGGATGGTCCCCGAAATATTCCCGTCGCACAGACGCCGTGCCACTAAAAGCCTGGATGTCGGTCGTAAAGATATTGATCTTCACGACGTTCGAAAAATCGGCGCCCTCGGAAGCGAGCACCGACTTCATGTTCTCGAGCACCTGGCGAACCTGCGCGCTCATATCACCTTCCCCAACGACGTTGCCCTCCCCGTCGAACGCCACTTGGCCGGCGAGGAACATCAAGCTCCCCACCTTGACGAGATGGCTATAGGCAGTCGGCTGCGTCATCCCCTCCGGATTCTTCCGCTCGATTTGCTGAGCGGTCGCGGTCGATGTGATTAGAAGCGAAACGAGCCAAACGATTCTCATCAGATATGCCTCCAGTTGGGCGGATTCTACCTCTCGGAGAGCGCGTGTCAGAAGCGTAAGCGCAGCTCGCCGACGATCTGCCGCTTGATGATGTCGCCGAAGACGTGGTGCTGGACTTCGGCGTTGGTCAGGTTGGTCACCTTGACCGCAGTCGTGAGCTTGCCCTCTTCCCAATGCACCCCTAACCCCGCGCTCACGGTCGCGTAAGGCTCGGTGGGACCGTGAAACCGGACGTCGAGCACATCCTGCCAAAAACCGCCAACGACCAAGCTCGCGGTGACGTAGCCGAAGTAGCGGTCATAGGTGAAGTCGAAGCCCGCATTGAAGTGGTAGCTCGGAGGCAGGTTGAGCTCGGTGGACTCGAAACCGAAGGGCTTCGGCTCACGTTGCCACGTGTAGTTCGCGAAGGCGTTCACGAAGTCGTTCACCCGCGTCTCGAACGATAGCTCGACGCCTTCGTCGCGGACGCGCTCGAAGTTTCGAAACGCGAGCTCGGACGGGAGGCCGATTCACAGCTCGACGAGCACGTCCAAAACGGCCGGGTCGAGCGGCCAGCCGGGCGGCGGATTGGCGCTCGTATAGTTTCCGCTCTGCGTGAACAGAATCAAATCGCGCGTGTGGTTCACGTAATAAGACGCGCTCACGATGGTCCTCCCACCGAGTA
Organism: Acidobacteria bacterium bin61; assembly: GCA_963578475.1. Classification (GTDB taxonomy): domain Bacteria; phylum Acidobacteriota; class Vicinamibacteria; order Marinacidobacterales; family SMYC01; genus SMYC01. The sequence continues at coordinate 10,902 of CAUZCL010000074.1, read as the reverse complement.
CACCCGTATAGCCGATCTCATAGGCAGTGAGAGATTCTTCGTTCAACGTCTCACTTCCGAGGGCCGCCGCCGGGAATTTGAAGAGCTCTCCTTCGAGACGCGGCATCGATCGCGCCGCGATCGATGCCGCTCAGAAACAACGTGTCCATAAAATTGTTGAAAAAAAACGGTGCCCGGAAAGCGCGATTGAAAGACAAGCGTAGCGTGTGATTCGGCGCCGGCTTCAGCAACAAGAAGGCGGTCCTAGGCGAGAACACCACTCTCTGAAGCACGTCGAACTTGTCCACGCGGCCACCGATAATCCAACTCAGCCGCGCCAAAAAACAAGAACTCGTCCTGGATATAGACACCGAACTCGTCACGGTTATCACCGCGGGGCGCCAGTGACAATTCGAAACTGTTGTGACGGAAGTTCCCACCATAGGACAGCAAGTGCTTGTCGCCCAGGGCGCGGAAGTCAGACAGCTCGACGTCGAATGTACGATTCGCGAACCGAAAGAGGATCGGCTCACCGTTCGCGTCCGCCACCAGCAGGGCCCGCGCCTCCCCGTCCAGGATGTTCGTAAAGACGTTGAGCTTGAAGTTGCCACGCTGGTAGTTGAGGTTCCCGTGGCCAAGAAATGTGCCTGCCTGGATGTCGAAGGGGCCGGTGCCCGTATGGATGACCCCTTCATTGCCGCGATTCCTGATGACAGGGAGCTTGCCGTCGGCGACGTGCTCGACTCCAAGTACGTCATCGAAGGTCTCATCGGCCGCGGCGGTATGGGCACCGCCTACCGGGCGCTCGTCGCAAATAATTTCAGTGCTACTCGCTGTTTCATTCTGCTCCTCCTTGATCGACGTTGGGTTGAGCGCCGGCGTCGTCGTCGCTTCGTACGCTGAGCTGCCGGACGCAAGCGAGTCGCCCAGTTCGTTGATCGCGTACTTGCCGATGGATACTCCGCCATGTCACGAGACGCGCGGTCGAGTTCAGCTTTCTGACTCAGCGCGAAATAAACGATGCGGCAACTGATGAGCGAGCCTTGAGCAATCTGTACACCCTAACGCTTTCAAAGCCTTCGAGCGTCGAGCGCGAGGCGGACGTAGAGCAAACGCGCGACGAGATCGAAAAGGAAATCGTGGAGACCATGACGACTGAGACTTCGCCTTACGATTCGCACCCGTCGCCCCAGCAACGCATCGCGTGGGTTTCGCGCCTCGCGCCGAGTGTGACCGTCGCTCCGCGTCGGCTATGGACGAAGCTGACGTTTGGAGTCTCTTCCCAAATAAAGAGGCACTTCAGGAGCGCATGACTCGGCAAGTGCAGCAAAGCGGAGGCGATGCGCTCCGGGTTGGATGGGCCGGTAGCCGCTCACAACGGGATAGCCGATGGCGGGCCGGAACGTCGTTGCGGCCGGGGCGGCGTCGTCTCCACAGCCCGCGAAAGATGCCAGAGCAACGAACAAGAAAAAACTTCGCATCGCCTTCATGCTACCAGCCTTGGCTCTCGATAAATTCCCGCATCCGCCTGTCGGTAAGCTTCGTCGCGGGCAACCAGCTGCTCAGGCGCTCGCGCATCCACCAAGCGTCCCCCCCAGCAGGCGCGAAAACGTAGCGATAGAGCTCTATCCGGATCTCGTGAGGCGGGGCCTCGGGAAATGGGTTCGATGCCAAGAGGCTCAGCGCGTTCGGGTCGTTTTGCAACAACTTCCAGACCAGGTGCGCGGTCCACGGGTATTGCTGCACGCGGCCCATCGCCGCGAACCAGAGAAGCCAATCAAGTCGATAGTGATAGGGCGTGATGATGCAAGGCCGCCGGTCGACGCTCGTGGGTTTGCAAGGAAATTCGTAGACGTGCCACACATCGCTTCCCTCTTCCCGTCCCTCGAAGACGAGCTCGTAGCGCTCCTTCCCGACACTCCCGAAAGCGCCGTAGGTATTGACGACGTGGAGTCGGCTGAAGGAAGTGTTCATGACTTGGCGGGGGGACAACAGATTGGCGATGGGCCCGATGCTGCCTAAGGCAACCACGACAAAAAGCGTGGTAGCGGTCACTTGCTGTGCGCGGTGAAAGGGAACGCGTTGTAGCCTCGTGAGGCGGCGCCTCAAGTCGTCGGGGATCACCCGCGCGAAGAAGCTATCGTCGAAACACGCGAGAGCGGGAATGATCGTGAGCCAGTTCAGAAAGGACAAATTGCCGCTCACGATGAGCACCCCTTGAAAACCAACGAAGAGCACGCCGGCGACGTGGCGCGCACGGCGTGGGCCCAAGGCGAAAAACGGCATGACGATCTCAGAGAGGTGGTTTGCGAGCACGCCAAGTTTGTGGAACCAAAGCGGCATGAAGTGAAGCCAGCGGCTCAGTGGGTTCGGGACCGGCTGCGTCTCGTAGTGGTAGGCGAGACAGGTCAGGTCCGCCCAACACGCATCGCCGCGTAGCTTGATGAGGCCCGCGCCGAGCATGATGCGGAAGATGAGCCAACGGTAGAGCCATATCACGACGATAGGGGGCGGTCGCGCAGGGAAAGGACGGCCGTCGAGAAGCGGGCAGAGAAAAATCGCGAGAAAGCCCGTCTCGAGTAGCTGGATCTCCCAGCCGAAGCCATACCAGACTTGGCCGATATGGACGTAGGACATGTAGAGAAACCACAGAAACGTGAGCGTCAAAGCGTTGGCGTAGCCGAAGACGACGAGGAGCGACGCGCCCGCGCCGAGCCAGGCCACGCGTACGAGAAAGCGGTCGGAGTCGCGGAACCAAAAAATGCTAGGGAGCTGGACGAAGCCTGTGCTTCTCGAGCCCAGCGTGGTCTCGATCCGACCGAGGTAGTCCGCGGCGGGCGTGAGTCCATCGCTTCCTAAAAGCGGGACGCCTTGATCGATGACCGTCAGAAATCCGATGAAGTAGACAACGCCGAGAAGGCGCAGAATCAGAAAGCGCGCGATCAAATAGCTCGGACCGATCTCGGGTTTCCACAAGCGGTCCCAGAAAGACGGAGGCTCTTGGACGAAGAGCTCTTGGTCGCTCACCGGCAGCTTCCGAGCGTCTTGTATTTCAAAGCTAGGAGGTTAGGCGCTCTCGTCTTTTCCGTCAAGTCGCAAAGCTGATATAACTCTCTCTCAAGGGACAGATGACATTGACGGAACAGCAAAGATTGAAGAGAAATCTCATCGCCCAATGGGCCTTCGACACGAGCTCGATCTTGGGGCGTTTTCATCTCTGGCTCGAGGACGTGGAACTACACGAGGAGCTCCGACAGGAGCCCGAGTCACGGTGCTCGTTTCTCCCGCCGCGCATGGAATCGCTCATCGCGATGACGGCAGCTGTCACCGCTCTCGGAACCAAGCTCTACGGCCGTTACGGCGAAGGAAAAGGGCTCGACAAAGCCGCGCTCAATCAAGTCAAGAAAGACGCGGATGCGATCTCGGCCTATGCCATGAGCGAATCGCTCTGGTACGCAACGCGCCAGCTCCCCGAGAACCACGCGATCATGGTCTCGCTCGGCGAAGGGCTCATGCCCAAGCTCGGCGAGACGCCGGAGATGGGCTCCAACCCGCAGCTCGGCTTCGGCCGGGTCTACGCTCGGCCCCAGGTCGCCAAGTGGGTCGACGAGCGCGTCAAGAAGCTCATCAATGACCCCGAATACGACTTCGAAACTTTCTATGACGAGAGCCAGCGCTCGGGCATCGTGATTTGGAGCGCCGCCATCGACACCCTCGAGAACACGTCGCGTTTCGCGAAAGGCGAAAAGACCGGACCCATGACCGTGTTGCACCTTTTCGATCAGCCGCTTCGTATCGGCCGTCCCTACGAAGGCTATGTCGGGACGTTGCTCTTACCCCGAGAAGTGGTCGAGACCGCCGCTGAGGGCGCGACGCTCATCGACTACCGGACGGAGCGAGGCAAAGTCGTCGAGGCCATCGAAGAAACCTATCCGGGCATCAAGTGTAAGAACATTCACGTGTGGACGCTCGCGGGAGAAACCCGCACGAAGCGCCTCGGGACGCTCTGGAAGCAATGGGAAAAAGCGGGTGCCCATCTCGTCGAGACAGGCTATCGGCTTCGAAACAGCCATGAAGCCTTTGTGGATACGGGAAGCTATGCCCCTACCTATCAAATCGGCGCCTGGAAAGACGACGCCGGTGAGCCGCACGTCTTTCTCGTCGACGGCTATGCGGGCTCGGCGGAAGCGCTGCAAGCGGCGAGCCTCGCCCCGGTGCTCGGCCTCGACGTCTCGATGTCGGTGCTGACCTCGAGGTTCCTGATGTCTTGGGATAAGGAGCGCGCGGTCATGCGCCTCGACCCCGAAGCGGAGGATTTCGGAGCGCAGCTCCGCAAGATCGCGGGCGAGCCCATCGAGGACAAGATGATCGACGAGTACCGCGACGCCGTGCGGGCCGCGCGCGACGCTGGGCTGCCACTCGACACTTCGGTGGTTCGCGCCGATGATTTCTTTCCCGAGCGGCGCTGGCGCGTGCTCGCGGCGTGCGGCTATATGTGCCACGACCCCTATACTGGCTCAGAAGAGGTTGTGGATCTCGGGGGCGGCCGCTACCGGGTCACGGTCGCGCTCGCGACGCGCAAAGGCCGCAAAACGATCCAGTTCACTCTACGCAACCTGGAAAACGACGAGCGGGCGCGTCTCGTCTTCAACCCCTTGCTGACGCGCTTTCTCGGCGGCGAGGATTTTCGTGAGCGGGCTGTGCGGATCTCGGATTCCGGGCGCATTCGGAACGAGCTCCAAACTTTGTGCTCGGAGGCGCTCGACCACGAAGACGGCGGCAACATACGCGTCCGCTTCAACCGCATCCCTCCCGAGGTGATCTCGGAGGACCAGCAGAAGATATTGCGAGAAGCGCTCAACTGGTACAAAACGGAACATCCGGCCTGGTTTAGCTGGCTAACCATTGTGGAGTAAACAATGTTCAAACATCTCCTTGTCTCTCTTTGCCTTTTTTCGACGACACTCGTCGTTGCTCAAGAGCGCTACGACCTCGTGCTAGGGGGCGGCCGCGTCATGGACCCGGAGACCGGTCTCGACGCGGTGCGCAATGTCGGCATCCGCGGCGATCGCATCGTCGAGATAAGCTCCGAGACACTGTCCGGCGCAGAAGTCTTGAACGTGGCCGGGCTGGTCATAGCACCCGGGTTCATCGACCTCCACGCTCACGGCCAGACGAACGCGGCGAACGAGTTCCAGGCGCATGACGGCGTAACGACGGCGCTCGAGCTCGAAAGCGGCGTTCCGTTTTTGAAGGAATGGATCGATTCGCGGCGTGGCAACGCGGTCCTCAATTTTGGGGCGACGGTCTCGCATGCTAGGACGCGCTTCATGGACATGAAGAAATACGTAGCGACCGTGGCTCATATCCGCTCCATCATCGCCGAGCATGGCCTCGATAGCCCCGAGCTCGACGAGGCCATGCGGCCGGCTTTCGCCTCTCGCTACGAATCGCTCGAGCCCGACGAGCTCGACGGAATGGCCGAGACACTCTCCTCGGGTATTCGAGAAGGTGCTCTCGGCGTCGGCGTAACCGTCGGCTACTATCCAGGAGCGACACGTCAGGAGATCTTCCGCGCCTACGCGTTTGCTGCCAAAATCGGAGTCCCTGTCTATACCCACGTGCGTGACCCTGACATTCCAGCCATCCAGGAAGCCATCGCGAACGCCGCGGCAACCGGCGCATCGCTCCACATCGTTCATCTCAACTCCATGGCGCTCGGCAAGGTCGATATCGCGCTCGAGATGATCGCCGCGGCACAAAAGCAAGGCCTCGACATCACGACCGAGCTTTATCCTTATACCGCCGGCTCGACGGGCATCCAATCGACGCTCTTCGACGAGGGATGGCAGGAAGTCTGGGACATGGACTATGGCGACCTGCAGTGGGAGGCCACGGGAGAGCGGCTTACCAAAGAGACGTTCGAAAAATACCGGGCCGAGGGCGGGACGCTGATCATCCACATGATGAAAGACGACTGGATCGACGCAGGCATGCGCGCGCCGTTTACGTTGATCGCGTCCGACGGCATGCCCTACGCGCCGCTCGCCCATCCTCGCTCCGCGGGAACGTTCTCGCGGGTTCTCGGCCGCTATGTGCGCGAGCGCAAAGTGCTCTCGCTCATGGACGCACTTCGCAAAATGACGCTCATGCCAGCGGAGCGGCTCGATCCGGTCGCGCCTGGAATGCGGCTCAAGGGCCGCGTTCAAATCGGCTGTGACGCGGACCTTACGATATTCGATCCCGCGACCGTCATCGACACGGCGGATTTCGGCAAGGAGCTCAGCTTTGCCAACGGTATCCCGCACGTGCTCGTGAACGGCACGTTCGTCGTTCGGGACGGGAAGACGGTAAAGGACGCGTTTCCGGGGCGGCCGGTCCTCGGAAAATATCGAAACTAACGTTATGTGCAATTACGTTCGTAGGCCGCGATGAAACGCTCGAAGAATAGCGGGGCCGATGGGGTCAAGCAATCGAGAATCGCGCGATCGGCGAAACAAGTTGGCGACGGCGCCCCGAACGGGCTGACCTTCGAGCCGTAAGTAACGTCCAATGTCCGGCGAAGCGGGTGCGTTCGTCGTCCGGTCGAGCCACGGCGCCTTGGCGTTTTCCGCCCGCCACCTGTCGACGACGGTGTCAGTTAGCACGGCGAGACGTGCCATCTCGGATGCGTCCGAGGAACTGGTTTTGGCGCGTGTATCGTCATTTCGCGATCGGGATAGCTCGCATATGCAACGCCGCGTCCGGAAGCGCCGTCGAGAAGACAGACCTTGACCGAAGAGCTCCCAAGGTCATAGCCGAGACAATACATGGCGCGTCACATTATCAGTTGTCCGATGTCCGTTACCAGTTTCGGAAAGCCCGTAGCGGGAACGGTAGCCTCGAACGAAACCAGTAAGATAAGGCATCGTGGATAATCCGCTGGCTTCGATCCTCGCCGACAAGGGACACGTGGTTCTAGATGGAGCACTCGCGACGGAGCTCGAGCGGCGCGGGGCGAATCTCGACGACCCTCTGTGGTCAGCGAAGCTTCTCATCGAGGCGCCCGAGTTGATCCAGGCCGTCCACCGCGACTATTTCCGGGCGGGTGCGGACGTAGCCACGAGCTCGAGCTATCAAGCGAGCTTCGAGGGGTTTCGTGCCCGTGGGATCGATGACGCAGAATCGGAGCGGTTATTGCGGCTCTCCGTGGAGCTCGCTCGCCGGGCCCGGGACGAGCACGGCTCGGGGATCGTGGCCGCGTCGGTCGGCTGCTACGGCGCTATCCTTCATGACGGCTCGGAATATCGCGGCGATTACCGGTTGACCAAGGACGAGCTCGTCGCGTTTCACCGCCGGCGTCTCGAAGTGCTCGTGAGCGCCGGGCCCGATCTGCTCGCCTTCGAGACCATCCCGGTGGCGGTGGAAGCGGAAGCCATCCTCGCTCTACTCGAGGAGGACGGTGACGTGCCGGCTTGGGTCAGTTTCAGTTGCCGCGACGACACCGCGCTTTGTCATGGGGAGTCTTTCGCAGAGTGCGTTCGACTCGTGAGCGCGTCGCCCATGGTGGTTGCGGTCGGCGTCAACTGCACCCCGCCCCAATTTGTGTCAGGCCTCTTGCGCTCGGCTCGAGGCGTGAGCGACACACCGCTTTTGGCTTATCCCAATAAGGGTGAAACCTGGGATGGCGAGCGCCATGTGTGGGTAAAAGCGCAGGGGGCAACGTCCATCGTCGCGGGTTTTTCAGTGCGAGAGTGGCAGGAGCTCGGCGCGCGTCTCATTGGCGGCTGTTGCCGGACGACGCCCGAGACCATCCGCGCCATCACAAAAACGCTTCAACTAAAAACGTTGTAGCGAAAGATGCACCACAAAGCACGGACGCCGTCGCGCCAACCGATCTTTTTGCCCTCAGCATAGGTGCGTCCCGAATAGGAGATGCCGACCTCGTAGATGCGGCAACCCTTGCGCGCTACCTTGGCGGTGATCTCGGGCTCGAAGCCGAAGCGGTTCTCGCAGATCTCGATGGATTGGATGACCTCACGCCGAAAAGCCTTGTAGCAAGTCTCCATATCCGTGAGGTTCAAGTTCGTGAACATGTTGGAGGTGAGGGTCAGAAACTTGTTTGCCGCGTAGTGCCAGAAGTAGAGCACCCGATGTATTTCGCCGCCGGCGAAGCGCGAGCCGAAAACAACATCGGCCTTCCCTTCCAGGATAGGCGCAACCAGCTTCGGGTAATCGCGGGGATCATATTCGAGGTCAGCATCCTGAATGATGACGATATCCCCCGTAGCGCGCGCGAATCCGGTGCGCAGCGCAGCACCTTTGCCCATGTTGCGCTCGTGCAGCACGACTTCGATCGAAAGTTTCTCCTGCAACTCACGCAACTTGTCGCGCGTCCCGTCCGTCGAGTAATCATCCACCACGAGAATCTCGACATCCTCGATCTCGCTCCTCGCGACCGCCTCCACGATCGTCTCAATCGTAAGCGCCTCGTTGTAACAAGGAATGACCACCGAAAGCGTCGGCAAAACAGGACCCTCCCATCCAAAGCCAACAACTATAACAGCTAACAAGAAATCCCATCATAGCTAAGGGCCCGCGAAACAATAACTCCAGTCGAATAGGCGTAACCGTGCCTCGGTCAGGCTGCGAGGTTGCCAGTGCAGATGAGCGCCTTACCCCGTAAGTAGCGCCATATCCATCGATCTCGAGTGGTTGTCAAGGTGCGCAAGTTATGGCACCATTACGCATATATAAGCGCAACGGTGCCATCATGAGACTGACCGATTTCTCTGCAGAGGCCATCGCCACGTTACTGCCCGAAGGACGAACGAGGGCTACTCTTGAAGGCGGTGGATGCGCGCCAAATAGGTCGTCGAGACCTGATCTTCATCGAGCCCGAGGCAACCAGCGAATTGCCTGGTGAAATTGCGCAAATAGACCTCGGCCGGAAGGCGGTCGAGTCTCTCGGTCTCGATATATTCGAGCATGGCACGGCCGATTTTGGTTTCTTTGGAGATGGTTGCTAACTCGAGTCCCATTGCCTCACGCGCCGCGCGGAGAAACGCGCCCGTCGCCTCTTCGGCCGGCTCGAGTTGTAGCGGGCACTCGCGCGGGGGGCTCTCCGAGACTGGCGCTTGCTCGGACGCCTCGACATCGTCGGCCGCGTCGTGCTCCGACTCAACGACAGCCTCGCGCGCGGCGACATCGGCGAGCGTAGCCGGGGGCTCGACGTTCAGAACGGTCGGGGACAACGAAGTTCCGTTCGGGCGCAAACCCGGAATCCCCACCCGCCTATTGTAGAGACGGCGGCTTTTTTCAGCAATGAGTGTCTGATAGGCCTCCGAGATCCGAAGGAACGTGCGACGGCGCTCTCTGTCCGATAATATCGAGCTGGAAACGAGCGCCTCGTGAGAGTAGATATCGCGGGCCGTCTCGAAGGCCGACTGGATTTCGTCGGAGCTCGCGTCGTACGAAACCTCGAGAACTTGATAATGGTCCTGCTCGCTGAGCCGTCGTAGCATCAATTTTGTCACTCCAGGCGCGCCGAAGTGGGTGAGCCGAACATCAAAGCCTTCGCCACGAGCTCGAGCGAGTTTCCCGCCGCGGATTCGGGAGAGTCGAGCATGAAAGGTCTACGCTTACGGTTCGCCTTCCGAACGTTCTCGTCGAAACGCACTGTGCCGATGGCCTCGATATCGATACCGAGATGGCGGCGGCAGACGCTGGCCATCGAATCGCCGAGGCGCTCGTCCTCGGCGTAGCGGACTTGATTAATCAAAAGCCTCGGCCGAAACGAGAGGGCTTGCTCCTTGAGATAGCGTCCCGCGGCACTGTCGCGACGCTCCACGGCATCGAGAAGATCAATGGGCGTGCGGATGCCGTCACGATTCTTCTGGTCCATCGCTTGCTCGACGACTTTGCGCGCAGGGTTCGACTGCAGAGCGAGCCACAAATGGCGGTAGAAACTCATTTTGAGGAAGCGGTAAGCGTTCTCGATCGAGCTCGGTTCGGGGATCACGACAAGGAGGCCTTGCTCCGCAATAAGAAAGAAATCAACGATGTTGAACGCGATTCCGGGGCCGATGTCGAGCAAGATGAAATCAGCGTCCACCGTAGCGATACGGGACAAGAGTCGGAGTTTCTGAGCATATTTCAGATTCGACGCGGCGAGATGGTCGTGTGCGCCACAGATGAGTCCGAGGTTCTTGACGCCAGTCTCGAGAATCACGTCCTCAATCGACTCGACGCGCCGACTGATGAAATCGCTCAGCGTGAGCGATGGCGTGGACAAGCCCAAGCAAGTATGGAGATTCGCCCCGCCGAGGTCGGCATCGATGACAACCACTTTCTTGCCGTGCCGCGCAATGGAGATCCCAAGGCTGCTCGTAACGAGGCTCTTTCCAACGCCGCCTTTGCCGCCGCCAACCGCAATGATGCGACTTTTGGTGGGCTGCGCCTTCTTGCGCATTGGCGTCGCAAGGGCTGGGCGCACGGCTGGCGCGGGAGGCGTTTCGGCAAATGTCGCAACAGCACTAGCGGCTTTGAGCTCTTGGTGCGAGCCCCACGAGCCGGTTGGGTCAGAAACCGACAGAGACTGTTTCGGATCCGGGTCCACGGTACGTCTCCTTATTTATGAGTTAAACGGTCGAAGGATACCGGCAGGCTACAAAAGAAATTAAGAAAGCTGAGACAACAGTCAGGGGTCGACAAACCCGAATAAGTCGTTAGTAGTTGGATAGTAACGAACGCGCCCGACCCATGTCAAGTGCTGCAGCATTCAGGAGATCACGCCTTGCGGAAACGCTCCGCTCGAAATGTAGAGAGGTGGAACGGATTACGGACCTGAATGCTGACGACTGAATGCTGACGACTGAATGCTGACGACTGAATGCTGACGACTGAATGCTGACGACTGAATGCTGACGACTGAATGCTGACGAC
>CAUZCL010000073.1:0-14791 GCA_963578475.1 Acidobacteria bacterium bin61 | reverse complement strand
CGGCCCTTTCGCCCTCCGAAAGGGATGACGTTCTACCGTCATTTCGCCAACCTGGGGCTCACGTACCTATGAATGGCGAACTCGAAACTTCTCGCGTAAAGCCTCTGGCTAAGGCAAGTGGGAGCGCTGTATGTGGGGAATCCACACGTCCGGTGTGAGGACGGGGTGGGGGCCACCTCCCCCCTACTCTATCGACTTTACGCCTTTGCGTTACGCTTTTCTTAATATTGATCTTTCAAAAGATCGGCCTTCAGTTCTGCTCGAGGCTTTCGATAATCTTCGCCTGGATCGCTCTCGCCTTTTCTAGAATCTCCTCGGTGTTCACGGTACGAACGCGGCCGCCTTGAACGACGACGCAGCCGTTTACGAGCACCGTATCGACGTGACTACCCTTGATTGCGTAGACGAGGTGCGAATAGACGTCGTAGAGCGGGGTCAATGAGGGCTCGCGGATGTCGATGAGCACGATGTCGGCGAGTTTGCCCGCTTCGAGCGAGCCGATATGCTCGCCTAGCCCGAGAGCTTTCGCGCCACCGATGGTTGCCATCGCGAACACCGTCTTGGCCGGCATCGCCGTCGAGTCCTTGCGCATGATTTTGTGGAGTTTGGCCGCGCTATCCATCTCTTCGAACATGTCGAGATTGTTGTTGCTCGCCGCCCCGTCCGTCCCGAGACCGACGGAAATACCCGCCGCGAGGATCTCGGGAACGGGTGAGAGCCCCGACGCGGTTTTCATGTTGCTCTCGGGATTGTGGGTCGTTCCGGCGCCGCCTTTTTGGATCCTGGCAATGTCCTCGTCCGAGAGCCAAATCGCGTGGTGCAAGATGGTTTCTTTCGTCAGAATACCAGCATCATCGAGAGCGTGGATCGTACCTTTGCCGAGCTTTTCGATCATTTGATCGTTTTCCTCGGGCGGCTCGACCGCGTGGATTTGAAGCGGCACGCCATGTTTGACCGCGAGCGCATGCGCTTTCTTCACGATGTCGAGGGACGTTGTGTAGAGGGCATGCGGCGCCACTGACGGGATGATGAGCGGGTGGTCCTTGAAGCGCTCGATGAAGGCCTCCGCGCCGACGAGGGCTTCTTCAGGCGTCTCGTAGTCTGGTGCCGGGAAGCCGATGATGGATTGGCCGAGGACACCACGAATCCCTACTGTCTCGGTCGCGCGAGCCACCTCCTCCTCGAAGTAGTACATGTCGGCATAGGTCGTCGTTCCACCGAGCGCCATCTCGACCGCACCGAGCATCGTGCCCCAATACACGAATTCTGGAGAGACATTCTTCGACTCTGCGGGAAAGATGTAATTTTCGAGCCACTCGAGAAGGCTCAGATCGTCGGCTATGCCCCGAAGAAGCGTCATCGCCGCGTGGCCATGTGCGTTGACGAGCCCTGGGATGACGAGATGGCCGTGGGCGTGGATCGTTTGCCGGGCTCGTGGAAGCTGGTCCTGAGGCGAGAGCACTGCTGTGATTTCACGGCCCCGGATCGCGACCGCACCGCCTTCGACAACCCGCATGTCACCGTCCATCGTCACGATGGTGCCGCCTTTTATGAGTATGTCAACAGGCTCCTGCGCCGCCGCGAGAAAAAGAGCTAGGAGGAGGGGGGCCGTCATATCGTCTCCATTTCTATCATGCGTAATCGATTGAAGCTCGCGGCGATCTCGAAACGGCGCGGGCGGGCGAAATTTCCGGGATGCTCGAACACACGCTCGAAAGGCCCCGAAAGCGGGATCTTCGACGCGAGCACGTCGAGCCCCTCCTTGTCGAAGAGTACATCGAGCGCGTCCATGATGTCGGTCAAGCGGGTCGTGTCGGACCGAAGGCGCTTGGCCGCGAGAGCCATGGCATATCCTACGGCACGGGTCTGGCTGACGTCCACGAGTTGCTCCAAGGCGCGCAGATCCAAGGTCTCCTCTCCAAAAACGAGTTGATCGCGGCCGCGGGCCTCGATACGGACGTCGCGCCGGCCCCTCGATGCATCGATGGAAGCTGGCACGAAGCGACGGCAGCTCCCGAGCTTCAATGGTGACTCGGATTCGACGGTGCGTCCTGTCGGCTGGCGCGACGCGATCGCCTTGGCCTCCTCGGTAGCATCTTCGGGTAGGTAGTCCATCATTCTGATAACCGTATCGGCGGGATCGAAATAGTCCCCGGAGCCGCCCATCACGAGGACGGTCGAAACGCCCAAGCGCTCATAGAGCTCGCGCACCCGATCGAGGAAGGGAAGGATCGGCTCGTGCTTTCTGGACACGAGCGCCTGCATGCGTGCGTCCCGCACGAGGAAGTTGGTAGCCGAACTGTCCTCGTCGAGCAGCAACACCCGCGCGCCCACTTCGAGGGCCTCCATGATATTGGCCGCCTGACTCGTGCTCCCGCTTGCATCCTCGCTCGAGAAAGACGAAGTGCTCCGGCCCATCGGCAGGTGTTGGATGAACGGGCTGATGTCGACATTCGCCACGCGTCGACCGTCCTCCGAGCGGATTTTGACCGCGTCCTTGCGACATATGACATATTCCCTCCCGTCGCCAGGGATGTGTGGATAGACGCCGCGCTCGATCGCTTTGAGGAATGTGCTCTTGCCGTGGTAGCCCCCACCGACGATGAGGGTTACGCCTTCGGCGACACCCATGCCTTCGATTTCCGTGGCACCGTCGCCGTTCGGGTGCAGGAGCGGGAGGCATACACGAAGTGCTCTCGGAGCCCGGAAGGGAACCGCATCCCGCATGGGGCGGTCGGACGCGCCGCTTTCGCGCGGCAAGACCGCACCCTCGGCGACGAAAGCCACGAGCTTTTTCTCGGCGAGCGCGGTTCGCAAATGCTCGTAATTCTCGACCGTGTTGACGAAAGCTACTGCTTGGTCCTTGTCGAGGTTTTGCCAGCGAAGCGAGGCCTCGACGATCTTCGGGAGCACGCCGAGCAAGAGCTCTTCCGCGTGCCTTCCCGAGATGGTGCGTCCCGCGGCGGGTAGGCCGAGCTCGATGCGGGCTTCGACCCATTCTGGCGTGACGACGACCGCGGTGCGCTCGAGCACTTCTTGAGCACCAGCGTCGATGGTGATGAGCCCGCTTTTGCCCGTGCCGCGGCGTGTGCCTTTCGGGATCGCGGTCGACACCGCACGCCCGAGAAAATCTTCGAGCGCAAGCCGCCGCACGCGATTGTTGTACAGATGAGGGGGGATCTCGGCGACCGATTGCTCGAGCCGAAGGCGCATCTTGGATGGCGCGGCGAAGGGGTCGCCTTGCACGTGATCGATGAAGAGCGTCCACCTGCCAAAGTAGTAGGCCCCGGCGAGCTGCTTATAGGCTTTGTATCCCCGGCCGTCGATCTGTCCGAGCTTCTTACTCAGATCGGAGGCCTGGCGACTCATGGGCGAGCTGCCGCACGCTTGGCCGCCGCCCTGCCTTCTTCGACGTCGACTCGAGTGAGCAGCACCGCGCCCACGACGAAGAAGAACACGAGCGACAGAATGGCAAGACGGCCGCCGCCGGTCCAGTCAGCGACGATGGCAAAGACGAGTGGCCCGATGATGTTGCCGAACTTTCCGCTCACGCTATAAAAGCCGAAGAACTCGGACGATTTGGATGGGGGCACCATCGTTGTGAAGAGCGAGCGGCTCAGCGCTTGGCTTCCGCCTTGAACGAGCGCGAGCGCTGTCGCGAGCGCCCAGAAATGCCAGGGCTCGGTCATGAAATAGCCGAAGATCGAGATCGCCGTGTAGACGAGGAGTGCGAGGTAGATCCCGTTCTTGGCGCCGATGCGAGCGGCGAGCGCGCCGTAAGCAAAAGTCGCTGGGATACCTATGAACTGGACGAGAAGCAACGCGCCGATGAGATGGGACGAGCCGATCCCGATTTCGGTCCCATAGGCGGCCGCCATCTTGATGATCGTGTTGATGCCGTCGTTATAGAACCAGAAGGCGAGCAGGAAGACGAAAAGGTGCCGGTATTGCCGTATCTCGGCGAAGGTTTCGAAGACGCGTGTGCAACCGACCTGTAGGGGATTCATCGCCGCGCTCTCGCCACTTTCGAGACGCCGCTCCGGTTCGGAGACGCCGCGGAGGATGGGGATGGTAAACACGACCCACCAGAGCGCGACGCTCAAAAAGGCCCACCTTGTTGCCTCGGCGGCGTCGGCGAAGCCGAAGCTTTCGGGCCACATCGTCCAGGCGAGCTGGAATGCGAGAAGAAGCCCGCCACCGATATAGCCGATGGCATAACCCGCGGTGGAAACACGGTCGATCTCACTTGGCCGGGCCACGTGAGGGAGTAGAGACTCATAGAAGACATTGCCGGAGGCGAAGCCGATATTGCCGATGATGAACGCTGCCGAGGCGAACAGCCAGTTGCCCTCGGTAGCGAAGAAGAGGAGAAACGATCCGGTCGCGCCGATGAGAGCGTAGGCCGCGAGAAATTTCTTCTTCGCGCCGAGAAAATCCGCTGCAGCGCCGAGGAAAGGTGACGTGAGCGCAATGATGAGAAGCGCGAGCGCTTGCGTGTAGCCCCAATAAGCGGTGCGGTCGGCCTCGGGAAGGTTTGTGCCCGAGACACTCAAGTAGTAGATGGGCAGAAGGGCGCCCATCATGGTCGTAGCGAAAGCGGAGTTTGCCCAGTCATAAGACGCCCAGGCTCGGAGCTCCTTGCGGTGAAGGCCGAGCCTTTCGAGCCAAAGCGTCATTCTTGCTTACTACCTGGCTAGGTCTTGGTCAGTTTTTTCGAGTGCCGCGATTTTGTCGCGGACGCCGTCAGGTAGGGGCGCTTTCTTCTTCGCGTGATAGTCGTAAGCGACGATGAGCCCATCGCCATCGGCGGCCGTCATCGCGTGGGTCTCGCTCACGATGTCGTAGCGCATCGTGAAGCGGTCCTCTTTCACGTTGCGCACGCTCGCCCCGACATGGACGCGGTCGGGGTAGGCGAGGGGGACGCGGAAACGGCAGGTGGTCGTCGCCAGGATGGGCCCGACGCCGCTCTTCTTCATCTCTTCGAGAAAACCGACCCGCTCGAAATAAGCCATCCGGACGCTTTCGAAATACCGGAAGCAAACGATATTGTTGACGTGCCCCAACGAATCCATCTCGCCCCACGCGACCGGGACCTCGATGATGACAGGGAAATATTTACGTAGAGTTTCGAGCTCGATCACTCTATCTACTCCCTGAGCCGGTACGCGAAGAGGCCTACATGCTCGTGCAGAAGCACGGGAAAGGCCCGAAGACGATGGTCGCTGCCCCAAGCATCGTCGAGATTTTCGTAGTCGAACTTCGTTTCCTGAGCGGGGACGGCACTCACCCGGAGGTTTAGAGCCTCGAGAGCCGCCGCAGCGCGCCGCGTGTGGCTCGGCGACGAGACGACGAGGAGATGCTCGAACCCGAAATCACGCGCGGCTTCGGCGACGGCGATGGCCTCATCATGGGTGCTCGAGACCGGGCCCACGCTCACGATCTCGTGGTCGAGCCCGAAGTGATTCATGCGCTCACAGGCCGCGCAGACGTGTTGGCCAAAGGGCCGCGCCTACGAGAGTGGCGCTTGTCGCAACGAGGCCGCGGTCGCCCCAATAGGACACCACGGTGGTCAAGTCGAGATCTTTAATAAGGATGCCGGCCAAGAGTCCAAAGGCGGCGCCTGTAAGAACGTCTTTCCGCACCGCGCGTCTAGTCTCAGCCACGCGGAGAGTCTACTCGATCCGATGCGGAGGAACTTCGTGAGCCCTCGCTCGAGAGGCCTATCTACCGAATCGCGAAGCAGTAGAACAAACCGTCGCCGCCAGAGGCCCGAAAGTCGTCCTGGCTGCAACCATGAGACGCGTGCGCGGAGCTCCACGATGTGCTGTTCTCGCCGCTCCCTTCCCGGTCGTGGTGGCCAACCATGGCAACCCCGTCATTGGAGCTCGTCCAGTTGTTGCAGTTTTGGCCAACTGCTGCGGTACCGGTCGTCAGGGAGCCGGTCAAAATATCGTGACGGTTGGGCTCATCGCCTCTTCCGTTCACGACCTCTCCTTTCTCGTTCAGCGCGGTCATTTTTTCGAAGCCGTTATTCGCGTGCAGATCCGCCACCCCACGGGCTACCAACCGCCCTTTGGCGTTGAACCAGGGACCGGTTCCGATACGATCGCCGGCGTTGACGGCGGGCCGCTCCAAGAAGCTCGTGCTGAGGTAGGCACGCCAGGTTTGATCGGTTGCGCCGACCGCCTCGGCCAGCCCCTGACAATGTCGATCGGCACCGGCCAAACCTTCCAGATGCCCGCCATTGCCTTTCCCGACGCTTGTGAGAAAGAACGACATGTGATTAGCCGCCGGCGGAATGACGGCCTCCGGCTTCTCGGTGAGAGCTGCCAGGTCGATGAGATATCTCTCTTCCTCACGTTCGAAGACCACGTGTTGGTTTTCGGGATCCGAGAAGTGAAATGTAGAACCGTCCGCGAGCTTCGTGGAGTAGAACCCGAAATGATCGGGAAAACTTGCTCGCAACATGGGGGTGATGGTCTGGCCGGCGTCATCGAAGGCGCTACCGAATGCATTCAACGCTCCGCCACCGGTCTCGCTCGCGTGGCAAGTCGCACAGACGGCGAGCTCGTTCAATAGGAAAGGGTCGTTTTGAAGCTTCCTCAGGAATTCCTCGCGGGCATCCGCAGTGACTGCCAGCCACACGAGAGAACCAAACAAGAACGAAATCCTTGGAAGTCGAGTCATTTTCCTCCCCTCCACATCTTGGCGTCATCGGCTTTGAAGTAATCCGGCAATGAAGGCTTCGTCTCGCGCAGGATCTCTAGAATCGCGCGGCGGTCCGCCGTTATCAGATGAGAAAACTGTGCGCCCGGCTGCGGGTTGGTAAGCACGTCGTAGATCCTTCGGTAGATCTCTGCTTCGAGGTCGTCGGATAACGCGTCAAAGGAGCGGCTATACACCATATAGCTCAGCGGATAACGAAACAATCGCCGCTCGAGATCGAAATCGCGAAGCGACCGTCCTTTCGCGTCCCGTGGGCCACGCTCTGGGAATGTCTCGGTAAAGGTGGACACGCCCTCGAGCGGCTCGGGCAGTGGGACTTCGCCCGCGAAGAACATGTAGGCGATGAGCACCTCGATATCGGAAGTGATCTGCGGGCCCTCGAGCGGGGACGCATCTCCCTCGTGCCGAGCGATGCGCTCCTCCCAACTCACTCTCGTGAGGTAGTTCAGCATCTGCGTCTGGTGCTCGAACGTCATCAGGGCCACGATGTCGCTTACGGGAGCGAGGTAGCCAGACGGATCGAACTTGCCGTAGAGATGCGTTTGGTTTCGGCCCTGGGTTTCGTCCAAGAGCAAGGGCTGCGCGGGATTTCTCGCCACCGCATTGGACCTGTCTTCTTGCTGTCCACGGGTCGCGTTGACATACCATCCGCCCCATCGATCTTGGAGTGGGGTGCGGTGATCCGTAATGATCGCGTCTTCGCGCGCGGGTCTACCGGTGGGTCCCGGAAAGACCGAGCCGACGAACAAGCCGGGAACCCCCGACGTCGCGGGGCCTAGATGACACTTCAAACATACTTGACGCCGTTCGAAACCTTCCGTCGCCAAGTGCCGAATATCCGCCGTGTAGAAAATGGGTCCTATCTCGGGATCGATCGACGCGAGCTCGATCATGTCACTGCCGCGTATGAAGGCGAGCGCCACGTCATCATTGAAATAGATCGCGCGCGGGTTGTCTGGGGCAATCTTCGTTGCTTGGAAACTCGTCTTCGAAAAGACGAGAGCCTGAGAATCCGTGTGAATGTCCAGATATTCGAGGAGCGCGGACAGATAGCCAAGGGCCTTTTCTCCGCCGTCGAGCTCGACGGATCCGTTCTCCAGGTTCCGGGACAGACGCGCGATGGGGTCGTCCACCGATCGCTCCGCATAACGGATGGCTGGGTGAGCGACGGGCAAGTCGGGAAGGTACTCTTGAGCGCTCGAGGTGGCTGAATGGCCGAACACCACGAACGCTGCCAGAACAAGGAAGCGCCCTGGATTCGCGGTCTTCGGCATCTCGCCTAAGAGCGTCAGGAACGACAAGTGGAGGATTACTATAAGAGGCTCTCTCGCAAAGGTCAATTTTGCCCGTGTCTCGTCCCTTGCCGCGACGCGACCCTCGCCTGGTTGTCGTGGTGCGTCCGATCGCTTACACTGGCCGACATAGCCAGGGGGTTTCAAAGGATTAAGAATGACCTGCGCGTTTCAGTTGACCCACAACCCGACGGGACCCCTGCGCCCTCTCGTGTTAGCGGCTTGGCTCGCCCTTTACGCAGGCCCCGATTTGGCGTTCGCCCAAAATGTGGATAATCGGACGACCGTCGAGAGGGAGCGTGAGTTGGTGGAGCAGTATTGTGTCGTGTGCCACGGGGTCGACACGCAATTGGGCAATTTCTCCTGGGCCACGGTGGACGTTGCGCATCCCGAGCGGAATGCGCGGCAGGTGGAAAAGATCATCCGAAAGTTGCGCGCTGGGATGATGCCTCCCGCAGGCATGCCGCGACCCGAGGCCGAAGCGCTCGAAGCCGTGGCTCTGTCGCTCGAGACACGGCTCGATCGGGCGGCCGCTTCCCGCCCTCACGCGGCTCCGCCGGCCCTTCACCGCATCAACCGTAGAGAGTACAAAAACTCCATCCGTGACTTGCTCGCGATCGAAGTAGACGTGAACGCGCTGCTGCCGCCTGATGGGCGTACGGGGAATTTCGACAATATGGCGGACGCCTTGACGGTGACGCCGGCCTTGATGCAGGCCTATATCCGGGCGGCCGACAAGATCGCACGTCTGGCCGTCGGCGATCCCGATGCTCTGGCCGCCATGACGAAATACGATGTCCCCAAAGTCGTCAACCAGATGCGGCAC
The DNA here is from genome assembly GCA_963578475.1 of Acidobacteria bacterium bin61. Lineage (GTDB taxonomy): Bacteria > Acidobacteriota > Vicinamibacteria > Marinacidobacterales > SMYC01 > SMYC01. Next base: position 5,947 of record CAUZCL010000073.1, on the reverse strand, counting down.
GTGGAGGGCACACCTTTCGGGACCCGCGGCGGGACGTCGAACGTTCACAATTTCCCCGCCGACGGAGAATACACCTTCGCGGTGGAACTGCATTACTACTACACTGGCGAGCTCATCGGCTCGAACCTTCCGGAGTCGCTTCAAGGCCAGGAAATCGAGGTCTCCGTTGATGGCGAACGCGTCGCGGTCTTTACGATCGACCCGCTCCAAGAGGAATCGTCGGCCGTCATGCAGACGCCGCCCGTAGCGATCAAAGCGGGTCCTCGGCGCGTCGCGGCCGCGTTCGTCTCCATGTTCGACGGGCCGGTCGAAGATCAATACCGTCTCGTCGAGCAGACATTGATGGATATTAGTATCGCGCTTCACGCAGGCATGACGTCGCTGCCTCACCTTCAGACGCTGACCGTGACCGGGCCTCAGAACGTTACCGGCGTCTCCGATACGCCCAGCCGTCAGAAGATCTTTATCTGTTATCCACAAAGCCCCGAAGAAGAGAGCGCCTGCGCGCACAAGATCCTCTTGAATCTAGCTGCGCGTGCTTTTCGAAGGCCGGCGCCGACGGAGGATCTCGAAGGGCTCATGGAGATGTATGAGCTAGGTCGTGAAGCGGGTGCGTTCGAGATCGGGATCCGCACGGCTCTTCAGGCCCTCATCGCGAAACCGGAATTCGTGTTTCGGTTCGAGCGCGTCCCGCGAGATGTGCAGACCGGAGACACCTATCGGGTAAGCGACATCGAGCTCGCGTCTCGCTTGTCCTATTTTCTCTGGAGCACGGCGCCCGATGAAGAGCTCATTCGAGTTGCCAGCCAGGGAAGGCTTCGGGATGAGGAAGTCCTCGAACAGCAAGTGAAACGCATGCTGGCGGACAGGCGCGCGGAGGCATTGGCAACCGATTTCGCGGCTCAGTGGCTGCGTCTAAGAAGTATCGAGGAAATCCATCCTGAGCCCACGATCTTCCCCGACTATACGAGGAATCTTGCGGAATCGATGAGGCGCGAGGTCGAGCTTTTGTTTGACAGCCTCGTTCGCGAGGACCGCAACGTGCTGGAGTTGTTCACCGCAGACTACACCTATGTCGACCAGGTTCTCGCGGAGCATTACGGGATCCCGAACGTCCAGGGCAACCGGATTCGACGCGTCAAGTTGAAGGATCCCAACCGGTATGGTTTACTGGGCAAAGGAGTAGTGTTGACCTTGACGTCTTTGGCCAGGCGGACTTCGCCGGTGGCTCGCGGCAAGTACGTGCTGGAGGTTCTGCTTGGGGCGCCTCCCCCCAATCCTCCGGCAGAGGTGCCGCCCTTTCCGGAAACTGTCAACAACGCGAAGATCTTGTCCGTGCGCGAGCGCATCGAGCAGCACCGAGCCAACCCGGCCTGCTCTGCGTGTCACCAGATCATGGACCCTATCGGCCTGACGCTCGAGAACTTCGACGCGACCGGACGCTGGCGTGTCAATGATGGTGGACTCCCCATCGATCCGTCCGCCGAAATGGTCGACGGGACAAAGCTGTCGGGGCCTGCCAGCTTGCGTCAGGCTCTCCTGCAACGCTCAAGCGCATTGCTCGGCAGCTTCACGGAGAATCTTCTTGCTTATGGCGTTGGCCGCGTGCTCGACTATCGCGACATGCCGACGGTCCGTTCGGTGCAACGAGCGGCGGCCGAGCAAGACAACCGTTTTTCGTCATTCGTTCTGGGCGTGGTGAAGAGTGCCCCGTTCCAGATGAGGACATTCCATTCGGCTTCGGACGAGGTTGAAAACCAGTAGCTACGCGTGTCGCGGCTTGGTGAGAACCAGGAGGGTCTTACTCATGTTCATCACAAAAAAACACCTTTCGCGGCGGACCGTGTTGCACGGTATGGGAGCCGCGATCGCCCTGCCCTTTATGGAATCGATGGTGCCGGCTCTGACGCCACTGCGGAAGACCGCGGCGACTCCGCGAAGTCGCTTCGCGTCGATCGAGATCGTCCACGGTTCCGCTGGCAGCACGGTATACGGGAAAAAGAAGAACCTCTGGTCTCCGGCAGAGGAAGGGTCCGACTTCGAGCTCACCAAGATTCTGAAGCCGCTAGAACCATTCCGGGAATATACGACAATCATTAGCGACACCGATTGCGCCCAGGCCGACGCCATCAAAGCTGAGGAAGTTGGGGCCGACCACTTTCGCTCCAGTGCCGTTTTCTTGACCGGCACCCATGCCAAGCAGACAGAAGGCTCCGACGTCGAGAACGGCACCTCCATCGACCAGCTCTACGCTCAGGAGCTCGGGCAGGACACACCGCTGCCGTCGATCCAGCTGAGCATCGAGAACCTCGACGCTTCCGGTACCTGCGGCTATCACTATAGCTGCGTTTATATGGACACGATCTCCTGGTCTTCAAAAACCACACCGCTTCCCATGACACGAGACCCGCGCCTCGCATTCGAGGAGCTGTTCGGCTCGGGCGGCTCGCCCGAGGACCGAGCGGCTCGGCGAAAGGTCAACCGGAGCATTCTCGACGGCATTACCCAAGATGTTGCTCGGCTGCGCGCCGATTTGGACCCCGTAGACCGGCGACGGCTCAACGACTACTTGGACAACATCCGGGAAATCGAGCGGCGGATTCAAAATATCGAGGAGTACAACACCTCGCGCGGTCTCGAAAGAGAGCTGCCAACCGCTCCGGTCGGGGTCCCCGACTCCTGGGAAGACCACGTCAAGCTCATGTACGACCTCCAGGCGCTGGCATTCGCCGCGGAAGTCACGCGCGTATCCGCTTTCAAGCTCAGCCGCGACACGAGCAACCGCGTCTTTTCCGTGAGCGGCAGCGAGACACCGTTCCACACCGCCTCTCACCACCAGCAAAAACCTTCGCTCATCGAGGACAACGCGTTGATCAATCGGTACCACGTAGAGATGATGACTTACTTCCTGGACAAGCTGAAGAACACACCCGACGGTGACGGCAACTTGCTCGACCACACCCTCGTCCTCTATGGAAGCCCGATGGGCAACGGCAACATTCATGGTCACAAGCAAGTACCGATGCTCCTCTTGGGGCATGCTTCTGGAACCCTCGAAGGGAACTTGCACTTGCGCTGCCCGGACGAGACCCCGCAAGCGAATATCTTGTTGACCTCTTTACAGAAACTCGGGATGAACGTCGAAAGCATTGGTGACAGCACGGAGCCGCTTTCGATCTAACGCGTCGTGATGGGTGATGACATGTTCGCCAAACACATAATTGCTGGCTCGTGCTTGCTCCTGGTGCTCGCGCCGATCGTCGTTTTCGGAGCCGCCCCGGCGAAAGCGTTGCTCGTCGACGCGGCCATGCAGGGCGACCGAGCGGCTGTTCGAGGCTTGCTCGAGCAGAAGGTGGATGTCAATGTTGCCCAAGGCGATGGGACCACGGCGCTTCACTGGGCCGCCTATCGGAACGATCCTGAAATGGCGCGACTGCTCGTCGAGGCGGGCGCAGACATCCGAGCCACCACCCGATTGGGCGAGTTCACCCCTATGTTCATGGCTGCAAAAAACGGCAATGCTGCTGTGGTGGAGCTCTTGCTGAGAGCAGGCGCTGATGCGCGATCAACGAACACGAACGGCACGACGCCTCTGATGCTAGCCGCGGCTTCTGGGGACACGGATGCGATGAAAGCTCTGCTGGATCACGGTGCCGAAGTGAACGCAAAAGACGAAACGAATGGGCAGACGGCGCTGATGTTTGCTTCGGCACTCGGACGTGTTCAGGCAGTCGGGCTGCTCGCGCGACAAGGCGCTGATTTGGACGCCGTTACCAAAGTGACCGAGATCATCAAAAGAGAATACCGGTACATCGAGAAGCAAAAGGACCGGAGCATACGCTACGAAGGAGCGAAGAACCCTCCTGTCATGGGCGGCATGACGGCGCTTCATTTTGCCGCCCGCGAGGGGCATTTCGCGGTCCTGCGTGAGCTCGTTCAGGGAGGGGCCAACGTCAATCAGGTGAGTGCGGCGGACGATATGAGTGCGCTCACTTCGGCGATTATCAACGGCAACTTCGACATGGCCAAGTTCCTCGTTGACAACGAGGCCGATCCGAACTTGGCGAGCAAGACTGGCCTGGGCCCGCTCTACGCGACCATCGATGGAAAATGGGCAGCCCGCACGTGGTATCCGCCACCGAGCGTTGCAGAGGAGGAGATCCATTATCTGCATCTGTTGCAGGCCCTCGTAGACGCCGGCGCCAACGTAGATGCGCGGCTCTTGAAGAAACCATGGTATCGGACGTTCCACGGAGACTGGATCAAGCAAGAGGGCGCCACCGCCTTTTGGCGCGCCGCGAAATCGAATGACGTCGCCGCGATGAAGCTTCTAGTCGCCGCGGGCGCGAATCCCACCATAGCGACCATCCACGGATCGACGCCCCTTCAGGCTGCCGCGGGATTTGGCCTAGAGCCGCAGACCAGTAATGTCGTTCCGGATGCTCGCCTCGACGCGGTGAGATATCTGGTGGAGGAGGTCGGAGCCGACGTGAACCAAGCCGACAATCAGGGCTACACGCCGCTCCATGGTGCGGCCTTGACCGAAGACCGTGACGTGATGCTCTACCTCATCGCGACCGGCGCCGACGTCAAAGCCCGGGCCGCGATGATCTTTGGCGGCATCGGCGAAACCGACCAGGACGTCGACGGCGCAACGGGAGATTCAGTTGCAGACATGGCAAATGGTCCGCGACCACACAATCTTCAATATCCCGAGACCGTTGAGTTTCTTGTTGATCTTGGTGCCGAAGACTCGGCTCACTGCCGAGCCGCCACCTGCGTCGTGAGGGACTTCCCGGAAGAAGTCGAGAAGAAAGCGGCGAAAAAGAACGAGTAGGTCGTCACTTCGGCTTTTACGTCGCTTGCAGCAAACACTCGACGGACAGCGCTACAGTCCACTAGACTACTGCGCGGAGGTCCGCCGCACCGATTTGACTTCGGCGCGTCTCAATTCTAGAAACATCGGAAACATGCTACCTTTGAAGGACTTACAACTTTGCCGACAAGGCTCGACCGAGCCCTCGACCACGGGAAACGCTCCGATTGCTTGCCTATACGCCGACACTATTTCTGGGTGCTTTTCTTCTGTTTCAAGTTCAGCCCATGCTCGCGCGCTACATATTGCCGTGGTATGGGGGGAGCTCCGCGGTTTGGAGCACATGCCTTCTTTTCTTTCAAGCAGCGCTGCTCGCGGGTTACGGCTATGTGCACTTCTTGACACGCTATTCGGAGCCGCGTCGTCAAGTGGCCGTCCACCTTTTTCTGCTAGCGGTCGCGCTCGCGCTTCTGCCCGTAACGCCGGATAGTGCTTTCAAGCCGGCGTCCGACGCGAACCCGCTCGTTACGATCATTGTTCTTCTCACGGTCAGTGTCGGAGGGCCCTACCTCCTTTTGTCCGCGTCCGCGCCCTTGCTCCAGCATTGGTCTGCGCGATTTCGCGGAGGCGAGTCCCCGTATCACTTTTACGCGATTTCCAATCTAGGCTCGCTTCTCGGGCTCTGGACCTATCCCATCGTCGTCGAGCCGTTTTTGCCGCTCGGTTTGCAGACGACCGCATGGTCGATGGCATTTGCCGTCTATGCGTTGCTCTGTGCCGCTTGCGCTGTCCCGATCTACCGAATGGAGCGAAAGAGCACCACGGGTGCGAGTTCCTCGGAGCCAGGTATTTCACTATGCTGCTGGATCATGTGGTTGTCGCTTCCAAGCTGCGGGTCCGTTTTGCTGCTGTCGGGGACGCATCGCCTAAGCGGCGGCGAAAGAATAACTCCCGACTTTTATGCAGGCTGTAGGGTGTAGTTCCACTTGGGCATGGCCTCGTCATTGGTCAGGTCCAACTCGTCCATCTGTTCGCGCGTGATCTTTACGCCCTTTTTGTAGGCCTTGCGGACGAGGTGTGCGCGAACCCGTAGCCCAGTGGTTGTGGTCGTGGTGCGGAGGTACTTGAGGA
>CAUZCL010000072.1:0-15463 GCA_963578475.1 Acidobacteria bacterium bin61 | reverse complement strand
TAGCACCAAAATGCGCCAGCGATGGCTTGCCGCTGTGCTGCTGCACTGCGAGCAACAGTTCAAACGAGTAAAGGGGTACGCATCCATCGGCGAAGTGGTTGCGGCCATCGATGCGATCCAACGAGAGAACGAGGTGCCTGAGGCCGCGTAGGGTCAGGGGCATAGACCTGAAATGACCAGGAGTCACTTATGACGGTTTCAGCTAATTCCTTGACATCCTCCGAACGGAGCGTGGCAACGAAACCGTTCTTTTTATTCTCTGTGGCTCTGTGTCTCTGTGGCCATCCTTTTTGTTTAAAGACGGCGAAGAAGTGGATTCGGCTGACCACTACGCGATAAGCACGGAAGGAACTTATGGGTCCGTGGGTTCGCCTCGCGACATTCTGGCCGTGAAGCGTTGCCGCCGGCCCGGACGCCTCGAGCGCTCGGGCCGACGTTCAAAAAGGGTGCCTAGTTCTCGTCTTCCGTGGTGGGCCAGACGACGCCCTGATCTTTCTTTTCCACTGGTCCGAGGCCTTTGTACACGAACTTCTGCACGCGCTTGCCTTCGTAGGTCTCCACCGTATAGATGTTGCCCTTCGAATCCGTGGCGACGTTGTGCACGGCGAAGAACTGCCCGGGCTGACGTCCGCCATCACCGAAGCTCGTCAAAATCTCGAGAGATTCGCGCTCCATGATGTAGACCTTCATGTTCTTGCCATCCGCGACGAAGATGTACTTCTGCTCGGAGTCTTTGGAAAAAGCAATATCCCACACGGCGCCGTCGCCGAGGGTGTTCTTCGCGATGCGTTTTTCTTTCACAAAGGTGCCGTCGAGCTTGAAGACCTGGATCCGATCATTCGGACGGTCGCATACGTAGACGAGACCGTCATGGGATGGCTCCGCGCAATGCACGGGATTGCGGAACTGCTTCGCGAGCGGCGCGTCGGGATTGTAGCGGCCGAGGTCCTCGTCGTTAGGCTCCTCGCCATAAGCGCCCCAGTAGCGTTTGAACTCGCCCGTGGTCGCGTCAAGAACCACAACGCGCTTGTTCAAATAGCCATCGGCCACGAAGGCTTCATTGGTCTCGGAATAGAACGCGACCTCGGCGACACGGCCGAAGTTTTCTTTGTCGTGGCTATTGCCGCCCCATTTCTTGTCGTCATCGGTGTAGTCTTTCGCGCGCCGCGCGCCAGGCATGCCGAATTGATGGAGGAACTTGCCGTCACGGGTGAAGACGAGCATATGCGCGTCGTCAGGACCGTTGCCGCCAATCCAGAGATTGTCTTTTGGATCGGCCGTGATGCCGTGATTCGACTGTGGCCAATCATAGCCGTCGCGTGGACCACCGAAATGGCCGACGAGATTGCCTTCCGGGTCGAACTCGAGAACTTGAGGCGCTGGTACGCAGCACTCGCCGGTCGGCGGGTCCTGCACGGCTCCGACTTCGGTCCGGGCGTTCAAGCTTCCCTGTCGGTGAACGATGTATACGTGATCGCGTGAGTCGACAGTGACACCAACCGCGGAACCGATGATCCAGTGGTTCGGAAGCGGTTTCGGCCACATGGGGTCGACTTCGAACATCGGCGCTTGTAGGTCCGACTCTTCCGCAGCCGACGTTCCACCGAGGCTCGCCTGCCTGACCGCGAGCGCGACGAGAACGGCCAGAAAGACCGTCCCAACAACAACGTTTCGTTTCCCTTTCAAGCTCTCCATCCTTTCACCCCTCCTCGACGGGACGCGGTAAGCACCCCTGAGAATGGGCGCCAGTATATGCCAGAGGGGCTGAACTTGTCATGTTGTATCATCAGCATTCGGGATTCAGCATTCAGGGTCAGGCTGGCGGTGCCACAATTTCATGAAGAAACTTTTTACGATCTTGCTTCTATTCGTGTCCGTTGGGGTGGCGGGGCACGAGATTCCTTCGGACGTTACGGTCCGAGTGTTTATTAGGCCCGCGGGGGATCGGCTCGAGCTCCTCGTGCGCGTTCCGCTCGAGGCGATGAGGGATATGCAGGTGCCCACACGCGAGCAGGGCTATCTCGATCTCAGCCGGGTTGATGACGTTTTGCGTGACGCGGCGATTTTGTGGATCGCCGACTATGTCGAGCTTTATGAGGCCGAGACCCTACTTCACAACCCGGAGCTCGTTGCCGTTCGGGCATCCCTCCCATCGAACGTGGCCTTTGCACGATACGAGACCGCGCGGGAGCACGTCACGAGCGCGCCACTTTCCGCGGATACGGAAATTTATTGGGAGCAAGCCGTTCTCGATGTTTTGTTCGAGTACCCGATCCGCTCCGAAGCGTCCGAGTTCTCGATCAACCCCGGCCTCGAGCGGCTCGGGATCCGGGTGATCAACATTATCCGGTTTCTTCCACCGGACGGCATCGTGCGCGAGCTCGATTTTCCTGGCAATCCTGGACGTATCCCTCTCGACCCGAATTGGGGTCAAGTGGCGTTTCGCTTCAGCGAGCTAGGCTTCTTCCACATCCTCGACGGGCTCGACCATCTGCTGTTCCTGTTCTGTCTCGTCATTCCCTTCCGGCGCTTTCGCTCGTTGGTCGTTATCGTTACGTCGTTCACCGTGGCGCATTCCCTCACGCTCATCGCGGCGGCGCTCGGCTATGCGCCGGACGCCTTGTGGTTTCCGCCGCTCATCGAAACTCTCATCGCCCTCTCTATCCTTTACATGGCGTTCGAGAATATCGCGGGCGCGCGTTTGAAACGGCGAGGGCTCATCACGTTCGGGTTCGGGCTCATCCACGGCTTCGGGTTCTCTTTCGTTCTCCGCGAGACGTTCCAATTCGCGGGATCGCATCTCGCCACTTCCCTGCTCTCGTTCAATGTCGGCGTCGAGCTCGGACAGCTCTTCGTGCTCGTGCTCATCATCCCCGCGCTCGAGCTCTTCTTCCGCTACGGCGTTGCCGAGCGGATGGGGACGATCTTCCTTTCCGCGCTCGTCGCGCACTCGGCATGGCACTGGATGGTGGAGCGCGGCGGCGCACTGAGCCAATACGGTTGGCCCGTCATGGACGCGGCGTTTTTCGCCGGCGTTTTGCAGCTATTGATGTTCGCCGTGCTTTTCGCCGCACTCGTTTGGCTTTGGGGCGTCTTCAAACCTCATGATCGAGAAGACGACGCCGCGCCTCTCGAGGTCGAGAAATAGCGCGTGGCGCCTTCCTCGCGGAGAGCATGACGCGACTAGCTCTCGCCGTCATGACGGCAACCCTGCTGGGGTGCTCCGAGCCCGAGGTGCCAGCACCCACGTCGGAGAAGAACCCGGTCCCGGCGACAGGCATCACCGTGTCGGGGCATGCGCCTCGAGCGAGCGGTGGTTTCCCTTCCGTGGTCCTTTTCGAGCCTGTCGACGCCGAGCCATTTCCCGTGCCGGAGACGACGCCGCTCATGGACCAATACGGGATAGAGTTTCATCCGAGCATTTTGCTCGCGCGGGCCGGGCAGACGCTCGAGTTCCGAAACAGTGAAGACGAGCTTCACAGTGTCCGCGTCGTAAATACTAGAAGCCGCGCAACGCTCTTCAACGTCGCGACGCCTGTAGTGGCGTCGTACACGCACAAGTTCGAAGAGCCCAGCGAGTACGATGTCGCCTGCGACACCCATCCTGGGATGGCGGCCTTCATCATCGCAAGCGAGACACCCTATGTTGTCATCGCGGACAAGAACGGCTCGTTTATGCTGGAGGCACTCCCCGAAGGCTCGTACAACGTGCGGGTTTGGAACGTGAGCCAGAAGCGTCGTATGGAAACGACTATTCATATTGATGCGGAGAACGCCGCGCTCGACCTGAGGGTCGGAGAGTAACGCAGCGTCCGCTACTGAAGCCGCGCTCGCCCGGGTCGACCCGAAGACGGCGGGCGTGATCGTGGCAGGCCGTCTGGATATCCGTAACGGAGCGCTGCGCCTGTGCGACTTGCTCCGGCATCGAGGCGCAATCAACGGTTCAGTACCACCCAACGAAGCCGGGTCTCTCAGGCGGCTCGGTACCCTCGTCGCAATAATTATTGAAAACTTCGGCCTCGCCAAACGCCGACTTCGCGTCCTGAAAGGCCATTTGGTAGTGGTCGTAAAGCTCGGGCCAAGGGTCCGCGTCGACGCTCTCCAATGCGTCGTCGAGCCCCAGCTCAAGTCTGAAGCGTTGTCGGCGGGAATGTCGTCCTCGGAGGCAGGCGACTCGGCGACAACATCTACCTCACCGTCTCGACCGGAGTCCAATTGGGCTTCCGTAATAGGCTCGCTCGCGTGCTTCTTGCCGAGACCGGCACGGCGATCTCTTTCTTTTTCAGCAACTTGGCCGAGCGTTTGTGCGTTTGCCGTCAAGGCGTAAAGAACAGAACTAATATAATTATATAAATCCGGCGTAATGACATGACCACTTCCCTTCAACGGTCGGGGCAATTCGATATCTTTCACGCCCGGGACGCCAACGGTGCCCCAGAAACTTGATTCACAGGAAGCGTGGCCAGCCGATTGCGAGCCAGCCAATATGACCGTTCCGCCACCGCCAGGATCGACGGCCGCGAAATAGGTGAAGATCAAAAGAAGCTTGAATGCACCAACGTTATCCAATCGGACGGGGCATCCGCACGCGCCGCTCCCAGCATCGCGACGAGGGCGGATCATGAGTAGGTCAAACTCCCGGCTCCCGCCATCATGACGCCACGGTTCCGTCACATTGGAGCTCTACGATGGCCGATGAAAGACCTACGGGTTTACGACCGCATCTCCGAAGCCGTCGGCTCGACGCCGATGGTACGCCTCGCACGCGCCCTTCCCGATACCGCGTGTGAGGTCTACGCGAAACTCGAGTTCCTCAATCCAATGGGGAGCACCAAAGACCGCATCGCGCACCACTTCATCGAGCAGGCGTTGGCGAGCGGCAAGCTCGGGACAGGAGGCACCGTGGTCGAAGCCTCTTCGGGAAACACCGCGATGGGGCTCGCTATGATGGCGACTCTCGAAGGACTGCGCTTGAAGATCATCGTCCGAAGAGAAACGAGTCCGGAGAAGCTCTCCATTTTGCGCGCGCTCGGCGCGGAGCTCGTTCTCGTCGATGGCGATCGGCCGCCCGGGGACCCGGAGAGCTTCAACCGGAAGGCGCCGCGCGTCGCGGACGCCATCCCGGGAGCGTGGTTTCCCGACCAACACAACAACCGCGCGAATAACGAGGCGCATTACCGAACGACTGGACCCGAAATCTGGGAGCAGATGGAAGGACATGTCGATGTGCTCGTCGCCGGCATCGGGACCGGCGGCACGCTATCCGGGACGGCGCGTTACTTGAAAGAACAGAACCCCGAGCTGCGGGTGGTCGCGGTCGACGGCGAGGGCTCTGTCTTCACGGAATACTTTCGCACGGGCCGCCACGGCGCCTCGAAGCCCTACTTGCTCGAAGGTCTCGGCGACAACGAGATCATCGCGTGTCCCGAGTTCGAGCTCTTTGACGAAATGATTCAAGTCAAAGACCGCGACGCTTTTTTGAGCGCGCGAGAGCTTGCGCGCACCGAGGCGATGTTCGCTGGGGGCTCGAGCGGCGCAGCGCTATGGGCCACGCGCCAGGTGGCGCAGACGGAGCCCGCGACGTCGCTTATCGTGACGATCTTTTCCGACGCTGGCGCCCGCTACCTGAGCACGATCTATGACGATGTTTGGATGCGCGAGAAAGGCTTTCTCAACCACGCGGAACAGAGCCCGGCTTAGCTCGGATCGGCCTTACGGGTCGGAGCTCGTTGATGCCGCGGCCTTCTTCACGAGCCCGACATGCTGTTTCGCCTGAGCCACGCCGCCCTCACGTACTTGCCAGCTCACCCGACCGTCGCCATTGGCGTCAACACCTTCGAGAATGTGCTGCGCCAGCGCGAAGATTTTACGAGTCGCGTCCAGAGCGTCCTTGGCGAGCGCAGCGCTCACTACTTTTTCGGACTCGGCGAGGATCGTCGTACACCAGGCGACAACGTTTCGCACGCTCGTCGCGACATGGTTGGCGTGCAGCGCGATGCCTTCCGACGAGCCCACCGACCTGGTCGCGAGCATGATGTGGGTCTCGACCCCTTTCGCAGCTCTCGAGACGCCGTAGCCCTTGCCCGGCCCTTTGGGCTCGGTGGACGGGTCCACCGCGTGGCGGACGTGCCGGATGTGAAGCTTCATCGATTCGAGGTTCTCGGTATCCGCGGCCGCAAGCTTGGCGTGCTGCGCCGCAATCTGGGCCTCCGCCTCGAGGATGCTCAGAAGTCCCACCCTATCCGGCGTGCCGTTAATGGCATCGACGACGTGGCGAATGTGGACCTGCGCGGGCGTCAGCTCTTGCTGAGAGCTCGCCACGGAATACGATAGTGGGAACGAGAGAATGTAAGCCAGGACAGCCAATCTTGTGGGTTTCATATTGATACTCCGTCTTTGCGAAAATGCTCGGAAGAAGACTAACAGAAATCGAACCATCGAGAAAACTCAGGAGCTACACGAGAGCATCGAGCAGCCGGCGCGATCCCGAGCCCAGTCGGGACGCTTTTGGGCGTGCGCTTCTTTTCCGGTTTGTTCGACGTAAGGGTGACGCAGCACATCGAGCAGCTCTTGCACGAGCGAGTAGTCTCCCTCCTCGGCTTTGTCGGTGGCGAGCTGCGCCATGTAATTCCTGAGCACATATTTGGGGTTCACAGCGTCCATGCGCTCACGACGAACCGTCGCGGAAACGGCGTCCTCTCTTATCCGGGCGCGATAGGCTCGAAGCCAGCGCGCCCAACGTTGCCGGTGCTCTGCCGTCAACGCGTCGGGCGTGTAGAAAGCGTCCCTCAGCGGCTCCAGAAGGACGTCGTCACTGACGTCGTTGTCTGGAACCGACGCCTCGGCCGCGACGGCGGCCAAGCGGCGATAGAAAATGGTCATGTCCGTTTCGACGAGACGCAAGAGCCGCTGAAGCTCGGCGAAAGACTCGCCGTCCGGCTCCTTTCGGTACGACTCGAACCCGAGCTTGCTCGCCATCATCGCAGGCCACGCCTCATCGAACGTCTTCGGATAGACCTCGAGCGCGGCCTGAATCGCGGGGATATCGTCGATGAGAGGATGGATGGCGTTCGCAAGCTGGACGAGGTTCCACGTCGCGACGTTTGATTGATGGCCGAAACGGTAGTGGCGCCCCGCGGCATCCGTGGTGTTCGGCGTCCAGTCGGGGTCGAAATCGTCGAGCCAACCATAAGGGCCGTAGTCGATCGTGAGGCCGAGGATGGACATGTTATCGGTGTTCATCACGCCGTGAACGAAGCCCACGCGAAGCCAATGCACGATGAGCTCCGCCGTCTTTCGGCAAACCTCCTGGAAGCAGGCCAAATATGTCTCCTTCGACGGCTGGCCCAAGTGCGGGAAATCGTTCCGAATCGTGTAGTCGGCGAGCTTCCGCAAGACATCGATCTCGCCACGCGAGGCGAAGATCTCGAAGTTCCCGAAGCGAGTGAACGAGGGCGCAACCCTGCAAACGATGGCGCCAGGCTCGAGCGCGGGATGGCCGTCGTAGAACATGTCCCGCATGACTTCTTCGCCCGTGAGCACGAGGCTCAGAGCCCGCGTCGTGGGAACCCCAAGATGGAACATCGCCTCGCTACACAAGAACTCGCGTACCGAAGAGCGCAGCACCGCGAGACCGTCCCCCGAGCGCGAGTACGGCGTCGGCCCCGCACCTTTGAGCTGAAGCGTCAACCTCGCTCCACCCTCTCCGACAACGTCCCCAAGATTGATAGCCCGTCCGTCACCGAGCTGACCCGCCCAATGACCGAACTGATGGCCGCCATAGCAGGTCGCGTGAGGGTCCATCGCTCGAAGCACCCGATTCCCGGAAAAGACTTGAACGAAATCCTCCGAGTGAGCGGTAGCGGAGGACAGCCCAAGCTCCTGAGCGACCTCCGCGGAATGAGCAACCAGCGCCGGCGCGCGAACTTTGGCTGGCTGGACGCGCGAAAAGCACGCACCGAAGACTTCGCGTGGTCTATTCGTCTCGTCGGGATCGGCCGGGAGCTCCCGTGTGAAACGGTTGTCGAAGACGAGCTCGTCCAAAGTCTTCGACGCCAAACGGACATGCATGTCGAAATGCTAGCACACGCCGAAGCGTTGCTTTTAATTTTGGCTTTGACAAACACGAAGGTTGCCTACATTCATGTCCCGGAGGTCAAAGCCATGGCATCTTCCGACAAGGAAATCGATCGACGAGATTTCCTCAAGACGACCGTTGCCGCTGGACTCGCCGCGTCGGCGGCGGGCGCGCAGCCGTACGGACTTCCACGACGTGAGCTCGGCAAAACCGGCGTCGAGGTCTCCGTTCTCGCTTTCGGAGGAGGGAGCCATTTTTTTGGCCGTGTCGACGGCAGCGAAGAGAAAGTCAGAGCGCTGATCGAAAGGGCGCTCGAGCTCGGCATCAACTATTTCGATACGGCAGCCGGCTACACTCATCGCCCACAGGTGCGATTATCCGAGACCTATTTCGGGCGCATCTTGGCTCCGCATCGAGACCGAATTTTCCTCGCGAGCAAGGCCCAGGATCGTGATCGGGAAGGGATGCTCCGCTCGGTAGAAAAAAGCCTGGAGCTCCTGAACACCGACCATCTCGATCTCATCCAGATGCACAGCCTCTCTCAGTTCGAAGAGCTCGATCGACTCGAAGCGCCGGACGGCGCTCTAACGGCCCTTCGCGAGTTGAAAGACCAAGGAGTGGTGCGATTCTACGGAGCCACGGGACACTACAATCCGGCCGTCTTGCTCGAGGCCGTGCGCCGTTTCGATATCGATACGCTTCTCATCTCGATGAACGCCGCGCAAGCGAAGCATCCGCTATCGATGAGCCCGGGCCAGCCGCTAACCGCCTTCGAAGAAGAAGTGCTCCCGGCGGCGGTAGAAAAGGGCATCGGTGTCATCGCGATGAAGGTCATGGGCCAGGCAAGCATCGTCGGCCTCGGAGAAGGCAAGGCGACGCCAGAGGAGCTCATTCGCTACGATCTCTCACTCCCCATCGCGGCTTGCGACATCGGCCACACGAGCATCCCGATCCTGGAACAGAACGTGGCCGCGGCCCGAGTTTCGCCCCGATGACTAGCGGCGAAATGGTGGCTCTGAAAGCTCGACTGGCACCAAGCGCTCGTGCCTGAGCGATTCCTCCAGAGATTCACGAGCTAGGTTACGTTTCACTGGTCGGGCTGCGGTGGACCAGCGCCCTAAATCTCAAAAACGTTTAGCGCTCGCGTTCGATGCGATAAATCAGGCGATAACTTCGGATGTAGATCTCGCGGACATTCGCGCTTTCGAGTTCGCGCACATTACGACCGCGCTCCGAGATAGTTGCCAGTCTTTGACTCGCATCCCACACTTCTGACGCGAACGCCGACGAATAGCCTGAAGAGCCACGTGCCCGATTTGTCACTATCGCCTCGAAATCGTCCACGGCAGCCTGTGACCGGACTACGGCGCCAGCCACTTCTCGAAGCGCTTCTTCATCTTCTCTTGAGAGATTACACGACCTTCTTCGAGATCCTTCAACCCTCGTCTGACTTTTTAGAGCACGTAGAGTTGGTACTGAATATCCTCGAGCGAAGCCTCCTCGGGCACAGCTTTGACCAACTCGATGGCTTCTTCCTTCGGCGTATTCATGTTTTCTCCTCAGCTCCGATCATACACACTGGAGTAAACGTAGCGCCCGTCGGCTGACGATCGCAAGATTGATCGCCCTGGCAGGATTTGAACCAGCGGGACGATGTAGTCACGCCCTAAGGTCGACGGGGCGTGCGTCAGCCCAACTTCACGAAGCCCTTGAGAACCGAGCCGCCGCACAGCCCACTTCGCGGTTCGTCCTCGCGACCTACACGAGCACAGACTGGAAAAAGAGAATGGCCATATGAAAATGGACGGCGATGAAGAGCCCCAGGATCGCAGCCTGCGCCGGCCAGGGAAACAGGCGCGTCAAGAGCACCAGCGGAAATAGAAGAGCTTCACTTCGGTAGAGACTCGACGAACGGCCGATGACAAACGGGAACGACCAGAACAGCACGACCGTCATCAATAGGAAGACGTCGAAGGCCGTGACTTTGCGGCGCCGCACAACCATTGCCACCAAGATCGCTGCGATGAGCCCTGCAACCATAAGCGTTTGAAACGCTGGCACCAGCCGATCTGGCCCGTTCTCGAAAAAAGGTGCGACGGCACGCGTGAAACTCCGAAGCGGGTGTTGGAGTGAGTCGTGCCGGTACTTCTGCTGGATCAAAAAGAAGGCATTCCAAGCGCGAAGGGTCCACTGGTGCAAGAGCAGGACTCCCGCAAAACCCAGGGCGGCCACGCCCGCTGACCGAACGAGCCGGCTAACGATGGGCGGTGGGGCGCTCGTCTTTGACTCAGGTGACTGGCTCGACGGATACAGCGTCCATAGGGCGGCAAGCGGCGACAGGAGTACTCCGCTGGGATAAGTAAAAGCCGCCGCGGCCCCGGCGATGCCGCTCGCGAGCCAGCGTTGCTCACGCAGGAAGTACAGACACAGGATGATGAAAAACCCGACCATGGAAATGGGGAATATCGCGTGGTAGTAGATACTCCCGGCGAAGAAGGACGCCAGCAAGAGCGTCAGGATATTCGTTCGATCGATCTGCGCGCCCATAAACCCACGCCAGAGCACGAGGAGGCTCAGATAGGCGAAGGCGCCGGAAAGGATGACGGCTGCCGTTTGCCGCGGGATCCCTATTAATCTCGAAACGAGCCGTATCAGCCATGGATAACCCGGAAGCCATGCGGTCGTGCCGCACCACTCGTCCGGCGAGTAGCCGATGACGTCGCAGGTGAAGAGCTCGTATCCGTTTCGGGCGATCGACAAGTAATGGCCGGCGTCCCAGCGCGCCCAGCTTCCAGGCCTCATTGTGTCGTAGCCGCTGAGCTCCCCGGGATAAAAGAGGAATAGCCGTGCCAAGACGTAGGCGATGAGCGGAGGGAGGAGCGTCAGGAGAAAACGCTTCGCAATCAGATTCACGCCTTTGTCACGTCCGCGGAGCTTCCGTCAGAGAGGCGGTTCGTTTGGAAAGATCTGGATCGAACGGGAGCCCCTCAACTTGCCGGCCGGCCCCAAGGGCATCCCTGTATCTTCCACAGTGAGCTGGATCTCGTAGAAGGCCTCCCTCACCGCGTCGGAGTCGGTGACGAAGGAGCCCTCACAACTGCCCTGTACCGGGCCAAGAAAGGGATGCGCGTGACCCAGGTGATGGAAGATGACGCGCCACGTGAACCGCGCGCAAGGAACCGCACCCTCCTCGGGGTCGGCGGCGCTTCCGCTGAAGCGAATCACCTCACCTCTTTGGTACGGGCGGCCCGATGCGGGCTCTTCGATGGCGGGGGCGGGGCGGTGGTTGCCAGACACGACGCGCAGGTTTCGCACGCTGGCGGAAGCGCCCCGGGCATCGGTCACCGTCAAGGTGGCCGAGTAAGTTCCCAGAGCGTAAGTCTTGCGAATCACCTTACCGCTGCGCTCCTCACCGTCACCAAGCTCCCACGTGTAACTCAAGGCGTCCCCTTCGGGGTCGGCGGAATCGGACGCGTCGAGTATGACGTCGAGCGGCGCGTCGCCGGTGTTCGGAGTAACGGAGGCAACGGCAACCGGCTGGCGGTTAGAGCCGCCCCGATAAGAGATGCGATACAGGCCTTGCTGGTAATAGGCGAGATAGTACAGCGCGCCATCGGGACCAAATTGGATGTCGACTGGCCCTGTGCCCGTATTGGAGGCGAAGACCTCGGTGGATACCGGAAGGTTGGAATCGTCCAGTACCATGCGGAAAATCTCGCTCGTTACAGCGTCTCCGAAAAAGTAGTTGCCTTCGTACTCCTCCGGAAACTGGGTGGCGGGCGCATGGTCGCCCCCAATAACCGCATGCCCGTTCTCCGACGTCCGCGGATAAGAATAGATCGGGTAGCTGACACCGGGAACTCCTGGAGGCTCCGGTCCCTCCGTCATCCTCCAGCCAAAGTTTCCGCCAGGAACGCCTAAGTCGATCTCCTCGTAGAGCTCGTTACCCACGTCGCCGATGAACAGAGTCTCACTCTCCGGCTGCAGGTTGAACCTCCAGGGATTCCGGAATCCGTAGGCCCACACCCTGGGGTCGGCGGAGGGGTCGCCAAGAAACGGGTTCCCCTCCGCCGGCGAGCCATCACGGTTGATATGCAGGATCTTTCCACGCGGGTCCGCGAGCGCCTGTGCCGTGCGACTACCTTGGAAATCATCTCCGGTCGAGAAGTAGAGGGTTTTGTCGGCGGCGAAGCGAAGACAGCCGCCATTGTGAATGACAGATTCCAGATCGGGAGACTCGTACACGATCTGTTCGTCGACGAGCAGATCCCCCACGTTACGAAATCGCGAGAGACGGTTGCGGAAAGGTGGATCGAGCGTCGTGTAGTAGAGCCAAATCCGTCGATTCTGCTCGAAGTCCGGATCGACCGCGATGCCGCTGATGCCTCGCTCTCCATCGGTGCTCACGGGAATGCGGCCGACGTGTACGACGTCGACTCGATTGAGATCTTCGAGGTGCAGTTGCCATACGTCGCCGAGCCGGCCACTCACCCAGAGATGACCGTCGGGTGCCCAGGACATGGACGTAGGCTCCGCCAGCCGCTCCACGATGACTCGTTCCGCGAAGCCGGGAGGAAGCTCGCCGGCAACGAGCGAGACAGAGGTGCCCAACACCCAAGCGGAAGCAACGGCAACGGCAGCAACCGACACGTTGGTGGAGCGAGGATGAAGCACCTGGACCTCTCTGTCACTGATCACTGATCACTGAAATGAACAACTCATCGGCGAGCGCGAGCTTAACAAAGGTTGGTCGCTACGACCAGCTTGGTCGTGCTGTGAGAGCCCGCCCGGTCAGGATCGGGACGGGCTCAGCGTTCTTCCTGTTCGACGTCACTCGCGACGGCGACGAGAGATTCTGGATTCACCCACTGTTGGCCGGCGGCCTCGCTCGGCTCGACGGGAACCACTAGAGAGTCGACCATCGCACAGGTCTCTTCCGTACATGCCTATGCATAGGTCTGGACCGACGAAGGCAACGTCGCTTTGTCGATCCGTACGGCGAAGTAGCTCTGACCCTCGAAGCCCCACGTGTACCAACGAATATCAGGCGTCGACAAGTCCAAAGGCGGGCTCTGCCTCCAACCGCCTCGAATCGTGATTCCGTCCAGGGGTGTGATCAGGGTTGGGATCTCGGTTTCGGGCCGTATCTTGCCGCTCTTCTCTCGAGCGCGGATCACGTTGTCCATGGAGCACGTGTGCCAACCGGGCTGGTGCGTGACTTCGACGACGAGCCAGTCCCCTTGGACGCGGGCGCGGTACGAAACTGTCCACGTCTCGCGAAGCCATACTCGGACTCCCGGCGAGGCCTGCCCCGGTGACGTTGCAGACGACGACACCCCCAAGAGGCAGAGCAGCAACAAAGCGAACCCTAACAAGGTGTTTTGCTTCATCATCCAATTTTGCTCCGAAGTGATTTTCGAAAGCGCTGGCGCTCTGTGTTCAGCATGGTGTCGATGCGCTCGCCGTTTCGAATAACGCCGAGCATCACGGAGTCGCCGGCTGTGGCGCAAGGTCGTTGAGGAGTGACGAGCTGGAAGGGTCTGGACTGCCGGCATCTCTACATCGATCGCTGCGCCTACGAGCTCGTGCGATATGATCTGCCCAATGCGGTGATCGTGACGGAGGGATTGTTCGGCGACATCCTCAGCGACTTGGCGGCGGGCCGAGCCGGCTCCATCGCTCTTTGCAGCTCGGCGAGCATCCATCCTGGCGAACCGGTGAACGGCCGCTGCGTGGGACTGTTCGAGTCGATACATGGTTCGGCGCCTCGCCTGGTGGAAAAAAACATCGCCAACCCTACCGGAGCCTATCTTGCGCTCATCGTCGCACTCGAGTGGTTTCCCGCCACCATCGATCTGGCCCGCACTCTCCGCCGCGCTCTGGCGGAGGCTCTCTCCGCTGAGCCGAAAACGAAAGACATCGCCAAGGACGGCCGGCCTTTTATCGCCACCAAACCATTTGCACAGCGGGTGAACGAACGTTTCATGGAGGCCTTACTGGACAACGACGCTTGATTCAAGCGACCGTCAGCCGGCGTCGACCTCAATGGGTGCACAGGGTTCAACGCCCTTCACGGCGATGCCCCCGCGGTCGCCAATTTCAATGCTACCGAAACGCTCTTTAAATATCTCGGGCAATGGCCTGTCATTCGGGGCCGACAACCACAACCGTAACAAATGCCGACGGTTTTCGAGCTCCGGCCAGTCTTCGAAGCCGGTTCGATCATGCAGCAGTCCGTGGTTGTAAACGAATTGCATGTCCCCCGGCTCGAGCTGCATCGATAAATTCAGGTCGGGATCATTGGCAAGCTCGTCGAACATATCCAATGCCTGAACATGCTCCGAAGTTAGATGCATCGCGTTGTCAAAACGTTGTGCCGAGTCAATGTACTGGCGCTGATACATTACGGTAAGATAGCCCTGATCCCAACTGAATACAGGAATCGAGAAGAACGGCTGCATGCCTTCAGGAATCTCACCGCGCCTGTCCGTCGCGATGGGGTCGAATAACAGCTTTACCAGGTCCGGACGCGCTTTTAGCATTTCGTTGTAGATGGCTACCCCACTCACCAACAGAGATTCGCCGCCCTTTTTTGCTTTTTTCAGACAGAGCAGCCCCACAATATCGCTGGAATCGGTGTGAAAGGTCTGACGATCATTGGTTTGGTAAATTCTTACATTCGGCTCATCGCTGTGCATATCCAGATCGCACACATGCCCCAACACATGACCCCGGGCGTTCTGCATACGCGCGTTGCCCAGGTGCGCACCAACGCCATAAAACATTGTCGCGGCCTGCTGCACCGAATAGCGCTCTACCGGAAACCGGCTCACCAAAGCAAAGCCGATGCCGTCAATGAATTGCTCGGTCAATTTTTGCAGTCTCCGGCCGAGCACCGGAAGCGGAAAATTTTCTTTATTGATTTCAACGATGGGCTTGTCTTGCTCGGTTATCTTGCTGGCCGCAGCCTCAACTTCAGCAATCTCGGCATCGTCTAACTGAATCACCCATTGGTCAGTATTCGAATGCAGCTCAGGCCCGTACCAGGCCAGCTTGCTTTCCTGACGTGCTGGAATATCCGTTTGCATGCTTTTTCGTCACCTTTGTGATGGGTCAGATATTACATACCCATCACTCCTCACCCATACCCATTAATGGATCCCGCCATTCTATAGACTCGTGAGGCGCACAAGTAAGTAGAACGAGCGCAAGGCAACGTTGCCAACCAGGTCGTCGCCATCAGCGACGACTCTCCGGAACTCGGGTTCGCGACTGGCGCGGCGCAGAAATAGTTGACCGCCGAGGACCACGCCGAGATCCGTCAACTCTACGCCACCTACAACCTGGCGCTCGACGGGGGAGACGCCGAGGGGTGGGCAGGTACTT
>CAUZCL010000071.1:0-15505 GCA_963578475.1 Acidobacteria bacterium bin61 | reverse complement strand
TGTCCTTCGCTCCTTTTGCCAAAACCTTCGTGATGGCGGCCGTCAACGTCGTCTTTCCATGGTCCACGTGACCAATCGTCCCAACGTTCAAATGCGGCTTACTTCGATCGAATTTTTCTTTCGCCATGGTGAATCAGAGCTCCTTCGTTCCTAGCGTCCTGTAACTTTGGCGACGACTTCTTCGCCGACGCTCTTGGGCGCTTCTTCGTATCGATTAAAATGCATTGTAAAAGTCGCCCGCCCCTGGGTGGCGGAGCGAAGATCGGTGGCGTAACCGAACATCTCCCCGAGAGGCACCAGGGCGCCGATAACTTGTACGTTTCCGCGCGGGTTCATTCCCTGGATGCGGCCGCGGCGTGCGTTGAGGTCCGCGATGACCTCGCCCACATAGTCTTCCGGCACGACCACTTCGACGGACATCGTGGGCTCCAAGAGCACCGGGTCCGCTTTCTTGACAGCGGTCTTGAAGGCCATCGAGCCCGCAATCTTGAAAGCCATTTCCGAGCTGTCGACGGCGTGGAACGATCCGTCATAAAGGGACACCCTGACATCCACCATGGGATAGCCGGCAAGAGTCCCTTGCTCGCTCGCCTCCCTGATACCTGCTTCGGTCGGCTTGATGAATTCTTTGGGAATGGCACCGCGGACGACCTTGTTGACGAAGTCTAGCCCACCGCCAGGGTTGGGCTCGATCTCGATCTGAACATGGCCGTACTGACCGCGGCCACCCGTTTGGCGCACGTAGCGGCCTTCGGCTTCCGAAGCTCGCCGGATAGTCTCTTTGTAAGCGACTTGAGGCTTGCCAACGCTCGCGGCCACACTGAACTCGCGCAGCAGACGATCGACGATGATCTCGAGATGAAGCTCGCCCATGCCGCTGATGATCGTTTGTCCTGTATCGGGGTCCGTCATGACTTTGAATGTCGGGTCTTCTTGGGTGAGCTTCGATAGCGCCACACCGAGTTTTTCCTGGTCGGCCTTGGTCTTGGGCTCGATGACGACGGCAATGACCGGTTCCGGAAATTGCATCGATTCGAGAATCACTGGCGCGTTCTTGTCCGCGATCGTGTCACCCGTCTGGACGTTTCGGAGTCCGACAGCGGCGGCGATGTCACCGGCATAAACTGCCTTGATGTCCTCCCGCTTGTTCGCGTGCATCTTGAGAAGCCGGCCGATCCGGTAGGTTTTTCCGCGTGTGGCGTTGACGACGTGCGACCCGGATTCGAGAACGCCCGAATAGACACGGAAGAAGGCGAGCTGACCGACATAAGGGTCGGTCATGATCTTGAAGATCAGCGCAGCAAATGATGCGCTATCTGATGAAGGGCGCGAAATAGAAGAGCCGTCTTCCGGCGACCGTCCGACAATCGCGCGGACGTCGGTCGGCGCCGGGAGAAAGGCGACCACAGCGTCGAGGAGCGGCTGAACACCCTTGTTCTTGAAGGCCGCACCGGCCAAGACCGGAACGAGCCGTAGCTCGATGGTCGCTTTGCGGATGGCCGCGACAAGCTCATCCTCGGTGAGCGGCTCTCCGTCGAGATATTTCTCCATGAGGGCATCGTCGACTTCGGAGGCCGCCTCGATCAATTTATCACGGGCGGCTTGCACGTCCGCGGCGAGCTCGGCCGGGACCTCCACCTCTTCGAACTCGGCGCCAAGGGTTTCATCTTTGTACAAGAGCGCCTTTTGGCGAACGAGGTCGACAACACCGAGAAAGTTCTCTTCCGAACCGATCGGAAGCTGAATCGGCACGGGATTGGCTCCGAGGCGCTCGCGAATCATGCGCACCGCATGGATAAAATCCGCGCCCGCGCGGTCCATCTTGTTCACGAAAGCGATACGAGGCACGCCGTATTTGTCGGCTTGGTGCCAAACTGTCTCGGACTGCGGCTCGACGCCTCCGACCGCGCAGAACACCGCTACCGCACCATCCAGGACGCGGAGCGAGCGCTCAACCTCCGCGGTGAAGTCCACGTGGCCGGGTGTATCAATAATGTTGATACGGTAGTCGTGCCAGAAACAGGTCGTAGCGGCGGAGGTAATGGTGATGCCCCGCTCCTGCTCCTGCTCCATCCAGTCCATGGTCGCAGTACCTTCGTGCACTTCACCCAGCTTGTAGGTGATACCGGTGTAATAGAGAATGCGCTCGGTCGTCGTCGTCTTACCGGCATCGATATGTGCCATGATGCCGATATTGCGCGTCTTCTCCAGTGGTACTTGTCGAGGCATTGGTTTCTAAAATCCGGCCGCACCGGGAAATAAGTGCTTTCGTAGTCTTCTTCTCGATCGTTTTCCGTCTCTCGCCGAGGGCTAGCGCTCTCGATACAATAGCGACCCGCTCATGCCTACCAGGCTGACAAGATGCGGATGCTTGGCTGGAAGCTTAGGAGGAACCGTTCACCAGCGATAATGCGCGAAAGCTTTGTTCGCCTCCGCCATCCGGTGTGTATCCTCCCGCCTCTTGACCGCCCCACCTCGATTAGACGAGGCGTCGAGCAACTCACCAGCGAGCTTGTCGACCATCGTCTTCTCCGGACGGGAGCGGGCGAAGTTAACGAGCCAACGAAGCGAGAGAGACGTCCTTCGCTCCGGGCGCACTTCGATAGGTACTTGGTAGTTACTGCCTCCGACGCGGCGGCTCTTTACCTCGAGAGTAGGCTTGACGTTGTCCACGGCTTTCTTGAAAACCTTCAAAGGGTCATCCGAAGTGCGCTCTTCGATCTTCTTGAGCGCGCCATAGACAATCCTCTCGGCCGTGGACTTCTTGCCTTCTTTCATCACGACATTAATAAAGGTCGAGACCATTCCGCTGTTATAAATCGGGTCCGACTGAGGTATGCGCTTCGGTACTTCGCGTCGTCTGGGCATGGGGTCTTACACCTTCGGCCGCTTCGTTCCGTACTTGGAACGGCCGTTCTTGCGTCCCTCGACGCCGACAGCATCGAGGGACCCACGCACCACGTGGTAACGCACACCCGGCAAATCCTTCACGCGGCCGCCCCGGATAAGGACGATCGAATGCTCTTGAAGGTTGTGGCCGACGCCAGGGATATAGGTTGTCACCTCGATGCCGTTAGTGAGCCGGACACGGGCGACTTTTCTAAGCGCAGAGTTTGGTTTCTTCGGGGTAGAGATAAACACCCGGATGCAAACACCGCGCTTCTGCGGGCACGCCGAAAGAGCGGGACTATCCGTCTTGGAAACGGCCCGTTTCCGTCCCTTTCGAACCAGCTGACTAAAAGTCGGCAACGCCTTTTTATTCCCTTCTAAAGTCTTCGTTCCTGAAAAAGAAGCCCTGAACCCCAAGGCCCCCTGAGTTCAGGACAACCCACCGAGTCTAGCAATAACAGTGCCAGATTGTCAAGCATTCAGGACTTAGAGACCTTCTGGAGCGTCTCCCTCTTGCTGGCCTTCTACTAAGTATTGGACTTCGCAGTCCAGCTCGTCGCCGGGGAGCTCGGGGTAGCGATCCATGGGCTGGGCGTCGGGGATGGCGACCTGCCGGTGTATCTCAAGCCCAGTGCCCGCCGGGACGAGCCGGCCCATGATCACGTTCTCTTTGAGGCCATGTAGATAGTCCACGCGGCCGCTGATGCTCGCCTCGGTCAGCACCCGGGTCGTCTCTTGGAACGAAGCTGCCGAGATGAAACTGTCCGTCGAGAGCGAAGCCTTGGTAATCCCAAGGAGGAGCGGGCGTCCCGTCGCGGGCCGGCCGCCTCCCGCCTGGATCTTTTCATTGGCCTCGGCGAACTTGAAGCTGTCAATGGTCTCGTCGACGAGAAGCTCGGTGTCACCGACTTCTTCGACCTTCACCCAGCGCATCATCTGACGGGAGATGACCTCGATATGCTTGTCGTTGATGAGCACGCCCTGCAGACGATAGACCTCCTGGATTTCGTTGACGAGATAAGCCTGGAGTGCCCCTTCACCGAGAACGTTCAAGATATCGTGTGGGTTGATCGCCCCGTCCATCAGAGGCTCACCAGCCTTGACCTGCTCGCCTTCCTGTACGTTGATGTGGACACCGCGGGGCACGGCATATTCACGCTCATCGCCTGTCTCTGAGATCACGGAGATCTTGCGCATGCCTTTGACGATACCGCCATATTGGATGACGCCGTCGACCTCGGTAATGACCGCGGGGTCCTTGGGTTTTCTCGCCTCGAAGAGCTCGACGACACGAGGAAGACCGCCCGTAATATCCTTCGTCTTCGTGGTTTCACGCGGGATTTTAGCGAGAATGTCGCCGGGGCGAACGTCCTGCCCTTCGCCAACCATCAGATGCGCGCCGGACGGCAAGAGGTAGGTCTTGAGCTCCTTCTTTTTCGCGTCCTTAATGACGATGGCGGGCTGACGTTTCTCGTCCGCGGATTCCACGATGACCGGCATCGAGAGACCCGTGACCTCATCCACTTCCTCACTGACGGTGACGCCTTGCACGACATCTTTGAAATGCGCCGTGCCGCCCTCTTCCGTGAGGATCGAGAACGTGTAAGGATCCCACTCGACGAAAGTTACGTTCTCGCCGATGGACTGACCGTCCTTCACTTTGATCTTGGCGCCATAGACGACCGGGTACCACTCGCGTTGCCCCTTGTCGTCCTGCAAGATGATCTGCCCGGCGCGGTTCATGACCACGAGGTCACCCTCCTTGTTCTTTACCGTGGCCAGACGGTCGAACTTGATCGTTCCCTTGCTCTTGGACTCGAGCTTCGACTGCTCGGCAACACGGCTCGCCGTGCCGCCGATGTGAAAGGTGCGCATCGTGAGCTGCGTTCCGGGCTCACCAATCGATTGCGCCGCGATGACGCCGACGGCCTCGCCGAGCTCGACGAGACGGCCGCTCGCGAGATTGCGCCCGTAGCACTGCGCGCAGACGCCGCGTCGCGTCTCGCACGAGAGCACCGAGCGGATCTTGACACGCTCGACGCCGGTTTGCTGGATGTCGTTGGCGAGGGTTTCCGAAATCTCCTGACCGGGTGTCACGATCGTGTCGCCGGAGAAGCTGTCTTTGATTTTCTCGAGGCTGACGCGGCCGACGATACGGTCACGGAGCTCCTCGATGACTTCCCCGGCTTCGACAATGGCGCTGACGAAAATTCCGCCTACGGTACCGCAATCATGCTCGCAGATAATCACGTCCTGGGCAACGTCGACGAGCCGGCGCGTGAGATAGCCCGAGTCCGCCGTCTTGAGAGCGGTATCGGCCAACCCCTTGCGCGCGCCGTGAGTCGAGATGAAATATTGCAGCACGGTGAGCCCTTCACGGAAGTTGCTGGTGATGGGCGTCTCGATGATCTCACCGGAGGGTTTGGCCATGAGGCCGCGCATGCCAGCGAGCTGCCGGATCTGCTGCTTGGAGCCGCGAGCGCCGGAATCCGCCATCATATAGACAGGGTTGAACTCGCTCGCCTCGCGCTCTTGCCGCTCCATCGCCTCGAACATCTCTTGCGCGACGCGGTCCGTCACGTTCGACCAGATCGCGATGACCTTGTTGTAGCGCTCACCCTTAGTGATGGCGCCCTCACGATACTGGTCGTCGACCTGCTTGACGTCGGCGAGAGCCTGGGCCACGAGCTTGTCCTTTTCGCTCGGGATGACGAGGTCCTCGATCCCGATCGAGATACCGCTCTTCGTCGCGTAGAGGAAGCCGAGATCCTTCAGCGAGTCGAGCATTTCCACCGTCTTCGGAACACCGAAACGGAGATAGCAATAGTTGACGAGGTTTCCGAGGCCCTTTTTGCGGAACAGGCCGTTGATGAACGGGATCTCGGGCGGAAGAGCGTCGTTGAAGATGACGCGGCCGACGGTCGTCTCGATGATCTCGTTCTCGAGCTCGAGCACTTCAGCGTGCACGACATCCTGGTCGTTGAACGACGTGGTCAAATCCATGAAAGACCCCGAGAACAGGAGACGGATTGGGCTGAGAGTCTCGACGTGGCCGGTCTCTAGCGCGAGGGTCACGTCGTCGACCGACGCGAAGGCGCGGTTCTTGCCGATCGCGTCCTTTTTGCCCTTGGTCAAGTAGTAGCAGCCAAGCACCATGTCCTGGGTCGGGGTGGCGACCGGCTGTCCGTTGGCTGGCGACAAGATGTTGCGTGACGACAGCATGAGGAGCGACGCTTCGATTTGCGCTTCGGGCGAGAGCGGGATGTGAACCGCCATCTGGTCCCCGTCGAAATCCGCGTTGAACGCGGTACAGACGAGCGGGTGGATCCGGATGGCCTTACCTTCGACGAGAACGGGCTCGAAAGCCTGAATCCCGAGACGATGGAGCGTCGGCGCACGGTTGAGCAGCACCGGATGCTCGCGGATGACTTCTTCGAGAAAGTCCCACACCTCGGGCCGCTGCGCTTCGACCATTTCTTTCGCGGTCTTGATCGTGGTGGCGAGACCGACCTGTTCGAGCTTGTTGTAGATGAACGGCTTGAAGAGCTCGAGCGCCATCTTCTTGGGAAGACCACACTGGTGGAGCTTGAGCTCAGGGCCGACCACGATGACCGAACGGCCGGAATAGTCCACGCGCTTTCCGAGCAAGTTCTGGCGGAAGCGGCCTTGTTTTCCCTTCAACGTGTCAGATAGAGATTTCAACGGGCGGTTATTGGCGCCCCGGAGCACACGGCCACGACGGCCGTTATCGAACAGAGCGTCGACCGCTTCTTGCAGCATGCGCTTTTCGTTACGCACGATCACGTCCGGAGCCTTGAGCTCCATCAGCTTCTTCAAGCGGTTGTTGCGGTTGATGACGCGCCGATAGAGGTCGTTGAGGTCGCTCGTCGCGAAGCGGCCGCCGTCGAGGGGCACGAGAGGCCGAAGCTCGGGCGGGATGACGGGGATCACATCCAGGATCATCCACTCGGGCCGATTATTCGATTTACGGAAAGCTTCGACGACCTTCAAACGCTTGGCGAATTTGAGCTTCTTCTGAAGCGACGTTTCCGTCTTCATCGCCTCGCGAAGATCTTGCGAGAGCTCTTCGATCTCGATGCGCCGCAAGAGCTCTTTGATAGCCTCCGCGCCCATCTTGGCCTGGAACTTGCTCTTATATTCCTTGCGCATCTCCCGGTAGCGCTCCTCGGAGAGAAGCCCGTTCTCTTTAAGAGGCGTGTCGCCGGGATCGACCACGACATAGGACTCGAAATAGAGAACCCGCTCGAGGTCGCGCAGCGACATGTCGAGCAGATGACCGATGCGGCTCGGGAGGCCTTTGAAGAACCAGACATGCGACACGGGACAGGCGAGCTCGATATGAGCGAGCCGCTCGCGCCGCACTTTCGACTGAGTAACCTCGACACCGCATTTGTCACAAATGACACCGCGGTGCTTCATGCGCTTGTACTTGCCGCAGAGGCACTCCCAGTCGGCTACGGGCCCGAAGATCTTGGCGCAGAAAAGACCATCACGCTCCGGTTTGAACGTGCGGTAGTTGATCGTCTCCGGCTTTGTCACCTCGCCATGAGACCAGGCGCGGATCTTCTCCGGCGATGCCAAACTGATCTTGATGGCATCGAAATCCACCACCAAGTTACCTTTGTCGCGAAGAGTTGCGAACGCTTTCAAATTCTTCCTCCCAGTGTGTTAGGAGCGGAAAAAACACGGAAACAGAACAATCTCGATCAGTCTTTCGTCTTCAGTAGCTCGACGTCCAAGCACAAGCTCTGAAGCTCGCGGATGAGCACGTTGAACGATTCAGGAAGGCCTGGCTCGAAGGACGTGTCGCCCTTCACGATGGCTTCGTAGATTTTCGCACGGCCGTAGACGTCGTCCGATTTGGCGGTCAGAAGCTCCCGGAGCGTATGGGCTGCGCCATAGGCCTCGAGCGCCCAGACTTCCATCTCTCCAAAACGCTGACCACCGAACTGCGCTTTACCACCCAGAGGCTGCTGGGTAATCAAGCTGTAAGGCCCGATGCTGCGAGCATGCATCTTGTCGTCCACGAGATGCGAGAGCTTCAGCATATAGATGTAGCCCACCGTCACCGGCTGCTCGAAACGCTCCCCAGTCATGCCGTCATGGAGCATCGTCTTGCCACCTTTTAGCACGTTGGCCTTGAGCAAGCCTTCAGCTTTCACCTTCTCGTTGGACTCCTCCAGAAGCTGTCGGATCTGCATCTCCGAAGCGCCGTCGAAGACGGGCGTCGCGAAATGCAAGCCAAGCATCTTGCCGGCCCATCCGAGATGGGTCTCGAGGATCTGCCCGACATTCATCCGCGACGGCACGCCGAGCGGATTGAGGATGATCTCGACCGGGCTTCCGTCGGGAAGATAAGGCATGTCCTCTTCGGG
Organism: Acidobacteria bacterium bin61; assembly: GCA_963578475.1. Taxonomy (GTDB): domain Bacteria; phylum Acidobacteriota; class Vicinamibacteria; order Marinacidobacterales; family SMYC01; genus SMYC01. Next base: position 7,220 of record CAUZCL010000071.1, on the reverse strand, counting down.
AACGATCTTGGCGATGACGCCTTTGTTGCCGTGGCGGCCGGCCATCTTGTCCCCGACCGAGAGCTTGCGCTTCATGGCAACGTAGACCTTGACCATCTTGATGACACCTGGAGGAAGCTCATCACCTTTCTGGATACGGTTCATCCGCTCTTCGAAAAGAGCTTTCAAGACCTCGACCTGACGCTCGGTCTTGTCCTCGATCTCCTGGATTTCGTCGAGGATCTCGGCACTCACATCGGTCTCGAGAAGGCCGAGATAGGCGCCCCGGAGCTCGCGCAACATATCCTTGGTGAGCTTGGACTTTTTGGTGAGGATCTTCTCACCGGTCCGCGGATTGACGAGGTCCTCCTCGAGCGTGCTTCCCATGAGCCTGTCGATGACCCGCTTGTTGCGCTCTTCCTTCAAGATGCGGATCTCGTCGTTCAAGTTCTTCTCGAGCATGGCCAAATCTTGGTTCTCGATGGCCTTGGCGCGCTCGTCCTTCTCGACGCCCTTGCGGGAGAAGATCTTGACGTCCACGACGATGCCTTCGATGCCCGGAGGGCAGGTCAGCGAAGCGTCGCGCACGTCACCGGCCTTCTCACCGAAGATGGCGCGCAGCAGTTTTTCCTCGGGTGTGAGTTGAGTCTCGCCTTTCGGTGTGACCTTGCCAACGAGGATATCGCCAGGCTTCACGTTAGCACCGATGCGGATGATGCCGGACGCGTCGAGATTCGCGAGGAAGTTCTCAGAGACGTTCGGAATGTCAATTGTGATCTCCTCGGGGCCGAGCTTCGTGTCGCGCGACTCCGTGTCGAACTCCTCGATGTGGATCGACGTGTAGGCGTCTTCCTTGACGAGCTGCTCAGAGACGAGGATAGCGTCCTCGAAGTTGTAACCGCGCCACGGCATGAACGCTACCAGGATGTTTCTTCCTAGCGCTAGCTCGCCCTTGTGGGTGCACGGCCCGTCGCCGATGATCTGGCCTTTCTCGACACGGTCGCCAACCCTCACGATGGGGCGCTGATTCATGCAAGTGTTCTGGTTGGAGCGCTTGAACTTCGTGAGGTTGTAGATGTCCGCGCCGATCTCCTTGGTGCGTTTGCCTGTGCCTTCCTCGATCCGAACGATGATGCGCCGGGAGTCGACCGAGTCGACGACGCCGCTACGTCGGCAGACGACGACCGCGCCGCTGTCTCGCGCCGTCGTGTGCTCCATGCCGGTGCCCACGATCGGGGCGTCGGCGCGCAGCAAAGGCACGGCCTGACGCTGCATGTTCGAGCCCATGAGCGCCCGGTTGGCGTCGTCGTTCTCGAGAAACGGGACCAGGGAGGCCGCGACAGAGACGAGCTGCTTTGGCGAAACATCCATATAGTTCACCTGAGGCGGGGGTGCCAAGATGAAGTTCCCCGCTTGACGGCAGTTGACGCGGTCTGCGGTCAAGTTCCCTTGCTCATCGAGCTTCGCGTTGGCCTGAGCGATGACCTGGCGGTCTTCCTCCCACGCAGAGAGATAGAACGCGAAAGGTGAGGCTTCGGGAGCCTTCCCACCGTCGCGACGTACCTTGTTCGCCTTGCGCTTGAAGGCGCCATGCTCCACGATCTCACCGATCTGGAGCTCGGTGTCGCCGGTCGCGGCCACCTCGACGTGGTCGATCACGCAGCCGTCGACGACTTTCTTGTAGGGGCTCTCGATGAACCCGTACTCGTTGATGCGCGCGTAGCAAGAGAGCGAGCTGATGAGCCCAATATTCGGACCCTCGGGCGTCTCGATGGGGCAGATGCGGCCATAATGGGTCGGGTGCACGTCGCGCACCTCGAATCCGGCGCGCTCACGAGAGAGACCACCGGGCCCGAGCGCCGAAAGACGCCGCTTATGCGTGACTTCCGATAGCGGGTTCGTCTGGTCCATGAACTGCGAGAGCTGCGAGGAGCCGAAGAACTCGCGGACGGCCGCCATCACCGGTTTGGCGTTGATGAGGTCGTGCGGCATGGCGGTCGCCATCTCCTGATAGACGCTCATCTTTTCTTTGATGGCGCGCTCCATCCGGACGAGGCCGATGCGGAACTGGTTCTCGAGCAGCTCGCCGACGGAGCGGACGCGCCGGTTCCCGAGATGATCGATGTCGTCCACGCTGCCGACATTGCGCGGCAGGCGGAGGAGGTAGCCAATGACCGCGAAGAAATCGCGCGACTCGAGCAAACGCTGTTCGAGGCCGTCTTCACCTTCTTCGAGGTTGAGCTTCGTGTTGAGCTTGAGTCGGCCCACGCGCGAGAAATCGTATTTTTGCGAGTTGAAGAACATGCCCTGGAACAGGTGCCGCGAGCTGTCGAGCGTCGGCGGGTCACCGGGCCGCAAGCGGCGGTAGATCTCGATGAGCGCCTCTTCCGAACTTCGGACCGTGTCTTTCTTCGCGGTGAGAGACATGATATTGCCCACGTCCTCGACCTCCGGGTAGAAGATCTCGAGCTGGTCGATGTTGTTCTCGACGAGCATCGCGAGGATGTCGGAGGGCAAAGCATCGTTGCAGTCGACGAGCACCTCACCCGTATCGGTGTTCACCACGTCGGCGACGGAAAAGGCTGCCTCGAAATCGGGAACTGCCAGCTCGACTTCGGTGATGCCGGCCTTTTCGATCTTGTCGTAGGCGAGCTTCGTGATGCGCTTGCCCGCGGCGACCACGATGCCTTTTCCGTCGGGACCGGTGATCTCCTGGCTGAGCTTGCGGCCCATTAGCTCCTTGGTCACAGGCAGATAGAGCTTACCGTCTTTTAGCGACAAAGTGTCCACACGGTGGAACTCGCGCAGGATATCTTCGTCGCTCTTCAGTCCGAGCGCGCGCAGAAAGACCGTCGCGAGGAATTTCCGTTTCCGGTCGATGCGCACATAGAGAAGATTCTTCGAATCGAACTCGAACTCGACCCACGATCCGCGATAAGGGATGATTTGAGCGAGATAGGAGTTCTTGTCGACTTCGTGGAAGAAGACGCCGGGCGAGCGATGAAGCTGCGAGACGATGACGCGCTCCGTCCCGTTGATGATGAACGTACCGTTATCGGTCATCAATGGGATATCGCCGAAATAGACTTCTTGCTCCTTGATGTCGCGGATGGAGCGCACGTTGGTCTCGGGGTCCTTGTCGTATACCGTGAGACGGATCGTAACTTTGAGCGGGACGGAATAGGTCATCCCGCGCTCCTGGCACTCCCCCGTGTCATATTTGAGCTTCAGAGCGACAGAATCGCCGCAGGTATCGCAGACGGTCCCGCGATTCTCGTTGCCTTTGCCGCAGGAGTGGCACGCGATCTCGCGATCGCCGAGCGGGTTGGTGCGGATCGTGGCGCCGCAATTGGTGCATTTACACCGGAGATGCGACAGGCCTTCGAGCTTGCCGCACTTGCATTCCCAGACCCCGATCGCATATTCCACGAACTGGAGCTCGCTGTTCTCGCGAAAATCAGTGATCGGGAAAATGGACTTGAACACCGCTTGAAGGCCGAGGTCCTGGCGCTCGGTGGCGAGCAAGTTCATTTGGAGAAAACGATCGTAGGATTTCCGCTGGATCTCGATCAAATTGGGGATGGGGATCATCGCCTTGATGCGAGAGAAATCCACACGCTCACGATAAGGATTGACCGCAAGTTTTTGCATTGAAGCTCCTAGCGCAACGGGACCGCGAATGTGCGTCCGTCGCGCGCTATCAGCATTCGGCTATTACTGTCAACTAAATAGAGACAAAGGGCTGCAGGCACAGCTCCACCTTGGCCATACGGCGCTAGATGGCGATTTTTCGACTGTTAACAAGAGCTATTTCAGCTCCACCTGTGCTCCCGCAGCCTCGAACTTCTTCTTGACCTCTTCGGCCTCGCCCTTCGAAATACCTTCTTTGATTGCCTTTGGCGCAGCCTCGACGAGATCTTTGGCTTCCTTCAAACCGAGGCTCGTAACTTCGCGCACCGCTTTGATGACATTGATCTTCTTGTCTCCGATGGCGGTGAGGATCACGTCGAACTCAGTCTTCTCTTCGGCCGCTTCGCTGCCGGCTCCAGGGACCGCTACCGCCGCAACCGGGACAGCGGCGGCGGCTTTCACGCCCAGCTCGTCCTCGAGCGTCTTGACCATCTCGGAAACTTCCAAGACGGACATGCCTTTGATGTAATCGATTACATCTTTTTGGTTTAACTCAGCCATTTTGATTCATTGCTCCTTTAGTCGTGTTTCGGCTACCGGCTACCCTTCACCGGTCTAAGTTTCAGCTTTTTCAGCTTTTGCCTTCAATACCAGAACCAAGTCTCGTGCGGGGGCCGAGAGAACGCCCAGGAGGTTGCGGATGGGAGCTTCCAGCACGGAGAGCAGCTGTGCGTAGAGCGCCTCCCTGCTCGGAAGTGCCGCAAGCGCCTTGAACTGCGCTTCGTCGACTTCCTGGTCGTCTAGAATACCGCCCTTGACAACGATGGCCGGAACGCCCTTCGCAAAGTCGTGAATGGCTCTTGCCAAAGCGACGGGATCGGTCTCGGTAAAGGCCAGGCCGGTCATCCCCTCGAGATGGGGCTCGAGCGACTTCAGGCTCGTGCCTTCGAGCGCACGCTTGGTCAGCGTGTTCTTGACGACTCGATAGCTTCCGCCGGTCTCGCGAATTTTGTTTCGAAACTCCGTCGCTTCTTCGACTTTGAGCCCGCGATAATCCACGGCGAAAACGGCCGCGACTGCACGGAGCTTTTCGTTCAGAGCCTCGACGGCCGCTTGTTTTGCTGCTCGTTCCACAACGAATCCTTTACTTCCCGGCCACGACGGCAGTGGCGATGGCGGGATTAATGCGAATGCCCGGCCCCATGGTGGAAGAGATGGCGATGCTCTTGATGTACTTGCCCTTGGCAGCCGGGGGCTTCGCCTTCACGACCATGTCGATGAGCGTTCTCAGGTTCTCCAGGAGCTTGTCGTCCGAGAACGACAACTTCCCAACGGGCGCGTGAACGATGGCGGTCTTATCCACGCGAAACTCTACTTTACCGGCTTTGATCTCCTCGACGGCTTTTTTGACGTCGAAAGTGACCGTACCCGCCTTCGGGCTCGGCATGAGCCCACGCGGCCCGAGGATCTTGCCGAGCTTACCCACACTGCGCATGACGTCCGGTGTCGCCACAACGGCGTCGAAATCCATGAAGCCCTTTTGGATCTTCTCGACGATGTCGTCGCCTCCAACGATATCGGCGCCAGCCTCTTCTGCCTCTTTCAACTTCTCGCCGCTCGCGATGACACAGACACGACGTGAAACGCCGAGCCCGTTCGGAAGCACCACGGTGCCGCGCACCATCTGATCCGCATGCTTCGGGTTGACCCCGAGCCGCATCGCGAGCTCGAGCGTCTCGTCGAAGCCAGCAAACTTGGCACTTTTTACTCGCTCGATGGCGCTCTCGAGGCTCTCCGAATGCTCAGATCCCGCCTCTTCCTTGGCCTTCAAGTATTCCTTGCCTTGCTTACGTGACATTGATTCAACCCTCGACCGTAAGACCCATGCTCCGCGCCGTGCCCGCGATGATCTTCTTCGCCGCGTCGATATTGGCCGCGTTCAGATCGGGCATCTTGGTCTTGGCTATCTCCTCTACTTGCTTGTCCGTGACGGTCCCCACCTTGTCCCGGTTGGGCTCTCCCGACCCCTTCGCGATGCCGGCGGCGCGCTTCAGAAGCACGGCGGCCGGCGGCGTCTTGGTGATGAAGGAATAGGAACGGTCATGATAGACCGTGATGACGACGGGAATGATGAGTCCTTCTTGCTTGGCCGTTCTCGCGTTGAAGGCCTTGCAAAAATCCATGATGTTGACTTGGTGCTGACCCAGAGCCGGGCCTACCGGCGGCGCGGGCGTCGCCTTGCCAGCCGGGATTTGCAGTTTGATCATCCCTACGACTTTTTTTGCCATTTTTTTCAGTTTACAGTTGTCCGTTTTTAGTTGTCTGGCTTCAGAACTAGCGCACTAGGTCTTTTCCACCTGAAGAAAATCGAGCTCTACCGGGGTCGAGCGCCCGAAAATCGTGACCATCACCTTCAGTGTGTTGCGGTCGGAATTGACTTCGTCCACCACTCCGGAAAAATTGCTGAACGGGCCGTCGATGATGCGCACACTCTCGCCGCCATCGAACGTATATTTTGGCTTCGGCTTCTCGGCGGCCGCCACCGTAACTTGCTGGATGACTTGCTCCACCTCTTCGTCGGTCAAAGGCGCCGGTTTCTGGCCCGCGCCGACGAAGCCCGTCACCTTCGGCGTGTTTTTCACGACGTGCCACGTCTCGTCGTTCATCTCCATCTGGACGAGCACGTAGCCCGGGAAGAAACGCTTCGCGCTCACGACCTTCTTGCCGCCCTTCATCTCGACCACGTCTTCCGTCGGGATGAGAACCTCGCCGATTTGCTCCTCGAGACCGAATGCCTGAACCCGCTGTTTGAGGCCCTCGGACACTTTCTTCTCGAAGCCGGAATAGGTGTGAACGATGTACCACTGCTTGGTCATGGTCGTAGTCACCTAGGTTCCCACCAATCGGGTCAACGCGGCGGCAAGATATGACATCGCCACATCCATCCCGTAAAGATAAAAGCCGAAAAAGAACACGGTAACAATGACGACAACGGTGGTGCCGGAGACCTCTTTCCGGGGAGGCCAAGTCACCTTCTTGAACTCCGCCCGGACCTCGACGAGGAACACTTTCGCGCTCTTGGGATATTCGAGAACCTTCACTTCGTCACCATTCCGTTATGAATCCACAAATCAAAACAAGGGGCGTCTGGCAGGCCAGGAGGGACTTGAACCCCCAACCCCCGGTTTTGGAGACCGGTGCTCTGCCAATTGAGCTACTGGCCTACTTCGACTCCTTGTGAAGAACGTGCGTCCGGCAAAAAGGGCAATATTTCTTGAGCTGCAATCGATCCGGCGACTTCCTCTTGTTGCGCGTCGTCGAATAATTCCGCCGCTTACAATCGGAGCAGGCCAATGAGACGATTTCGCGTGCCATGCCGTATCTGGTTCCCTTTCAATAATCTTGGCAGTCAATCCTGGTAAGTAAATCTTAGCCACTACTCTTCTTTATCCACTACTCAATGACTTCGGTTACGGTCCCGGCGCCGACGGTGCGGCCGCCTTCACGGATGGCGAAGCGCAGGCCTTTCTCGAGGGCAATCGGCGTGCCGAGCTCGATATTGAGCGAGGTGTTATCCCCCGGCATCACCATCTCCACGCCTTCGTTCAGCG
>CAUZCL010000070.1:0-15965 GCA_963578475.1 Acidobacteria bacterium bin61 | reverse complement strand
GCCCTCCGAAAGGGATGACGTTCTACCGTCATTTCGCCAACCTGGGGCTCACGTACCTATGAATGGCGAACTCGAAACTTCTCGCGTAAAGCCTCTGGCTAAGGCAAGTGGGAGCGCCGTATGTGGGGAATCCACACGTCCGGTGTGAGGACGGGGTGGGGGCCACCTCCCCCCTACTCTATCGACTTTACGCCTTTGCGTTACGCTTTTCTTAATATTGATCGCTTTTCCAACGTCGCTAAAAAAACGCACTCTAGGGTTCGGCGGTCAGCTCGAGGACGAGCCGGCCGGTCGTGCCCGCCGCGTCCGGAAATCGCCACGTGGAAGCTTCCCCCAGAATGCGCGGATTCACTTCCGGAATGGAGGAGCGGACGATCTTGACGTCCTCCGGTACGCCGTTCGCATCGATCTCGATCTCGATCTCGATAGTGCCCACGAGGCGCACATCGAGCGGGCTCTCGAGCAAGGGCAGCACGACATCGGGTGCAAGCGACAGCATGACGGGAGCCTCGCCCTCTGGCTCCTCCTCGAGGCGCAAGGTCACCGCCAAGACCAGAAAGACGCCGAAGTCTCGAAGCCGGTCATAGACCTCGCGCCTGTGGTCGGCGTCGCTGTAATCTCGAAAGTGCGACAGGTACTCGCTCGCGGAAAGCTCGAGGCCGCGGCCGCTCACGACGAACGTCCCGCCGGCGCGGAGCTCGATCGTCTTCTCGAACGAGCGTTGCAACTCGTCCCGACGTTTGAGCTCACCGGTTATGTTAGCGTTGAACGTGCCGCGCTCGAGAAATTCGCTCAGGTCGATGTGTATCTCGAAGCTTCTGGACCTCTTTTCCACTTTGAGACGAGCGGCGCCACCTTCCACCTTTACGGTTTCCGCTTTCAGGGTCGCGAGAAAAGAGTCGGGCACTTTGCGCGCGACGGTCGCGAGCCACTGGCGATCCGATACCCCCGCTCCATCGGTATCGATGAAAAAGGCGAGCGACTCCATCGCCTTGAAGTCGGGTGAGATGCTGCGAGCTTCGAACAACCGAAAGTCGACGACGAGATTATTGGGGAGGTCCTCGCCATGTGCGAGGGGGGCGGTTGTGACGAGTGCAAAACCGAACGCGGCGATGAGCTTCGAGTCCATACGTGGAGGTCTCCCGAGTCGTCAGCCCAAAGCGGGCTTGATTTGTTCCGTCTGAAGCAAGCCGGCGATAATGCTCGCCGTGTGGTAGTGGCATGCATGGGAGCGATCGAACAGATCGCCTATGCTCACGGGCGCCTGTAGACTCGCCCCGATCTGTCGTGCGTCCGCCTGGCCTTCGTCCTCGGTCCAGACAAGCTTATTCGCGTTGCGCTCGAGAAGCGTGTTGTCGGCGGGCAATTCCTCGAGAATCATCTTGAGCTCGTCCTGGAGCCGCACCGAGTCCATCATCAAAGCCATGGCGGGCACAGTGATCCCAGGATCAGGTCCGTCGGTAACCGCGTCATCGGCTCTGCTCTCGAACAAGAATTGACCGCCCGGGAGCGTCTGGAAGAGATGGTGCACGGCTTCGTCTCCGCTACGGTGTCCGTAATAAGCGCGACAGATATTGCCGCTCTGGAAGCGACCATCGTTTTGTCGATAGAAAGGGTCATGACGCCCGACTGCGAAGCACTGATGAGCGTCTGAATGACCGTAGCGAGATCGAAATAGGTGAGGTCGCCCTGAAGCTCTCGCTTCATTTCGCGGTCCGGAAGATCCTCTAATACCGCGACGAGCCGACGCGCGAGGATGACCGCCATCTGCGCCGCGAAGCCCGAGTGGTTCGTCATCAGGTCGTCGAACAGCGCGCGATCGATGACCAGAAGCTTGGCATCCTGGGGCACGCGAACATCCGCACTCCGTTCGGAGTTCGTGAGCAGCGCCATCTCGCCAAAGCTCTCCCCGCGTCCAAGATAGGCGAGAGGAGCGCCTTCCGCCGGATTGACGACCTCCGCCACGCCCGATTTCACGATAAATAGACTGTCGCCCGCGGTCTTCTTTTTGACGACCAGCTGCCCGGTACAAAACGCCAGTGTTCGGCCCTGTGACACGATGGTCTGAATTACCGATTCCGGCATGTCCCGAAACAGAGCCGTCTCACGGAGAAAGCTAATATCATCCAGCTTACCAGTATCGTCCGCGGTCATACGCTCCAAGTCGGGCAAAACGTCGAGAACGCGGGATTATATCGATGCAGCGCCGCGGACGCAAAACGAGAGATCGGTCGGGGGAGCCCCGGGTCGCGAGAAATGCTAAAATAGTCCAAGCCATGACGAAGCAGCACAATCGGGTCATGTTTCAGGTCTACCTCCACGGGGCGAAGTAGCGCTTTCGATCGGGTACCCGAAAACTTCGGAACATCACTGCCCGACAATTATTACTAGGCTCGAGCCGTGTGCGGCGTCGAACCGCGCACCCCACCCCACGAGATTGAGAGGAGACACCGATGTTGACGATGAAGCCAACCGATGTACGCGGCACGCTCGAAAAGCACATGCTGGTCGATGGACTCGACCTCGTCTTCGACTTGGAGCGAAGTCAAGGCTCGTATATCTACGACAGCCGTGCAGGCCGCCGTTTCTTGGATTTCTTCTCTTTCTTTGCTACCAACCCGGTCGGCATCAACCATCCGAAGATGCGCGACCCGGACTTCATGAAGCGGATGGCGGAGGTGGCCATCCACAATCCGAGCAACTCCGACATCTACACGATCCCGATGGCGGAGTTCGTGGATACTTTTGCGCGGGTGGCCATCCCGGAATCCCTGCCGCATCTGTTCCTGGTTGCGGGGGGCTCGGTTGCCGTTGAGAACGCCCTGAAAACCGCGTTCGATTGGAAAGTGCGCCGGAACGCGAAAAACGGCGTTTCGGGCGAGAAGGGTCAGCAGATCCTTCACTTTCAAGAAGCCTTTCACGGACGCACGGGTTATTCGCTTTCTTTGACGAACACGTCCGATACGCGCAAGACCATGTATTTCCCGAAATTCGACTGGCCTCGGATCAAGAACCCCAAGATCACTTTCCCGCTCGCGGACCACGTGGACGCCGTCGCCGCTGCCGAAAAAGAGTCGATTGAGCAAATCAAGCAGGCCCTCGTCGACAACCCGGACGACATTGCCGGGCTCATCATCGAGACGATCCAAGGCGAGGGCGGCGACAGTCATTTTCGACCCGAGTTTTTTGACGCGCTTCGCGAGCTCGCCGACGAGAACGAGTTTCTGTTCATCGTCGATGAAGTACAGACGGGCGTCGGCCTCACGGGAAAAATGTGGGCTTATCAACATCATTATGGTTTCGAGCCCGACATCCTTTGCTTCGGCAAGAAAACCCAAGTTTGCGGGATTCTTGCCGGGCCCCGGATCGACGAAGTGGAGCACAACGTATTCTCCGAATCGACACGCATCAACTCGACCTGGGGTGGCAACCTCGTCGATATGGTGCGGTTTGGCCGCTATCTCGAGATCATCGAGCAGGACAGCCTCGTTGACAACGCGCGTGATGTCGGAGGCTATCTGCTCGAAAAGCTTCACGCTTGCGCCGCCGAGCGAAGCGAGCAGGTTGTAAACGTCCGCGGCCGCGGCCTCATGTGTGCTTTCGATCTCGAGAGCGGCGAGGTGCGCGATCGTTTCTTGACGCTCGCCTTCGACCATGGCCTGCTGTTGCTCGGCTGTGGGACGCACTCGGTGCGGGTTCGGCCCGTTTTGACCGTCTCGAAAGAAGAAATCGACCAGGGGCTCGTCATCGTTGAGAAGATACTCGCGCAGCTCGGTTGACGGGTCTTGGGACGTTGCCTAGAGTTACGGATAACGCCCATTAAGTAGATTTACGCGAAAGGGACGTCATGGATCTTCAGAGTCATGTACGGGTTTACAACGAAGCGCTCGGAGTCAAAGGGGCGAAGGGCAAGCTCCTTCAAATTCATGACAGCGGCTATTACGAGATTGCACTCGAAGTGAAAGAGCGCTTTTACGAAGCCTTCATGCCCATCAACGGCACGGTCCTCCTCGCGGCGGAGCCGATCGCGGCGCAGGAAGAGAGCATGGCTGTCGATCGTTACTGAGTGAACCGAAACAGGACAACGAGTGTGGCGGCGGCCGCCAGTGGCACCGTCAAATTGTCCGTTCCGTAAGCCGAGCCGGCCTCGACCGAGGCAGCCACCGTGGCGGTGATGAGAGAGAACGCGATGGCCTGGTGCCAGCCGATCCCGCTCGAGCCCGCGAGAATCGGGGCCATGACGAGGCCGGAGACGAGGAACATCGCGAGCGTGCCTTCCATGCTCTGCATGTGAGCGCCCGAGCGGAATTTCCGCGTCCCGAACCGCTTCCCCACGAGCGCCGCCGCTGCGTCTCCAAAAGTCGCGGCAAAGATGGCGGCGAGGCCTATCTCGATGCGGTCGTTCCAGAAGATAGCCAGGAGCGATGCACTTGCGAGCGCGAGAAAGACAGGGCCTAGGTTAGGACCAGAATCCTCGATACCCACGAAGAGCTCAAAACGAAACGAGAGATAGAGTAGCGCTGCGAGCGCGCCGTAGACGAGTACGGCGTCGCCTTTGTCTTCGAACAAACGTACGGCGACGAGAGCCCAAGCCCCGGTCCCTACGAGGAAGATCTTGCGTGTGACGTCCGACGCCACGTGGACGCGCCGGCGCAGGGTCTCTACCAGCGCGAGCAGGACAACGAAATAGCCGGCCGCTAGCACCAGCGTTTGGAGGTCGCGATTCATGTACGGAAGGCTACCACGGGCTATAATGTGTTTTCGCAACGAAAAAAACCATGAGCGCATCCTGGATCATGTTGATTTTGGGCGCCTCTGCTCTCGCGCCGGCCGAGGTCGTCCATTTGAACAACGGAGACGTCTTGCATGGAGTGCTCGTGGCCGCGAACAACAAGGTCGTCACGCTCGAGACCCCCCACGGCAAGCTCGTCATCCCGAAAAAAGATATTCAGCGCATCGACTACGAGGGTGCCAGGGCGACGGGGTCGGAAGCCTCGGGAGACGTGCCGTCGAACGCCGCGCTTGTTGCGCCTATTGCAAGTGACCGCGGCGTCATCTCGCTCCATCTGAGCGGCCGCTCGTTCTGGTACGCGTTCGAGTCCGGAAGCGACAACGCGACCGATACGAGAATACGTTTGAGTATTTATATCGGCAACGTCCGCGCCTGCACGTTCGACGACGAGAAGCCCGACACGGTGGACGGCGCTACGCTCTACAACTCGTTCACGTTCTCTCCGACTGACGCACTGCTCATCGACACTCGAGATGGCTTCCAGTGCTCCGTTCTCGAAGCCGAGAAGGGCGATGTCTCACTCCGTATCGACTTGCCGTCCTCGGCGAGCTCCGAGCGCCAGCTTATCCGAATGCTCTACGAGGTCAATCGTGGCGACCGATCGTTCGAGCGCTGGGTCGATGTGGTCTCGCGTTCGTTCTCGGTCGAGGTCGGCGCCGGGAGAGAAGCGATCGTCAGGGTCCGACAGGACGTGTACGCGCTCGAATATACTGGCTTTTTCAAGAAGTCCATGAAAAATCTCGAGCTGTTACAGCTCAATGTTCTCTCCACCGAGCTCAAGGACTGATCACGATCGGAGCTCGCGCTTCCTCTCTTGCCTTTGCGATCGCACTGTTGTTCGAGTGCGGCAGCGAGACCCCGCAGGAGACTGGCTCTGAGCTCGAGATGGAAAGCTCGCCCTACTCGGGAACACTCGTCTTTCAATCCGATCGTGAGAGCGGGTGGGATATCTATCGTATAGAAGCGGACGGCTCGGGTCTCGTCCGCCTCACCGAGGATCCGGCGGCCGATCGGAACCCCGCATGGTCTCCGGATGGCGAGCTCATCGCGTTCTCGTCCGAGCGCAGCGGCCGCGGCGACATCTACGTCATGGACGCTGACGGGGGGAACGTGCGCCAGGTGACGGATCACCCGGCATATGAGGGAGCGCCGAGGTTCACGCCCGACGGCAGTGCCATCGTTTTCGAAGGTGAGCGTGACGGCCGCGCGGAGATCTATGAAGTCGATCTCGACGGAGGGAGCGTCCGAAGGATCACGAGCTCCATCACTCGCAAGCTGGGCCCGTCCTACTCGCCGGACGGCTCGGAGCTCGCGTTCATGGAGAAAACCCCCATCCGTTGGCAGATCTCCGTGCGTGACAAGGTGAGTGGGTCGAAGCGGCGCGTCACGAGTGGCGGCGGCGCGTGCCGCCCGGCATGGTCGCCCGACGGTTCGCTTCTCGCCCATGTAAGCACCCGCGAGACCGACAAGGCGGATATATGGTTTCGGCAGATGTCTGGCGCGCGGGAAGGCAGCGTGTGGCGTGTGCCGACGCGGCCGAACGCGCACAATTACGACCCCTCGTTCTCCTCCGACGGATTGATGCTGGCGATGGCCTCGACCATCGTGCGCGGTGACCGTGCGCAGTGGGATATATTCGTCATGGACATCAACGGGCGCGGGATTTTTCGGCTCACTGGCGATGAAGGCAACGAGCGCTTTCCAGACTTCAAGCCCTCCTTCAAGACCAACTTCAAGAAATGAAGAGCCTCGTTCTGGTCCGCCACAGTGTCACGGATTGGAACGAGGACGGCCGTCTGATGGGGCGCATCGATCTCGACATCAACGTGCGCGGACGCGTGCAAGCAGCCTGCATTGCAGAAGCGTTGGCGGACGTTACGATCGACGCGGTTTATTCGAGCCCGCAACCGAGAGCCAGGCAGACCGCCGAGCCCATCGCGGTGCCCCGCGGGCAATCTGTCCTCGTTGAGCCAGGCTTCGACGAAGTGTGGCTTTCGGATGCGTGGAAAGGCAAGACCGTCGCGGAGCTTCGGGGAGATACTGAGCTCGAACGCATGATCGAGGACCCGACCTACCGCTCTGAAGTTATCGAGCCCATCGCCGACGTACAAGACCGATGCGTCGCAGCCGCCGAGCGGCTTTTCGAAACGGCGGAAACGGAAACAGAGCAAACGCTCTTGATCGTCTCGCATGGCGATCCGCTGCGCGTGCTCATCGCGCATTATTTGAAACTGGAGTTGCCCGCTTTCGACGCCTCGCCTGTGACAATGGCTCGATAAGCTGGATCCGGTTCAGCCAGCGCGGGCCGCGGCTCGAACTGTTGAACTGGGTGCCGCCCCACTTTCAGACGGGAAGCGGCAAGCCTGCCGCTCTCCAGAGCTCGTAGAACTTCTCGAGCGGAAAGCCGACGACATTGGAGTAAGAGCCGTCGATGCGGGCGACGAGCATCCCGCCTTTTTCTTGCACACCGTAGGCACCCGCTTTGTCGAGAGGCTCGCCGGTGCGCACATACCAACGGATCTCGTCCTCCGATAAGGGGCGAAACGTGACCCGTGTCGACGAGACCGCGCTTCGGATCGAATGACGATCGCCGCGAACGAGTGCGATGCCGCTCAGAACACGGTGACTGCGGCCGGAGAGTTGACGGAGCATCCTTCGGGCTTCCCGCGCGTCGCGCGGTTTCCCGAGCAGCGTGTCGTCGAGGACGACGGTGGTGTCGCCGGCGATGACCCAAGAATGGGGGCGTCGATTGGCTACAGCGAGCGCTTTTTCGATGGCGAGGCGCCGCACGTAGCGTCGCACGGACTCAACGGGCAGGCGTGTCTCGTCCACGTCGGGCGCGACACGGCGGAACGGGATACCGAGCGCTTTCAACAAAGAAGCACGGCGTGGCGACGACGAGGCGAGGATCACGGACGTAGGTTTCATGCGCGCGCAATCTTATCGCGCTAACGGACGGTGATCTATTTTTTCCGGCGGCGAGGCTGCTGGCGCCGCTCGCGCGTGAAGGCGCGGAAGAGTAATTCCTTCTGCGCATCGGATGCTTGACGCAGCTCGTAGACGCGCCGGTCGTGCTCATCCTGTGCGAGCCGCGCTTCGGGGTAGAGGGCGAGCTCGCTCCGCAACCGGGCCTCTTCCTGCGCCACCGCGCGCTCATGGGCGATGGCGGCCACGGTGCCGAGCCGCTCCGCTTTCCGGCGGGCTGTTTCGACGGCGAGGCGTTCATCCACGAGGTCGTCCTGGATTACCGCGCGCTGGGCGAGGCGGGCGTCCTCGATGGATTCGTTGTAATTCTCTCGCGCTTCCGTGAGCGCTTTTTCGAGCGTCTCGTCGGCGGCCCTTTGCAACGGGCGACGTTCCGCAAGCGGGCTCTTGCGCGCTTTATTGACGGCTTCACGCCATTTCTTCCGTGCTTTCTGGATCAACTCGCGCTTCTTGATGTCCGCTTTTCGCCGCGCGTCGCGATACTTCCGTTCCGCGCGAAGCCCGTCGCGGCGGCGCCTTTCTTCAGCGGCCACGATCTCGCGACCCCGCGCGGAATCCGCGTCGTCGATGGAGCGCAAATGGGCGGCCTTCGCTTTTTCGAGGCCGCGATGGTAGCGCGACAAAACGCCCTTGGCCGGGCTTTTCAAGAGCGCGTCATCGCGATCTCGATCCGCGGCGGCGAGCGCGCTCGCGCCGCGCGCTTCGAGCCGCTCGAGCTCTTTCGAAAGGTTCAACGTCAATTGCGCGAGTGTGTCTGCCACCGAAGTCTCCCGGAAAGCACGGTAGTCCCCCGGCGTGTCGATATCGATCGTCACACCTCCGTGCGAAACTTCCACTTCTAAGAGATCCTCATCATGGTCCCACACGACGCGGCGCGCGCCAACCTCGTCGGGGGCGGCGTGAAGCTCCGAGAAAACGGCGCTAGAGAACAACACCGGGTGTCCGCGGCGCCCTTCAAACGTCGGGAGGATGACGGGAGGCCGCTCGCGCTCGAAGCGAGCGGTGAGCGTGTCGACGACCGTCGGACTGACATCGGGATGGTCGACGGGACAGACGAGCACGCCCTCGACCGGCTCGCCCTCGAGCGCTTCGAGCCCGGCACGAATGGAAGATAACATGCCGTCGCGATAGCTTTCGTTCACGACGACGCGAGCGTTTTCGAAGTCGAGTGAACGACGAAGCGTCTCCGCACGGTGGCCAAGCACGACGACGATGGGCCTCGCAGGCATCGCGCCAAAAACGTGAAGCAAGTGGCCGAGAAACGTGCTTTGTGTGCCATCGGGCTCGGGGAAAGGAAGCAGGGCTTTCGGTGAGCCCATACGCCGGGATTCACCTGCGGCCAAGATCATTGCGGCGATCATGCTCGTGACATAATAACAACGTGCGCCGAGACCATGTTTTGCTCAAGGACGTTTTGCGCCACGCTTTGCCGAAGGTAGCGAAAGAGCACGTCTATTCAGTAGCCCTCGTAACGCGACGATGGGTAGATGTCGTTGGCCGAGAGCTCGCGCGGCGCTCCGAGCCGGAAGCGCTGAGCGAAGGCGTCTTGACGGTGCGCGTCATCGATGTCGTTTGGGGCCAAATGATCTATCGCCTGCAAGACCGCATCGTGCCGAAGCTCAACAAGGCGATTGGGATGACTTTGGTGCGGCGGATCAACTTCACCAAAAGAAGTCACTTACAAGGGCTGCCTGAAGTCGAGGTGAAGGACGTAGCCGAGCGCACGCCTCTTGTCCCGCCGGGCGGGCTGAACGCGTCCGCTTCCGGGATCGAAGACCCCGACCTCCGCGAGCTCGTGTTGCAAAGCGCGGCGCGGTACTTGAAAGCCAAGGAGCAGCGCAGGAGGACCTAAGTCGATGCCTGGTTCGATCGGCGACATATTTATCGTCAGCGCCGTAAGGACGCCGACGGGCAAGTTCCTAGGAGCTTTGAAGAGCTTCAAGGCCACGGAGCTCGGCTCGCTCGTGATCCGTGAGGCTCTGAGCCGCGCGGGAACGGGAGAGCCTGACCCTATCGACGAGGTCATCATGGGCAACGTCGTCTCGGCGGGGTTGGGGCAAAACCCTGCCCGCCAGGCCGCGCTAGGGGCGGGATTGCCTCCGACGGTGGCGGCGTTTTCGATCAACAAAGTTTGCGGTTCCGGATTGAAAGCCGTAATGCTGGCGCGCCAAGCGATTGCCGCGGGCGACGCAGACGTCGTCGTCGCGGGCGGCATGGAGTCGATGTCAAACGCTCCTTACCTCATCCGGCGGATGCGTGAAGGGTTAAGACTCGGCCACGGCGAGCTCGTCGACGCCGTCGTTCACGACGGACTCTGGGAAATCTACAACGATTTTCACATGGGGGTTACCGGCGAGATGGTTGCCGAGAAATACGATGTCTCGCGGGAGCAAATGGACGCCTACGCGGCCGAGAGCCATCGACGCGCGGCGGAGGCGACGGCCGCCGGTAAATTTCGGGACGAGATTCTGTCCGTAGATATCCCGCAACGAAAGGGTGACCCGGTGGTCATGGACACGGACGAGCCCATCCGCGCGGATACGACGGCGGAGAGGCTTTCGAAGCTGAAGCCCGTGTTCAAAAAGGACGGCACGGTGACGGCCGGAAACGCGCCGGGAATGAACGATGGCGCTGCGGCGCTCGTGGTTGCCTCGGCAGCGGCAGTGGAAAAGCGAGGAATGAAGCCGATCGCCCGCATCGTCGCCCAAGCGATTTCGGGTCTCGAGCCAGAGTGGGTGATGATGACACCGGTGCCGGCGGTACGGAAGCTTCTCGAGAAAACTGGCTGGGACAACGACGACATCGATCTCATCGAGCTCAACGAAGCCTTCTCTGTGCAAGCCTGTGCGGTCACGAAAGAGCTCGACCTCGACCCCGCGAAGACGAACGTTAACGGAGGCGCGGTTGCCCTCGGCCATCCGATTGGCGCGAGCGGTGCGCGTGTTCTCACAACGCTCCTCTATGCATTGAAAGGTCGCGGCGGCCGTCGCGGTGTGGCGACGCTCTGTCTCGGGGGCGGTAACGGCGTTGCTCTCGCGATCGAGCTGGTTCAGTAAGGAAGAAAAAAATGATCGAGAAAGTCGCCGTCATGGGTGCGGGCACGATGGGAAACGGCATCGCCCAAGTCTTCGCCCAATCGGGATTCGAAGTCTATTTGCGCGACGTCGAAGACGCGTTCGTCGAACGCGGTCGCGGCGCCATCGAAAAAAGTCTCGCGCGATTGGTGAAAAAAGAAAAACTCACGCACGACGAAGCGAAAGCGGCTTTTGCTCGCGTGATCTCGGGAACGGAGCTCGAGCCCGCGAAGGATGCGCCGTTCGTCGTGGAAGCTATCATCGAGAGTACCGACGCGAAGCGGGCCATCTTCGAAGAGCTCGATCGCCTTACCGCTAAAGAGGCGATTCTCGCGAGCAACACGTCTTCGATCTCGATCACGAAGCTCGGGGCGATGACGTCGCGCCCCGACCGCTTCATCGGGATGCATTTCATGAACCCCGTGCCGGTTATGAAGCTCGTCGAGATCATTCGTGGGCTTCAAACTTCGGACGAGACCTATCGGGTGACGGAAGAGCTTGCGAAGAAACTCGGCAAGGTACCCGTCGAGGTCAACGATGCCCCAGGCTTTGTCGCGAACCGTATATTGATGCCGCTCATCAACGAAGCGATCTTTGCTTATATGGAAGGCGTGGCCACTCCCGAGGCGATCGATACCGTCATGAAGCTCGGCATGAACCATCCGATGGGTCCGCTCACGCTTGCGGACTTCATCGGACTAGATATTTGCCTGAGCGTTATGGAAGTGCTCCATGACGGCATCGGCGATCCTAAGTACCGGCCGTGCCCGCTCTTGAAGAAGATGGTGGATGCCGGATATCTGGGTCGGAAGAGCGGAAAGGGATTCTACGAATACCCGGGCTGACTAGCCTTACGGCGCCACCACCACAAGAGCCCGACGACCGGCGCCACGATCGCGACTTCGCGGGCCACCGCGAGCCAATTGTGGAGCCCTAAGATCTCTCTGAGCGTCCCTCTCCAGATATCGTCGAAAAACAGCACGGGCGATATGGTGAACGCGTCCGAGAACGGCCACAGGAGCTCCACCCCGAAAGGCGCGGCCGTGTCTTTGGAGAACATGTCCAAGACGATGTGCGTGAGGTAGGCGGCACCAAGCATCCACGCATCTCGCTTGGGAAGAGGCCGTTTCGCCCATCGCGCAGAAAAATACGCCGCCAAGCAAAAAAAAGTGGCGAACCCGAGGCTGTGGGTGAAATAATGGTGATAGTTATGGCTCGCGAGAAAACTGATCCCGAAATCGAGGTCGGCGGCACAGGCTGCGAAGACAGTGCTTCCGAAAAGCACCAAGTCTTGCCGGCTGGGCCGGCGAGCCTGATCTTGACGCGCCGCGAGATAGACGGCGGTGCCAGCCAGAGCGTGAGCGACAGGCGTTGGCATCGGAGACACAGTAACATAATGGCCACAGGTCCATATCCGGTAGGTGATTAGTTTGGGCACTCTATATGTGGTAGGCTCCCGCCGACTGGGAGGTTTGCGCATCTCGATCTCGTCTAGATTAGTGAAGGCTGAGAGCCAAGAGCGCGGGCCGGCAGATGGGTCGTCTCCGGTGGTGGGGAATCCACACGGTTTCCCTGAGTCGAACCAGAACACGTATCAAAACGTACCAGGGCTACACGGGGTAGCCTCCCGGAAAGGAGAACTATGGCGGAAGACACAGACGGACGGTCCAAAGCGATCGACATGGCGATGGGCCAGATCGAGAAGCAGTTCGGTAAAGGCTCGATCATAAAGCTCGGCTCACATGAGACGGCGGACGTAAACGCCATCTCTACGGGCTCGATATCGATCGATGCCGCGCTCGGTGTGGGAGGAATGCCCAAAGGACGCGTATCCGAGATCTTCGGACCTGAATCTTCAGGTAAGACCACGCTCGCGATTCACATCATTGCCGAGGCGCAAAAAGCAGGCGGAATGGCTGCCTTCGTCGATGCCGAGCATGCGCTCGACGCGGTCTACGCGAAAGCGCTCGGTGTCGATACGGACGAGCTGCTCGTCTCGCAACCCGATAGCGGTGAGCAAGCGCTCGAGATCACCGAGGTACTCATCCGAAGCGGCGCGGTCGACGTCATCGTCATAGACTCGGTCGCGGCGCTCGTGCCACGCGCCGAGCTCGACGGCGAGATGGGTGACGCGCAGATGGGTCTTCAAGCGCGATTGATGTCGCAAGCAATGAGAAAGCTCACGGCCATCACGTCGAAATCGAACACCTGTCTCGTCTTCATCAACCAGATCCGCGAAAAGATCGGCGTGATGTTCGGGAATCCCGAAACGACGACGGGCGGACGGGCGCTGAAGTTTTATTCGTCGATCCGCATTGATATCCGGCGGATCGCGTCCATCAAAGACGGCGACCAGATCGTGGGCAATCGCACCCGAGTCAAAGTCGTCAAGAACAAAGTCGCCGCGCCCTTCCGCCAGGCAGAGTTCGACATTCTGTATGGCAAAGGGATCTCGAAAGAGGGCGATCTCCTCGACCTCGCGGTGTCGTCCAACATCATTGAAAAGAGCGGCGCATGGTACTCCTACGGCGAAGAGCGTATCGGTCAGGGCCGCGAGAACGCTCGCCGCTTCCTCATAGATAAGCCAGACGTGGCCCAGAAAATAGAGAGCCAATTACGTAAGGAACACGGCCTCCCCTCGGACGGCGCAACCCAACCCGCCGCCAATGGAGAGGAGGGCGCTGTCCCGAAGGGGTCGAAATCCCGAAGCGGCCCCCGCGAGGTAAAAGTCGCGGGACGCCCACGAGCTTAACCCCTCGGGCCAAGGCCGGAGCCCGCAAACCCCAGCGAGGCTCCGGCCGCACTTTTTTCTGCATCTTGACTTTTCTCGGCCCCCCGCTAGAATGGGGGGCTCTTTTGCCGGGGTAGCTCAGTCGGTAGAGCGAAGGACTGAAAATCCTTGCGTCGGTGGTTCAATTCCACTCCCCGGCACCTTAAACGCCTGAAATAGGGCGGTTTGTGTTTAAACAAAAATCCTCGTTTAAGCACTACACCTAACTACCACCACGTCCGAGGCTCAAAGTGACTTGCGATTGACTTGTCGCACTAGAGCCCCGTGCTGAACCCAAACGCGAACCTCTTGAAGGCTACACGGGTTAAGGGTCATGGAAAGATGCGCGGGCCGCCCCGGCTAAGCAAGAGCTGAGATCTGGCGCTGCCAATTTTCTCAAACGACACACGCTCCTGAGTGGCCTACGCCCCTGCGAGATTTTCATCCCTCGGGAGGGAGGTTTCCTGCATCGAATCTCGTCTAGTGGGGTAGGAGGAAATGAGATGCGAAATGAAGACTTGGATAGGCTGGAAGCCCTCTGCCCGGAGATCGCTCGGACCCCTGCTTCGAGGCGCACCGACAAGGCGCTATGGGATTGTGTTGAGCGGCTGGCGCAGAAGGTCTTGGTGCTGCGGCTCCAGTTCGAGTCGTAGCGGTGGAATTCGGAGTGCCGGGCGATCCTAGCGCCGACACACAAGGGTTGATGAGGTCATCCAACGGCGACGTAGCATATCGTATTGTTCGAGCCGAGCAAGGTACTCGCGGGTTATCTCTGCCAGATCGTCATAGGCGATCTTCCGTTGGTCCAGCTCCTCCCGGAGTCGGTCGTTCTCCCTGCGGAGTTCCTGCCTCTCTTCGTCCTGCCTGGCTACTTGTTTGAGTAGTTCTTCTTGTCGCCCGCGCCAAAGGTCAGTTTCGTCTCGTAAACGTCCAAATTGGCCCTGTGGGACATACTCCATACCACGACCGGGACTCCAAGTTCTGCGAGTCGTTCCGGGACACCATTGAGGGCGTTGGCGTAACGCCTGTCAGGCTGCCTGCGCGGAGCCCGGATTTGAATGCTTTCGCGGAGCGCTGGGTGAGATCGGTCAAAGAGGAATGTCTTTCGAAGCTCATCTTGTTCGGGGAGAACTCGCTGCGTCACGCGCTGAAGGAGTACGTCGCCCATCATCACCACGAGAGGAATCATCAAGGAAAGGACAATCTCTTATTGTTCCCCGAGCCCGTGATCGCTCAGACTAACGGTCTAGAGGGCGCCATTCAGTGCCGTGAACGCCTTGGGGGGTTGCTCCGTTTCTACCATCGGGAAGCCGCATGAATATCTTGACCCTACGGGTATGATATGACCCTGAAGCAGCATCCCGTCTCATTCTGAGTTATAGAGTTATAAAAATGAGCTACAAGAACAGGAAGCCAATGAGAGTTAGCCGCGCGTTACTCCTCCTCGTGGCTTTTGTCGGCGTTGCTTCGGCCAACGAACGCGAGAAGAATCTCTCGCCCGAGCACAAAACCTGGTTGAAGGAAGAGGTCGTGTATATCATCACCGAAAGGGAACACGAGGTTTTCCTTGAGCTCGGGACCATCGAGGAGCGCGACCTTTTCATCGACTCTTTCTGGAGAAAGCGGGACCCCGTTCGTGCTACCCCGGCCAACGAGTTCAAGGAGGAGCACTATCGCCGGCTCGCGCACGCGAACAAGTTCCTGGGTCGGGAGACGTATCTTCCCGGTTGGAGGACCGACCGGGGGAGGTACTACATCATCCTGGGCAAGCCTAGGGAAGTACAGCGCTTCGACGGGTACAGCGAATTGGTCTCGAGCGAGCTGTGGTTTTACCAAGCCCCTCCGGCAGCGAGGCTGCCTTCGTTCTTCTACTTGTTGTTTTTCCAGCGAGGCGATATGGGCGAGTACAGGATCTACCACCCCCTCATCGACGGACCTACCGCTCTCATCAGGAGCAGCGAAGTCCACAGCGTCAATAACGTCAGGGCTGTCGACATGCTACAGGACATCAACCCCGAGTTGGCGAGCGCTTCGTTGTCTCTCGATCCCAGCGACCCCCCCGACTTCCTGAGCGGGCGTGCATCGATGGGTACCGACTTGATGCTGGCCAGGGTGGCGGAGTTTCCCAAGCGAGCGATTCGCCCTGACTACGCGAACGCCTATCTCCGATACGGAGACCTGGTCTCCGCCGAGTATTCGTTCAACTTCGTGCCGAGTCGAAGTTTCTTCGCGGTGCTCTTCGGGCCACAGGATACCGCCTTCGTCCATTACAGCATCGAGATCGACCCGCAAGACTTCAGCATGGAGATGGACGAAGAGCAAAACAAATTCTACACGACCCTGG
>CAUZCL010000069.1:0-17953 GCA_963578475.1 Acidobacteria bacterium bin61 | reverse complement strand
CCCACATCCCCACATCCCCACATCCCCACATCCCCACATCCCCACATCCCCACATCCCCACATCCCCTCATCCCCACATCCCCTCATCCCCTTGCCTTTAACAACGCCTCTAAAAGCAAGGATAGGAGGGGATAACAAAGAACTTGCGCCACGAACATGGAACAAGATTCTCGTTCCGACCGGTTACAGGCTAAGACAAGCGCTTCTTGGTGGGGACGAGGTTCGCGCGCTTCTCTACAGTATCGAACACGATCTTGACATCGCCCGACGCGAGCTGGTGCTCGACTTGGCGCACTTTGTCATCCAGTGAGAACTCGCGGTGCCCATATTCCGTGCCTTCGCGCGTGATGAACTCTTCGACAAGGCCGCGGAGCGCTTCCGCGCTCAACAGCTCGTAGTCGACGTCGACAAGGCGTTCTTCTTCGTTATCCACAAATCGTCTGAGCCGCCAGCGCGTAAACGCGGGTGCACGCATAGAACTGAGAAAGCTCGACGCGCTCGTCGGGCATCGTGTTGTACTTCCCTCCGGCGCCGCACACGATGCCTTTGGCACCCGCCAGATGTTGCAGATGGCTAGCGTCGCTTCCGTAATAGCGATAGGGGGTGACCGCACCCACGGGTGGCGCTTCCCCGAGGATGCGCTCGTAAGCATCGACCGCCGCTTTCACGATGGGCTCGTCGCGACCGACCCGGAATTCGCGCGGCGGGGGCAGTCCTTCACGTTTTCGGGACACGACTTCCGTCTCGATACGCGAGTCCTCTTTTGCGAGAGCGCTCATCTCACGCTCGAGGTCAGCTAGAACACTCGCTTCCGTTTGGCCTGGTCCGTAGCGCACCGACATCCGAATGGTCGCGAAGTCGGGCACTTGGCCGGGCCGCCAGTCATGCATTTCTCGTCCGAGCCCCGCGCGCATCAAGCCGTTGTTCACGTGGCGCACGCTCTTCAGCTCGGGGTCGTCCGGCCCCGAGAACTGCATCCATTGGATGCGCTCGATGACGACGAGCATCGTGTCGATGGCGGAGACCGACTCTTCTTTCTTGGACAAGTGACGCGTCACCCCGAGCGTGCTCACTTCAACGGTGAGACTCGCCGCGTGCAAGGTGAGAACCGCAAGGTCGGTGGGCTCGCCGACGATGAAAGTATCGGTGGTGATGCCTTCTTGGACAGCTTCAAAGTGCCGACCCCTCCTTGGAGTTCACCCACGACATAGCCGAAAACGATGTCGCCTTTCAGCTTCCGGCCCGAGCGAACGAAAGCGCGGGTGGCGCCGAGAAACGCGGTGCAGGACGCTTTCATGTTGGAGACCCCGATGCCGTAGACCATGTCGTCGCGCACGAGCGCCGCGAAGGGATCGACGGTCCAGCCGAGACCGACGGCGTTGGTGTCGAGATGGCCGTTCAGCATTAAGCTCCTGCCGCCGCCCGTGCCAACCAAACGTCCAACGGCGTTGAAGCGGCCTGGTTCTACCTCGATGAGGCGCGTTTCGAGCCCGAGCGCCTTCATCTCATCGATCATGATGCGCGCGAGCGCGCTTTCTTCACCGCCTCCGCTATAGCTCTTGGTCTGGATCATCCGGCGGAGAAGTTTAGATCCTCGACGTCGTCGACGGCGTTCAGGAGAGGGTCGCTCTGAGGGAGCGACGCCAGCAGAAGCGGGCTCGCGGCGAGTTGTTTCAGCGCGTCACGTCTCGATACATCTGTCATGGTGTCGAAGCGTACTGGTTCAGCTCGCGAGCCGCAAGACGATGATGCCGAGCGCGACCCCGATAGACGCCAGCACTCTGCGCGGCCCGAACGGCTCCCGAAGAAATGTCGCGCCAAGGATTGCCGCGAGCACTACACTCGTCTCGCGTAGGGCCGAGACGATGGCTATCGGCGCTCGTGTCATCGCCCATATCGCGAGTCCATAAGCGCCCACGGACAAAATGCCGCCGAGCATTCCCGTCTTCCACTGTCGCCCGAGCCCGCGCAACCCAAGGCCCGGCCGAAGGACTGGCAGCACGAGCAAGAGAGGGAAGGCGTTCAACACGAAGAGGCTCGCTATATAGGCAATGGGCGCTCCGGAAACCCGTGCGCCTAAACCGTCTGCGATCGAGTAGCCGGCAATCATGACACTCGTTCCGAGGGCGAAGAGAATAGCCGTCGAGCTCAAGCGAAGGCAAGACCTGCAATGCTCGCCGTAATGATGAGAACGCCGAGAGTTTGGGTGCCGCTCAGAACCTCGCCGAGAAAAAGCGCCGAGACAAGAGCGATGAGCACAGGGGGTCCGCCGCGCGCAATCGGGTAAACGAGGCTCAGACCGCCACGATTGTAAGAGAGGATCAGGAATGCGTAGTAGCCGACGTGAAGCACGAGCGTGGCCAAAAGAAAGGGGAAGCTCTCTATCGCGGGAAAGCTGACGAATGGGATGACCGTGAGCGCGACGATGCCAGCCGAGAGGTTCAGGGTGGTGAGCTCCACGAGACGATCGGCGCTCGACTTCAAGAGCGCGTTCCAAACCGCGTGCATGAGCGCGGCGAGGAGCACGATGGTGGTGACGGTTGCGTCCATATCTATCCAAGGAGAACGAGCACGATACCGAGCACGACGAGTGCCATGCCTGGAAGCTGGGGCAGCACTTCACGCTCCTTCCAAATGAAGAGCGACAAGAAGACGGCGGTGATCGCTTCGACTTGGCCGACGGATTTTACGTATGCGACGAGGGTGAGGGAGTAGGCCCAGAACCAGCCGAGGCTTCCCAAGAATCCGAAAAAACCAATGAGCAGCATGCGACGAAAATGTGTCGGGACGCGAGACAGCTCGCCCGGACGTCGCAGACGCAGCCAAAGCGTGAGGAGCACGACTTCCATCCAAGTGACGTGAAACAGGGTGTGGCTCGCGACTTCGAAACGGCTCTCGCCGACCCGTGAGTTGAGATCGACGAGCACGTGGTTGGCTTCTTTGAGAAGAAAGCTCGCGAAGACGATGAGCACCCCGGCGAGGATGGCCAACAAAGATCCCAAATCTCGGTGGAAGACTTGGCGCTTTTCAGGCATCCGCGCGAGCTGCATGATGACGACGCCTGCGGCACTGAGAAGAACACCGATCCAGCCTGTAAGTGTCGGTAGCTCGGAGAAAATTAGCGCGCCGATGATCGCGGTGAACACGATCTCGAGCTTGTGGAGCACGATGGCCTGAGCGAAGCTCGTGTGCTGGAAGGCGGTGATGAGAGCGACGTTTCCGAGGAGCTGCGTAACGCCGGTTCCGAGGCAGAGCACAAAATAGAGCGGTGAGACTTGGAGTATGCCTTGGTTGGCGAGGAGTACCGCGACAAGCGCCGTCGAGAAGGGCAGATTGAAGGCAAAGCGAGACCAGCTATTCAGCGCCGGAGAGACGGCATCGGAAAGGCTTCTCGCGAGGCCGTTCCGGGCGCTTTGGAAAAGCCCGGCCCCGAGGGCGAGAAAAACCCACAAAGCGTACATGGCGCTCGAGTTTAACCGATCCCGCTGTGGTAGACTTTTGGCCGTATGGATCGAGAAGAGATTGCCACGCAGGTTATTGCGCGGGTCGCGAAAATGCAGAAGACAACGCCCGACAAAATCAACGTGGACAGCACGTTCGAGGAGCTTGGGGTCGACTCTCTGAACGGATTGGAGCTTCTCTGGGAGCTCGAAGAAGAGCTCGAGATCGTTATTCCCGATGATGATGCCCGTGAGATCACGAAAGTGAGTGACGTGATCGCGGTTGTCGAGCCTCTGCTCGCGAAGAAATCCTGAAAAATAGAATGGGAGCACCCCACCGCGTCGTTGTTACCGGTCTCGGTGTTGTTTCCGCGATCGGGAACGACCTGAAAACGTTTTGGGAATCTTTGTGCGCCGGACAACACGGCTTTCGCGAGATCGAGCTCGCGGATACATCGACCCTCCAGTTTCGCGTCGGCGCCGAGGTGCGCGATTTGGACTTGGAGACCCCGTTCGATGATTCCGTGAGGTCTCTCCTGGATCGCTTCGCCCGGCTGTGGCTTCTTGCCGCGCGACAAGCGGTCGAGGCAAGCGGGATCGCGTCGAAAGACCTCCAGGATGCCGCGGTCATCACCGGAACGGCGCTTGGGGGGCAGACGACCCAGGACGAGCTCTTCGTTACGCTCTATCGCGAAAACAAGCGCCGCTTGACGCCCTTCGCGGTCCCACGCATCATGTCGAGCTCGGGAGCGAGCCAAGCGTCGATGGAGCTCGGCATCGAAGGGCCCGGTATGACGATCTCGACCGCGTGCTCGTCGTCGAACCACGCGATTGGGATGGCCTATTGGATGGTGGCTCACGGCGCGGCGCCCGTAGCACTCACTGGCGGGAGCGACGCGCCTTTCAGTCTCGGCCATCTCAAAGCGTGGGATGCCATGCGCGTCATGGCGCCGGAGCGCTGCCGGCCGTTCTCGCGGGATCGCAAAGGGCTCGTGCTCGGCGAAGGCGGTGCGGCGCTCGTCCTGGAAGACCTCGACCATGCCCGCGCGCGCGGCGCGCATATTCACGCGGAAGTCCGCGGCTTTGGCATGTCCTCCGATGCCGGCCACATCACGCGGCCTTCGGCGAAAGGCGCTGCCCGCGCTATCGCGGCGTCCCTCGCGGATAGCGGGCTCAATCCTCACGAAGTTGAATACGTGAACGCACACGGCACAGGTACGCTACTGAACGACTCGACCGAGTCGGAGGCTCTCGCGAGCGTTTTCGGCGACCACGCGGCCGCGCTTCTGGTGTCCTCGACCAAGTCCATGCACGGCCACACGTTGGGCGCGACCGGGGCGATTGAAGCTGTGGTGACCACGCTCGCGCTCGAGAACGGGGTCGTACCGCCGACTGCTGGCTATCTCGGGCCAGACCCTGAATGCCCTCTCGACGTCGTCCCGAATACCGCCCGCGAAAAAGCGATTCGGCACGCCATCTCGGACTCTTTCGCCTTCGGGGGCCTCAACGCCGTGCTCGCGCTATCACGCTGGGACGGGGCCTGAGCACCGTTTCTTGGTATAATTAACGCGCTGATAAGGATGTGAGGATACCCGGTCGAGCGTGGAGGCTTACGTGCTGCTCATCTCTGGTCGCGTTCAAGGCGTTGGATTTCGCTGGTTTGCCGAGAGAGAAGCACAAACTCGAGACGTGTGCGGCTACGCACGCAACCTTGCGGATGGGCGCGTAGAAGTGCTGGCGCAAGCCGACGCCGAGACGCTTCGGGCTTTTTTTGAAACACTTTCTCGAGGTCCGCGCGCGTCCCGCGTCGAGGACATTCAGAAGATGGCGGTCGAAGTGGACGAGGCGTTGCCCAGATTTCATGTTCGGTTCTGAGTATTCATAGGGGGTTTGATGGAACAATTGCGCCAAATCATTCGAGACGTACCCGACTTCCCCAAAGAGGGTATCGTCTTCAAGGACATTACGCCGCTTCTATCGGACCCTGCCTCGTTCCGCAAAGCCATAAACCTCATGGCGGAGCCCTTAGCCAAGCGCGAGTTCGACGCCATCATCGGGATCGAGAGTCGAGGGTTCATCTTCGCCGCTGCGCTAGCCTACGAGCTGAACAAAGGACAAATTCTGGTGCGCAAGCCCGGCAAACTTCCTGCCGACACGGTGCAAGTTACCTACGATCTCGAATATGGGAGTGACGTTCTTGAGATGCACGCGGACGCCATCGAGTCCGGACAGCGCATCGTCATCGTTGACGACGTGCTTGCGACGGGCGGCACCGCGCTCGGGGTGGCCGATCTGGTCGAGAAAGTAGGAGGCAAGGTGGAAGCGTTCAGCTTCCTCATCGAGCTCGATTTTCTCAAAGGCCGTGAGCGTATCGCCGATTACGAGATACAGTCGGTGCTGAACTACTGAAGGTTGCCTCTCGAGCTGCCAAATGCCAATGGACGCCGAAGAAAAAGATCGCCATTCCAACGTAACGGTGAACCCCGCGATCACGCGCTCACCGACACGGCGAGTCCTCGGCTCGAAGGAAAAGCGCGATCTGATGGATTGTCTCAGCGCGCAACAAACCTCGCTCGTGCGCTCGGTCGCGCTCGGAGCGCCCGAATATCTCAGCCAGTCGTACTATCTCGATTCGAGCTCGGGCAACCGCATCGCCCACGAGCTTGGGGCGGACGAGCTCATGGGTTTCGTTACCGGCTGGGGTGCGGCGCCGATGGAGTGTATCCGTGCCATCAACGAGGCTGTGAGCCGCATCACGGAGCACGAGCGACTCCGTCGCTACGTCAAAGCGGCGGTGGAGCTCGAGATCGTGATGGACCGGCAAACGTGGCTCGACGACGGCGTGGTCCATCGTGGCCTTCCCGCCTACTTGATGCACGGCTACACCGATATGGGAAGCCACGCCTCACCGACGGAGCGCGCGGGCCGGGAGAAGATCAAGGTCGACAAAGTTAGCCTCGTCGAGCGACTCTCCGAGTGCAAACGGCGCGGAGTGGTCGACAGCGACAATCTAGAGCGGTTGCTCGGCTGGTACTACGCGCGCGTGCGACGCGACATCGAGTTCGACGAGTCAGGCGTGGAAAAGCTCTCGCGCGAGTTCGGGAACGAGAGCATCGTGCTCACGAAATATCTGGAAAAAGGCATGGGCGTCTGCCGGCACCTTTCGATCTTTTATCAGCTCTATCTTCAAGAGGCTGGGATCGAGTGTCGTGTCGTGAAAGGCAATCTTCGTTTTTTCATCTTCAAGGGCCGGCACGCGTGGAATCTGCTACGAGTCGGCGAGCAAGTGATCCTCGTCGACGTGACCCATCCCAACGTGAAAGACCCGTTCATGCTGTTCGGGACGACGGAGGAAGAGGTCTACGCGCGCGCGAAAGAGCACTCCCGCGAGTACGAGCCCACTCCGGACGAGCAGAACTATTACAAAATCGGCGCTACGTCACCCCCGTCGGCGTAGCGAACGCAACTGGCAAAGACAGAGGCAAACATGGCGATAGGGAACAATCGACGGGTCACCATCCGACTCACGCATTCGGAGCTGACGTTCAGACAAAAGCTCTTACGGTCGGAATACCACTTCATCGTGGAAGAAGAGCGGCACGCACGCCAAGCCTTCGGCCGAAAGCTCTCGGACATCACGCTTCCGGGAAGCTCTGACGGGGCGTCGACCTGTTCCTCACACAGCTCGAGATTTCGTTTCTCCAAAAGCTCACGAAGTCGTCCTATAGCTTCTTGACCATGGCCGAGCGCGACACCCGGCAAAAACTCCGGCTCAAGATCCGACGTGCCTGGGAGCAAGTCCAAGAGGTCAGCGACCGCCCCCGTCGCCAAGCGTAGCCAGGGGGTCGATCGGGTTATGAGGGGGCGCCGCACGTGACTCGGTGAGAGAGTCTCGGATTGAACAAGGAAAGCGCCTCAGCTCCTCGCCCCACGTGACGACCGGTTTCATCTGCGTGGTCGTCTTGTGCCGTCTTCTTCCTGCCGTCTCGCTATGATGAGGGAAGTTCTGATGGCCGCGCTTGGTCAACGAGCGGGAGCACGATCCCGGTGAGCCCTTGTTTGACGACGTTGTCATCGAGGAATTTTCACACGAAGTCGCGACCGGGCGGACGACGACAACAATCTGGGCGACGCCGACGAATCTTGGCGCGATGAAGTCATCGCCGATATCCTCCACAGCCCGTCGTCTTCGAAACCTACCAAACCGGAGAGCGGCCACGCTGACTGGCTCTCCAACAGGTGCGACCGACAACCAGCAGTCAAGGTCGAAGCGCGATCACTGAATGGACGAGCGAGGCCCTATCCTGAACCTGGCCTCAGCGCACACGTGTGCAGTGGGGAGTGAGCACCGGGGCCGCGGGCCCAACGCCTGGAAATCTCGCACCGAAGCCATCCGGCGGATCACCTGGTGAGTGATCCGCCTATAACTGACGGCCCACACGATCGCGGAATAGACGAGTGACGAGCCATCCCAAATTCCAGTGCACACGAGTGCGGTGGGGAGGTGAACACCGACCGGCCCGCCCACCACCTGGAAACTTTGGCCGAGCGCGACGCCCGGCAAAAACTCCGGCTCACGATCCGACGCGCCTGGGAACAAGTCCAAGACGCCAGCGACCGCCCCCGCCGCCAACCGTAGGCAGGGGAGAATGGGTCGAAGAAGGGAAGCGCCTCAGTTCGTCGGCACCAACTGCTTCAGCTCTTCGCTCCAGTTAATGACTAGATTCAACTGCGTGGCCGTTCTGCTTGCTTGGCTTTTGTCAATCATGACGAAACGTTGGCCGTCGGGGGACACGTCGTAAGCGTCCGATAGCCCGAATCGTTCAAAGAGTCGTCGAGGTTATCCGAGAACGGGCTGTTCGCCGGATCCTTGTACGTCGACGACCATCATTTTGTCCCCGTTGCGGTAAAAAATCTCTCGGCGGTTGGGGTTCCAGCGTGCCTGCAGTCCGCCGTCGGTCGAGACCTGCCACTTTCCGCGGACAGCGGGAAAGCTAGAGTAGAACTCGTTTTGCCCCGACTCATCGGAATCATAGGCAATCCATCGCCCATCCGGCGAGAACTCTGGACGACGTTCATTGAACCGCGTTTGCAGAAACGTTTCAGGCGTTCGATTGCCGTCATGTTGAGCACCCAAAGGTCGTCCCTCGTTTCCGGACGGACCTCGGAACAAATGAGAACCTCAGCGTCGGGAGACCACGACCCAAGATCCGGCTCGAAGTCGCTCGTCGTGAGTTGCTCTGCGGGACTACTCGCACTCACGGCTTGCCAGAAGAGATTGTGCGGACCCGTTCGAGAGGATCGGAACGCTATTCGTTTCTCGTCTGGTGTCCATATCGGGTTGGCGTTGTCAAATTCAAAGGTCAGCCGCCTCATGGTCTCGCGAACGATGTCATAAAGCCATACCGTGGTGTTCGCGCCATGCACGTCAACGGCAAGGAAACGCCCATCCGGCGAAATCATGACCCTAGCGTAAGGTGCAGGAGCTTCGATGAGCGACTGCGACTGGCCCAGCCGATCGACCCAGACCACCAAGCCATTTGCGTCCATGTCGGGGCGTCCTGGGGCAAAGACGAGCGTCCCGTCCCGAGACACGTCGAAGTTGGCCACGCCCTGGGTCGAAGACGTAAAGACACCCTCCACCACCGGGATAGGTGTACCTTTCACTTCAAGGTCGTTCTGGTGAAAGCGAACGGCCCAAAGCGCACCGTCCCGAGCATAAACGAGATGCCCCGTCGAGCTGTAACGAGGGTGGATGCCTCCTTCCAGGAGGATGCGGTACTCACGCGTCTCTAGATCGAGGACTGCAATCGAGGCCTCGTCGAAAGACGAGCTGCCCTCAGTGCCGATAGTGAAGAGAACGGCTCTGCCGTTTGGAAGCACCTCGGGAAGGCGGTGCGTTTTCTCCCCCTGTTCCCGGAGCCGCGTGGTCAAGACTTCCGGCTGACCACCTTCAGCGGAAATCCGTGAAAGGCCGCTATTGTATCCTCGGTTGTATAAGATCAATCCATCAGGACCCCAGCTCATTCCGCGTTCGACCCTTCCGATAGTAGCGAAGTCCGCAATGGTGATTGGCGGGCCGGGATTGGACCCACCGACGGAAACCTTCATAAGCTTTCCATCGAGCAGATAGCCTAACCATTGGGCGTCCGTTGAGAAGAAGGGTAGCCGTGTTCCTTCTGCGCCAGCCACGGGCTGCGCATCCGACCGGTCCGTCTTCTGTAGGTAAAGTTGCCTCGACTCGTCTCCTTGCGCTAGATAGGCAACCCACCGTGAGTCAGGCGAGATAGCGATTGATGAAGCGTCCTGATTCAGACGGACCGCTTGCCTGAGCGGGAGCGGAATGGCCAAATGCCAGACGCGCCGGTCCGGAGTCTGCCTATAATGCAACAGACTCCAGATAGAGTATACAGAAGCAGCGACCGAGAACATGCCGCAGCATCGGTGGCGTGCTGGCCGGCAAACGCTGCCAGTTGGGCTCGTTCTTGAGGATCGCTGCCATCGTGTCCGAGATGGTCTCTTCCAGAAAGGCGGGCTTTTCCGTGAGAGCTCCGTAGAGACAACACCCGTAAGCCCAGATGTCCATGCGCTTGTCCACGGGTTTTCCCCGCGTCTGCTCCCGGCTTATATACGGCGCCGTACCGAGGATGACGCCCGTCGCGGTTCCCCTCGCGACGGTGGGGGACTCTGATAAGTTCGAGGGCCTTGCCTCCTCTCCTTCGTAGGCCTTCGCCAACCCGAAGTCGAGCACTTTGACTTTTTCCTCAGGAGTGATCATGATGTTCGCTGGCTTGAGATCCCGATGGACGACGCCTTTCTCATGCGCCGCCTCGAGTGCCGCGGCAATCTGACGGAACAGGTCAAGCGCGTCCTCCAATGGGAGCGTTCCGCGGGCGATCAGCTGGCCAGCGTTTCTCCCGGGACGAACTCCATCACCAGGCAGTGGATACCCTCGGTCCGTAGAGCGTGGCGACACCGGGATGGTTCAACGAAGCGAGAACACGTGCCTCTCGCTCGAATCGAGCTCGACGGTCGCCGTCTCGAGCGAATGCGTCCGGTAGAACCTTAATCGCCACCTCGCGACCGAGCTTGCTGTCTTCGGCGAGATAGACCTCGCCCATACCGCCCTGACCGATCTTTTTCAGGATCTTGTAGTGGGCGAGGGTTGGACCAAGTATTGGCGAAATAGTATCCGGTGGGCAGATGGCGCGCAATGGCTGCGCGAATGAAGTAGTAGACCTCAGGTACCTCAAAGGGATAACATCCCCGGATGTGTGCCGGCGGCCTGTTTCCTGTCTGCATACGTCGAATCGACCCCAATTAACCACGACTCGTTCGAGATAGCACGTAAATGACAACATCCCCTTCGTCTAGCGACGACGCTTCGGCGCCTGTCGCTCTCGCCGATATCGGCGCCCATCTCAAACAATACGCGGTGGCAGACGACCGGCAGGCAACGTGGCACCTGGTGCAGACCATTCTCGTCTTGCTTCTAGCGATGGCCCTATATGCCGTGGACCAAGTCGTTCTCGCTGTGATTTTGGACGCGGGTATCATCGTGCGCGGTTTCATCATCTATCACGACGGGATCCACTTATCCTTCTACCGCCGCGACGAAGCGAACGAGCGATTGGCCACCATACTGCAGGCGTGGATCATTACGCCCGTCGACCTCTGGCGTCGAAACCATTTGTACCATCACAAATGGTTCGGCAACCTCGCCGTTTTCGACGAAGCGGACACCGTCTTCTTCACCCGGCAGAAATACGAGTCCTACCCGCTGTACAAACGCGTGCTCGCGCGAGTCCTGCGCGAGCCCGTCGTATTTTTCTTGCTCGCTCCGATCGCTCAGTGGTGGCTCCAATACCCCATCCAGTACAGCAATCCAATCCTCTGGGCTGGGCACGCCGCGCACTTCTTGATCGCCTGGCAACTGTCCTGGTGGCACCTATTTGCGGTTTACTTGGGTGCCATAGTGGGGCTCATGCTGTTTCACCTGCAGCACGCAGTGAATCGGGGCTATCGCGAACCGAAAGAGGAATGGAATCCCACTGAAGCGTCGTTGCTAGGCTCGACCTACCTGCCTATCCCGCGGCCCTTCACCTGGTTCACCTTCGGGATCCAGTTTCACCATATCCACCATATGAATACGAAGGTCCCGAGCTACCAGCTGGCACGTTGCCACCACGAGGCCGCTCCGGAAATGTGGCGCGACGTCACGACGCCAAGCCTTTGGCGCAGTCTTGCATCGATCAGAAACGTCATGTGGGACGAGGAATCGAAACAGCTCGTCCCGTTCTGACCGCTAGCGTTCGTCCGGCAGGCCGCTGTCTACTGCGCGATCCGGTCGGATGGATACCCTCACCGTAGACGAAACGCGATCCGACTGCTCCGACGACGGCCGTGCGTCGATTGAGATTGAGACCGGTCCGCAGATCGACCGCTTTCCATAGTTGTTCGCTCTGCGATCGGGCCCAATTTTGACGGGAACCACACCGCCTCCTAAGGCATCAACTTTCGTCGAGCCCGGCCGAACTTTTCCAACCCTTGCCCGAGACCCACCGAATCTCTGAACCGCTTTCGGGATCCACGAGGTCCTCGATGGTGTCGCCAGGAAGGCCCGAATCCCAGTCCGTGAGACCCATCTGCGCGATCGATTCACTGTCGAGGTGAAGGTTTCTCAATGATGGCCGTAACTCCCCGCGACGTCGCCTTGCGAGCTCCCGACGGACCGCATCGAGGATGAATTTGCGTCGGTCTTGGGATCGACGTTCGATGGCCTCGACGATCTCGGTGGGCACGGTAATCGTCACACGTTCGGTAGTCATAAACGCATAATCTTACTCTGAATCCTACCGTGTCGTTGAGTCGTGTCCCAACGATGCCAAGCGGGTTCCCGTGGACCGCGTACGGTTTAACGCCAACCCTTGCGTCCAGCCGGACCCTCGGATTGGAAAACGCGAACAGGTGCGGTGCGATCGAGAACACCCTTTCGCTCGAGTCTTTGCGCACTCGGAGCGGTCATTCCTCGAACGGTGTGGGGGGTTACCTAGTTCGCGAGGACGAGCGGCTTGCCGATGAGCTTGCTTGGATCGGCGCCCAACCTGGGAACGAACTTGTTTATCCAACCGCCGTCCCAGCTTGCGATATAGACGTTGCCATCCTGGTCCACGTTGAGCTGGTGCGGACGCGACAAGCCACCCACAAAGCCGCCCCTCGTCCCTCCGTACGCCCCCCAGTAGTACTGGAGCTCGCCGTCCCGGCTGTACTTCAGAATACGGTTCAGTTTCGCGGAGATCACCCATACCCCGTCGTTCTCATCGATGAAGACACCGACAGGATCGGATATGTCGGTCCACTCCTCGATGAACTCGCCGTCTTCCGTAAAGATCTGAATGCGGTTATTCGTGCGGTCGCCAACATAGACGCGATGATCGCGGTCCACGGCGAGGCCGTGCACGAGGTCGAACTGTCCGGGACCGCTCCCGAGCTCCCCCCATTCCGACACGTACTCGCCATCGGCGTTGTACTTGACGATGCGGGAGTGCCAGTAACCGTCGCCGAGGTAGAAGCTGCCATCCGGAAGGAAGGCGAGCACCGCCGGATCGCCGTAGGTGAAGGGACCCGGGTTTGGATTCGCCCGTGCCTCTGCGCGGGTCGTCGGGTGGTCGGGGTCGACGAGCTGCATCACCAACTCACTGCCGTCATTGGTAAACTTGAGGATCTGCATGTGGCGCCCCCTGCCGCCACCGCGCTCGACGACCCAGACGTGGCGCTCCGGACCGTAGGGACTGATGTAGACCTGGTGGGGTTTGTTCAGGATCGAGTCCCACTGCGTCCACCTTTCCAAGATGTCGCCGTTCCCGTCGACGACCACGAGGTAGTTGGTACCATCCGGTCTTTCCCGCCCTTCCGCGTCCCGGTCTCCCCAAATCGCCACGATGATTCGATTCGGATTGTCCACCGCGACGCCCGATACCTGGCCCCAGGTCCAAGGTTCTTCGTGGTCTGGAGCCGGCTTCCACCAGTCTTCCACAGCCTGGTATTCGCCGGTCCTCTCATCCCCGCCCTTCACGATCGTCTTTTGAGATCCCGATGGCGGGGCGGCCTGGTTCTCACCCACGCAGCCCGGAAGTATCGCTAGCCCAGCAGCGAGAACAAGGGCTACGACCATGCGCTTTAGTCTCATGTTGCCTCCTGCCGGTAAGGCTTCCATCCGGTGCAGCGCATGTTATTCCTCTCAGACCTTCCGTGTCACGCTTCATCCGAAAAAGAACACAGGGTGGAGCTGAACGAGATCTCTGGCCGTCGACACTCCTAAATGCGGACGTCTGCACCGCGAGACCAGGTGCCAGCTGTGCGAGCGGCAGCGCCAACGGGAGAAGAACAGAAGCTCGAGGCGCCGACTTTACCTAACCCGCGAATGGCAAGAGCGGTCACGAGCTCAGCGGGCTGCCCATCCAGCGTGTGCGTGTACGGCTAGCTGCATATGGCACCGTGGCCGCATGCCGTGCGGTAGCGTGCGTGACCTGGTCGCGGATCATATCGAGCACACCGATGATGATGCCGGCTTCTTCACGAGTGAGCTCGTCACACTGTGCCGGCGCTGCAACTCAGCGAAGGCGGCGCGGGAGGAACACGGCTTCGGGAATGAATGACGGGGCGGTAATAAACCTTGGGTGCAACGGCGATTTGTCAACTAAATTCAGGATATCCTCCCCAGTGGGAGTGGGTGTTTCTCTCTACTGCGGCAGTGGCCTTGGTGAGTTACTGGGTTCAAGCAGCACTCCAAATAGGTATGTGGCAATAGCCGTTGGAGCCGCACCCAAGACGCCTCCCTTCGTCTACCCTCGGTTGCGTTCACAGAAGTCCTAGGCTATCGTGCGCGCTATGAAAGTGCCAATGAGAAAAGAACCTACTTTTTTTGTGTGCTGTCTCTTGCAACTCCGCTCTTTCTTCATGCGCAAACTACAATCACACCGGACCAAGCGGAGAGCCATATCGGTGAAGAGGCAACAGTTTGCGGTAATGTTGCCAGTACTAGATACGCCCGCTCCAGCAGAGGACGACCCACGTTCTTGAACCTAGATAAGCCATTTCCGGATCAAGTTTTCACTGTTGTGATCTGGGGACGCAACCGGACAAAGTTTGGTGCCCCTGAGAAAACGTTTTCGAAGAAGGAGATTTGCGTCACTGGAAAGATTGAAAGTTATCGGGGTGTTCCTCAGATTGAAGCCAGCAATCCAAACCAGATTAAAGTCAAGAAGAAGCCGACGAACTTCGGAGGAGTTGCCAGCCCCAAGAGAGGCGTGGACACATCGAGTAGATACGATCAAACCGACAGTTCTGGTTCCGAGCAGTATGTGCTATGGGAGTAGAAAGCGGCGTTTAAGGCTGGATACAAAGGCATGGACCGAGACGTAGCGAGCATGCGCGTACAGAAACCCGGAGTCAACGTCGCCCGTGCCCCGTCACGCTTTGAGATCAATTCGCTTCGCAAAGTTGTGAATGTCCGCCTGGCTACGGACGTCACGCGATGCGAAGAAGCCCTTCTCTGATTTAGCGACGTACTTGGCGTAGAGCGGTTCGCTCGTAAAGAAACTGCCGTCGGTGGGGACCTCCGGCGGCTCTTCCTTGAGCGCGTCGCTCTCGCAATGCGCCTATGCCAACCGTTTCTCTTCTTCTCGTTCGCGCATTTCGCCTTCGTTTTTCATAGATCTCTTTGTGCCCCCGGCGCGCCCCCGGACTAACACGCCTCTCTAAGTGGTACGCCTGGCAGGACTTGAACCTGCGACCTACGGATTAGGAATCCGGCGCTCTATCCTACTGAGCTACAGGCGCATAAGGACTAACTAGTTTATTCACTTAGGGTTACTGGATTCTCTCATTCGGCGAACAACTCCGGATCGGGCCGATTGTCCCTTTTCTGTCCCTTTTTTCGCGGACTCCCCGAGCTTCCGAACCGCGTCCTCGGTGGGCCCCTTACCCTTCGGGCTTCGTTGGAGAGGGCTTCCTGGGCAAGTGTGACGGTCCTTTTTTTCGGCTTCTGGGAATCAGGGTTCTCGATAGCGGTTTCCGGCCATTCCCACTTCGCCGGGAAGCGCGACCATTCGGGCTCCATCCACTCGACCGCCGGCCATTCCCACCTGGGCCATTCGACCTTGGCAGGCCATTCAACTTCGGTAAAACGAGGTCTTGTTAACTCTCTTCTAGTCATTTACCCGATATCCATTCTTGTGTGGGGGTCTCAGCGGGCGCGCCCCATGGCCAGCTGCCGACGGCAGCGACCTCGAAGGACAGACGCCAACGCGCCCGCTTTCCGGAGGCACGCGCGCGCCTCTGGATGTCCGCCGGAGACCCCTTGGCGGCGGGAGGAAGGCGTCAGCCCCGTCCCTCGCAGGTAGAGGACGCCGGCAGCGAGAAGCGCCGCTGCCACGCTCTCTCCCTCGAAGGCGGAGAGGGGCTGGCCGTCGACGATGACGCTCGCCGGCAACGGTCTTTCGACTGCCTTGCCGATGCGGAGGTCCGTCGCGCGATGTCGGGATCGTTTCCAGAAAGCCACGGCGCTACATCCGCCCCGCATCGATGCGGAGAAACTCGCCCGTAATGGCGCTCGCTGCATCGCTGGCGAGGAACAGCGTCGCTTTCGCGACCTCATCGGGCTCGACCCACCGCCGAAGGGCGGCCGCGTCGGTGTAGGAGCTCTTGATGATCTCCTCACGCGAGCGTCCCTCCACTTTAACCCGACGATCAACTACCCGTTCCATGAGCTCGCCGTGCACCGCGCCGGGGCAGACGGCGTTGACCCGTATTCCGTACTCTCCCACCTCATGGGCGACGGACTCGGTGATGCCGTTGACAGCAAACTTGGTGGCCACGTAAGCGCTGCGCTTAGGATACCCCCTCAAACCCGAAATCGAGGACACGTTGACGATGGAGCCGCCGCCCCGCTCCTTCATCATCGGGATGGCGTACTTGGTACACAGGGCAACCCCGCGTACGTTGACGGCCATCACTTCATCCCAGAGCTCCATGTCCATTTCCGAAGCTTCTGCGATGGGGCCGATCACACCGGCGTTGTTGACCAGCACATCGAGCCCGCCGTAGGTGTGGCGGCAGAGCTCGAACAAGGCGGCCACGTCCTGCTCGCGGGAGACGTCGGCGCGGCAGGCGCTTCCGGAAATCTCCCCCGCCACTTCCTCGAGCGGCTCCTGGCGGCGCCCAGCGACTACCACCGAGCAGCCCCGGGCGGCAAACAGCCGAGCAATTGAGCGGCCGATACCGGTACCGCCTCCGGTGACGACGGCCACTTTGTTCGTCAGCACAGCTTCTCCGTTTCTCTCCGACATCGTCATGTCCCTCCCCCACCTCGTCCTGGGTGCCGGCCGTGCCCACCCGCGTTGCCCGCTCCACGACCTCTTCACCCTTGGCGCCCGAGGGCAGCGACAAGCTCGGCCGATCGCTGTTTCAGCCCCTTGTCGTCAAGCCGCGCCCCGCATGGGCTCGAGCTGAATGCCGAAGCGAGCCACGGCGCGCTCCTATCGGAGCATCCGCAGAACGAGGGCGGCGTATAGGCGGGCCCTTCTCATCGCGCTGTCGATGCTCGCGTATTCGTTGGGTGCGTGAGCGTTCTCGCCGCTTCCCTCGATCCCGAAGTTGATCCATTTGGCGCCCGTCGCCCAGAGATCGGGCCTTCCTCCCCCGTTACTGCCCGTCCAGCCGGGCGAGCGGCCGACATAGTCGGGGGCGACCTCGCGGATTACTCGGACGAAAGGGTCGTTGTCGGTGAGCGTTTCCCAATAGTGCATCGGCACCCACTGTGTCGTCATCGGCTCGACGGTCACCTGAAGCTCGGGATCTTCTTTCTGGAGTCGCGCGAAGAGCGCTCGCATCTCCTCCAGCACCCCCTCGGGTGACTGGCCCGGCAGCAGCCGAATGTCGATCTGCGCCTCCGCC
Source organism: Acidobacteria bacterium bin61 (assembly GCA_963578475.1). Classification (GTDB taxonomy): domain Bacteria; phylum Acidobacteriota; class Vicinamibacteria; order Marinacidobacterales; family SMYC01; genus SMYC01. The sequence continues at coordinate 557 of CAUZCL010000069.1, read as the reverse complement.
CAGTCGGGGACCTGATTGACTTTGTAGCCTCCCTCGATCTTTCCCGCTTCGACCACCGGCTTTCCTCCATAGAGAGGATTTCGGAAGAGCGGGTGCTCCTCGTACGTCATCCACTTATCGATGGTCTCGATCTCGGTAAGGACTTTCGCAAGCTTGTAGATGGCGTTGACCGGACGGCCCGGCTTGCCATCGCCGCGTCGGCCGGCCGTGTGTCCGCCAACGCCCGCGACCCGGACTTTGACCCACGTCCAGCCGCCTGAGATCTTGACGATGTTCGGGCCGCCTTCGGTATCGAGATACCAGTCGGCCTTCAAAAGCTCGGGCTGTTCTTCGACGATGAAGGGAAGACTGTGAACCTGTGCGCCCTCGCCGGGAATGAACAGAAGCACGAGCGTTCCGGAGAGCGGTATGCCTGCTTGCCGGATGGCTCGGCTAGCGAGGAGCGTGGCGGCGATCGCGGCCTTTTGATCCGAGGCGCCCAGTCCGTAGATGCGATCCCCATCCACGTGGCCGGAGAAGGGGTCGCGCTTCCATTTCGTGCGATCGCCGACCGTCAC
>CAUZCL010000068.1:0-18341 GCA_963578475.1 Acidobacteria bacterium bin61 | reverse complement strand
CAGGCTCATCAGGCTCATCAGGCTCATCAGGCTCATCAGGCTCATCAGGCTCATCAGGCTCATCAGGCTCATCAGGCTCATCAGGCTCATCAGGCTCATCAGGCTCATCAGGCTCATCAGGCTCATCGGGAGGCTTCGGCGGTCGCGGCCGGTCTATGCTCAAGCTCACGCCACCCCAGAACTCAGTGCCTGTGCGCTCGATCCGATGATCGCCGTCGACGAGATATTGCAAGATCGCTTTGTCCCATGCCAGGCCGGCCGTGGCGACGAGCTTCATCCAGTCACCATGTGCCGTTTCGTCCGGAGCCTCTGTCGAGCCGCTCCAGATCGTGACTTTGGGGTTGTAGCCGCGGCTCTGGACGCCCGGACGGGGTGGCGGGGTTCCTTTGATCGAAGTGTGGATCATCACCTCGTTCTCCATCGGAAGCTTGTAGACTTCTTGATCGTCGAAGTCGGCGCCGTAGCGGCGATAGCGGTCGTAGTTCCTCTGGTTCATCGCGTAAACGTCTTCGGCCGCGTTGATCGCCTTCGTAATGTAGTCGCGAATCTGGAACGCCGCTTCTTTGTGCCTCGGAAAGCGAGCGTCGTCGGTATAGCTGAAGCCGGGGATGAACCAACCCTTGTTCATGCTCCAGTTGCGCTCGGTGATACGGCCGCGGCGGACGAGCCCCGTATATTCAGAGAAGAGCTGCACGAGTTGGTGCGATGGATAGCCGTGCGGGTTCAAAAAAATATCGGGAAGCCACTTTTCCCATAGTCGCCGGCGGATGGTGGATTCCGGGTAGATGGGCATCGGGCGGTTGCCGTCTCTGGTAACGTCCATCCCGAGCGAAGCGAGGTAGCCCGCGTGCAGAATGAGCTCCGGGGTTTTCTCGTAGAGGTCGAAAGCGAGCTGGGCGCCATCGGCGTTGGTGATCGGATGGATCACAACGTTGACCTTGTCGAGCTTCTTGCGATGCTCCGGGTCGGTGAGTAAAAGCTCGGCGAGCTTCAACACGTGGGAGGTCGACGAGACTTCGTTCGCGTGCTGACGCGCCGAGTAGATGACGGTCGGCTTCAGCGTCGTGGCTTTGTACTGCGAGATGTGCGAGGCCTCGACGGGAGGCATGAGGTCCATCGCCCAGATGTCCTGCCCGAGATAGCTTTCGCCCATCTTGTACACGGTGGCTTCATCGAAGCGCGACATCTTGGCGAGGATGCCGTAGGCCTCAGGCGGCGGGATGGGCGTGTCCCACTGCACGAGTTTTCCGTCCCCTGGACGGACCGTGAAGCGGTGGATGTCGGGAAAGGGCACCGGGCTTCCATTAGCGGCGAGCTCGACGACTGGCTCGTTCTCCCAGTCGATCTTGTGCTCCCAGCCAGCGCGAACAGCGATTGCCTCGAGCCGGTGATAAGCGAGCGCGTCCTCGTAGAGGCCCGCCGCCCGCAGCGCGCTCAAGTGCTCGACCATGGCGATGACTTGCTCGGCGGAGAGGATGTGCTCGTCTACGTGCTCGGACCGCGTGCGTTTTGAAAGCTCCGCGCGCTCGTTGTGCTGCGTGTCGACCTTCACGCGGAGCTCGAGGCGCGTCAGGCCCGGCTCGCCTGCACGCACGTGCGCCGTCAGCGCTTTCGGGCGATCCATCTCGACTTTCGGAATATTGCGGCGCACCTCGCGCTCGGCTCCGCTCGCGTTCTCGTACTCGATCACGACAGCGGGGCGGCTGGTCGCGAAGCCGGTGAAGCGTATGCTTGCGTTTCCGGCCTCCCCATCACTCTTTGGTTGCATGATGGGGATGACGCGGCCGGGATAGGTGAGCTCGTCGCCGCGCGCGTTGCGGCCGAGAATGCGGTAGAACAAAAGCGTCGTGAAATAGATGTCCTCGTGGAGCGCGTCCATCGTGGAGATGAGCTCTTTGTCGAGGTTGAGAAGATAGTGCGGCTCGCTCAGGGTCAGCTCGACGGTGAGCTCGCCGAAATAAGGGGCGTCCCGGCCGTCCCCGCGAGGATTGCCGTCATGGAGCGCCATGATGTAGTCGTACATTTTCGGAATCGTTTGGGACTGAAAGTGATCCCAGAAACTTTCCGCGTCCGTAACAATGCGGGTGTCGACGAGTGTCTCACCGCCGGCGGTGGCCGAAAGCCAACCGGTCGTGACGTTGACCATCTCGTAGTCGCGAAAGCGGTCGAGGTACGGGCGGAGGACGAGCTTCGGACGAAAGGTCTCGCGCAAGATCTCGCTGCCATCCGCGGCCGTAGCGACCACCTCGTAGGGCGGCGCGTCCTCCGGCGCCGCTTCGAAACGAATTTTCTCCACGGGTAGAGCAAGCTCACGAGCGAGGATCTCGTCGATAGGGAAAGCTTCCTGAAGCCAGCGTAGAGGTGTTCCCATAGCTTGTTGGCGCCACTCGTCGGGCGGGGCGTAGCGCGCGAAGTGAATGGTGATCGCGTCGACGTTCTTACCCTCGAGCTTCGGCCGCACTCTGTCGTAGAGCCAGCTATAGCCTTGCTTGAAGGCAGAGAGAATCTGCACATCGGCGTCCCGCCCGAGCTCGCGACGGACTTCCTCAGCGATGCGCTCGCGAACCTCGATCGGCTCGGAAAGCCGCGCCTCGAGTATCACGGGGCGGCCTCCAGCCCGCGGCAACACTCGTTCGCGGAACAGACGCCAGAACGCGTCCACTTCGGAAGGGACTTCGAATCGCTCCTCGAAGATCGTCGCCGCATTCTGCACGTCGCGGTCGTCAATGACGATCTCGAGTGCCTCCGTGCCGAGCGCCGCGGCATGCTCTCGGATAAGGTTCTCGAAACCGGCGGGAGGCTTCTCGAGGGAAACGGTGACCTTGGCTCGAGTGAGCTTTTCCTCGTCGAGTTCCGTGACGAGCTTGTCGAGCTTGTAGAGCGCTATCGCCGCCTGGCCTGCGGGTGAGCGACCGGAGAAAAAGCGCCAGAGATCCATTTCGACGTCGTCGATCGTAGTGCGGTCCTTCCCACGTTCCCAGATATTCGGAAAGCGCTCGGCGATTTGTTCGAGCGCGCGGTCGGTCCCGGCATCGTCGCTGCCCGAGACGATTACAGCGCCCTTCGGGCCAAACGCGTTGGGAACGACGCGAACGACACCTTCGCCGCGCTCGAGCTCGATCTTCGGAATGGTCTTTTCGTCGAGGAGAGGATGATCGCCGATGAGAACGAGCGTCGGCTCGTCTGAAGGTTCTTGGATCTCGCCCGGAAGGCGAACGATGGGAACGGACATGCCCGTGGCCTCGAGCCCGAGGCGCGCCGCCAAGTCGAGCGTTCTTGCGTTCCCATAGGCCGGACTCAACACGACGTCGATGCGGTCCGCGATGAGATTAGTGTCGCTGTCGCCGAGCATGCCGTCCGGCGTGTAGAGGTTCGAGAGGTCGAGCTCACGTTTTGGGCCCGAACCCGGCCGTGCCGGGATGGGGCCGCTTTCGCGCTCGGTCGGCTGTCGCGGGAAGCGCACTTCCGCACCGGCGAGACGCATCACGAAGGTCTCGACTCCTTCATAGGACGGCGAGCTGTCGAGAATCGCGCGCCGCGCGATAGGCAATTGGGTCTCGGGCACGTCGAGAGACACGTGAAGCTCCTGGAGCTGCCCATTTCCCACGACAACGCGTGTGATGCGTAAGTCCTCAGGCTCGATGACCTCCTCGGCGAGCGTCGCGCGAATGTCGGCGATCACGTCGTGGAGCGTTGCGCCCTCGCGGTCCCAGAGGTGTGGCAGACGTCCCGAGAGTGCTGTGGCTGCCGCGCGTGTTCCAGAATCCTCGGAGCCCGTGACCACGAGCCATTCACGCCCTAGAACGACCGCGGTCGTGATCAAGCCTTCGCCCACACGGATGCCGTCGAGGTCGATGCCGATCGCTGATGCCGCTTCGACTCCGACGGCGATGCCCACGCCTTGCTGTTGAGCCGTAAAAGGCAGGTTCATCGCCATCGTTTCGAAACCGAGGCGCGTGGCGATGTCCGAAGCGGCGGCCACGACGAAGGGCGACGGATCGTCGCCGAGAACGAGCTCCGCGTTGACGAAGTCGATAACGCCGTCGCTGTTGCGGTCTTCGAGCATGAAGCCCGCATCGAAGATCTCGTTCAAGGAGCGCTGGGCGAAGGAGCTTTGCGCGAGTAGCAGACATCCGAAGAGTGGCGCGAATCGTCTCATAGCGGCGAATTATAGTCTGCTATAGCCGTGCGCCTATTCTGGATTTCTGCCGACCCACGGCCCGCGTTGGCATGAGCTCATCATGTACCCTTGCATGATGCAAGGCTGCATGTTTGGACTGCGTGGGTGCTGTCAAATTGAGCCGACGACGGACAACTCGCCAGTACCGGGCTGGGTGAAGGAGCTTTGCGCGCGGAGCAGACGTCCAAAGAGTGGCGTGGGCTCGCTCGCGATCTCCGGCCACGGCCGCGATGGCAGCAGTCTTTTCGACTAGGCCGTACAACAGCATAGAATGTCCATCCGGGCATTTTTGCGGATATGGAGGATATGCAAGTGAGAAGATTGGCCAAAACTCTAACTATGCCACCGACGGTCGGTCTCCTTGCGCTCGTCATACTCAGGCTCGGTGGCTGCGTGTCACAGGAAGGTCCGGAGGCTCGAGTCGGGGAGAGCTACAAATTCGCGTTTGTCGGCGACATGCCCTATTAGCCGACCCCGGCACGTCGCTCCCTCCCGAGTTCGTGGCCGCGCAGTACGCGGCTGTCCTGCAATAGATCGATGAAGCCGAAGTGGCGTTCGTGGTTCACGTTGGCGACACGAACAGCTCCCGGGTCTGTGCCGATTCGGTCTACGCCGAGCGCTATGCGGAGTTCGAGGCCATCGGCCACCCCGTCTTCTACACTCCCGGCGACAACGAATGGCTCGAGTGTGACAACGCAGGCCTTGATCCAATGGAACAGCTCGAGAACCTCAGAGCCGTGTTTACGCAGGGGGACGAATCTCTCGGCGGCCGCAAGCTACCGCTCGAGCGCCAGAACAGTAGTCCCGGGTACGAGAAGTTCCGGGAGAACGTTCGTTGGCGCTTCGGCGGTGACCTCTACGTCACCTTGCACGTGGTCGGTGGAGGCAACAACCGAGGCCCAGACGCCGAGCCCCGTCTGGAGTTCGTCGAGCGGAACGAAGCCGTCATTACCTGGATGCGGCAGTCGTTCGAGCTTGCTCGGCAGGAGAGTCTCCCCAGCGTTGTGGTGGTGATACATGCCAACCCGAGGTGGGAGCGTTTCAAACGTTCTGAGCCGAATCCATCGTTTTCTGCATTTCTCGAGGCCCTGTACTCCGAAGCCGAAGCCTTCGACGGGCCGGTGCTGCTGCTCCACGGCGATTCGCACACCTTCAGAGTCGACAAGCCGCTTTCGAGCCCCATGACCGGCCAGATGTTGGCGAACTTCACGCGAGTGGAGACGTTTGGTCATCCCAACATGCATTGGGTGCTGATCACGGTGTCGCCCGAAGACGTCGACCGGTTCGAAATTCAACCGATGATCGTGAAACAGAATCAGGCGTAGTCGGAGACCTAGGAGTGCTCCATCAGCTCATTCGCAATTTTCACGTGAATCGGCATCCCTATCTCGTCGTAGATACCGCGCGCATGACCGAGCAGCTCGCGGGCTTCGTCGTGATCGCCGGGTCCGTCGCGTTCGAGCAGCATCCAGGCCCACCAGCGGGGGACGTCCGCCTGGTCGATCCGATGCGGGATCTCGTCGGCTTGCTGACGTGCTCGCGCGAAATGAACCTCGGCGTCCGACCAGCGCCCGCCTGCCGCGGCCGCGCTCAACGAGAACACGCTCCGATTCGGCGAGGAGAAGTACTTCTTCACGATGATGGGCCTTCCGTCACCTGAGGAGCCCTGGGGTTGGCAGCTCGACGAACATCACCTTGTGATTAACTACTTCGTCCTCGGAGACCAGGTGGTGATGTCGCCGGTCTTCCTCGGCGGTGAGCCGGTCGTCGCCGAGTCGGGCAAGTATGCCGGAAACGCAATCCTGCAGCACGAGCAGGATCAGGGGCTCGCTTTCCTACGATCCTTGAGTGACGCTCAGCGACGTGAGGCGATTCTCTATCCCGACAAGACCATCAACAACATTCTCGCGGCAGCAAGCTCCGACAACGTTACCGTGGATTATGCCGGCCTCCGCGTCTCGACGCTCGTGGACTCTCAGAAGCAGCAGCTTCTGGAGCTCGTCGGCCTCTACGTGGGCAATCTTTGTGAGGGACATGCGCGGGTTCGCATGGAGGAGGTCGAGCAGCACCTGGACGAGACCACCTTCGCTTGGATCGGTGGAACGACCGACGACGCGGTCTTCTACTACCGCATTCATAGTCCGGTGGTTCTCATCGAGTTCGACCATCAGCGTCCGGTGGGAACCGCGCACCTGCGCCCCGAGGACGTTCCGACGCGCCAGCATATCCACGTGGTCGTGAGAACGCCGAACGGCAACGATTACGGTAAGGATCTTCTTCGGCAGCATCTCGAAGTGCACCCGCACTGAGCTGTGGCTCGACCGGATGGCACCAAGGAGCGATGCGGGTTCAGTTTTTTCGTTGAATGCGGTCGAGGATATCGGCGGTGCGCGCGGCGTTCGCCCCCAGATCACTTTGGCCAACACGCGACACGCTACGTATATCGACAACCGTGCCGCCATTCGCGGCGCGCACGCGGATCACGACGTCGTCTTTGAAGCCGAACCAGAAGGAAGTGTCCGTGGCTTCGATCGTCCAGGCGCTCGGGTTCGCATCCACGAGGTCGAGACCGAGATCATGGACCACTCCAAGCGCTCGATCGAAGACCTCGGTCGATCCTGAGTCCAAAACAAGAGGCTCGATGTCGGGGTAGGCGGCCCGCTGTATCTCGGCGAGCGCCTGGTCGTAGGTGTGGGGATTGCTCCCTGCGCGTAGCGCGACGACCTTGTCGAACTTTGGTGGATCGTCGACGTCGGTAGTGATGTTGTGGATGCGTGGATAGGACGCCGCCGGCGCCATTTGAAAGCCTACGATCCCGACGGTCGCACCCGCCACGAGCACGCTTCGCCAGAGATTCGCCTTGTCGGCGTTCCGGCCGCGCACGTAAGCCATCAGTAGAAGCAAGAAGCTCGTGAGAAACATCAACGCCGCGAGCGCTGTGCCCAGTAAGGTGATAGCACCCCCGACCTGGAAGGGCCAAAGTCCAAATCGCGTGCCGAGCGCGCCGATAGGTAGGCACAAGAACGCGACGAGTGTAGCCGCCGCGAGCGCTTTGGACCACCAAGGTCTCGTTTCGCTCGGCGCCGATCTCACTTCTCGCTCCGTCATTGTTACCACCTCTTCAGAACCATCCTAAGCATGGATGCGTCCTCTCTCAGAGTTTAACTGCTGGCGAGCCCTTACAGGGTTTTTGGAGCGAGGCGCCGTGATTTTGCTTGGGGGAGCATGGCCGCGACGCGAGTAAGTGGTACTCACAACGACGCTTCGGGTGTAGGATCACGGGGTTGCTTGGATTGCGGAAGGATGACGGTCGAAATGGTCCATTGGTTCAAAAAGTACCTGCGCCGTTTACATAACCTTTTGCACAGACTTTCGATTCGGTCGGGAGTGCCCGCCCTACTTGGACTGCTAGCTCTAGCTCCTGCCTGGATTTTCGCGCTTGGGACTGTTCCCGCTCCCGCATATACGCAGGAGGCGTGGCGAATAGCGTCGGAGTTGGCAGAGACCGAACCACCGTTGCGCACGGGTTACTCAGAACCTGATTCGTGACGACCGTCTCCATGACCCGCCGCCTGAAGACTGCCATCGTGGTCGCTTGCTCAGCACTCAACCTCACGTGCGCGCCAGAACCCACTCTTCGCTTCGAAGTGTCCTTTTCGACATCCGCGCACGCGGAACCGATCACCGGCCGCGTCTACGTGATTCTTTCGCGGGATGCCGACAGCGACGCGCTCAAACGTCGAAGCCTGGGCCATCAGCCCATCTCGAGCACCAGCGGCGTTCCGTTTTTTTTTGCGACGGATGTATTCGAGTTAGCAGCCGGTGAGGTAGCCGTGGTCGACACAGAGACCCTCGGTTTCCCGCAGCGGAGTCTTCGCGAGCTGCCGGCGGGTGACTACCACGTGCAGGCGCTGCTCAACGTCTATACCGAATTCCCTCGGGCAGACGGCCATGTGATCTGGGCTCACATGGACCAGTGGGACGGCCAGCATTTCAATTGGGCGCCCGGGAATCTGTTGAGCCCGCCCCAGAAGGTCCGCCTCGATTCCAGGGCGGGTTTGATAACAGCGCGTTTCGGGTACAAGGTTGGGGCCTCGGCAACGTGCAGCCGGCCCTCACCCCCGCCATCTTCCCTCTCTTCGGCTCCGCGGGGTCCATCACGGCAGGATGGGTGTCCGACCGGATGGCGGCGTGCCGTGGCCCCGTCTTGGCCATCACGAGTGTGCTCCTCACCGGCTCCGTTTACCTTTTCAGCCGGATTCCCGGAAGCGAGCTGGTCTGGCTCATGGTCGCTTTGGCTCTCGTCGGGTTCACGTTGTACGGCCCGTACTCGCTCATGGCCGGCACGGTCGCCATGGACTTCGGAGGCCAGCACGCATCGGCGACGGCGTCGGGAATCATCGATGCCGTTGGGGCGGTTGGAGTTATTCTCACCGGCGTCGGGATGGGGTATTTGATCGACACACATGGCTGGACCCAGGCCTTTAACATCATCATCTCCATGTCCGTCTTTTCCATGTTTCTAAATTTTGCACTGTGGAATCTCGAGCCGCGTCAACGAGCGGTCCCATAGCCGAGGAACTTTCAATACAGTTTTCGCAATGGATCAGCGCCGTCGATACCCATACCGACGGCGAGCCAACCCGGATCATCATCGGTGGAATCCCTCCACTCCGAGGAACGACGATGCTTTTGAGGCTCGACGATTTCCGCGAGCGCATGGACCACGTCCGCACGGCCCTGCTCGCCGAGCCACGGGGTCACCGGGATATGTACGGCTGTGTGCTGGCGCAACCCACGATGCCCGAGGCTGCACATGGGGTGTTCTACATGCACAACGAGGGCTACATGACCATGTGCGGGCACGCGACCATTGGCGTCTCGACGGCGTTGGTGGAACTGGGGATGGTACAGGTAGAGGAGCCCATGACACGCTTCGTTCTCGATACTCCCGCCGGGCTCGTCGAAACCAGCGTACGGGTCACAGACGGGCGAGCGGAAAGCGTTTCCTTCCAGAACGTCGTGGCCTACGCGGAGGCGCTCGACGTTGAGCTTCCCGTACCGGATATCGGAACCGTAACCGTGGACATCGCCTACGGTGGTAATTGGTTCGCATTCTTCAATGCCGAGGAAGTCGGTCTCGAGCTCACACTAGGGAACATCGGCAAAGTGGTCGAAGTGGGGATGCGCATCATGCGGGCGGCGAACGAACAACGAACCGTCCAGCACCCCGAAGTGCCCATGAGCAACCGCATCAACATTGTGACGGCGGTGGCACCGCCGAGCGTTCTCGGGCGAACCTATCGCAACGTGCACGTCTTCGGGCGCGGGCAGTTCGACCGATCGCCCGGGGGTACGGGAACTTGCGCCCGGATGGCGGTCCTGCACGCAAAGGGACGGCTCGCCGTTCACGAGGACGTGTGGGTCGAGAGCGTAACAGAGGGTGTCTTCCGTGGGCGCATTCTCGAGACAACGACGCTTCGAGGCCGCCCGGCCGTCGTGCCCGAGATCACCGGGTCGGCGCATATTACGGGATTCCATCAGTTCGTTCTCGATCCCAAGGACCGGCTGAAAGCTGAAAGCGGGATTCTCGACGGAGTGGCGCTGAGCGGCGAGGTTGCGCCTGCTATAAACTCGTGCGATGAAACATTCCCTCGTACTCATGCTCACGGTCGCGGCCGCATGCTCGAACGATTCGCCGTCCGAGCCGGAAGGTGCGCGTGAAACGAAGCAGGAGCTCCACGAGCTCGCCAAGGCGCGCGTAATTCGGGGCATGCTCGCCCGGACCGACGGCTACGCCTACGCCGTCGATGTGGCGCTTCTCATGATCTTCGCGGCTCAGGAGGGCGATCGCGAAATGTACGAGCCGCTTCGCGATTTCGCTATGGAGCGCTACGTTTTGAACGATCCCGAGGACCCCTATACGCGTGGGTTCGTGTTGTGGCGCTACGGCAAAGACCAGGCGCCGGACGCATCCGGAACGACGGAAGCGCTGCGCCTCGCCGAGGGACTCTGGCGCGGGGCCGAGGCTTTCGGCGAAAGCGAGGATCGGGAATGGGCCGTGACCATTCTCGATGGCTACGCGCGTCACGCCGCCGAGGAGCAAGGCATCTGGATGATCCGGAACTACTTCAATCTCGGCACCCGCTCATTCGTGACGAATTCGTTCCTCGTCGACTATGCGCCCGACTTCGTCGCCGAGGTCGCCGCGGCGACGGGTCGGGAAGACTTGGTCGAGGTCGCTAGGCAATCCTACGCGCTGATCGAAAAGGCCCAGGCGCCGATCGGTCTGCTGTATGACATGATCCAGCCCGAAGTCGCCACGCTCTTCGACGATGAGAGTATGGTGATCTTCTCGCCCAATGACGCGATCCAATTGTCGAACGCGGCCACGGTCGCTGCCTGGGCCGTGGTCGGGCTTCCCGAGATCGCCCGTGCGGTCGTGGATTTCTCCCGCGAGCGCATGCCTGGTCTCAGGGGCACGTATTATGGCCGCACGGGAGAGGTGGCGCGTGACAAGCGGCCCGGCATCGAAGCTTGGGCGTCTCTCGTTCGGCTCGCGGTCGCTCTCGACGATGACGAGGCGCTTGCGACGTTCTATCCGTTTCTCGTGAGCAATGCCGGACGTCAGTGGCGGATCCCAAAAGACGCGTGGCTCTACGTTGCAGCGGAGCTTCTGCTCGGGCTTCAGGCCGTGACGTCAACCTCGTGAAGTTTGAAAGCGCGGACGTCGCGCGCTACTACGACCAGAACACGGCGAGCTTTCTTGAGCACGGACAAGGCGGCGCGCACGGGATCATTCATCGAGCCGTTTGGGGCGAGGGTGTTGTCGAACGCGAGCAGGCCTTTCACTTCGTGCACGATCTTTTGCGGGCCCGAATGGCGGATGGCGGCGATCGGCGCATACTCGATCTCGGATGCGGCGTGGGCGCGAGTCTGGAATATATCCTCCGCGGGACAGGCGCGTCTGGCTTCGGCGTCACCAACAGCTCTGTCCAGGCAGAGCTCGCCCGCGCTCGACTCGGCGATAGCGCAAGCATAAGCGAGCTCGATTTCTGTTCAGCGCCCCTTCCAGCACCCATCGACCTCGCCTTTGGTATCGAGTCCTTCGTCCAGGCACCGGATGCCGCAGCGTTCTTCGAGAACGTATCGAAGGCGCTTGCCGCCGGTGGATACCTCGTTCTTTGCGACGACTTTCTCGCCGGTGACGTCGGCGATGATGTTCGCTGGGTGCGCGAGTTCCGTCGCGGGTGGCAAGTGGTCTCGCTCCTTCAAACCGAGGCGGTGGATGCTCTCGCTGCGGAGCACGGGCTCGAGCTCGTCGAGGATCGAGACCTGACGCCGTGTCTCGAGCTCGACCGGCCTCGGGATAGGGCGCTCGGTCTGCTCATCGCCCTCATACGACCCTTCGTCTCGATGAGCGCCAGGCTCGAGAGCCACTTGGGAGGCAACGCGCTCCGTCAGTGCTTGAAGCGTGGGCTTGTGACTTATCGCTACCGCGTCTTTGAAGCGGCTCCTTAGCCCTTGGAAAGTTTTTTGTAGCGGACCTTGTGAGGGCGGTCGGCTTCCGCTCCCAAGCGCCGCTTTCGGTCAGCCTCGTAGTCGGTGTAATTCCCGTCGAACCACACGACTTGGCTATCGCCTTCGAAAGCGAGGATATGAGTGGCGACGCGATCGAGAAACCAGCGTCGTGGCTGACGACGAGCGCCGTACCGCCGAACTCGTACAGCGCCTCTTCGAGGGCGCGGAGAGTGTTGACGTCGAGGTCGTTCGTCGGCTCGTCGAGAAGCAGGAAGTTCGCGCCTTCTTTCAACACCCGCGCAAGATGGACGCGGTTGCGCTCGCCGCCCGAGAGATCGCCGACACGCTTCTGCTGGTCGGAACCATTGAAATTGAACCGGCTCACGTAAGCCCGCGACGGCACCTCGCGATCCCCGAGCTTGATGAATTCGTGCTCGTCCGAGATCACCTCCCAGACGTTCTTGTCGGCGGGGAGCTCGCGCTCTTGATCGACATAGCCTAGCTTGACCGTGTCACCGATACGAAGCGTCCCTTTGTCGGCAGACTCTGTGTTGACGATCATCCGAAGAAGCGTTGTTTTTCCGGTGCCGTTCGCCGATCACGCCGACGATCCCTCCTGGAGGTAAAAGGAAGCTCAGATCTTCGATGAGGACTCGGTCGTCATAACCCTTGCACAGATGATCGGCCTCAAGCACGATATCGCCGAGGCGGGGGCCCGACGGGATGAAAATCTTGAGATCGTCCGCAACTTTGTCGTGCTCTTGGGAGACGATCTCCTCGTAGCGCGCGATGCGCGCTTTGCTCTTGGCGTGGCGTGCGCGCGGCGCCATGCGGACCCACTCGAGCTCGTTCGCGAGCGTCTTCTGCCGCTTCGACGCGGGTTTTTCTTCCTTGGCCAGGCGCGCTTGCTTCTGCTCGAGCCACGACGAGTAGTTGCCTTTGAAGGGGATGCCCTGACCACGGTCGAGCTCCAGGATCCAGCCGGCGACGTTGTCGAGAAAGTAAGGGTCATGCGTGACGGCAATGACCGTTCCCTCGTAGCGCTTCAAGTGCTGCTCGAGCCACTGCACGGTCTCTACATCGAGATGGTTCGTGGGCTCGTCTAGCAGCAGGATATCGGGCTCTTGAATGAGAAGGCGGCAGAGCGCGACCCGGCGGCGCCCGCCTCGAGAGATCAGGTCGACCTTGGTATCGGGAGGAGGGCACCTGAGCGCGTCCATCGCGATCTCGAGCTCGGTCTCGACCTCCAGCCGTTTTTGGTCTCGATCTTCTCCTGGAGCTCGCCTTGGCGCTCGAGGAGCTTGTCCATCTCTTCGGAGGACATCTCCTCGGCAAATCGCTGATTGACCTTCTCGTACGCTTCGAGAAGGTCGAGGATTTCCTTGCGCCTTTCCTGGACGATTTCTTTGACGGTCTTGCCGGCGGTGAATTGCGGCTCTTGCTCGAGATAGCCGACGCTATAGCCTTTGGAGAAGCTCACCTCGCCGATATAGTCTTGGTCGACGCCGGCGATGATGCGCAAAAGCGTGCTCTTGCCCGATCCGTTCAGGCCGAGGACGCCAATCTTTGCGCCGTAAAAGAAAGAAAGCTAGATGTCCTTCAGGACTTGGCGTTTCGGCGGGTGGATGCGTCCCACGCCGACGAGAGAAAAGATAATCTGTTTGTCGTCTGCCATTATTGTAGTCGCCGTACTTCGAAGAACAGTGGCTGCTCCTCCCAAGTCTCGCCACCGTCATAGGAGCGGTAGAGCTTCTTGCGCCAGCTCGAGCTCTTGATTTCTGTGTCAACCTCTTTGGCGATGAAGTCCTCGTCGCTGCTGTAGCCGCCATCCGCGAGCGTGATGAAATCGTCGCCTTCCCAGTACGACTCGGTCGTGGTCCAGCGTTGTCGACGTGCGTTCGTGAACGTGTTGATCCAGCGCTCCTTGCTCATGTGGTACGCCTTTACCGGTGTTGAAAAGAAATCCACGCCGCCTGCCATCAAGAACTCGGTCTGAAACGTCAGGGCATCAGCGAGGAAGCGTCCGCGAATGATGGGTTTGTTCGGGAGCTCGGTCACCACGCCCTTCTCGTCGCGGGCCTTCATCGTGACTTCCCATTCCCCGCGAAGGAAGTAGATGCGCTTCACCTCGGGAGGAGCATCGACCGCGGGCGCTCCGAAGTCTTCTGTCGAAGGTTGAGCGACAGCGAAGCTCGTGAGCGTCAGGCTCAGGCCAAGTAGCGGGGTAGCGTCTCATTATTTAGTCTCCGCCCGCTCCGCCTTCACCATCTCGACGAGAACGGCCCGCGTTTCTTCCGAGGAGCGAACTTCTCGTAGGAACGGCACGCGGACGCCGCGAAACCCCTCCGCGATCGTGAGGCGCACGTGAAAGCCGAGCCGGTCGACCGCTGTCATTTTCGCCTCGGTGCCTTCGAGCCCGGAGGCGGCGCGCGCGAGCAGGATGAGCGCCTCTTCGTGATTGGCGTTCATATGGTCGAGAATTCCGGCCTTTGCGTCCGCGAGCGGGTCCGGTGGAGCGGCAAGGTAGTCCTCGGCGGTGACCCAGCCCATGACGCCAAAACCACCGACGAAATAGAGATCGATGAGCTCCATCTGAAAAAACGCGAAATCCTTGAAATCCACCCAATAGGAGGCGTTCTCGTAGCGTTCGAGGTAGCGCTCGCGCACGGAGGCGAGTGCCTCGTCGGGGGTGCGCGCGACGCGTCCCATCAGCGTAACCCTGCCCGCGCCAAGCGGATCTTCGGTGGCTTCGGGCTCCGTTACGAGGAGGCTCGCTCGGCCGTCCGCGAGGATGTTCTGCGTGTGCATCGCCATCGTGCTGATGAGAAAAGTTGGAGCGCCACTCTCATCGAGGCCGTACGGAGCGACGGACCCAAAAGGCCATCCTTCGTGTTTTCTCGACTGTGTCGTCAGCGTGCCGACACGGCCGAGATGGATGAGCGTGCGCGCCCGCTCCGCATGGGTCGGCTCGGGCACCTGGGTGCTCGGGTCCGTCTGAGTGGGTCGAGCGTGTTCCGAAGTCTCTTTGGCCAACTCTCCGTCCTTTTCTGGCCGCGAGTGTCTTTGGCGGCCCGTAGAATTCTAGCGCAAATCTTGAAAGCCAGGCACCTAGACTCTGGCTCGAGCGACTGAAGGGCGTTTCGTCCTTGATTGCTAGGAGGCGGTCTCGAGTCGTCACGCCTTTCGAAGATGGGTTATAGAGGCAACGGAGGTTGAACCGAACCGGCTGCGATATCATGCGGCCATGAGATACGCGGTTCTTCTTGCCACGCTCGCCCTCAGCTGTACGAGCCATGCGGAGTCCCGGTCCGATCGCTATGAGATTGACCCGGAGCATCTCACGGTGGGCTTTCTCGTGGAACATGTCGGCTTCGCCAAGGTCTTCGGGATGTTCCGCGAGGCGGTTGGGTCGTTCACGTTCGACGAGGAGACCGGCGAGCTCTCAGACGTTCGCGTGGTCGTGCAGACGAAGAGTGTCTTTACCGGTGTCGAGGCCCGAGACCGACATCTGCGGAGCGGGGACTTTCTCGCCGTAGAGGAGTTCCCCGAGATGGTCTTCGAGGCGGACCGGGTGGTGCTCGAAGACCGCGGTGGTGAGCTCGCGGGCCATCTGACCCTCCGCGGGGTGACCAAGCCTATGACTCTTTCGGTGACGTGGAACAAGAGCGGGGAGTCGCCACTGCCCGGTAATCCTTATGTCGCCGGCCTCTCCGCGCGCGGCCGCTTCGAGCGAAGCGCTTACGGCATGACCTACGGCGTGGCCGATGGGCTCGTCGGGAACGAGGTGGGGCTCATCATCGAGCTCGAGGCGCAGCGGCAGTAGAGAATCATGCGCTTGCTTCCGCCTCTTCTCTTCTTTCTCTATTTCAACGCCCTCTTCACGTTCGAGAACATTCCTTCGACGCCCGCATTGCGTTTCGTGTTCAAGTTCTCGATCGAGGTCGTGCTTCTTCTTGCAGTGTTGGCTGCGGTCCGCAGCGTCGGATGGAAGCTTTCCCGCTTCGCGAAGGCGTGCCTATCCTCTTTGATCCTGGCCCTCGTGCTCGTCCGCTATATCGACATCACAACGCTCGGCGTTTTAGGTAGAGCGTTCAATCTGCACGGCGACTTCCCCCACGTCCATCGTGTCTTCGCCATGTTCTGGGAAGCGATGTCGCTCGGAAGTGGGCTCATGGTGCTCGCGATAGCGGCAACCAGCATGGGCGGCGCGTTCGCTCTCAATTGGGCGGGCCTCACAGTGTGGGAGCGCGCGCTCGAGAGGAAGACTCTGCGTCGGATCGTGCTTTACACGGCGCCGGTGTTGACTGTCGGTTGTTTTCTAGCAGCAGGCCGGGTGTTCTCCGTTCCCACGATGTCGATCGTCCGGAAGCAAATAGAGAACCTTCGGACCGGTGAGGCTGGGAGGCGCGCCGCCGCCGAGATCGAGTGGCCGCCGCAGAACGTCGCATCGAATCTCCACGGGCTCGGCGGCGCGAACGTGTTTCTTATCTTCCTCGAGTCCTACGGGGTCACGTTGATCGAAGATGCACATCATTTCGACGCGATCGGCCCACGATTCCGCGCGCTCGAGGAAAAGCTCACACAGGCCAAGTACCATTTTGCTTCGAGTCAGATCTACTCTCCAACTTTCGGCGGTGGCTCTTGGCGGGCTCACGCGACTTTTCTCAGCGGCTTTCACGTCGATAGCGAGCATCTCTACAACGCTCTGCTCGCATCCAAACGGGAAACGCTCGTCTCGGTGCTCTCCGGGCACGGGTACCGTACGGTAGCCGCCGAGCCCGGGATCAAACGGTACTGGCCCGACGGCGAGTTCTATGGCTTCGACCGCATCTATGCGTTCGACGACCTCGGCTACGAAGGACCGCCCATGGGCTGGTGGAAGATCCCCGATCAATTCACGATGTACCGCCTGTACCAGGACGAGATCCGCGGCGCGCAAAAGCCGCTCTTCGTCAAATTCTCGCTCATCATGAGCCACATCCCGTACTTTCCTATTCCGGAATATGTGCCGGACTGGTCGCGCTTCGACGACGGCACCGCGTTTCAAAGAAGCCTCGACTCCGTCGCACATGATGCCTATCGAGATTTGAGAGAGCTCTCATCCTGGTATGTCGAAGCCTTCCGCTACGAGTTCGATATCTTGGAGGGCTTTCTCCTCGACTACGTGCCCGAAAACTCTCTCGTGATCGTGGTCGGGGACCATCAGCCACCCAAGCTCGTCACCCACAATAACGATAGCTGGGCGGTCCCGATGCACGTCTTCAGCAAGAGGCCGGAGCTCGTTCGTGCTTTCGACGCTCTCGGATTTCGAGAGGGGTTGGTGCCGCTGCACCCGACTTCTCTGACGATGGCAGGGTTTCTGTCGAGCTTTCTCGAGATTTACGACGAGCTGGCGCCCGCAAACGAGGCTGCGGGCGAGTAAGTCATGTCGTCGGCCGTCACTTCGTTGCGCCGTCAAGGAAGAGCGGTAGCCCTGCTGGGATTCGGCGGTATCGCGCTTTTGGCGATCTCGCAGCCTATTTGGCTGGTGGGCTCGTTGGTGATCTGGGCCTATTGTCTATACCTTCTGTTTTACAGTCTCGAAGAGAACATCCGCGACGGTGAGTCGGCGCTTATCGCGAGCTTGGGATGGCCGACGCTCGTAACACTGGTGCGAGGTGTTCTTCTTGCCGTCGTCGCGGGCTTTCTCATTATTCCGGTGCCGCTCGGGGTGCGCGCCTACTTTCCCGCGGGCGCCTATACGCTCGCCGTCTTGCTGGATGCCGTTGACGGGCGTCTCGCGCGGGCGATGGGGCGCGCGACGCGCCTCGGTGAGCGACTCGACATGGAAGTTGATGCGGCGGGGATCTTGATTGCGAGTCTCCTTGCGATCCAATATGGCAAGCTCCCAGCCTGGTATGTCGTGATCGGCCTTGCGCGCTATCTGTTCGTGCTCGGGCTTGTGTGGCGTCGCCGCCGGGGGCGAGTCGTGCTCGAGTTCGAGCCCAACGCGTTGCGCCGTATATTGGCCGGCGTGCAGATGGGCTTTCTCGCGGTGTCGTTGTGGCCGCCTCTGCCTTCGGAAGCGTCGCTCTGCGCGGCGCCTTTCTTCGCGGGCGCCTCGCTCGCCATGTTTGCCAGAGACTGGTGGTGGGTCTCCGGGCGACTCCATCGAGCGGCATGAGACGGGCTCGCACCTTGCGGGCCGTTCTCTGGCTTTTGGCGGCCGGGCTGTTCGCATGGACGCTCAGCCGCGTTCCGCTCGCGGACGCCTGGATGGCGATTCGGGGGCTCGATGGGACAGCGCTTGTCGTGCTCGTCTCTTTGAACGCGCTGGCGCTTCTCGTCTTCGGCTTGAAGTGGTGGATCGTGCTGCGCGGACTGGGACAGAAGATTGGGTTGTTCGAAACGTCGCTCTACCGGATCGCGGGCTTCGGATTCGCCTACTGCACTCCCGGCCCGCGAGTCGGCGGCGAGCCGATTCAAGTGATCCTGGCGGAGCGGCGCTCGGGCGTCCCCCGCGATGCGGCCATTGCTTCGGTGGCGCTCGACCGCATGCTCGACGCGTCCATGAATCTCGGCTTTCTCTTGGCCGCGGCTCTTTATCTGCTCGAAGGGGTAGGGGCTCTTTTTGTAGGCATCCTGCTCGCCGTGCCAATCG
>CAUZCL010000067.1:0-18706 GCA_963578475.1 Acidobacteria bacterium bin61 | reverse complement strand
ATAGTTTAACTGGTACGTCGTGTGCAATGATTTCCGGTATCCTTTCATCCGGAGACCGTACCGCATGCCTCCTTAAGGCTTCTCCTAAAGGCGAGGGGTTTCAACCATCCCCGAGTGAGACACTAAAATGACATAACACGAAAGACTTGCCGCCGCGATTCGACTCGGTTACATTGGAGTTTGGGCTCTACTCCACAAACAAAACAATCAAAGATCTATCCGCCTTGCTCAGGGGTGTCGGAACCGCATGCGTAGACTGAAGATCCGGAGTTATCTGGCCGCCGGTCTTCTAGTATGGATCCCACTCGCGGTGACGCTCTTCATCCTCCGGCTGCTCATCAACTTGATGGATCAGTCCCTGCTGCTGATCCCGACGGCGTTCCGTCCTGAGAACCTGTTGGGGTTTCGCATCCCGGGCCTGGGGGTCATCCTCACGTTCACGCTCGTCGCGGCGACTGGCTTCTTGGCCGCCAATTTCCTCGGCAAACGGCTTTTAGCAGCCTCGGAAGGGCTTCTCGCCCGTATCCCGCTCGTGAGCTGGGTCTATTCGGGCGTCAAGAAGGTAGCGGAAACCCTCTTGTCACCAACGAGCCAATCGTTTCGCAAAGTGCTCCTGATGGAGTACCCCCGCAAAGGTATCTGGAGCGTCTGCTTTCAAACGTCGAGCGAGCTGGGCGAGATTCAGATTCGCACGGGGAAAGAAGTGCTCTGCGTGTTCGTCCCCACGACACCCAACCCGACCTCCGGCTTCGTCATTTTCGTTCCCCGCGACGAGGTGACCGAGCTCGATATGACCGTCGACGAAGCCCTTCGGATGATCATCTCGCTCGGCGTCGTCGTTCCCGAGTGGCGCCACCGCGAGCTCGTGCCGGTAGGGCAAGAGGTCAGCTAGAGCGTGTCCCAGGACCAGATGGCGTCGCGGTCGTCTTTGTCCAGGTTGTAGCCGGCTTCCTTGAGAGTGAGCAAAATGCTGCCTCGGTGGTGGCTTTCATGAGCGATAAAGTAGCTCAAGGTGGTGAAGATTCCTTTCTTGAAGCCTTTGCGCTTGGGCGCGCCAGCGAGCACGTCTTCTAGGAAGGTCTCAATGGCGCGGCCGGACGCGGTCAACGCTTTTTCAGCTGTGCCTTGCTCGGCGTCACCGTGGGCGCCCCTTTTGACTGAAACTTTGTGAGGTCAGCCGCAAGGTCCTTCGCACTTTTTTTCAAATGATAGATACGTACGTCATGCAGGTGGGCGAATTGCCGTGCGACATCGCGGCCTCCTCGCGACGACAACGAGCGTTTCAGATCAGATACGCTAATATTGTTGATCCGAAATAGATGGATGCGGTTATTCGTACGCCACACTTCTACGAGCTCGTCGCGCATCGATGACACGGGGGCCCTCCTCGAAGGGAGGTATTATGTACTATGCTTCCCGCGACTCGAGGTGTTGAAACGGCGGAAGCTTCGCACTACGATCTCCTTCAGGAGCCTATGCATGCAACGCACTTCTAAGCTCGTCATTTTCTTTGCCCTCGCGACCGGCATCGCCACGGGTACCGAGAAAGAAGCTGTGACGTTCACGAGCGACATGGCACCGATCTTCGTCGAGTCGTGCATGACGTGCCACCGTCCCGGTGAGATCGCTCCCATGTCGCTTCTCTCTTACGCGGAGGCGCGGCCTTGGGCGCGCTCGATCAAGCGCGAAGTGCAGAGCCGGGCCGTGCCGCCATGGCACGCGGATCCGGCATATGGCGATTTCTCGAACGATCGACGTCTCACCGACGAAGAGTACGAGCTCGAGATCGATGGTGACACGGCCACCGGCACGGTGGTCTCCCCGGCCGGCTCGCAAGACGTGACCGCCCATCGTCAGCTGACCCAACTCTTCGCGGACGACGCACCGGGGCCTTACGAGAAGACGTGGCGCGGCTATGAGATCGTAAAGCGACGTCGCAGATTCACTTTCCTGAACGCTGATGCCTTTGAAGATGAGCTTGAGAGCTTCGTCGGCAAGGGGGTTGCGATCACGGGATTTTGGCGCGTCGACAAAATCGAAACCCACTCGATCGAGCCTTGGGAGAGACGTCGCTAGACACCTCGCTCGATGCGATTCCTGATTGTTGTTCTCCTTGCCTGTGTCTTCGCCTGCGGCGCGGAGAGCGAGCGGGCGCCCGCCGGGCTCGCTCTGTTGAACGCCACTATCTGGACCGGCGATCCCGACAACCCGACCGCAGAGGCCATTCTCATCCAAGGCGATCGCATCGTCGCGATTGGCTCGAGTAGCTCGATCCGCCCTCAAATTGGACAGGCACGTGTCATCGACGCCACTGGACGATTCGTCGTTCCGGGCTTCATTGATTCGCATGACCATTTCCTCGGCGGTGGCTTCAAGCTCTCCTCCGTGCAGCTGCGCGATGCCGACACTCCCGAAGAGTTTGCCCGCCGCATCGGAGAGTTTGCCAAGACCGTCCCGGAAGGCGCGTGGATCACCGGGGGCGATTGGGATCATCAACTTTGGGGCGGTGAGCTTCCCCATCGCGCGATGGTCGACGAGCTTACGCCCGCGCATCCGGTGTGGGTCAACCGGCTCGACGGACACATGGCTCTCGCAAATAGCCTGGCCCTCGAGCTCGCAGGCGTCACCCGGGACACGGCCGACGTGGCCGGCGGCACCATCGAGCGTAACGGCAACGGAGACCCGACCGGCGTTCTCAAGGACAACGCGATGAATCTCGTCTTCGACGTTCTTCCGCCTCCGGACGACGCGGCTTACGACCGCGCCCTCGAAGCCGCGACGAGCCACCTGGCCGCGCAGGGGGTGACGTCCGTCCATCACATGGGCAGCTGGGACACGCTCGCGGTGCTCCAACGGGTGCGCGACCACGGCACGCTGACAAACCGCGTCTACGCGGCGGTCCTGCTCGCGGATTGGGAGCGCCTGCGCGACGAAGTGGCCGAGCATGGCCGCGGAGACGCTTGGCTGCGTTACGGAGTCCTCAAAGGCTTTGTCGACGGCTCACTCCGATCGCACACTGCAGCGTTTCACGCTCCGTTCGATGACAAGCCCTCGGGTCGAGGCTTCTCCATCAACACCGAAGAAGATCTTGAAACGTGGATCTCGGGTGCGGACGCGGCCGGATTGCACGTCGTTGTCCATGCCATCGGGGATGGTGCCAACGCAAAGCTCCTCGACATCTTCGAGCGTGTCGCCGGCGGCCACGGTGCGCGCGACCGGCGTTTTCGCATCGAGCATGCTCAGCACTTGAGGCCCGAGGACATCCCGCGCTTCGCGGAGCTCGGCGTCATTGCGAGCATGCAGCCCTATCACGCAATCGATGACTGGCGCTGGGCAGAGCGCTATATCGACCCCATACGCATCCAGACCACCTACGCGTTCCAAAGCTTGCTGAATGCGGGCGCAACCCTCGCATTCGGCAGCGATTGGACGGTCGCACCGGCGACACCGGTCGAAGGGATCTACGCCGCGGTGACCCGGCGCGCCCTCGACGACGCGAACCCGGACGGCTGGGTTCCCGAGGAGGAAATCTCAGTGGAAGAAGCACTCATCGCCTATACGAGGAATGGCGCCTACGCATCCCACGAAGAGAACGAGAAGGGGATGCTCAAGCGCGGCTTTCTCGCCGACCTCGCGGTGCTCGACAGTGACTTGACGCGCATTTCCCCAGAAGAAATCCAGAGCGCCGAAGTCGTCATGACGATCGTCGGCGGCGAAATCGTTTATCAACCATAGGAGGTTTGAAAGTCAATGACGGATTCCGTGCAGGCTCTCATATCAGAAGTGAAAGCCAAGAACCCTGCTCAACCCGAATTTCATCAGGCTGTCGAAGAAGTGGCGGAGTCCCTCGTCGTCGTACTCGACAGGCACCCCGAATATCGAAGCGCCAAAGTGCTCGAGAGGATCATCGAGCCCGAGCGTGTCGTCATGTTCCGCGTTCCTTGGGTCGACGAGCGCGGCGACATACAAATCAACCGCGGTTTTCGCATCGAGATGAACAGCGCGATTGGCCCCTATAAGGGCGGGCTTCGCTTCCACCCGTCCGTCAATCTCGGCATTTTGAAGTTCCTCGCCTTCGAGCAAGTGTTCAAGAACTCGCTGACGACCCTCCCCATGGGGGGCGGCAAAGGCGGCTCGGATTTCGACCCGAAGGGGAAAAGCGACAACGAGGTCATGCGTTTCTGCCAAAGCTTCATGACAGAGCTCTTTCGCCACATCGGCCCGAACACCGACATCCCCGCGGGCGATATCGGTGTCGGCGGCCGCGAGATCGGTTTTCTTTTCGGCCAATACAAGCGTATAGCAAATGAGTTCACGGGCGTTTTAACCGGAAAAGGCATCGAGTGGGGCGGTTCGCGCATCCGACCGGAAGCGACAGGATACGGCACGGTCTATTTCGCCGCCAATATGCTCGAGACACGGGGCGAGAGCCCCGACGGAAAAACCTGCCTCGTTTCGGGAAGTGGCAACGTGGCGCAGTTCGCCACCGAGAAACTGAACGAGCTCGGCGCGAAAGTCGTGACGCTGTCGGACTCAGGCGGTCATATCTACGACCCCGAAGGCATCAATAACGAGAAGCTTCGCTTTGTCATGGAACTAAAGAACAAGCGTCGCGGCCGCATCAAAGAATATGCGGACGAGTTCTCGAGCGCGACCTTCACGCCGTCCGATCCCTCCGCAGAGAGTAACGAGCTCTGGAGCCACAAGGCCGACTGCGCTTTCCCGTGTGCTACGGAAAACGAGATCAAGGGCCAGGACGCCGGGAATCTCATGAAGGGCGGTGTCTACGTCATCTCCGAAGGCGCAAACATGCCGTCCATGCCCGATGCGGTCGAGCTCTTCATAGACAATAAGGTGCTTTTCGGACCTGGCAAAGCGGCCAATGCAGGCGGCGTCGCGGTGTCAGGTCTCGAGATGGCGCAAAACAGCATGCGCTACAGTTGGACGCGTGAGGAAGTAGATAATCGCCTCAAGATAATCATGAAAGACATCCATACGGCAACGGTCGAAGCGGCGGAGCGGTTCGGGACCGAAGGTAACTATGTGAATGGGGCCAATATCGCGGGGTTTCTGAAAATCGCGGACGCCATGTTGGACCAGGGAGTCGTGTAGAATCAAGACTCATCGGCCTGCACATGCCACTCAAACCCGGTACGAGGCTCGGCAAGTACGAAATCCTCGACCCCATCGGGAAAGGTGGCATGGGCGAGGTCTATCGCGCCGGCGATCCGGCTGAGATCCGTGCTTTCATGTCGGTGATGGAGCCCTACTTCTAGATACGCGTTAGGGACGATGTGAGGCACTGAGGCTGACACTGTGGCGAAGATCGAGTTCCCAATACGAGGCGTGTCGATGCCTGGAGAGCGCTTCCACGGGTTCCAGAATCTCATCCAGAAACGCGTTCAAGACGTCCTTCTCGTCTCGACTCTCTACGACTACTACATCCTCTCCCAAGACGGACGGCTCAACGAGCAGTTCCTCGGAGAGTTCCTCGAGCTCAATCTACGCCACACCCCGAACATCACACACGTCTTCTCCGGCCAAGAGGCTCTAGACCACGCGGCCGAACAGCAGCGTTACAACCTCATCATCACCTCAATTGAGCTCGGCGATATGAACGTGCTCCGGCTGATCGCAGAGCTCCGCTCCCGCGGCATCAAGACGCCGGTGATTCTTCTCGCTTATGATCGCCGTGAGCTCTCGCAGTTCATCGAGAAGAATGACATCTCGGCGATCGAGCGCGTCTTCCTCTGGCAAGGCGACGTCCGCATCCTACTCGCCATCGTGAAGTACATGGAAGACCGGATGAACGTCGCCAACGACACCGGCGTCGTTGGCGTCCCAGCCATCGTGCTCGTCGAGGACAACATCCGCTACTACTCCTCCTTTCTGCCGGTCATCTACACCGAGCTGGTCAAACATTCTCAGAGCCTCCTTCCCGAAGGCTTGAACCTCTCCGACAAGCTCATGCGCATCCGAGCGCGACCCAAGATCCTTCTATGCGACCACTATGAAGAAGCCTGGGAACATTTCAGCCGCTACTCGGAGCACATCCTCGGGATCATTTCCGACATCCAGTTCCCAAAGGACGGCCAAAAATGTCCAGACGCCGGCGTTCGCCTCGCCAAGGCGGTACGCGCTATTCGGCCCGATGTGCCCATCATGCTGCAATCGAGCCACCAGGAGAACGCGGCGAAGGCCGAGGCGGTCGGTGCCTCGTTTCTTCTAAAGGGCTCGCCGCAGCTTCTACACCAAGTGCGCCGCTTCATGGTGGAGAGCCTGCGCATTGGGGATTTCGTGTTCCGTCTTCCCGATGGCAAGGAGCTCGGGCGCGCCTCGGACTTGAAGACGCTCGCGCATATGCTCGAAACAGTGCCCGCCGAAAGCCTCGCCTATCACGGCGAGCGCAACGACTTTTCCACTTGGCTCAAGGCTCGCACCGAGTTCGACCTCGCAAAGAAGCTGCGGCTTCAAAAAGTGTCGGATTTCACGACGCTCGAGGAGCTACGCAATAGCGTGGTTCACGCGATCGCCGAGCACCGCAAAGAGCGCAACCGAGGCCTCGTCGTCGACTTCGACCGAAGTACTTTCGACGCCACCGCAAGCTTTTATCGCATCGGCGGCGGATCGCTCGGCGGCAAGGCGCGCGGTATCGCCTTCGTGAACAATCTTCTCAACCACAACCACATCGACCGCCATTTCCCGGGTGTCGCCATCCTCGTCCCCACCACTGTGGTCATTGGAACGGAAGTCTTCGACCGGTTCATCGAGGACAACGATTTCTGGGGCTTTGCAAGCGAGAGCGATGACAACGCCGAGATCGAGCGGCGCTTCCAGAAAGCGTCGTTCCCGCGCGAGCTCCGGAAGGACTTCAAAGTGTTTCTCGACCGTGCCCACTATCCCCTGGCGGTACGCTCGTCGAGTCTTTTAGAGGATTCGCCTTACCACCCTTTCGCCGGCGTCTACGAAACGTACATGGTTCCCAACAACCATCCGTCGCTCGATGTGCGGCTCGAACAATTGATGACCGCGGTGAAGCGCGTCTACGCCTCGACCTTTTCCTCGCGCGCCAAGACGTTTCTAGACGCGACGCAATATCGGCTCGAAGAAGAGAAGATGGCCGTGATCATTCAAAAAATTATTGGCACGGCTCACGGTAATCGCTTCTATCCGGATATCTCTGGTGCGGGAAGATCGCACAACTTCTACCCGACAGCTCCCGCGAAGGGAGAGGACGGGATCGCCGCTGTCGCGCTCGGCCTCGGGAAAACGGTTGAGGAGGGCGGTTCCTGTGTGCGATTCAGCCCCAAATATCCGCGCCACGTGCCGATGAGCCTCCCGGAGGACATCGAGACGTCGCAGCACAGCTTCTACGCCGTCGAGCTATCGCGAGACGGTCGACGTGACGTCGTAGCGGACCTCGTGCAGTGTGGTCTAGACGTCGCGGAAGAAGACGGGACTCTCGCTCAGGTCGCTTCGACCTATTCGGCGGAGAACGATGTTCTCTATGACGGCGTTTCCCGCGAGGGCGCGAGAGTTATAACCTTCGCCCCAGTTTTGAAACACGACTTGTTCCCTCTCGCGGAGATTCTCGAGGCGATGCTCGAGATCGGCGAGAAAGGCACGCGCGGCCCAGTGGAGCTGGAGTTCGCCGTCAACCTAACGCCGACACGAGACGGGACGCGCGAGTTCGGATTCCTCCAGCTGCGCCCGCTCGCGCTCGCCCAGGAACTCGATGACGTCGATCTCGGCAGCGTCGATGAAGCCACGCTCATCTGCCATAGCAAGAGCGTCCTCGGTCACGGGCATTTCGAAGAGTTGAAGGATATCGTGGTCGTGGACTACCACCGCTTCGAGCGCAAGGACAGCCGCCACACCGCTCAAATCGTCAGCCAGCTGAACGCAGCGCTCCAGGCCGAGGACCGACCTTATATTCTCATCGGCGTGGGCCGATGGGGATCGCGCGAGCCTTATCTCGGCATCCCGGTGACGTGGAGCCAAGTGGCGGGCGCAAGGGTCATCGTCGAGGCGGGGTTCCGTGACTTCCGGGTCACGCCTTCCCAGGGGACACATTTCTTTCAGAATCTCATTTCGAACAATGTGGGCTACTTCACCGTGAATCCAGAAAAAACAAGCGGGCTCCTCGACTGGGATTGGCTAGCGCAACTTCCCGCGAACTCTGAGGAAGGGCCCGTCCGACACCTGCGCCTGGATGCGCCCGCGGTCGTGAAGATGAACGGTAAGCGACATGAAGGGATCATCCTCAAGCCTCGAGCGAAGTGAGTCGCGCTCCCCAGAGACGACTTGGCGTGGTGATATAGTATCCGTCGCACATGAAAATCGCTTATATCGGAGGCGGCCCTGGCGGTCTCTACTTCGCGATTTCGGCCAAGCGCCGAAATCCGGAACATGAAATCCACATATACGAGCGCAATCGCCCGGACGACACTTTCGAAGGAGCGAGGTCAGCCAACTCTGGATTCTACGAATAGCTGACGGTGAAGCCATTCCTATCACCGACGCGGTCACCTTTAACGTCAGCCCGAGCTGGTCACCCGACGGTCGTATTGTCTACTACGTTTCCAACAAAGCTGGTAGCCGCGATCTCTGGCAGCAGTGGGTAACGGATGCGGGCCTGCCGAACGGGGAGCCCGAGCGCGTGTCGGTCGGCGTCGGCATGTCGCGCGCGGTAATTTCGTCAGACGGAACCTGCCTCGCCTATATCGATGGCGGGACGATAGGGAACGCGTGGCGCGTGCCAATACTGGATGACGCACCGACAACATGGGCAGAGGCAGAACAGTTGACGTTCGATCGCGATGACGCACGGCGTGGACGTCTCACCCGACGGGACGCGATTGGTGGTCAGCTCTGAGCGCAGCGGGAACCCGGAGCTCTGGGTGCTGCCATCGGAAGGCGGTGAGATGCTGCAGCTCACCACCGAACGGACGCCAGACTGGTTCCCTCGATGGTCCCCGGACGGGCAGCAGGTGGCATTTTATTCCTATTGGAATGGGAATCGGGACCTGCGGGTTCTGCCAAGTCGCGGAGGAGCGGCTCGGCAGCTCACGACTTACGAGGGGACCGATCGGTATCCCACCTGGGCACCGAATGGGACGGAGATTTTCTTCAAATCTTCCGGCTTGGCATCGGCGACATATGGGTTGTGTCACTCGATACAGGGGAGCAGTGGCCATTGGTTCAAAGCGCAGCGTTGGACATACTACCCGTGCCGTCGCCGGATGGGCAGTGGGTGGTCTTTCGGTCAAATCGTTCGGGACAGAACGAGGTCTGGCAGGTTCCGGCCGACGGGGGAGAGGCCGAGCAGCTGACAACGACTCGCGGGCACCATCCGCGATGGTCGAAGGACGGGCGCGAAGTCTTTTTCTAGCGGGATGGGCAATTTTGGGCCTCGACGCTTGCCGATCGCTCTGAGCGACTCCTGACGAATTTCCTGGGCAAGACAGGGGGTGGCGGCGCCTTCAGCTCAAATGGCGAATTCTTGTATTTTGACTGGACTGACGATCAAGGCGACATCTGGATCATGGACATTGCCATGGAAGAATGATCAGACGCGCAGGAGACAGGCTAATGGTATGGCACCCGCTGAACCTATACGACTCTTGTGGCCAGTGCCTTCGAGCGGTTAGGAACTCTTGCGACACCACGCAAACGACTCTGTTTTCTTTCCAGCCACTTTCAGTCCTTTCTTTCTTTCTTTGCGCCTTTACGCCTTTGCGTTTCGCTTTTCTTAATATTTATCCAGCTCCAACCGATCAGAATTGCCTCTGCAGGGCCAAACGCAGAGATTTACTTTAGAAAGCATTCCACTCACCAGCGTCAAGCTCGATCTCTGAAGCGCCCACGAAATCCTCAATTTGATCCGCCCGTCGCGCGCCGACGATGGCGCCGCTCACGGCCAGATGCCGAAGCGTCCAAGCAACCGCGAGCTCGGCCACCGTGTTACCGTTGCGCGCGGCCAGTGCCCCCAAGCGGTCGGCGAGCGCAAGATTCTCACTCAGGCGGGGCTCTTGAAACTCGAGGCTCTTCGTCTTGCGCCAATCATTGCTCGGTAGCGCAGCTATACGCTCGCGGCTCATCTTTCCGGTCAAGAGCCCCGATGCCATTGGCGAGTACACGATCACGCCCATCTCTTGCTCGAGGCAGTACGGGAGGAGCTCCTGTTCTATGTCTCTTCGCAGGAGCGAATAAGCGGCTTGCATCGAGCTCACCGGTGCGATGGGGCGGAGGCGTTCGAGCTGCTCGACGTTGAAGTTGGACACCCCGATATGGCGTACCTTCCCTTCGTCCCGCAAACGGAAGAGTGTTTCCCATCCTTCTTCGATCTCTGGTGCCGGGCCATCAGCCGGATAGCACGGCCAGTGGATTTGATAAAGGTCGATAGTCGACATTTCGAGGCGGCGCAGGCTGTCTTCAAGCTCTCGCCGAACGGAGTCCGCGTTGAGGCTGTGCCGGATCTTCCCGCGCGGCGACCAAACCCGACTGCACTTTGTGAACACGAGCGGACGCTCGGAACCGCTCAGATCGCGCAGCGCCCGTGCGACGACGACTTCCGAGTGGCCAAGCCCATAGACCGCGGCCGTGTCGATCCAGTTGATCCCGAGCTCGACCGCGCGATGGATCGCTGCTACCGAGTCGGCATCATCCTGCTGCCCCCACCCGAACGTCCAGTCGCCGCCACCCATGGCCCACGCACCAAGCCCCACCCGTGAGATCTCGAGCTCCGTGCAGAGCTTCGTCATTTTCACGACCGACATTATAAGATCGAAACGATGACGACTCCGGAAGAGCTTCTCGAATTCTTGGTCTCGCTAGGTATCCAAACGAAGACCTATCAGCATGCGCCTGTTTTTACCGTCGAAGAAAGCAAGCGCCTGCGCGGCGATCTTCCTGGGGGTCACTGTAAGAGCCTCTTTCTACGCGACAAAAAGCGACAGCTATTTCTGGTGGTGGCACTCGAGCACCGCAAGATCGATCTCAAAAGCCTCCGGCGCAGCTTGGACGCTCACAAGAATCTATCCTTCGGAACTCCTGAGCTCATGATGGAAGCACTCGGTGTGACTCCGGGTGCCGTCACACCCTTCGCGGTGATCAACGACACCGAGCGACGCGTCCAAGTCGTTCTGGACCGCGCGATGCTCGACGTCGACCTGTTGAACTACCACCCGCTCAAAAACGACCGTACCACTGCGATTGCGCCCAGCGATTTGATCCGATTCCTGGAGGCGTCCGACCACGCGCCCGAGTTGTTGGATTTTTGACAGTTTCGCGATCCAACCTTAATCTAGAAGACATAGCCACAATTCGACCGCTCATGAGACCTCTAAGCTAGGCCAGTGCCCGCTACATCATTCTGATGGTGGCCGGCGGCTATATCGTGGTCCTGGGCTTCGTCGAGGCCGCGCGCAACGTCGGAGCCATCGATACGCTGCTGGCGGGAGAGGTCCTGTAGCAAATTAAGACGGTCGCCAGCTTGAGCGTGGGCGCCGTACTCGGCTTTTACATCGCTTCCCACCAGCGTCAGAGCTGACCCGATTTCGCCAATTCCCTCCACATTGTGCAAAACCGTGTTGAAAAGCTGTTTCAAGTCCTACGGATGCCCTGCAAACGACACAAACGCTAGTGTTGCCCCAAAAGCCGCCACTTCATTTATGTGGAAAACTGAGTGTAGGTGGCGGTATTTGTTGTGAGGTAGCCCCCATCAAGACCCTTTTTTTTCAGCGCTCGAACGAGCTGGTAGCGAAACCCGCGCTGTCGTTCCAGCCCCGACCTGACTCACGACGTCCAGATTTCCGCCGTGCTCGTTGATGATGGTCCGGGACACAAAGAGCCCCAATTCTTGGTCGCGACCCGCGTGCCCTCGACGTGAAACGCTGGCTCGAAAAGTCGGTCTAGCTGCTGTTTGGGTATGCCGCACCCATCGTCACGCACCTCGATCACGACCTCGTTGGGCTGGCGGCGGGTGACGACGGTAATCCTTCCTGTCTCCTTGATGGCCGCTGCAGCATTGCGCAGCAAGTTCGAGAGCACCGCACTGATTTGCTGGGGCCGGCAACGCACTACTGGCAAGCTATCGAGACACAGGCTCGGCCTTGGACTCGAGCTCCTCTCGGAGCGATGCTGCCGTCTCCTGGCAGAGCTCGTTCAGAACGACGGTTTGTTCTTCCGCTCGGTCCAGATTCGTCAAATAGCGCATGCGAGCGATCGTTTCTCGAAGCCGTGCAGCCGAACCGCGTCCAGCTTTTTCCGCGCCTTCGAGCACCTCGGAAGCACGCTCGTCCGCGTCGATCTTGTACTTCTTGAGAAGATGCCGAACCGTGTCGAAAGCGCTCGTCAAGGCCCCGAGCGGTGTGTTGAGCTCGTGACTCAGAGCGGCGGCAAAGCGGCTCTGAGCATGCGCGTTCTCCGAGACGAGCAGCCGCGCTTGCGCCGCTCTCAACTCTTCGAGAGCTTCTTGCGCCGAGCGGCGTGCCCGGTTCACAAGAACACGACCTGCTCGACGAACACAAGCTCGATCCCTGGCGTCGAAGGCACGTTCGGGACACCCAAGGAATCACCACCATATAGGTGCCCGCGATAGCGACGCCTAGGGCCATGACCTGCATGGGCTTCAGCGGCAAGGCGGCCATCCCGATCAGAATCACGCCGGTCAGGATTCCAGAGTAGAGAAAGTTCCCGACCTCGGGGCGCTCGACGATCGAGGCCACACTAGAGAACCGAACGACCGCAACGCCGTAACCGACAAGTAGTCCCGCCCAACGCGAATAGCGACTGCCGCGCGGCCAGAACGAGAACGCCAGACCGATGAGACCCATCGTCAAAATCGTGAGCATCGTCGTCCAACCGCCCATCACTGAAAGGAGGCTCGGCACGAACCAGGCGGTCACGCCGCCATACAGGACACCGCTGGCGCAGACCGCCGCGATGACACGCAGACCGATGACGGAAAGCCGGTCGATACGCGCGAAACCGCGGGTCCTTCTCCTCCTCGTCGGGGAGAAACAGTTGGAGCCAATCTGTTGGCGCCATTCGCTACCAGAAAACTATGTAGAGAAGCGCCGTCGCTACGATCACGGTGCCTCCACCAAGGTATCGGCCTCGCATGGGGGTGCAGTCTACGAGGCCGGCCTCCGGTAGCGTGACGGGCACTTTCAGCGGACTTCTTGCAGTCACCGCCGCCATGAACGCAATCTGCACGAGAAAAGTGCTTAACATGTGGTGCAGAAACGCGACGTGATGATAAATCGAATGAGGAGCTTGAGAAAGGCGGCACAAAGGATCCCCTTCTGCCCCTCGGCAAGACTCTTGCCACCCAGCGTTCTCTGGGTGATGAACTGGTTCATGCCCCAGCAAAAGAGGTTGGGGATCCAGAGCCCTCCAACGAACACCGCGAGCCACGGCATTTCGGGGTCGTTCCACGGCAACACGGTGTGCAGCTTGTGCGCGTTCGCTTCGAAAAAGACACGAATACCGCCCGAGATCCCGGCGGTCCCACCCAAGACGTCGAAGCCGACCACGAGGACGAGAAAGCCCTCCGAGCATGAGCACGGAACCCTGGATGAGATCCGACCAGACGATCGCTTTCAGGCCGCCGTAAATCATGTAGGCGCCGGCGACGATGCCGATCAGCCAAATCGACGACACCATCGCCGCACTCTGCGCCGCTTCCCCGTCCAGGCCGAACCGTTGCGCGAAGAGCTCCGGCAGCCCGAAAATCACGTTCAATCCGGTGGCGCCGAATAGAGCACCATTGCGAGCGCCACGACAATGTAGGCAAGCATGAGAAAAACGCCATCACCGCGCGTGCGCGCGCGTCGTAGCGGTACTCGAGAAATTCCGGCATCGTATAGATGCCCGCTCGGAGAAAGCGCGCAGAAGAAACCACGCCACGAGAACGAGCGTCACGGCCGCCATCCACTCATAGCTTGCAATCCCGAGACCCACCCGACCGTAAGCGGAGCCCGCCACGCCAACGAAGTGTTCCGTCGAGATGTTCGAGGCGATGAGCGAGATCCCGATGAGCCACCACGTCAAACTGCGGCCCGCGAGAAAGTAGTCCTCGGTCGTGCCCTCGCGTCGTCCCGCATAAGGAGAAACGCCGACCACGACGGCGAGGAACGTGCCAAAGGGATGAAGTCGACGTAGGAGAGGTTCATCCGAACAAGTTTCTAAAAATCTCGACGCCTCCGACGATGGAGCCAAGCATGCTTCCCAGCCCTGGGAGGATGAACGCGAGAAAGACACGCAATAGCTTATTCCCCCACCAACGCCTCAAGCTTCCCATATCTTCTCCGACCACCTGGAACTCGTTGACGACCGGCGGCCGAAGATAGGCTTGAACAAAGGCCGTCACATAGGCCGCGCCGATCACCGGCGTCAGGCTCGTGATCGGCGCCGACACGAAGGCGGCGACGATCGTGAGGGGGTGTGCGAGCGCTAACATCGCGCCGATAGCGCACGGGACGCTGTTCGCGAGAATCCAGTAGAGGACGTTATCTCCCGCGGCTTCCGGCCCTTTCGACCAACCGATAAAAACAATCGACGCGATGATGGCCGCGGGAACACCCCACCCTACCCACTTCCACACGGAAGACACGGGCAAGATCGTGTTAATCTCTTCGAGATCATCCTCCTGCCGAGCATCGAGTGCCTTGATGATCCCTTTGAGATGGCCCGCGCCCACAACGGCGACGATGCGCTGTCCTTCTGCTTCACGCATCTTCTGCGTCAGGAACGTATCGCGCTCGTCGATGAGCACCCTTTTGAGAGACGGCATCGCTTCTCCGAGCTCCTTCATGAGCTCGGAGAGCACGTCACCTTTGAGCATCTCCCCTATCTGCTCTTTCGTCACTTCCTTATCGTCGAACACACTCGCGAGAATGGCCGAGAGCAGCAACGCTTTTTTCCAAAACGGCGTCGAGCGCCACGCACGACGAAGCGTGACCCGCACGTCACGGTCGCAAAGCGAGATCGGAATCCCGTGCTCTTCGGCCGTTTGCGTCGCCTCGAGAAGCTCGGTTCCCGGCATCACGCCGAGCTTGAGGCCGAGCTTCTTCTGATACGCGCTCAAAAGCAGGTTGACTATGAGTGTGCTCAGCTGCTTTTTTCGGATGACTTCCTTGATGTCGAGAGATTCCCAGCGCGTCTTTTGCGTAAGCGCCTGGTAGCGCTGTTGGTCCAGCTCGACGCAGACGCGGTCCGGCATTTCTTGCTCGATAACGCGCCGGACGAGCGCTGCTGACTCGCGCGAAACATGGGCAGTGCCGACGAGGATGAACTCTCGCCCGTCGATCTTCAACATGTGGACTTGATCGCGCGGGTAATCCCGCTCTTGACTCGCTGTATCAGGCGTTGAAATAGACACCTCCATGGTGCTTGGGGCAAAACACGAGACGGTAGCACAATCCACGGCGCAGCACCAAGAAGCCGCGCGACGAGGACTAGCGCTCGGGCGGCTCGAAGCGTCTTCTAGAGCTAATCCTTTCAACTCAACTCGATCACTCAGAGGGTCCCGATGGCCAATCCCGCCCATGAGACCCTATTGCGCCAAGGCGTCTCCGAATGGAACGACTGGCGCGTGCAAAACGCAAGCGTTACGCCGGACTTGACCGGTATCCGGATGGCTGCGGCCAAGCTGGACGGTGTCGACCTCAGCCATACGCTCTTGCGGGCATCCACGTTGATACGCTCGTCTCTCAAGGGCGTCGACCTGAGTCATGCCGATTTGCGGGAGGCCCAGCTTCATGAGGTCGACCTCAGTGACGCCAACCTGCATCGTGACGATCTCGCAGACGCATCACTTGCCGGCGCCAAGCTGCGCCGTGCCCGACTCGATTCCGCGAATCTGAGCCGAGTCCAAATAACCGTGGCGGATTTCCGCGAGGCTGATTTCACATGCGCCCAGCTCGTGGGCGCGGATCTGAGAGAGTCGCTCGGTATAAGAGCCAATTTCGAGGGACCGACATGACGGACACCTTGCTCCGGCAATCGAACCTCGAGGGCTGCAACTTCGAACGCGCACGGTCTCGATTCGCGACAAGTCGAGGTCGCCCGATTGAACGCGGAGACCAAGCTTCCCGAATCCTGGAGCGACCAAGGGCGCGGAGTCGATCGAATCACTCGCCCAGGCCCTCGAATCACTGCGAGCTCGCGCGGCAGGCGACGCCGTCCTCGCGGCTGACGTTTCGAGCTACCACACCGTCTTGGACCAGCTCGATACGAAAGGTATTGACACCCAGCGCGCGCGTATCGCAAACACCGAGCTCGTCCAGCCTGCGACCACGCCCACGAACGACGAGTGGGTTGACGCGGCACTCTTTCGTTCCCGTGTGAGCTCCGTGTTGTCCGTCTTGAGGAAAGCCCACGGATGAGATATTTCGCGCTACTCGGTCTCTTTTATGCCCTCGGTTGCACTAATGACACCGAGACCGAAGCCGAGCCACTCGTCGACGCGCCAACGAGCCGACAAGATGCGGCCATTCGTATCTCGGAGACAGCGCTCACTTCGCATTTTTTGAGAATTCGCATGGCGGCGGACAAATATCGGGCGCTCAATGGCGCCTATCCGAGCGAAGTGGGGCAGCTCGTGGATGCTGCACTCCTCCAGACGGGGCAAGAGCTAGACCCATGGGACCAGCCCTACTTGCTCAGCATCGATAACGGCACGCTGGTCATCACCTCTAGCGGTCCCGACGGCGCACCCGGAGGCGGCGATGACCGGGTGTCCCTCGCGCGCCAGATGCGTGCTACGGGCCAGTAGGCCGTCGCGCGAGCGACAGTAGGTTCGCCAAGATCCGATAGGCACCGGGGACCCCATAAGGCAATTGTCGAATAGCCGTAATCGGCAAGGCGCGTGAAATAGAGGGCGTCC
Source organism: Acidobacteria bacterium bin61 (assembly GCA_963578475.1). Lineage (GTDB taxonomy): Bacteria > Acidobacteriota > Vicinamibacteria > Marinacidobacterales > SMYC01 > SMYC01. Next base: position 1,815 of record CAUZCL010000067.1, on the reverse strand, counting down.
AAACCGTAATACCGTCCAGCAAGCGTGAGCTCTTCGGCACGAATCGAGCCCAGGTCGTCGAAAAGCTCGGGTCCGGTAGCGTTCGCCCCCGCCTCGCCTGGTGTCATGCTCAACAGCGATACGCGCACGCCTTGCCCTCTACTCGAGAGCGTCAGCATGCCGCCATGCTCATCATCCGGATTTGCCGTGATATGAAGCAGGCTCGCCGTCGTTGTCAGCTTGGTGAGCTTTTGCCAGACGCCGCTCGCGCCTTTGTCATGAGCCAGTTGCTCGGCAAAAGCGAATGTCGCGAACCCGGCGAGCGAGGCGCTGACTAAAGTAAGAAGCCGTATCATTTCGCGTCGAGCTTCTCGAGAATGGTGTCGAGAGGAAGGACACGAAGACGGCTCGGGATCGTGGTGTCGTCTTGATCGTTATCGAAGGCGATGAAGAGGCTTCCTCCGCCGGCAGTGAGGCCCTCCGCCTTCATCCCCTCGTCGAATCGGTCCAGGAGCAAAACGGGCTCGCGGTCGGGGCCGACGAACCAGAGCCGGTTGCCGAGAAAGCGATGGCTCGGCTCCTCCTCCGTGCTCGTTGTCACGAGAAGCCCCTGCAAGGTCGGCTCCCACAGAAGCGCGGAGATGCAGTACGGCGTATTTTGAACGAAACCCGCGTCGAACTCGACCCAAACGTCCGGCCGCAGGCTCGGGTCCCCGCGACGCAGCGCCTCCAATGGGAACGCGTAGACCCGCGCTCGGTCGACGGGCTCACGTAGCCCGACGAACAAGTACTGGTCTGAAGGATCCACGGCAAGTCCTTCGATTTTCATACCGTGCGGCTTCCAAAGCCCTAGACGCTCGAATGCCGGCGTGAGATCGAGACGCCGAACGCTTGCTTCTTCGATGGTGCCAGAAGCCACGCGAAACTCGTAGAGAACACTGAAACGCCGGAGCCACTCCTCGCTCCAGCCCGAGTGAGAACCCACCGCGAAGAACGTATTTTGGGCCTCGAGGTAGGCGATATCCTCGAACTTCGCCTGCTCGTTCAGAAAGCCGCTCGCCTCGAGTCGAGCAGAGAGTCTGCCGGCCGTATCGAACACGAAGAGGGTGTTCACCATATCGTCGACGATCAAAAGCTGGCCCGCGAAGTAGGATGCGCCGGAGGCCTCGAAGCGGTCGAAAGACGAGCCCGAACCATCCACGAGCTCATAAACGACGCCCGGAACGTCGTCGCCCGATGCGGTTGATGCGGGCGCCGCAAGCAGCCCTACGAGGAGAAGTTTCTTCACGTGGCGGCAGATCCTATCGCACAACGTGGCGCATCCGAAAACTCTCTTCGCTTTGCGCGCACGTCATCCTTGTGCGAAAGCTCGGATCGCGCGGCGTGGAGTAGTCTTGCGAACCTATACCGCATGAGTATACTTCATTACTGAGGTGATATGATGAACGACCAGTTCACGAGCTACTCCACGAAGCTCGAGCGGCTTTCTGACGACGAGCTCCACTGTTCGGCCGAGAAACTAGTTCTCGTGGAGAACAGGACCATCGCCAAGCTCATTACCCATCTTGCCGAGATGTCGAGCAGGAAGACCGCGCTCAAGCTTGGCTACAAAAACCTTTACGAATACTGCATTACAGGCCTCAACTTGAGCGAGGGCGCCGTGCCAGCACGTATACATGTGGCGAACGTTTCGCGCCGTTTCCCCCAGCTACTGATAGCACTTGCCAAAAGTCGCATCAGTCTCACGGTCGCGGCCCTTCTGGCGCCCCACCTTACCAAGGACAATGTCGACAAGCTGATCTCGGATTGTGCTGGAAAGAAACGGAGGGAGCCAGA
>CAUZCL010000066.1:0-20622 GCA_963578475.1 Acidobacteria bacterium bin61 | reverse complement strand
TAGTTTAACTGGTACGTCGTGTGCGATGATTTCCGGTATCCTTTCATCCGGAGACCGTACCGCATGCCTCCTTAAGGCTTCTCCTAAAGGCGAGGGGTTTCAACCATCCCCGAGTGAGACACTAAAATAATTTCGAGATGCGCTGGCAGAGCGATTGAAAGAGATCGCCACTCCCTAGCCACGCGCTAAGGCTTTCCCGTGGTCGGACCGCCCACGTTGAACTGGCGCGGGATGCGATCGCCCACCGCCAAGGCTTTGTGGGGCTCGGTCTGGTACCAGTAGCCCACGGTGTAGAAATTATCCGATCGATGGTTCGCGTGACCGTGCTCTATCGTCACTTTGATGTCCTTCTGGAACACGATCGGCGATTCGGGATGGAAGCGGTACACCATCCACTTCGCGCCGCGAACGTCGCCGCCATTCATCGGGTTGCCGTATTCACCGCAGGCAGCCGCGCGAGCTCCAAGTCGTGTGGGACGGCCGTTATCGCGAACGCAACGATAGCCAAGAGCGGGATGGGCGATCTCATGCGTGTCTCCTTCGCGCCAATAGTAATGCTAAAATCCCCCCCGTGCGAAACTGGGCTCTGCTGACCTTGGCTTTAATGGCCCAATGTGCAGGTCCACCCGAAGACCTCAACAAGGCTGAGCCCATGCTCACATTCGGAGACGATCTCGAATTGCTGAGACAACATAACGACGTGATCCTGCTCGCTTCCGGCGACGCGCAAGTCGCCGTCGTCGCCGCGTATCAGGGACGCGTCATGACGAGCACGTCGGGAGGTCTCAGCGGCCTCAGCTTTGGCTGGCTCAACCGCGAGCACATCGCCGCCTCTGCGCGGGTCCCCCACATCAACGTGTTCGGCGGTGAGGACCGCTTTTGGCTCGGCCCGGAAGGCGGCCAGTTCTCGATCTTCTTCAAGGGAGACGACGCCTTCGACCTCGAACATTGGCAAACGCCCGAGCCTATCGACTGGGGCGCGTGGGACGTGACCGAGGAAGGTCCGATGCATGCGCGTTTTCGAAAATCTATCGAGCTCGTGAACTATTCCGGAACGACGCTCGCGCTCGTCGCCGATCGCACGATCCGCTTGCTCGACGAAGTCGACCGGCGCCTCGATATCGAGCTCGGCAACGAGACGAAAGTCGTCGCTTTCGAGTCGGAGAACACGATTACGAATAGTGGCGACAAAGCTTGGAGCAAAGAGACGGGGCTTCTTTCCATTTGGATTCTCGGCATGTTCAACCCATCGCCTTCGACCACGATCGTCATCCCTTTCGTCGAGGGCGCGGAAGCAACCCTTGGTCCCATCGTCAACGACGCCTATTTCGGCAAAGTACCTGGCGACCGGCTCCGGCAAGAGCCCGGCGTGATGTTCTTTCGTGGCGATGGCGCGTACCGGGGAAAGATCGGCGTGTCCCGCCGTCGGGCAGTCGAAATCGTCGGGAGCTACGATGCCGAGAGCGGTGTTCTCACGCTCGTACATTACTCGCTCCTCGAAGGCACGACCGATTACGTCAACAGCATGTGGGAGATTCAAGACGAGCCTTTCGCGGGCGACGTCGTGAACAGCTACAACGACGGCCCGCCCGAGCCGGGGGCCAAGCCGCTCGGGCCGTTCTACGAACTCGAGACCTCGTCCGCGGCCGCGGAGCTCGCACCGGGCGAGAGCCTCACCCACGTGCATCAAACGTTTCACTTCCAGGGGCCTGTGGACGAGCTCGACGCGATCGCGCAAACGACGCTTGGCGTCTCGCTCGAGCAAATCACCGCCGCGTTCTCGCCGTGAACCCGCTCGAGACCGCGGAGATCGGGCACACGAACTTGCTCGTCACCCGGTTGGGTTTCGGCGGCGCGCCGCTCGGTGGTCTGTTCACCAGCGTCGGTGACACCAACACACAAGACACTGTCCTTGCAGCCTACGACACGGGGCTGCGCTACTTCGACACGGCGCCATTTTACGGGCACGGTACGGGAGAAACTCGCCTCGGGAGCGTCTTGCGCCACTACCCGCGCGACGACTACACCCTCTCGACCAAAGTCGGACGCGTGCTCGTCCGGCCGGATTCCGGCGACATACAGGATCACCAATACAAGGATGTGCTTCCCTTGAACCCGGAATTTGACTTCAGCGCGGACGGCATCCGACGCTCGTTCGAATCGAGCCTGGAGCGGCTCGGTCTCGACCGCATCGACATCGCACTCATCCACGATCCGGACGATCACTACGAGCAAGCGCTTTGTGAAGCGTTCCCCGCCCTCGCCCGCATGCGGGAGGAAGGCATCGTGAGCGCCATCGGAGCGGGTATGAACCAGTGGGAGATGCTCTATGACTTCGCGCGCGAGGCGGACTTCGACTGCTTCTTGCTCGCCGGCCGTTACACGCTTCTCGACCAGAGCGCTCAGGAGAAACTTCTGCCGGCATGCGAGAATCGAGGGATAGCGATCATTCTCGGTGGTCCGTACAATAGCGGCATCCTCGCCGGCGGCGAGCACTACAACTACGAAACGGCGCCCCCCGAGATTATCGCAAGGAAAAACAAGCTCGACACGCTTTGCGCCGAGCACGACGTACCGTTGAAAGCGGCGGCACTTCAGTTCCCGCTGCGACACCCCGCCATCGCATGTGTCGTCGCGGGCGCGCGCACCGCGTCCGAGGTGCGCGAGAATTTCGAGATGATGGCCCACACCATCCCGCGTCGTTTCTGGGACGCTTTGACGGAGGAGCTCCATGCCTAGATCTCTTTACGCTTCGTTATTCGCCGGTCTCGTGGCTTGCACGCCCGAAACTGAGCCCGAGACTGAAAATGAAACCGCAACCGGGCACGATGCTGGAATGCTCGGACGCTGGGATGTCACCGTCCAAGGAGAGAACAGCTACCCGCTCTGGTTCGAGCTCATCGAAGATGAGGGAGCGCTGGCGGGACGTCTCCAACCTCGCGGCGGACACGCGCTCGCGTTCGACGCCGTCGCTGCCACCGGCAACTCACTGACCATGGACGTTGCCGGGACGATGTACGAGGGAACGTTCGATGGCGACACGTGGAACGGTGTGGGCACACGCGACGAGGTGAGCTTTGTGTGGACGGCTGTCCGCGCGCCCGAGCTCCCCGCTGCCGAGAATCCGACCTGGGGCGATCCGGTGGAGCTTTTCAACGGAACGGACCTGACCGGTTGGGTGCCCCAACTCGGTGACCGTCCGAGTGAATGGGGAGCGGAAGACGGCGTTCTCGTGAACGAAGAATCGGGCGACAACCTCATGACGGCCGACAAGTTCGGGGACTTCAAGCTCCACATCGAGGTCAACGTGCCCGCCGGAAGCAATAGCGGCATCTACTTGCGCGGGCGGCACGAGGAGACGACCACGGCAAAAAACCTCATGCCCTCTTCATGGGAGGCATCTATGGACAAATCACACCAACGTCCAATCCTGCACTCCCAGCAGATGAGTGGCAGGTCTTCGACATTACTCTTCTCGGCCGTTGGGTCACCGTTGAGTTGAACGGCGAGACCATCATCGACCACCAGGAGATCCCCGGGATCACAGGCGGTGCTCTCGACGCGAATGAAGGCGAGCCGGGGCCGATCCTGCTACAGGGCGATCACGGCCGCATCCTCTACCGAAACATCGTCCTCACGCCCACAACACCATGATCGCCCTCGCGCTGGCCACGTCGTTCGTCCTGACGCCCCAGCCGTCGGGTACGAAGGTGCGGCTCCAGGCGATAAGCGTTTCTGGCGAAGACGTCATTTGGGCAAGTGGCCTCGAAGGAACTTTTGTACGCTCCATCGACGGCGGCGCAAGTTGGAGCTCCGGCGTCGTGGAAGGCGCCGAAGAGCTCCAGTTCCGAGACGTGCACACGGTCGATGCCGATACCGCGTACTTGATGAGCGCTGGACCTGGCGAGGCCTCGCGCATTTACAAAACGGAGGACGGCGGCGCGACGTGGGCAACACAGTTCGTGAACGACATGCCGGAAGCGTTTTTCGACTGCATGGATTTTTGGGACACCGAGAGCGGGCTCGCCTATAGCGATTCCGTCGGCGGCGAGATGGTCTTGATCCGCACGCGTGACGGCGCAACGTGGGAGCGAATCGATCCCTCGAGCCTCCCGGCCCCGCTCCCGGGAGAAGGCGGCTTTGCCGCGAGTGGCACCTGCGCCGCCGTGCTCGGCGAGCAGACCGCCTTTGTCGCCATGGGAGTCGGCGGGGCGCGCGTTCTGAAGACCACGGATCGCGGCCACAGCTGGGAAGTCATCTCGACCCCGGTGCCGCATGGCAATGACACGTCTGGGCTGACCTCGGTCACTTTCCTTGCGAACGGGCACGGCGTAGCGGCCGGCGGCGACATTTCAGCGCCCGAGGACTACGACGACAACGTCGCGATGTCCGAGGATTTCGGTGAAAGCTGGTGGCTCGTAGCGGGCCCGACCTTCCCCGGCGCCGTCTACGGAATCGCCTATGTCCCCGGAGCCCCAACGGTCACCATCGTCGCTGTCGGGCCCGGCGGCGTCAGTTACTCGAGCGACGATGGCCGCAGCTGGAGGTCGATTGCCGTCGAGAGCTACTGGAGTCTCGCCTTCACTGACGGTGGGGTTGGCTTTCTCGTCGGGTCCGAGGGGCGTCTGACCCGTCTCGATTTCGAGCTCTAAGCCGACCCATTGCATTTCCGCGACGGTCCTGCCAAGCTAGCCGTCTCTAGGCTTCTGCTTTCACGTATCGTGTCCCGGACCAAGAAATCTTCATGAAAATTGATTTAATCCTGGAAATGGTTTTTCACCTCGTCGGTGGGCTTGGCATTTTCCTGCTCGGCATGAAGTACATGCAGCAGGGGCTTCAAGTTATTGCCGGCTCCCGAATCAGAAGCATGATCAGATTGGTCACAGCCAACCGCTTTTTGGCCGTCGTCATCGGACTGTTCGTCACCACCCTCGTTCAGTCGAGCTCCGTTACCTCGGTCATGGTGATCGGTCTCGTCAATAGCAAATTGATGCTGCTCACCGAAGCCATTGGGGTCATCATCGGCGCCAATATCGGCACGACGATCACGGGATGGATATTGGCGCTCAAGATCGGGCAATACGGTCTTCCGTTGCTCGGACTGGCTGCCTTCGGGTGGCTTTTCCTGAAGGCCGAGAAGCTGCGCTACATTGCGCTTTCTGTTCTCGGGATCGGGATGGTTTTTTTTGGCCTCGAGATCATGAAGGACGGTTTCGCCCCCATTCGAGACCTTCCCGATTTCGCGGCCGTGTTCCAAATGTTCGAAGCAACCAGCTACGCCGGCGTATTGAAATCCGCGCTCGTTGGGTGTGTTGTAACGTTCATCGTTCAATCTTCGTCCGCCACCTTGGGGATAACGATAGCCCTCGCCAATACTGGCGTGGTCGATTTTCAAACCGCCGCCGCTTTGGTGATAGGCGAGAATATCGGCACGACCATAACGGCCTATTTGGCGTCCTTGGGGGCGGACGACATCAACGCGAAACGCACCGCCTACTTCCACATCGTCTTCAACATTTCAGGCGTGATCGCCGTCACGGCCCTTTTTCTTCCTGTTTTTATACCTTTCATCGAGAGCGTAGTCATGCGCGGCGCGGACCCGAATATGGTGGGTCCAGACGGGAGCTTCCCTTACATGACGGCGGGGATCGCGGCGGTACACACCACGTTCAATCTGATCACCGCACTCTTGTTCATTCCTTTCATCACGCCCATTGCGAACGCGCTCAACAAGCTTTTCAAAGGCCGCGCGACAGCAGAAAACCTGCGCTTGACCCACCTGGATTTTCATCTGGTCTCCTCGCCACTTGCGGCTATCGAGCAATCGCGTCACGAGATTCAGGTGACGGATCGACATGTCAGAACCATGGTGAACGATTTACGTTTTGTAATTACAGACAAGACCGGCGATAAAGACGTGGCCGACAAGATATTCAAAGAGGAGAATACGATCGACGAAGTTCAAATCGAGGTCACGAAGTTCTTGACCAATTTGCTTTCGGAAGATCTGAGTCATGACGTCGCAGAAGAGGCGCGGGCTCAGTTGAGATTGGCGGACGAGTTCGAATCGGTGAGCGATTATGTTACGAATGTCCTCAAGCTTTATTTGCGACTGCGTGAGGCCGACGTGCGTCTCACCGACGCCCAGCAAGAAGAGCTGCTGGGACTTCATGACCTGATCGCCGGCTATTACGACATCATCCATGCGGGTCTCGAGGATACTCCCGACGGTTATATTGAAGATATTCACCGACGAAGTCACGAAATCACCGACGAGATAAGGGCGCTCAGAGACCGTCACTGGAGTCGCCTGTCCGAGGAGACCGTGGATCCACTAATCAGCACCTCCTATATGGATATCGCGAATTCTTATCGCAGAATGAAGGATCACCTTTTGAATATCGGAGAAGCGGCCATCGGTGGCAAAGCCATTAGGCCGTCACCGCCTAGCTCATCAGGGTGATAGCAAATCCGCGGGGCTTCCGCAGCACCTCTATCGCCGTTCTCTCGGTCCTCGCTCTCGTCGGCTGCGACACCGTTGCCACCGTCCGGTTCATGTTCGCGAATGACCGCACCGAGGCGCGATGGGAATCCGAGGTGCCCTTCATCGATGCCGCCGAGGAAGCCTACATGGGCGGGGTTATCGGCTACGATCTCTTGCGGCGCTACCTCGCCTGTCCGGACGCGTGACAGCCTATCTCGGTCGAGTCCGCGAACTCCGGCTCGGCGCCTATCGGCTCGAGAACGTGCTCTCGAAATTTCCGGTGCAGGGATATGCAACCTCCGGTGGTCGTCAAGGAGTTCTCGCCCTCGGTATTCTCGAACGCTTCAACGTGATTTTCGACTATCCCAACGAGCGATGATCTTGAAAAAGACAGCTCGCACCAACGAGCCTTTCGAAGCCGACATGAGCGGGCTGCGGATTACGCCATTTGCCAACACGTGGATCATCAAAGAGGTCGAGCCCGCCACTTCTGGAGCCGCCGCAGGATTCCACCCCGGAGACATTCTGCACTCCCTCGACGGAGCGCCTGCCGACCAGTTGTCCTACGAGCAACTCCATCATTGGTTCCGTCGGGACGGCGCGGCCGGCGAGCTATGCATCGACCGCCACGGAATGACCGCGTGCATGGAGATACGCCTGAACCGCCGCATCTAGCCTCTAAACGCTAACCGCTAACCGCTAACCATTGACGCGGCGCATTTAGGTAGGCGGGTGTGGTTCTATCCGATCGAGCAAGGTTATTCACGAGTATCGGCGTGAGGCCTTCTTGCCTCGCGCCAGTCCCCTGCGTTCCTTGAGTCCGCTCTGATTATGCCGAGTAGCAATCTTTGTCGGTCGAGCGCAACCCGCGCCCACCGTGCCTTTCCGCCACCGGCCCGACCTCTACTCGGCATAATCACGGACTCGGCATAAGGCGCACAAGAGTCTGAGAACTTGCTCATCGTTGTTATGAAAGATGCCAAAAGGTGACCGATGGTCGAGGTGCAGCCCCACGCGCGAGCTACACCGCGTCCCATCCGGAGCAAAGTACAAACACTGGTAGCCATCACGTTCGTGAACCCGCTCGGAAACCTCCGAAGCGACGTAGCGACTCTCGGCGTGCTCGTCTTTTTCGCCATCTCGTTCTGAACGAGATGGCTCAGAGGCTTTCTCCTGCCTCTTCCTCCGCCGCTCGAGTTTCTTTTTCGGGTCCTTTTTGTCGAGCGCGATGTCGAGGCTTTCATTCTCGCTCTTGACCAGCGTCTGGGCGGACCGATCGAGCTCGTCGTCAGAAAGCCGTTCGAGCTTGGTGAAGTAGGACTTGAATTGTTCGATCATCGTCTCTCCCGTAGTAATGAATTATACTCCGGTCTTTTTGTGCGCCCTGAGACGGCTCCGGACCGTTACAAACGGAGCGAATCGAAACGAAAGTCAAAATGTCTGATAGGAGCGCAGCAGTGCCCTACAGTGCGAATGTGAGCGCCGTTTCTAGACACTATGGCCCCGCGACCCATTTTGTCGTGCGAAACCTGTCAAGTCTTTTCTCGGTATTTTGGGTCTTCTGCCAAATCTGTGACTAGAAACCGTCTGACATCGCCCCTTCAAATCAACGCGGTCGGCGCTGTTGCGACAATGTGGCCTATGGACGCTGCCCTTGTCGAGTCTCCAGTACGTGCATTGGGTACGGATGCGTTCAATGTCGAGTCTCCGGATGATATGACAAGACCCATGATTCATCACTACTTTCTCTCCCGAGGTATCCCGCCTTACGAACAATTGGAGAATGTAGAAAAGCTTATGGCCAAAGAGCATATGTTTTTTGTCGGCGTTCCACTGAACGTCAAAGACGGCCGAGTCGGCCAATAGCCGTTGCTCAGCTTCTTTCAGCAACATCCGTCCATCCTTCTTGCCAAACCAACGCAAATCCTCGATTACCGACTCCTTGAGATGGGCTGTCCACACCACGTAGCAAAACCATATCTCTGACCATAATTGTGGTCACCGCGAGTCAATGGGTGCTCCCGCAGTCAAGTGTTGCCGGCAACTAGCCTGGGACCCGAAACTAGGCTCTAACCCGTCCGTTCAGTTTTGGAGCGAGATCAATATTCAGAAAAAAGCAGATCAACTCGACCGCTTCTTCTCGAACCTTCCATAGCGGTAGCGATCGAGTAGCTCGACCTCGATCCCGTCGAGGATCTCGAGCGCCGCCAAACGGCCGACCACGGGAGACAAGGTCACGCCGCTATGCATGACCGTGAGATAGACGTCCGGGACCCCTTCGGAAAACCCAATTACGGGGAACCCGTCGCGGGGCAAAGGACGATAGCCGAGCGTGACGCGCTCGAGCTCGAGCTTGCCGATTCCGGGAAGATAGGTCTTCCCCGAGGCGAGCACTCTCTCGCCTTCTTCCTGCGTTGCCTCGGTGACCGGCGCCGAGCCGAATCCTATGCCCGCAACGAGCCGGCCGTCGAGCTTTTGCTTCATGTGCGCGCCCGGGGACAGAACGACCCGGTTGATGAGACGCTCCGCGGGTTTGGTATGTGCGAGAACGCCAGGAGACTCGATGAGCGGCACTTTGAGCCCGGCCATCGCGGCGAGCTTCGGCGTATCGACACCTGCGGCAATCACGAGAACATCGAGCTCGAAATCGCCTTGGGTCGTCGCAACGCCGCGGAGACGTCCCCATTCCAAGTCGAGCGCGGTCACTTCGCAGGGATAGAGGATCTCAGCGCCTCGAGCTTTGGCGTGATCGAGCAGCACCTCGGCCGTGTGGACGGGATCGATGCTCCCCTCTTGCTCGCTATAGGACGCCGTTAGCACCTCACCTGGCTCGACCCCGCTTTCGAGCTTCTCGAACTCGGTGAGGTCGATCAGCCGCGCCGGATAGCCCCACGCTTGCTTGCTCGCGACTTGCTGGCGCAACCGACGGGCCCGATCCGGAACGCCGTACCATTCGAGGCTCCCGCCCCATTGTACTTTTAGGTCGCCCCCGAGCTCGCGCTCGAGATGCCGATAGCCGAGAGCTCCCAAGCGGTTCAGATGGTGATAATGATGGGGCCGCTTCGAAAAGGTTGCGTTGATCCACGCAAACGAATTGGCGGTCGCGCCCGCGGCCGGTCTCGTTTTCTCGAATACCGTGACCTGGGCGCCGCGGCGCGCGAGATGGTACGCAAGCGAGCCTCCGAGAATGCCGCCACCAACGATACCGACCCGGCGCGGCGCGGCCGCTGCCTGACGGATTCCAGGGAGCGCCGAAACAGCAACTCCAGAAAACAACTGAAAGAATTTTCTACGTTCCATGGGTCACCTCCAGGGGATGGAATCGAGTTCGTCTTGGGTCATTGGCGGTAGCAAAGCGTCGCCCTCCTCCAGGCGATGCCCGCGCGCGTCGTGTACGCAAAACCCCAGACCGGTAAACGCCGTCGAGCCCGCGCTCTCGCTCCGCCCGCGAAGCGCGCAGGAGCCGTAGGTGCCGCTTTTGTCGAGCGCTACGAGCTTCAGCCCGAACAAAGGCTTCCCGCCATAGCGGGAGGCGACACGCTCACAAACCAAGCGACAAGCCTCCTGCGGCGACAGACCCTCACGCATCTTCTCGACGACGAGAAAACTGACGCTGTTCTTCACCGCCTCGGCACCGTGCCCCGTCGCACCGGCCGCGCCGATATCATTGTCCACGTAGAGCCCAGCGCCGATTACCGGCGAGTCCCCGACCCGACTGACGAGCTTGAAGTGATGCCCCACGGTGCTCGTGACGCCTGCGATATTGCCCCCGCCATCGAGCGCAAGAACGTTGATGGTGCCGCCCCCTTCTGGCTTGTCAGGATTTTTAGGCGGAAGATAGTAGTCACGATTGCTCAATGTCTCTTTCCACTCGAGCCAGTGCTTGCGCGCTTCATCGGTGAGCAAGTCCTCTTCTTTGAACCCATGCATTTTCGCGAAGCGAAGCGCCCACTTGCCGACGAGCAGCCAGTGGTCCGTACGTTCCATGACGAGACGTGCGACCGAACAAGGGGTCTTGATGTTCTCTAGCGCGGCGACGGCGCCGATATTGTTGTTGTCGGCACCATTCATGACCGAAGCGTCGAGCTGCAAGTAGCCGTCCTCGTTCGGGTCGCCGCCATAGCCCACCGTCGGGTCCCGAGGATCGCGCTCGGAAATATTCGTGGCCTTTTCGGTCGCGTCCATGGCACTTCCGCCGCCGTTCAAAATCGTCCACGCCGTCGTCGTGATCTCCTCGCGAACCCGGGAATTGGTTTTGCTCGTGACGACGAGAGGCCCGCCAGCAGCATGAGGCTGCGAGCTTCGGGACAGAAGTGGAGCACCTAGAAGACCGCCTAGAAATTGCCTGCGATGAACCATCTCGCCTCCTTCGCGTTTCGTGCCGCAACATTCTACACTTAGTCGCTTGGACGCATTCGATTTTGCAGTTGTTGGCAAGGGACTCATAGGGAGCGCCGCGCTCCGCTATCTGAGCGCCACGGGCGGCTCGGGGGTCATCATCGGCCCGGACGAGCCAAAAGTGCCGGCAGAGCACCAGGGTGTCTTCGCAAGCCACTACGACGAAGGGAGGATCACGCGCCTCATCGGACGCGACCGGATTTACTCCAAGCTCGCCGAGCGCGCCATCGAGCAATATGCGACGATCGAGAGCGTCTCCGGCATTCGCTTTCACTATCCCGTGGGGATGCTCATTGTGCAGGCTCCCCACATCGCCGATGGGCACATGAAAGACCCGCTCGGAACGGCGCGCGCACTCGGGCGGAAGTTCACACTCTACGAAGTCGGCGACCGCTCGTGGAAGGAGCGTTTCCCCGATCTAGAGTTTCCCGAGACCTACAGCGTCATCCATGAGCCGGCGCCGGCGGGCTATATCAACCCGCGCGCGCTCATTCGCGCGCAGCTCGCGATCGCGTCCAAAGAAGGCGTTCACGTCGTGCGCGAGACCGCGACGGCCATCCGCCGCAACGGAGCGGGATTCGTCATCGAGACAGACGCCGGCGATGGCTACCTCGCCGGCAACGTTGTCGTGGCCGCGGGCGCCTTTACGAACTTCAACAGTCTCCTCCCGCGCCCCCTCGACTTTCGACCCAAAACGGAGTCCGTCATCCTCGCCGAAGTCTCGGAGGCGGATTTTGAGCGTCTCGGCAAGACACCCACCGTGATCTATCTCGTTGATGACATTGATATCTGGGACATCTACATGACCCCGCCGATCCGTTATCCCAACGGGCGCTTCTACATCAAGCTCGGAGCAAATTCCGTCCTCGATCGAGAGCTCACCACGCTGGGCGAAGTGCAAGCATGGTTTCGTACGGGGACCAACCACGCTTCGCGCGTCGCCATGGAAGCCGCCTTGCACTCGCTCTGGCCGGATGTCGAGATCCTCGCCTGCGAGGCCAAGCCGTGCATCTTGTGTCATACGCCAAACGGCTACCCCATCATCGACGAGATCGACAAAGGACTTGTCGTCGCCGCCGGAGGCAACGGAGGCTCCGCCAAATGCTCCGATACTCTCGGAAAGCTTGCCGCCTCATTGTTGACGGGCGCAGCTTGGCCCGAAGATATCCCGCGAGATCTCTTCAGCGTTGGCTGAGTCTTTCTGACGAAGGAAGATGCCAAAAGAGGCGCCTCGAGAGCCTATTTCACTTTCACGACCAACGGTGATATGTAGGGCTCGTTATGAAGACATGGAACGTACTAGTTATTTTTTTTTAACCGCTGTCGGTTCCGCCACGGCTCAACCGAGCTATGACATCTTGATTCGCGGCGGCCGCGTTCTCGATGGCTCGGGCAATCCTTGGTTCACGAGGGACGTGGCTATCGAGAACGGACGCATCGTTGCTGTCGGTCGACTCGACGGCGCCACTGCGACCCGCGTCATTGACGCCGAAGGACTTTACGTCTCGCCCGGCTTCATCGACATGCATTCGCACGCGAATTCCGGCTTCGATCACGAAGAGCGCCGCGCAAAAGCGACCGTCAATAATTTGTTGCAAGGCATTACCACGGTCGTCTTCAGCGAAGGCAGCGCCTGGGGCCAGGACGAGCGCATCCAGGACAAGAGCGGCCAATGGACTTCATCGGGTATCGGTACCAACGCGGCGATGTTCGTCGGGATCTCGAACGTGCGCCGGGGAGTCATGCAAGACCCCGAGGGCACACCGACGGAGCCCGAAATGGAAGAGATGAAGCGACTCGTACGGCAAGCCATGGAAGGCGGCGCCTACGGAATCGCCACAGCCCTCGATTACTGGCCGGGACACTTCATCACCACGGAAGAGATTATCGAGCTCGGAAAAGTCGTGGGGTCCTATGGTGGTATCTTCGCCGCTCATATGCGCAGTGAAGGCCTGCGCTCCATTTGGTGGGTCGAGAGCGACCCCTCGCCGCGGGTAACTCTTCTCGACGCGGTCCGCGAGATGATCCACATATCGAAAGCGGCGGGAATCCCCGTCCATATCGGCCACATCAAGTCCACGGGAGTTCCTTTCTGGGGGATGAGCCGCGACGCCTGCGCGCTCATCGAAAAAGCCCGCGCCGAAGGCGTCCCAGTGACGGCCGATCAATATCCTTACATATCGTCCGGGCCGGACGGGAATACCCAGCTCTTCAAGTGGCAGCCGTATTTGAGAGAGAGCATCCCGTTCGGTGACGAAGATAGGAGCGTGAAGGTTCGGGAGCTGAAGGACCGTATTCGCGCCCGGATGGACGAGGATGCGACTTTCGCCTCCCAAGTCGAAAAAGACGTTTACCACGAAATCCTCGCGCGCGGCGGTGCCGACCGGATGTTCATCTCCGAGTACGACGAGCGGCCCGCCTATATCGGCAAGACGCTCGCCGAGCTCGCCGAGCTTCGGGACGAATCACTCTACGCCACGGCCCGCTATCTCCAGCTCGACCACGACGCCCGCATCCGTTCTTATTCGATGTCGGAAGAAGACATTCACTACTACTTGACCCGCGACTACATCACCGTCGCGACGGACGGTTTCGGGCTTCCCGGCAGGCACCCGCGCTCTTACGGCACGTACCCGCGCGTCATGCGGAAATACGTTCTGGACGAAGAGGTCATCACGCTGCCGTTTTTCATTCGCAAATCGACCTCACTCCCAGCTGCGATCATGGGCTGGGACGATCGCGGCTGGATCAAGAAGGACTATCGCGCGGACGTACTCGTCTTCGATCTCGACACGATCCGAGATCGCGCGACCTTCGACGAAATGGACCTCTATAGCGAAGGTATGCGTTATGTCGTTATCGGCGGCAAGCTCGTCATCGACGAAGGTCAGTACACAGGCGAGCTCCCCGGCGAAGTCATCAGCAAGGCGAAACCTTCGAGCTAGCGACAAACCGAAAGTAAGGAGACGTCATGAAACACCAGCTCCGCTTCACTCAACTTGTCATCGCCGTTGCGGCATGCCTTTTTACGAATGTCGGACGATCCGAGTCGGGAGCTTCCTGGACGGGTTCGCCGAGGCGACGACGGGCGACGAGCTCGGAATGGCGCGAGAGCTCGGGCCGGCGACGTGGGCCCGTTGTGCCATGTCCCTCTCGAATCCTGACGCCAAGGTCTATGAGCTCTCTTATGTGCGCTCGAGCACGATGCCGCTCTCTCCTTTCGCCGGCCCTTTCGAGCCAAAATTTCTTCCATCGAACAGCCTTCCGGGGACGACGCAAGCTTTCAACATGGACGTGCTCAACGAAGGCGCCAACCCGGGACAGCAAGGCATGCAGATCGATGCGTTCGGGCATTTCGGCTATCTCGACGACGCCTGGGATGGCACGTCACCTTTTTCCGCACAAGGCGCGCACTACTATGGCGGCTTCACACAAAAAGACGTGAAGCCGACGCCCGAGTCGCCCCTGCTCAAGCTCGGCATGGAAAAAGTAGCGCCTATCGTCACGAGCGCGATTCTGCTCGATGCCAAAAAGCACGTGGGTGGCGGCAGGCCGATGAACGCCGGAGAGGTCGTCACGCCGCGCCACATCGAAGAGATGCTCGCGGCACAAGGGCTCGAGGACCGAGGCATTCTTCCCGGTGATGTGCTGTACGTTTACACCGGCTGGAGCGATCACTACAAAGACCCCGACACTGACAAGGTCTATTACTCCATGGCGCCCGGTCTCTCATATGAGGCAGCGGAATACCTCGGCGAGCGCCGCGTCGTCGCCGTCGGGCTCGACACGCCTTTCCTCGATCCCGTTGCCGAGGGACAGCTTTCGGGGGACAACGGGCCGCCCCCCCGGAACGCCCGCCGGGATGGCTTTCGCCGTCCACCACTACTTTCTAACGCAAGCGGGAATCTACAATCTCGAGAACGTCAAGCTGGGCGAGATGGCTCGGGACCAAGTCTCGACGTCGTGCACGATCGTGTTGCCGCTTCTTGACAAGGGCAACTCCGGGTCTCCAATTCGTCCCGTTGCGATCGGAGCGCCCGGCCAATAGCAGCTCGACGGCAGCCACAAGGAGCGGTTCAGCTACGTTGGCCTTCTCACGGGCGCGATAATCGAAGCGAGCAAGTCGGCTTCGGCGTGGAGCACGCTTCTCCCGAAAGGGGTTAAAGAGTAGTAGGTGCGACGCTCTCCCGCATCCGAGACGGGGAGGCGTTCAGCAATCTCAGCTAGGCCGCGCTCCGTCAAACGGTAGAATTTTCGTGCTAGAGTGCGTTTTCTTACCCACGGCGAATTCTCCCCCAAAAACGCATCCTGAATTAAGCACGCGAACGCTCCTTGCTTTGGCGGTGCCAAGCGCGCTCTTCACGGTGCTCACGAACGGCTATCGCGTCGTGGATCAGTATTTCATCCAGACCGTATCTACAGCGGCCCAAGCAGCGACCGGCTCTTCCGTCTTCGTTCTCATCCTCTTCTACGCAGCCTTCGAGTTGATCGCGGCTGGAACCGGGCCGCTGGTTGCCCGCGCGACGGGTGCTGGGGATCTACCACGCCGTCGGGCCATCCTGGGCACCAGCCTTGCGGGTGCGGTTTTACTGACCTCGATCCTCATGATTCTCGGTGTCGCAGGCGCCCCGCTCATCGCAAGCTCGCTCGGTCTTTCCGGAGACGCGGCGGCCCAATGCGTCGTGTATCTCCGCACGCTCTGCTGAACGATCTTGCCCCTCGTCCACAAGCTCTATCGCGGGCTCGCACTGGAGCCGTACCAACCCGACGAGCCGGAGACAACGCTCGAGAAACCGTGGATGGCCGTCGTCGAAGCTTTCGCGATTGGCGGCGGTTGTCAGCTGCTTCTTGTCGTCGACTATGTCATCGCCGAGGCGGGCGCCTATTTCAACCTTCCCGCACGCAAAGAAGGTATCATCCCTGGTGCCGCCAACCTGCGCCTTCCGCGCTTTTTTGGCGAAGGTCTCGCGCGCGATTCCATTATGTTCGACCGTCGATTTTCCGTTGAAAGCCCCGAAGCGAAAGCACTCATCAATGAAGTCCATCCTCCCGAAGAGCTCGACGCCGCCGTCGAGAGCGCGGTACAAAACGCGGTGGGCTCAGGAATGGTGAGCGCCGCCGGCAATCGCAAAGCCATCCGGGTCCAAGCGGAGCCCTTCGACATTTTCCGGCGCTACATGGCGACCTACGCCCGCGAGCAGGCCTATTGCCATCTGAGCGAACAGTTCATCAAAAACCTCGAGCACCATTGGAATGCCAAGTCACGCAAATTGTAAGGAGGAAATCATGAGAGCCTTGACCGTTGCGCTCACCGTCTTGTTCGCCACGAGCCTCGCCGCGCAAAGTCACTTCGAGTCGATGGACGTTTTCGAGCTCGAGTGGGCGTCGAACCCGCAGATCTCGCCGGACGGGAGCCGCGTCCTCTACGAAAGAAACTCCATGGACATCATGGAGGACGAAAGCCGACGCGAGCTCTGGGTCGTGAACACCGATGGCTCCGACCACCGGCGGCTTTCAAACGGAAGCGCCGCTCGCTGGTCCTCAGACGGCACGAAGCTCGCCTATATCGACGACTCACAGATCCACTTGCGCTGGATGGACACTGGCGCCACGGCCAAGCTCACACAGCTGACGAAATCGCCACGCGGCCTCACATGGTCCCCCGACGGCCAGCACATCGCGTTCTCGATGCTCGTCCCCGAGCAGCCGCCGCACCTCGCGACTCTCCCGAAAAAGCCAGAAGGCGCCAAGTGGGCCACCCCGCCAAAGCTCATCACGCGATTGAAGAACCGCGCCGACGGCATCGGCTATCTCGACCACGGCTACTACCACTTGTTCGTGCTTCCGGTCGAAGGCGGGACGCCGCGCCAAGTAACGTCGGGATCCTTTCACCATCGCGACGCGCCGGTATGGACACCCGACAGTCAAGCGCTCGTCTTCTCCGCAAATCGCAATGAAGACTGGGAATACGAGTTCAGAAACTCTGAGATCTACAAACTCTCCGTCGCCGACGGCACGGTCCAAACTCTCACCAACAGAAACGGCCCTGACACGAGCCCGACCGTTTCGCCCGACGGAGGCCAGATCGCCTATCTCGGCTACGACGATCACATTCGGACCTACCAAGTGACCGGGCTCTATGTGATGAACGCCGATGGCGGCGCGAAGCGCCTTCTCACCAAAGACCTCGACCGCTCGGTCTCGAACCCGACCTGGGCGCTCGACGGCCGCGGCATATTCTTCCAATATGACGACGAGGGGAACACGAAGGTCGCCCACGTCACGCCCGAGGGCGAAGTGCGTGTGCTTGCCGATAATGTTGGCGGGACCTCCTATGGCCGTCCTTATGGCGGCGGATCGTTCTCGATCTCCGACGACGGCCGGGTCGCGTTCACGGTGACGCGGCCAGAGCATCCTGGCGATGTCGCCGTCGGTGCACGCGATGAGGCGGGCATCGAGCGCATCACCTTCCTGAACGACGACCTGCTGGCGAACAAAACACTCGGACGCGTCGAAGAGATTTGGTGGGAGTCCTCGTTCGACGAGCGCAAGATCCAAGGCTGGATCATGACGCCGCCTGATTTCGACCCGAGCCGAAAGTACCCCCTCATCCTCGAGATTCACGGCGGCCCCATCTCGAATTACGGCGACCGCTTCTCCTCCGAGATCCAACTCTACGCGACCGCGGGCTACGTCATCCTCTACGCGAATCCGAGGGGCAGCACGAGCTACGGCGCCGCCTTCGGCGACCTTCTCTACCATGACTACCCCGGCCAGGATTACGACGACTTGATGTCGGGCGTCGACGCCGTTATCGACCGCGGCCATATCGACACGCGCAACCTTTTCGTGACGGGAGGCAGCGCCGGCGGCATCATGACGGCATGGATCGTCGGCAAGACGGACCGCTTCCGCGCCGCCGTCGCAGCGAAGCCCGTCATCAACTGGTACAGCAAGGTGCTCGTCGCCGACAACTATTACGGCTACCACAACTACCGCTATCCTGGCTCGCCGTGGGAAAATCCGGAAGCCTATATGAAGTACTCCCCCATCTCGCTCGTCGGAAACGTCACGACGCCGACGATGATGCTGACAGGCGACGCGGACTTGAGAACGCCGCTCTCGGAGTCCGAGCAGTTCTTCCACGCGCTCAAGCTTCGACGCATCGATACGGCCCTCGTGCGCATGCCCGGCGCATCGCATAACATCGTGCGGCGCCCCAGCCAGCTCATCGGGAAGGTCTCATACGTCTTGGCATGGTTCGAAAAATATCGCATCGGAAACGAAACGGTGAGCTCCACATCACCCATCAACTGAAAAAGGCAAAACATGGCTAGGTATACACGCTCTGAATTTCTACGCATGACCGGCGCAGCAGCAGCGGGCGTCGCACTCACCGGCGCGAAAGCCGGGGCACAATCGAGCGGCACAATCGACGCGACCAAACCGGACGTGGCGCTCGTGAACGGCCGCGTGATGACGATGGATGACGACCTCGCGAGCGCCGAAGCGTTCGCGATCAAGAACGGCCGCTTCGTCGCGATCGGCTCAAACGACGACATCCGCAACATCATCGACCACAGTACCGAAGTGATCGACGCCGAAGGGCTCACGGTCACTCCCGGATTCATCGACGCGCACTCGCATCCCGCCTCAGGCGGCGTCCGCGAGATCGTGAGCGTGAACCTCGACCTTCGAAGCATCGATGCCATCAAAGATGCGATCCGCGCGCGCGCCACCAAAACGCCTCCCGGCGAATGGGTGATGGGCTTCAAATATGACGACACCAAAGTCCGCGAAGGCCGACAGATCAACCGGAAGGACCTCGACGAGGCCGCTCCGAACCACCCCGTTTACGTCTCCCACCGCGGCGGCCACGTCTATTGGTTCAACACCAAGGCCGCCGAAGCCGCGGGCGTTACCGCACAGACCCCCGACCCTCCCGGCGGACATATTTATAAGGATGAAAACGGCGAGCTACTCGGCAAAGTCGCGGAGCGTGCCAGCGCCTTCTTCCGCAAAGTGACGCCTTCCGGGAGCACCCGCGAGCAGCGCCGTGCCGGCGTCAAGCTGATCTCGGAGATGATGACTTCATCCGGGCTGACCACGGTGCACGACGCGAGCTGTGGCACCGCCTCTGCCATCGCTTATCAAGACGCCTACCACAACGACGAGCTCAAGATGCGCATCTACATGATGGTACGGGGCGAGATGTACGAAGGCTGCAAGGCCGCCGGCATCTATACGGGCTTCGGCGACGACATGCTGAGAGTCGGGGGCGTGAAATTCGGCGCCGACGGCTCCGCCTCGGGCCGCACGATGGCGATGAGCACGCCCTATGAGGGCCGCCCCGACGACCACGGCATCCTCACGATGACGCAAGAGGAAATCCACGAAGCCGTCGAGGATGCGCATCGCCACGACTTCCAAGTCGGGATCCACGCGAATGGCGACCTCGCCATCGACATGGTGCTGAACGCCTATGAGCGCGTGCTCGAAAAATGGCCGCGCCTCGACGCACGCCATCGCCTCGAGCACTGCTCGCTAGTGAACCCCAGCCTCCTCGCGCGCATCCGTGATACAGGTTCCATCCCGACACCGTTCTACACCTACGTCCACTACCACGGCCGCAAGTGGGAGGAGTACGGTCAAGAGAAGATGAAATGGATGTTCGCCCACAAGTCATTCCTCGATTACGGCATTCGGGTCGCCGGGGCCTCGGATTACGTGCCCGGCCCCTACGAGCCGATGATGGCCATCCAGAGCATGGTCACGCGCAAGGACGTCGAAGGCAGGGTATGGGGTGCGAACCAGGCGGTCAGCGTCGACAACGCCATCCGCATCTGCACTGTGAACGGCGCTTACGCCTCTTTCGAAGAGGACGTCAAGGGATCGATCAGCCCAAATAAATTTGGCGACTTCGTGATCCTCGGCCAAAGCCCCGGCGAGGCAGACCCGGACGCCATCAAGCAGATCGAGATCGTGCGCACGGTCGTCGGCGGCAAGACGGTTCATTCGAAGGCGTAAGGAACGCATTGTTGTTGAACTGGTCCAATCTAACGTTGGGCTTGCTAAATTCCAAACAAGCGCACCCGCACACTGGAGAATGCTCGGTTTCATCCACTTGGCGCGCAACTGGCAGGGACAAACGCGTGATGGGGATGGACCACTTCACATGCGGACGGATATTGATGAGGGACAGCTGACGACAGAAAGTCGACCTCGGCATTCGACCATGAAGACTCTGCCGTTCTCTTCTAGTTCGCCATCCAAATCTCAATTTTGAACCTAGGAACGCGCTCGAATTCCCGAGTGTTATTGGTTACCAGTGTAATGTTGCCCGCAAGCGCGTGCGCGGCGATCCACAGATCATTCGGCCCAATCGTACTATTTGCGATATCGCACAGTCACCAAGGGCGGCCTTTGGCTTCATGCGCGGATCTCGCTTCATGATCGAGATGCAGGTGTCGCTGTCGAGCATTATCGCCATCAGTCGAACACCCTGCGTTCTTCGAGCGGCAATTCATTCGTCTACGACGAGATGTTGGAGATGCTCTGCGACGAAAACAACCCCACGCCTCTGGTGCGGCTGAGGCGTGTCGTCCCGCTGGCACAGGCCAAGGTCTACGCCAAGCTGGAGTGGTACAACCCCTTCGGCTCCGTCAAGGACCGGATCGCGGCCAACATGATCCGCGACGCTCGCGAGAAAGGGCTCCTGCGCGAAGGCCAGAAACTGGTCG
>CAUZCL010000065.1:0-20957 GCA_963578475.1 Acidobacteria bacterium bin61 | reverse complement strand
TCTCGCTTTCTCTGTACCTCTATGCCTCTGTGCCTCTGTGCCTCTGTGGCGAATCCCTTTGGTTGCGGCCGGTAAGAGGCTAGCCGCGTGCTGACAAAATCATTTGCATGTCTCGCCGAGCCCCGAAAGGCGTAGGCCAAAGCAGGAAATGGACAAGCTTCGGATCGTTGGACGGAAGAGGCTCACGGGGAGCGTGGCCATTGGCGGCGCGAAGAACGCGTCACTTCCTGCGATGGCGGCATCGCTGCTCACGAACGAGCCCGTAACGCTCACGAACGTTCCGGATGTATGGGATGTGGGCACGATGAGGCGCCTTCTTCTTCGTCTCGGGACCCATGTCGTCCAACCGTCGCTCGACGAGATCACCCTCACCACCGCACGGCTTGCCTCGGACGAAGCGCCGTACGAGCTCGTCAAGACGATGCGCGCTTCCGTGCTCATTCTCGGCCCGCTCCTCGCGCGCAACGGGCGCGCCCGTGTATCGCTTCCCGGCGGCTGCGCGATTGGAGCGCGGCCCATCGACGAACATATTCGCGGGCTCGAAATGCTGGGAGCGAAAGTTTCGCTCGAGCACGGCGTCATCGACGCAAAGACGGAGGGCCTTTTCGGAGCGACGATCCGCTTCGGCACCGTGAGTGTCGGCGGCACAGAAAATTTGATGATGGCATCGTGTTTGGCACGAGGCGAGACCATTCTCGAAAACTGCGCGCGGGAGCCCGAGATCGAGGACCTCGCCGAACTTCTCGTGCGGATGGGTGCTTCGATCGAGGGGGCGGGAACCGACCGCATACGCGTTCACGGCGTCGATCGTCTCCATGGAGCGCGCCATCGCATCGTGCCCGACCGCATCGAAGCCGGGACCTATCTCATCGCAGGAGCCCTGATGGGCGACGACGTTCGGATCACCGAATGCCGTCCGAGTCACTTAGAGGCGTTGACGGAAATCCTGGACCGAATCGGGGTCCCGCTAGTGATTGGCGAAGACTCTTTGAGCGTCTGCGCTGCCGATGAAGGGCTTGACGGGGTCGTCGAGGTCGAGACGGCGCCCTACCCCGGCTTCCCTACCGATATTCAAGCCCAATTGATGGCGCTTCTTACCCAGGCGCGCGGCCCATCGCGTTTGTCGGAGACCATCTTCGAGAACCGCTTCATGCATACTTCCGAGCTCGCGCGGTTGGGCGCCCGCATCGAGCTCCGTGGCAACCAGGCCATCGTGCACGGACCCACACCGCTCGCGGGCACCAACGTGATGGCGACCGATCTCCGCGCGAGCGCATGCCTCGTGCTCGCAGGGCTCGCCGCCGAAGGAGAAACCCTCATCGATCGTGTGTATCACCTCGATAGGGGCTACGAGCACATCGAAGAGAAAATGGCCGGCCTTGGCGCCGAAGTTGAAAGATTCGCCTGAGAGAGCGGCTCATTTCCGTGGTGTGACCATCACGGAAGACGACCCGACAGCCTTGTAGAAAAGACCGTTAGTCTGCATAAGAATATCGAGCGCCTCCCGAAAGCTCACGTCATCGAGCTCCACTGCCACCTGTTTGTCTCGGAAGGGTTCGTCGAACAGGATGCTCACGCCCGCGAGCTTAGCGAGCGCCTCGAGCACGATGCGCAAACTCGTCCCTTCGGGAAAGTGCAGCCTGATGCTTCTCGATGAATCCGGATCGAGCACACGGTAGGCTCCGAAGATAGTTGATCGGTCCGTCGAGAAACTCTCCTTTGGCGACGCATCTAGGCGACGGCCTGTCTCGGCCAGCTCGTCATGCGCATACCGATTCGTCGGGTCGTAGCCAAGAGCGTGATCGAGCTCCGATGCCGCCCAAGCAAGCATGTCGGGCTCGTCCATTTCGAGATATTTGCGGGCTTGGTTTAAATGTGCGCGCGACGCCTCGAGTCGAGCCCTATCAAACACCATGCGGTACTCGATGTTGTCCGGGTGCTCGTCTCGAGCCTGCTGGTAGTAGATAACGGCCTCGTCCCAAGCACCGACTCTCGCCGCCCGCTGCGCCTGCTCGGCCGCCTTCGAAGTGTGGCAGGCCGCAAGCGCAACCGACAAGCAGAGAAACGCTGCACGCACCATAGTCCATCTTAACCGAGCCGGTGAGATGAAGCTCGATCGGGACTTTCGCAAATAGTGCGCGTGCGCTCGATCACTGTAGTATTTTGCCCATAGGCGGTCTATCGGCTTGGCCAGCAAGCCGTTTCGTTCCTGACGGTTAGAGTGCCGACGCGCGTGGCACCGCTCTTGCGTCCCTTACGAGCAATGCTCTGCCCCTCCTGCCAAACAAGTCAGCCCTTGTCGTTCCGTTGCAAGGATTGTGGCGTCGAGATGATGCGAGGCAACTACCGGGAGGCGGCGGGCGACCTGGAACCAGCCCCGACACCATCTCCGGGCGGGGGCGCGGGCGTGATAACAGCGATCCAGCCGATGCCACTTCCCGCAACCGGGACGGCGCTCGATAACCCTTACGCGTCGCCTGGGGCGGACGAGGCGCCACGCAAAACAACGTCCGCCAGAGGAGTCATCGCCAGTCGCAGCGCGCGATTAGCGGCCGTCATGATCGACTATGTCTGCGTCCTCCTCGTCACCGTCCCGGTGCTGAGCTCCGCCATCCTGGTGGCGGCCTCCGAGCAGAGAGCCTTCGGTGAGCTCGGGGTCGCGGCAACATTGGCCGGCCTCTTCGTTTTGGGTATCGTCCAAGCCTCCTACCTCGTCCGCGAAGGACAGACGATTGGCAAGAAGTTGCTGAAGATTCGTATCGTCGATCATGTCGACGGCGAAATACCTCACTGGTCCCGCCTGCTCGCAATGCGATATGTGCTGAACACCGCACTGCGCCAAATACCGCTCTACGCTTTCGTGGATGTCCTGTTCATCTTCGGCGTGGAGCAGCGCTGCGTTCACGACTACCTCGCCGGCACCAAAGTCATCGAAATCTGAGAGACCGGCCCCGCCCGTGACCGTTCCCTAATTCCCGCACCTCGTGGTGACGTGAGATAATAGACACCACAGGCTTCCCTTTCCGCCGCCTATGCAGCCTCGCGACGATCGATCTTTCGAACCGCTGAGCAATCGCACTTATCTCAAGACTCCAGAGAACGTGCGGCTCGCTTTTCGCCTCGCCGGACCCGGCACGCGGCTCGGCGCTTATTTGGCGGACTTCGTATTGCGGGTCGTCATCTTCTACGCGATGGCCATCGCCGCTTCAATGCTCCTGGCCCCGCTGACCGGCACCGGTCTTTCGACGGGCCTCTTCTACGTTCTCGCCTTCGTGCTCGAATGGGGCTATGGGTGTTTCTTCGAGACGTGGTGGAACGGGCAGACGCCCGGAAAGCGTCTCTTCGGACTGCGCGTCATCAAGACAGAGGGTTACTCTATCGGCTTCTACGACGCCATGCTTCGCAACCTTCTCCGAGCGGCCGATTTCTTTCCGCTCCTCTATGCAGCGGGCTTCATCGCGGCGGCGTCGACATCCCGTATGCAGCGCATCGGCGATATGGTCGCGGGCACTATGGTCATTCGTGAGCGCCGCCCGGAGCTCAAAGGTGAGATCACGGGGCTTGCCAATTACGAGCCTTTTTCGATGAACGAGTTCGAGCACAATTACCGGCCGGCCGAGAAAACACTCGAGGCGATCGAGGCGCTATTTCGTCGCAAGCTCAGCCTCACTCCGGCGCGGCTCGACGAGATCGCGATGATTCTCGCCGAGCCGATAGGACGGCGCCTCACATCCTTCGACCAAATAAAATTCGCGCGCGAACAGCCTGCCGAGTTCCTGTTTCGCGTTTTGAGAAGCTTGCGTGCCGGCCGCGAGGCCGACGTCACGGGCTCGAGCGCCACATGAACAAACAGAGCTTTCTCCGCGATCGTCGACCTGCTTGGGAACGGTTCGAGTCACTTCTCACGCGAGCCGAGGCCCCGTCTAAGCCGAAGCTCGCCCCCGACGAGGTCAGTGAATTTTCAGAGCTCTTCCGCGCGCTCTGTTATGATCTCGCGCAAGTGCGGTCCCGTGACTGGGGCTCGGCCATCGAGCGCTACTTGAACGACCTCGTCGTCCGCGGTCACGGCGCGTTTTACGGTGGCAAACCCATGAAACGCGGCCGCGTGACGGTGTTCTTTACCCACGTCTTCCCGCGGCTCGTGCGACAGAATCAAGCTTTCTTCTGGGTGGCGGCGGCGTTGTTCGTCGTGCCCATGGCGGCGAGCTGGGCCATTGTCGCTTCCGACCCTAGTCTCGCGCATCGCGTGCTTCCCGGCTCGGTGCTCTACACGATGGAGAGCATGTACGAGGGCGACTCGACCGAATCCACTCAGGATGCCGATGCCGATAGCGGTTTCGGGCGCCAAGATGCGGCCATGGCCGGCTTCTACGTAAAGCACAACACATCGATCGCCTTCCAGTGTTTTGCTCTCGGTTTCTTCCTGGGTATCGGAACGATATACGTTCTTCTCTCGAACGGGATTCAGGTCGGCACGGTAGCTGGCTATGTCATCGCCCAAGGGCACGGCGAGCGTTTCCTGAGCTTCGTCGTCTGCCACAGCTCCTTCGAGCTCACCGCGATCGTCGTCTCGGGCACGGCCGGTCTCGTGCTCGGTCACGCGATCCTTGCGCCCGGCAATTTGTCGCGCATGGATTCTTTGCGCGAGCGCGGCCGGGTGGCCGTTCAACTCGCTCTCGGTGCTGCCTGGATGCTTTTCGTCGCCGCGATGATCGAGGGTTTTTGGTCCGCGCAGCCGCTGCCGCCGATGGTCAAATATTTCGCGGCTTCCGTTTTCTGGCTCGCGCTGATCGCCTATCTCGGCTTCGCCGGCCGGGGGGAAGACCCACGATGAAGCTCGAGGAGGCGACCCTCGTACTCGAGCCACGATCGGTCGGCGCTTGCATCGACATTGCGATCCTGTTTTACCAGCGACACATCGGGAAAATTCTCCCGCTCTCGTTCATCTTCGGCGCGGTTCCCGTCACCGTCGGAATGCTCGGCGCGGCCAATGGCAACGGTTGGCTTCTCTCGGGGCTGCTGTTTTTCTTCGTGTCCCCGTTTCTAGGCGCCACCGTCGTCGCCGGCGCGGGCCATCACGTCTTCGGCGAGGAATTCACCATAAGGCGCGCTTTGATGCATACCTATCGGCGGCTCCCGGTGCTTCTTCTCTGGCTCCCCGCGGCCCGCCTCGTCTATGCTCTCATCGGGATCATGTGCTGGGGCTTGCTCTCGGTTCCGTTGGCAGCACGTTACGGTTTCTTGTCCGAAGTGCTAATCCTCGAACAGCTCCGTGGTTCCCGAACGCTGAAACGCCTCGAGGAAATTCTTCGCAACTCTTATTTCGAGGCTTGCAGTCGCTATACGACGATTGTCGCCTTCACGTTTTGCGTGGGCCTTACGCTCTTTCTGCTTTTTGATCTAGGCGCGCAGTTCCTCTTCGCCACACCAATATTGATGGCCAAAGTTTCCTGGGCCGTTGCCGCCGAAGACATCGCGAACTTGCTCGCCTACGATCCTCTGCTCGTGGGGGCTCTCTCCGCAACGTGGTGGCTCGTCTACCCGCTCGCGCGATTGGCTTGGTTTTTTTGCTATCTCGATTTACGCGTTCGCAATGAAGGTTGGGATGTCGAGATCGAGCTTCGCGTCGAGGCAAGGAGACTCTTGAATGCGTAGTGAGCGATTTGCCGTCCTATGGCTCTTCGTCTGGACGGGGGCCGCCGCTGCCGTCGCGCAAGACGAGCAGGCAGAAAGCATCGTGTATAGGGACGCAATGGTCGTTCAGGAGACGCTCGAGACAATCATGGCGCGACCGGAATTTCGTCGGCTCACGGAAGAGCCTGAGCCTGCGGCCTCCGGCGAGAACGCCTCTTGGCTCGAGCGTTTCTTCGAGTGGCTCGAGGAGGTGCTGGCGTCCGAGCCCAAAGCGGAGGCTCCAAACACTACGAGTTTTGCCGGCGTGAACTATCTCGTCTATGCACTCGCGTTCGCGGGGCTCCTCCTCGTGCTCGCGTTCATCTTGAAAACCGTACTCTCGACGCACAAACAGAAGAGCTTGCCGCCGGGGGACGCAATGTCGCTCATCGTGCAAGCGGGCAAAACACCTGGCGAGACCCCTCCAGAGCAATATTGGGCGCGCGCCGAAAAACTCCAAGCTCAAAAAGACTACAGAGGCGCTATCCGGGAGCTTCTGCTTGGCGCCATGAGTGCTACCGAAAGACGGGGTCTCATCCGGCACCGCCGCGGCTTGACCAACCGTGACTACATTTGGACCGTACAGGGCGCGATGCGGGAGTCGCTCCGCACGATCGTGGCCGCGTTCGAGCTCGTCTATTTCGGCCGACGCGACGCGACCGCAGAGAGTTATCTCGATTGTGCCCGCGCCTATGGAAAGAGCTTCGGCAGTTCGAGCCGCGCGGAGGCATCCGAATGAGACAAAACGACTGGCTTTGGGTGGGCGCGCTCTTGATGCTCGTTGCGGTGGGCTACGGCCTGCTCCCCGCACCCGAGGCGCGTGCCCCGATCGATTCCTTCAGTGAGGATTCCGCGGGGAAAAAAGCGTTCTTTCTTTTGACCCAAGAGCTCTTGGAACGAGTCGAGCGGAGCTCCGGCTCGCTCATCCCCGTGGACGAAGCGGCGGATGTGCTCGTGATGCTCGGGCCCGCGCGCTATCCCGATCGCGCCCAGTGGCAGACGCTCCACGACTGGGTCGCACGAGGACGCGCACTGGTCTTCGCCGCCCGACACCAAGATCCGGCCGTAGCGCTCGAGCCCTTCGGTATCCGTGTCGTGCCGGCCACCGCCGCTCTTCTCGAGCCAACTAACCCCCCTCTCGAGAACGAGGCGTCGGGCTTCGTCACCGATCTCGGTGCCGATTTCGACACCGATCTCGAGGTCGATTGGATCTCCGCTGGCGAAGTAAGGAGCGAGGCATCGGATGTGAGCGTCACGCTCAGCGTCGACGGGTCGCCGCAAGTGATGTGGCGGCCGATAGGTGACGGCGTTGTCGTTGTCGTGGCGAGCGATTACATTTTCACGAACCGTTCCCTCGCGACCGAAGGTCACGGCCTACTTGCATTTCGCATCCTGGAATCCGCATCGCCTCAGGGCTCGGTCTATTTCGATGAAGAGATGAACGAGGGCGGAGCCCCTCGCGTCGTGGGTATTCTGTTCGAATCACCGTTTCGTGTCGTGACGATCCAGTTCCTCGTCATCACGTTGCTCTTTGCCTGGATGGCGGGCCGGCGCTTCGGACCGCTCCTTCGAGCGGCGCGGTCGGCGCGACGAAGCCTCGTCGAGCACGCCGAGGCTCTCGGCAGCCTCCACTTCAAGGTGGGCTCGGGGCCGAAGCTGATCGTTGTCTATCTCGAGTTCTTTCGACAGGATTTTGGTTTACGCTTGTCGGGCCGGGAGCACCATCTCGAGCTCGACAAGCATGCGTTGTCCCCCTTACCGGAGGACGCAAAGTCAGCTGCCGCGATCGACCAGGCGGTACGGGCGGCACGAAGCCCGAGCCTCGAGCGAGGCCGCGTCGCGCATATCTTGCGGTCCTTAGCGGAAGTGAGGCGCAAAGCAACAATGAGGAGTCATTGATGGAAGAGCGGACCATTCCGGAACCGATGCCCCTAGATCGGGTAGCGAGCTTGTTCGAGGCGGTGAGAGCCGAAGTGAGCAAAGTCATCGTGGGTCAAGAGGCCTTGATCGAAGGCGTTCTCGTCGGGCTGTTCGCGGAAGGCAACATTTTGCTCGAAGGCCGGCCTGGGCTCGGCAAGACGCTCTTGGTCAATGTGCTCGCCCGGACCGTTTCCTGCCATTTTCGCCGGATCCAGTTCACCCCGGACTTGATGCCGTCGGACCTCACCGGCCACAGCGTCTACGACATGAAGGAGCAAGAGTTCCACTTCAAGCCGGGCCCAGTGTTCACGAACTTGCTCCTCACTGACGAGATCAATCGCTCGCCGCCAAAGACGCAATCCGCTCTGCTCGAGGTGATGCAAGAGCGCCAGGTCACCGCGGACGGCAAGACTTATCGGTTGGGGCGCCCCTTTCTCGTGCTGGCCACCCAGAACCCGCTCGAGCACGAAGGCACCTATCCGCTGCCCGAAGCGCAAGTCGACCGTTTCATGTTCAAGCTGCTCGTCGACTACCCGACGAACGAGGACGAGAACAAAATCCTCGCGCACTATGCCGCGGGACGCGATCCCAGGGAGTTGAGCGATTTCGATTTGAGCCCCGTCATGCAGACGGAGGACGTGCTAGCCGCCCAACTGGCCGCCTCGCATGTGATCGTGGAGCCGAAAGTCATCCAGTACATCACCGAGATCGTAACCAAGACGCGCGGTTTCCACTCGGTCGCTGTAGGGGCGAGCCCTCGAGGAAGCGTCAATCTGCTAATCGCATCGCGTGTTCTGGCGGCATGCCGCGGGCGCGATTTTGTGACACCCGACGACATCAAAGAGATCGCACCCTGGGTCTTGCGGCATCGTTTGATTTTGCGCTCCGAAGCCGAGATCGAAGGCGAGACGCCGGACGATGTCGTCGCTCAGATCCTGAGCACCGTGACGGCCCCGCGATCGTGATCCCCCGCACGCCTCTTCTGGGCTATGTCGCGCTCGCGGGTGCGGCTCTCGTGCTCGGCATGTGGTACCCGGCTTTCACGCTGGTAGGGCTCACCGCCAATGGAGTGCTCGCTCTCGTCGCCGGCCTCGACCTTTATCGAACCATACGCCCCGACCGATTCGAGACTTCGCGGGAAGTGTCGGACGTGTTGAGCGTCGGGGCGCAAAACCCGGTGGTGCTCAGACTCCTGAGCCATGCGCCAGTGCCGGTGACGCTCGAGCTCACGGATGAACCGCCGGAGCCGAGCCGTGTCGAAGGGCTGCCCGTCGAGGTGGAGCTCACACCGGAGCGTGAAGTCGAGGTGACTTATCACGTCTATCCGCAGCGACGCGGACCCAACCGATTCACGTTCGTGCACTTTCGCTATCAAAGCCCCCTCGGGCTTTGGACACGTAACGTGCGACGGCGGCTCGAGAACGATGTGCGCATCTATCCCGACATCCGAACCGTGCGGCGGTTCGACTTGCTCGCCCGGCGCAACCGCCTTTCAGAAATGGGACTCAAAGTTTGGAGGCTCCGCGGAAAGGAAGGTGAGTTCGAACGACTCAGGGAGTATCGGCGCGAGGACGAGATCCGCCACATCGACTGGCGCGCCACCGCCAAACACCAAAAACTTAT
Organism: Acidobacteria bacterium bin61; assembly: GCA_963578475.1. Classification (GTDB taxonomy): domain Bacteria; phylum Acidobacteriota; class Vicinamibacteria; order Marinacidobacterales; family SMYC01; genus SMYC01. Next base: position 11,741 of record CAUZCL010000065.1, on the reverse strand, counting down.
CAGTCGAGAATTCACGACCGATAGAAATCAGAACATTGTCATCCTGCTCGACTGCGGGCGCTCCATGCTCAACGAGACCGACGGCATCTCACGTCTCGACCACGGTCTCAACGCATCGATCATCTTGAGCTACATCGCGCTCGGCCAGGGAGACAACGTGTCGCTCATCGCTTTTTCGAACCGGATCGAGCGCTATGTCGGCCCGGTCCGCGGAAAGGCGGCCGTGCACTCCTTGATCCAAAAAACCTACGATCTGGAGCCTCGCCACGAGGCCTCGGATTACGGCCTCGCTTGCGAGGAGTTACTGCGCCGCCAGAAAAAACGCGCTCTCGTTCTGCTCGTGACTTACGCGCTCGACGATCAGCATCTCGAGGCCATCGGCCGCTACTTGCGAACGCTCATCTCGTCACACCTTTTTCTCTGCGTGCTCTTGAAAGACTTGCCTCTCGTGGGCCTCGCCGAGCAGCTGCCGGAGACCGACCTCAAGGCCTATCAAGTCGCGGCGGCAACGGAGATGCTCGCGGCGCAGGAGCGAAGACTCTCCGCTCTGCGGGCCTCGGGGATCCACGCCACCGAAGTGGTTCCCAATGAGCTCGCCGCTGAAGTCATCAACCAATATCTCGACGTCAAAGCTCGCCACCTACTCTGAGCTAACTTAGAACGGCGAGAGACGGAATCCTTCCACGGCGAGCTGAATGGAGAATGGACTGCTGCCAAACGGCACCGAGTCGTCGTTGAAATTGCTGTCGCCCCAAGTGCTTACCTCCGCGTCTACGCCAAGCCCACCACTTCGGGTGACATAGATGGTCCCGTCGCGTCCAAAAAGCGACGTTTTGCCCTCTCCGAGAGAGGTCGAGGTTGTCTCCGGGGAATCCGGGTCGAGGTCGAACTCCCCCGCGCCCGACACCACGCCGACAGCATAAAGAGTGCTCAGGAAGGAGGAGGTGCAAGTGTCGGTGTCGAAGGATCCTTCCGACGCTACGAAGAATACCGTGGCGGGAGCCGGGTCTCCGATGGAGCCCAAGGTCACGGCTTGTGCCGTCATCCTTTCGCCGTCAAAAAACACTCCCTCGAAATCAGCCGGCGTCCCCACAGGGTATTGCGTCGTCGCCGTGCCCTCGACGTCGTTATCCAGCCAGATGCGAAACCCAAAACCCTCAGCAGGGACGGGGGCCCGGCTGTCGCCTCCGGAGCCCGCCATGACGTAGACGCGATTCGGCGTGAACACGTCGTTCAGAAGCGTGACCGGCGCGGTGATCGGATGATCGGTTCCCATCGCCGCAAAGACAGTAAATTGCCAGTTCGCGGGGTCCGGATCCGTCGTGACGAGCTTGTGGACGTTGCCTTGGACATCCGGAATATAGAGTCGCGTCACAAAGTCTTTGGCGTCCAGGGTGTCCTCATCATGAGGGTTGAACAGCGTCGGCCTTGCCGGAAGCGCGTTGTACGGGATCGCGGCCGAACTGTCGTTTCCCGCCCACGCCGTGTAGTAGATGAAGCCATCTTCGGCGCGAAAAGCGAAGAGGTTCTGCCCTTCGTTGTCGTTGTTCTCACAACCATATCCACCGCCGGCAAAAACGAGCCATTGATCGACCTCGTCGAGCGTTGTGCTCGGACCAGTCCGGGTGTCGACGTTGCCCAGAACCGGGGTCGAGAAGGTCTCGCCAAGCCCGTCGATCGGCCCTTTCAAGGTAGGCCGTTGACGGATACCGCGAAAGCGCCGAAAGCCCCGAAAGCGCCGAAAGCGCCGCCGTTCTTCCGGCACAGTCCTGCCCGTCCGCAAATCGCGATTACCACGATTCCACAACAAGCGGATGGAGCTCGGGTTGCTCGGTACGGTAGTGATGTCCATCGCAGTGATGAAGCGCCCTCCTTTACCGCGGCCGAAGACGATCAGCGAGTGCCATTCATCGTCTTCGCCGTGATCGGAGCGAAGGAACACGTCATCGACGGTCGCGTCTCCCGCCAGCGTAAAGTTGTGATTGAGAACGCCGTTATTGTTCGTCACGATTTTCTTGACGACATCCTTAAGCGTGTCCCGGCTTCCAGCAAGCTCGCCCTGCGCTAGCCCGATGACGTCGTCCGGAATGAACGCGACGAGCTCCGCGCCTGTTTTCGCGTCGAAGCCTTGCAGCATTCCGAAATTGGACGGGTAGTATACGACCGTCTTTCGATTGAAGTGGTCCCAGTAGAAGCCGTGGCCGGGGACCGAGCCGCCGACGCCGTACTTGCTGGTATGCGCGAGCGGCGGGTCAAAATCGGGCGATCGAGGGGGGTTCGAAACCACCGCGACGGATCCGGCGGTGTTCTCGTAGAGCTTCCACGTGAGCTCGCCATTCTCGTCGAGAAGAGAGAGGTTGAGGTTACCGCTGCTGTTATAAATCGTGCCTGTGCTCGGATCGACAGAGAGTCGGTAGCCACGTGTGACTTTGACAACGATATCTCTCGCGTCCGCATCGGTCAGTGCACCTGTCCCGTCGACCTCCGTGAGATAGCCAGCGCTGACGCCCAGATCCGTGGGAAGAACGTTGCCCGTGGTGAAAGGCAGAACTTGGGTGCTCCCCTCTTTGTTGAAGAAAATGGGGCGCGCATCCGGGTTGTCATCTTGAAGCTCGACCCCGGCATCCCAAATCAACGAGAAATCCGCGTTACGCGCCGTGTGAGGAAAAGCAGGGTCGGTCACCGTGTAAATATTGAAGGCTCTCAAATGACCACGAAAGCTCGGTACCTCCACGGTCGACGTGAACAAAACGTTATTGCGATGCGCCGCGCGCGCGATCCGCGCGGAAAGAAAATAAGAAGCGCTAGCGCTCCCTCCCGGGTCGAGATCGAGGGCCGAAACGCCTGTATTCGTATGGGTCGGGATGACTTCCCTTACAGACGCGACGGTTGAAGTGCCGAAAGCTACTTCTGAGCTCGGAATGTCAACGCGGGCGAGGATGTCTTCGAAAGCAGCGACGAGCCCTACGCTATCATCCGCAAAGAGCGCTGCGTTCATCAAGGATCGGTCGCGACCCGGGAGGCGGGCGCCACTCGCCATCCAGGAAATCGTGTTGAGCCTCACCTTGTCATCTGGCGACAGATCCATCCCGATCGTGAAGATGTTACCTTTCGAGCCATCGAGAGCAGGATCGATCGCCTTGAGCGCGGTTTCACCTTTGAGGCCCGCGTTGTACGCTGCGGTATCGCGGGCGTTACGCCAGTAAGAGGCCCATGAACCGGTGTAGGGGGAAGTCACCACGAAGGTAGGGTCGGTCGAGCTCGGCCTCATCCCGACGGGAGCTACCAGTTCGGAGACCGACGTGAAAGGAACGCCGCCGACCGTCACGGGGAGTGCGGGTGGGTACCCACCAGCTCTACATTCGCACGTATCGTTGCCATCCGTGACCTGAATGATGAAATTCTTCTGGTCGGTCAGGAGATTGTTCACGAAATCGGTCGTATTAGCACTCACGGTCGGGTCGTCCGGACGATGTTTACCGACCAGATATTCCGCGATATCCGTGTAGGAGATGCCGATCGGCGTCATGCCCGTAGCCCTGAAGGCTGGGTCGTCGAGGGTCCCCCGGATGTCCGCCGTCGAATCGTCACCACAAAGCGGCGGGGGAACAAAAGCCGAATCCTTGAGGCCAATACATCCATCGGGTTTGTCTGGAAAAAAATCCAAATCATCCGGCGCGTCGACACGAAGGCACCTTCCGCGCCGATCGAGTCGGTTCACATCGTAATACACGAAAGCCCAATTGACGCGAGGCCGGCCGGAAGAATCGACAATCCGGTCCATGAGGTCCCTGATCACGGCCTTCGCGATATCGATTTTGCAATCGACCCCAATCCTGCACCACGCAGAATTGAACCCCCTGTTCATCGAGCCGGACGTGTCGAGCACGATCCAGACGTTGTGAAGGACACCGGAAGTAATGACGTCGAGCGGATCGAGTCCTCGGCTGACGAGACACGGTTGCTGGGCATGCCCCGTCTGCGTCCAGGTGATCGCGACCGCGACGGTGATGAGAGCCAAGAAAGTTCTTTTGATGGTTTGACTATATTGCATGATTTCTCGTCCTCGATCTATGAACCTGAATCTCAGTTCGACCCCGAGCTCTACGGTGTGATCATCGACGACCCTAGGCCGACCGTGTTCGACTCCCCGTAGGTCGTACGCCTCCGGCCCGAGTCGCTCGCACGAGACGTATCGGAATAATCGTCACCTTCTAGGCCGCTGCTCGACTGCCGGACGGTCATTTCCAGCCGCCGCAGCGATACCGGCCGCGCCGCGCCAGCGCCCATCGCCCCAGGAGCCGTCCCTTCGGCCGTCAAGATCACGCGATCGTGACGCCCGAGCGGATCCTGTGGCGTAGGGGCACCGTAGTCTCGATCGCCGACGACCGGTCGACGGGCCCAGATCGTGATGCTTCCTTCCAGATCCGCTTCACCGTCCCCATCCAAATCGCCGGACACGGCGGCTCCTGCCTGACGAAAATCGTATTGTACCAACGTACCGTCCGGTCGCGTGAGCACCCGACCGATATAGATGCGGACGCACGGCCCAGACCCATCGGGCTGGCAGCGATCGACGTAATATTGATAGTCGCGACAACCGAACGTCGTCCGAGTACATGCGCCCGCATCGGGATGCCCGACGCCCCACGCGGCGCCCGAGCTCGGTACCGTTACGTCAGCTCTTGCTGGCGGCAGGAGCGCGGCGAAGTCGCCGTTGTTGAGCAGGGAGGCCGCAACGACGTTCTTGCCGTATTCCAGCGCCGCGTCGGCGTTGAAAAATGCTTGCTCGCCCCAGCGATAATTGATCGCGATGTCCTTTTCTGTCGTGGTCGTGAGCATGAGAGCCATGCCCAGGACCGTAAGAATGAAGAGGACCAGGATTGAGATGACGAAGGCCGAGCCTTCGTCACGAGAAAAAGCGCGAGTTGAGTGCATCATGTTGCTCCTCGTATGAATCGTCTCAATAAATAAAGCGAATGCCGCGGGCAAAAAACGCGACCGCTTGTTTTCCGTGCGTGCTAGCCAACGCTCGCGGTTCGATAAGTCGTAAACCGCGCTTCTCCAATGATCGCGAACGAAGAGCTCATGCCCGCTGCCGGAAGACAGCGCACACGGATCTGCAACATTTCGAGGGGAAGCCCCGGTGCGTTAACCTCGGTGATCTGCCAGCGGACTTCATAGAGCGCGTTCCCAGCACCCACACGTTGCCCGTCCGCATCGTAGAACTGCACATAATTGCCGCCACCCGCGTCGACGTCTCCCCCGTCCTGGAGCACGGGGTTGCGCGCTCGCACCGCGGGATTGGAATAAAAAGGCGCGGCCTTGAGTCGCTCGAGTTGCTCACGTGCGAGGGCCGTCGAGGAGGTCATGTGACCCGAGAGCGAGTTCGATCGCGTCGCCAAAACCATCATCTGAGCCAGCGACAAGAGCCCAACGCTCAAAATGACGATTGCAATCAGGACCTCGATGAGTGTGAAGCCACCTTCTCTTTTTTTCGTTTCTCGTCTCATAGCCATTATGTCTGGCCCCTCAAAACTCATCTTCCAGACGCACACGGCCACCTGGGCTCACACGGATAACGCGGCTCAAGTTCGTCCTTATGTCTCGGAGCGTGACGAGCCAATCAACACCGTTAGGTGCCTGCACGAGCGCGGGCACTCCCACCGCACCCGCTGCGTTCACCGCCGACACCGAGCCGTCCGCCCGGAACAACAAGGCGTTGCGCACGCCGACATCGAACCCGAGATCCACGGGCAAACCCGTCGGAATGCCGTGGGGCGACTGGACTCCTGCCGCGGCATCGGGATCGACGATATTGGACGGCGGGTTCGGGACTGTGCCGTAATTGGTCGTGTCCCCAGGACCGAAGAGACCCGGGTTTTGTGGGTAAACACCCCTATCCCAGCTTCCGGTGACGGGGCTGGGGTCGAGACTCGTGAATTGATACTGACCGGGCGCAGGATAATTGAAATTAAGAAGAATGCCACGAGATGTATTGCGTTTGACTGCCTGCGAACGGGCTCTGTGAACCTGAGCCGTCAGAGCATGAGCTGCTCCCGTTATCTTATAGTTGCGTATGAAGTTAAGACCCATCGGGATGGACGCCGCAGCCGAGATGGCAATAATGGCCATGACCACCAAAAGCTCGATGAGTGTAAATCCGCGCGAGGGAGAGCTTGAACTAGACGCCACGGCGCTCACCTCCTGTACTTTAGCTTGTCAGGGAGAATAGAGTTTATCACAAGTTTGGATGTCAAGGCCAGCCTCTCGCCGAGTGCTAAGCTAGGATCCGATGGCTGTCCGACCTAGCAGCGTCGCCTGGCACGAAGCGCACGACATTATTTGGGAGAGGCGATACCGCCTCGCCCTCGGCTTTCTCTTGATGATCATAGGCCGGCTGGCAGGTCTCGTGCTACCCGCGACCTCCAAATTCCTCGTGGACGAAGTCATTGGCAACGCGCGCGCGGAATTGCTGGCACCGCTCGCCGCCGCCGCCGGACTGGCTACCCTCGTTCAAGCATCCACGGGATTCGCGATCTCCCAGATCCTGGGAGTCGCCGCCCAAAAGGCCATCACCGACTTGCGCAAATCGGTCCACGACCACGTACTCCAGCTCCCGACAGCTTATTTCGACTCCGTCAAGAGCGGCGAGCTGATATCACGGATCATGACCGACGCTGAGGGCATCCGGAATCTCGTCGGCACCGGGCTCGTGCAGCTCTCGGGCGGGCTCCTCACGGCAACGATTGCACTATCGGTGCTCTTTTACTTGAATTGGCGTCTCACCTCGCTCACGCTCATCGTTCTCTCGTTATTTGGGGGAATGATGGCGCTCGCCTTTACCCGCCTCCGGCCGCTTTTCCGCAAGCGCGGCGAGCTGAACGCAACCGCTACCGGCCGCCTCGCCGAGGCTCTAGGCGGGATCCGCATCGTGAAGTCTTACACAGCGGAAAAGCGCGAAGGCCGCATTTTCGGCAGCAACGTGGACGCTCTCTTCGAGAATGTCAAAAAAGCAGTGACCGCCATGGCCGGTGTCTCCGCGGGGTCCACGATCATTTTCGGCACGGTCGGAGTCTTGATGATCCTGGTCGGGGGCCGGGCGATCCTTGCGGGTGCTATGACGTTGGGCGATTTCGTCATGTATATCTTTTTTACCGGGCTGGTGGCGGCGCCGCTCGTGCAAATATCGTCGATTTCCACACAGCTCAGCGAGGCTTTCGCAGGGCTCGACCGCATACGGGAGATCCGCTCCCGCTCGACAGAGCTCGAACAAGACCAAGCCCGTGTGCCACTTCCCACCGTCTTCGGCCACATCGCCTTCGAGGACGTGTCGTTCGCTTATACGGAGGGCGTTCCCGTCTTGAAGCACATCTCGTTCGAGGCGCCCGCGGGAACGACGACGGCGCTCGTCGGCTCGAGCGGCTCGGGCAAGAGCACGCTCGCGAGCCTCGTTTTGGCCTTCAATCGACCTCAGTCAGGCCGAGTGCTGATCGACGGCCAGGACCTGGCCGAAATAAGACTCGGCGACTACCGCTCACATCTCGGAGTGGTGTTGCAGGACAACTTTCTCTTCGACGGCACCGTTTCCGACAACATCGTTTACTCACGTCCGGACGCTTCCGAAGAAGACATACGCGAAGCGAGCCGCATCGCGCATTGCGACGAGTTCATCATGGGCTTCGAGAACGGCTACGACACCGTGGTCGGTGAGCGCGGGGTCAAATTGAGCGGAGGCCAACGCCAGCGCATCGCGATCGCGCGCGCGATTCTCGCCGATCCCAAAATCTTGATCCTCGATGAGGCGACCTCGAGCCTCGACAGCGAGAGCGAGTCGATGATTCAAGACGGTCTGCGCTCGCTGCGCACAGGCCGCACCACCTTCGTCATAGCGCACCGCCTGTCGACCATCATCAGCTCCGAGCAGATCCTCGTCATAGAGGACGGGGGAATCGTCGAAAGGGGCCATCACGAAGAGCTCCTCGAGAAGGTCGGGCGGTACCGAGAGCTCTACGACCGCCAGTACAAGCTCGAGATGAATCGGTTCATCAATCCCGGTGAGGATTTCACTCCTGCCGACGAAGAGCCCGAGCCGAGCCCCGCCGGTTTCGATCCCCGGAAAAACCTTTGACGCCAGACGAGGGCGCGATCATCCGACAGACCATCGATTCGACGTGGGCAGACGAAGCGTCGAAGCAGCGCTTGCACAGCGAGTTGAACGCGACACTTTAGCGTATGCGATAGAATCGCGCGGTGATCTACGTGGTCGTCGTCGTTCTCTACTTGACCTTGCTCGTCGGCGTCAGCCTCTACCGCTCGCGGCAAGTGAAGACGCAAGACGATTTCATGGTGGCGGGACGCAGCGTTCCCTGGTACATGCTCGTTGGAACGCTCGTTTGCACTTGGGTCGGATCGGGAAGCCTCTTCGCCGGTGCCGGCCGGGGTTTCCGGGAAGGATTTTCCGCTCTTTGGATGAGCGCGGGGGCGTGGGTCGGGATCGCGATCGTTTATTTTCTCGCGGGACGGGTCCGCCGGATTGCGCAATATACAGTGCCCGACATTCTCGAGACCCGGTACCACCCGGCTGCGCGGGTCCTTGGCACCCTCGCCATCGTCATCGCTTATCTAACGATTGCCGGCTACCAATTCATCGGCGGCGGCCGTCTCTTGAACATCCTCTACCCCGCCGTCGATCCGGATACCGGCAAAGCGATCATTTGCGCTCTCGTTATCTTGTTCACGGTAACCGCCGGGATGCTCTCGATCATCTCTCTCGATGTCTTTAACGGGATTATTATCATCGTCAGCATCGCCGTCGCCGCACCTCTGGCGCTCGCGGGCGCCGGCGGATGGTCGACGCTCGTCGAGACACTTCCGGCGACACATTTCACCGTCACGGGACGATTGGGAATCTCCTCGGCGATCGGACTCTTCCTGCCAACGCTCTTCTTGCTGCTCGGCGAGAGCAGCATGTATCAGAAGTTTTTCGCCGCGCGTGACGAAGCCGCGGCGCGCAAAGCCGTCATCGGAATGATCCTCGGCGTCATTTTCGTGGAAACGCTGATCGATGTGACGGCGATCTTCGCGGCGGGAAGCTACTGGACCAACCCAGCTTTCGTCGCCGCCAATGGCAGCTTCGACACGCGCGCGACGGAGACCATCCTGCTCGTGCTCGCCCGGCACAACTTGCCCGTCATCGCCGGCAGTCTCCTGCTCGCGGGGGCGGTCGCCATCGTTTTCTCGACGGCGACGACGTTTTTGATGGTGCCCTCGACCAACTTCGCGCGCGACATCTATCAGCGCTTCATCAACCCCGACGTCAGCGAAAAAGGCATCATCTTTTTCCAGCGCATTTGCATCGTTGTGCTCGCCCTCGTAGCCTACGTGGTCACGACACGCTTCGAAAGCATCCTCGATATGGCGCTCTACGCTTACACGATGGTGGGCGCCGCGGTGACGCCGGCACTTCTGGCCGCCTTCTTATGGAAGCGGGTGACGCCGGCTGGAGGCGTCGCTTCGATCGCGGCGGGGATCGTGACCACGATCGCCTTCGGCTTTCTCGTGAGCGGCGGGATGGAACATTTGAATCTTGGATTCTTCCTGCTGCCGCTCGACTACGATTACATTATTTATCCAGCCGCGACGGCCTCTATATTGAGCCTCGTGATCGTGAGCTTGCTCACCCCTCCTTCGCCAGAGGAGGTCTGGAAGAAGTTCCTCACGAACTAGAAAAGGAGTGGACTTTGGCCTATCAACGGATTCGGCTCGAAGAAACGGGACCGGTAGCTCGGTTGACTCTGAGTTGGCCGGAGAAACGCAATGCGCTCTCCCTCCAGATGATGGAAGAAGTCACTCACGGCCTCAAAACCCTAGCGGGAAACCCGGACGTGCGCGCGGTTATCTTAGGTGCCGCCGGAACGGCTTTTTCGGCGGGACATTTTCTCACCGAGATGGTCGACAAAGATCTCAACCAACAGCGCCTCGTCTTCGACACCTGTATCGAGATGATGGAGACGGTGCAGAACATCTCACAGCCCGTGATCGCCGAAGTACCGGGAACCGCCTACGCCGCCGGCTGTCAGCTCGTCGCGACCTGCGATCTCGCCGTCGCGTCCGAAGGGGCCCGCTTCGCCACGCCCGGCGTCAAGATCGGCCTCTTTTGCACGACGCCCATGGTGGCTCTTTCCCGAGCCGTGGGCCGCAAGCGCGCTATGGAGATGCTCTTGACGGGAACCCCCGTGGACGCGGAGACGGCCGCCGATTGGGGTCTCATCAATCGCGTCGTTCCCCACGAGAAACTGCGGGAGGAAACGGAGCAGCTCGCACAAAAAGTAGCCGATGCCAGCGCGCTCGTCATCTCGCTCGGCAAGCAAGCGTTCTACACGCAAATCGATCTCGAACAGAACAAAGCCTATGGCTACGCCAAAGAAGTCATGAGCATGAACGCCATGGCGCTCGACGCCCAGGAAGGCATGTCGGCTTTTCTCGAGAAGCGGAAGCCTTGCTGGGTCGGGAAGTGAACCTAGGGAAGACCGCAAAAATTTCAAACACGAGAACGACGAGAACCGCCGCAAAGATCCGACCCAGATCGACAAAGTCGACAATGTCGCCTCGAACGGCACCGGAGTAATCGAAGGCCGCATCAAAGGCTTCAAAGACGAGGATCTCGGCACGTATAAATACGACGTCCTGATCGATGGCGTCGACCCCAAGATCGATATCGACGGCTAGCGAATTAGTCAGTGTCTCGTTCGCGGGTGAGCCGGTAATAAGCACTCGACTCCGTGCGGTGCAAACCTTCGACGCGATAGCCTTTCTCGAAATATTGCTGAAAGAGCTTCCGCGTCTGCAGACGCCAATCGAGCGCCAGCTTCCGATTCCGCGCCATAAGCTCGGTGATCGTCTTCGGGAACTCTATGACAAAAACCTCGACGTCCAACTCGAGGTCGAGCTCGTCGCAACGTAGAAGGCCTTCATCGCTCACGCTGGTTCGGTTGGCCCGCGGCAATTCTTCCCAGCCAGGCCAGTCCTCCCATTCCTGACGAAGGGCTTTCACGACACGCTGGCTCTCGAGGTCCCAGAGCGCCTCGAAGCGGTCTGTCGGAAGACCACCATGAATGGGGCTGTCGCTCACACCGTAAAGGTTCACTTTGTACTTGCGGACGATGCTACCGAGACGATTGAGGTTTAGATTCGCGTTCCGCGCTTGCAGGGGGTCGAACGTCCAATTGACGAAATCGAGGCCTTGCTCCAGCACCTGCTGTCGCTGCGCCCATTTGAGCCTCTCACCAAGTCGTTGACCGCGGTAATCGGGTAATACTGCGAGCATGTGCGAATGATGGTACGAACGGCCGCGATCCCAACCGGCAAAACCGCAGACGAACCCAACCATCTTGTTGCCGTCGAAGGCACCTAGGCATATGCCCCCATAGTGATCCATGGCGACGAGGTGGCCCGCCGGGACAACGTCGATTTCGGCGAACCCCCACACGTCGAGCTGAAGTTGGGCACAAGCCTTGTATTCCGAGAAGGCCTCGAGGCCTCTGATCTCAACGCTCACGCAGCGCATTCTACGGCCGGCATGTGGAAGCGTCAATAATGAGGCGGCGAGGCTGACTAAGCGCGTGCGCTCCATCGCCTAAAGGCGATGGGTTCGGTCGCCGACTAAAGTCGGCTTGGTCTTCCGCAATTCGCTATTCGCTTACCTTGAAACTATCGTCGTCCTGGGGCACGTCACCTTG
>CAUZCL010000064.1:0-21182 GCA_963578475.1 Acidobacteria bacterium bin61 | reverse complement strand
ATCGCGCTCCCTGGCATAGCACTTGGTCTGAAGCGGCTTTCGATCATCGATGTCGCCGGGGGGCGCCAGCCGATCCAAAACGAAGACGAGACGGTCACTTTTGTTGGCAATGGCGAAATCTTCAACTGTCGGCCCCTACGCGAGGAGCTGCTGGGCAAAGGCCATCGCTTCCGGACGGGCTCGGACATGGAGGTCATCGTCCACGGCTACGAGGAGTGGGGCGACCGCGTTACCGAGCGGGTGAACGGTCAGTTCGCTTTCGCGCTCTGGGACGCCCCTCGCCGGCGTCTTTTGGCCGCGCGCGACAGAGCCGGGGAGAAGCCGCTTTACTATTACGATGGTGGTAACGGCGGCGACATCGTTTTTGCTTCGGAGATCAAATCGCTCCTGGCGCGTCCGGAGGTTCCGCGCGTGCTGGACCCAGAGGCGCTCGACTGTTTCTTGACCTATGAGTTCATCATCGCTCCGCTTTCGATCTTCAAGGGTGTGAAGAAGCTCCCGCCGGCTCACGCGATGTCGGTCGAAGGCGGCGAAGTGAGGACGTGGTCTTACTGGAGCCCGCCGGCCCAGGTCGTCGACGGACGCAGTGACCGCGAATGGATCGAGGAGCTTCGGGACACGCTCGGGCGCGCGGTGCGCTCGCAGATGATGTCGGACGTGCCGCTCGGTGCGTTCTTGTCGGGTGGTATCGACTCGAGCACCGTCGTGGCCATGATGGCGGAGGCGTCCGAGCGGCCGATCAAGACCTTCTCGATCGCGTTTCAGGAAGGTGGCTATGACGAGTCGGCCCATGCTCGCGAGATCGCGTCGCTCTTCGCGACCGAGCATCACGAAGAGACCGTCACCGCCGATGTCGCCGGGCTATTCGACAAGCTCATCGTGCATCTCGACGAGCCTTTTGCCGACGTCTCTTTGTTCCCGACCTATCTTGTTTCACAAATCGCGGCGAAAGAAGTCAAAGTCGTCCTCTCGGGAGACGGTGGAGACGAGCTTTTCGCGGGCTATGACTGGTATGTCGCCGACCGGCTCGCCCGAAAGCTCGCGCGCTTTCCCGGTAAGAGCGCGCTCCGCCTGCTACACGCGATGAGCGAATGGGTGCCTCCGAGCGCGAAGAAAAAAGGCTTCATCAACAAAGCCAAGCGCTTTTTGGAGGGGGCCCAGGTCGCACCCGAGCTCGAGCATTATCGCTGGCTCTGGCACCTTCCCGTCGAGCAAAAGAAAAGACTCTACACCGCGAGCTTGTCCGAGGCGCTCACGAGCTACGACCCGAAGCTTCACGTGCTCGAAACGCTCGGAGCTGGCGGCGACGATTTGCTGAACCGCCAGCTCTTCGCCGACTTCAAACTCTTCTTGTCCGACGATATCCTCGTAAAAGTCGACCGCATGAGCATGGCCACCTCGCTCGAAGCGCGCGCCCCCTTTCTCGATCGGAACGTCATCGAGCTCGCCTTCCGCATGCCTGGACATCTGAAGCTTCGAGGCCATACGAGCAAATACGTTTTGAAGCAAGCGATGACGGGCATTTTACCGGACGGGATCCTGCACCGGCGCAAAGAAGGCTTCAGCATACCGCTCAAGAACTGGCTCCGCCGCGAGCTGAGACCGCTCATGGACGAGCTTCTGAGCGAAGAGCGCATCCGCGCCCGCGGCCTCTTCGAGCCGGCCGAAGTCGCGCGCCTGCGGCGCGAGCACGTCGCTGGAAGTCGCAACAACGCTCACCAGCTCCTCCCACTGATGGTGTTCGAGCGCTGGGCTGAAGAGTACTTGCCCTGACCCTAAATCTCGTGACTGAGGATACCGGGATCGTCAGCCTGATCCCGGCGCTCGCAGTACTCGTCCTCGCGCTCGTGACGCGCCGCACCTTCGAAGCGCTTCTCGGCGGCACGCTCATTGGATATGTCCTTACGAGCGGTTGGGGGTTTTTCAGCGCCTTCGTGGCCTCGATGTTCTCGGTCGGGGCTTGGCACTCGGCGCGGTGATATCCGCAGGCTCTCGGCTCGCCTGCGTCTACGGGGGCGCCGCCATGCTTGCCGCTGAATGGAGGAAGCGAAGAAAGTCCATCGGTGCTTCTGTTGCTACTTTTCTAAACGGAACTCTTGCTCAACGCGCTCCGCAAGGAAGATTTTCAGCAGCGACTGGTACGGTACGTCGCGCTTGTTGGCTAAAATCTTCTAGTCCTCGAGTAGCGATTGCGGGATGCGTAACGATATAGTCTTTGTCGAAGCCTTCAAGTTGGGAAACGAGGCGCGCTTTGCCCGGTTCCAGTCGACATCGTCGACGGAGTCGTGCCTCGAGCAAAACTCCCGCTCCTCGTCTTCCGAGTCAAACCTCGGAATCGGTTTCAAGGGCTTCCGCCGTGGCATGTTCGTACTCCTTTCTCTCGGCCGAGGTCATGTCGCGCGCCGAAATGAGTCGAACTGTTTCGCCGCGGATCGTGTAGCTGATGAAGAGGCGGCGACCGATGTTGGTCCGGCCGAGAGCATAGTACCTGACTTCATTTCGTCATTTCCACGACTACCTGAACCCGCTCGCGGTGGGGGCGTCCATGCGCCCGGATGTGCGGTATCCACGATGCTCTTTCTTGGATTAGGATTCATGCTCTAACATGCAGATCGCCTTGCTTCAGCTCTCGGGCCAGATGTCGCCGCGAATGTCGACCATGCCGAGCAGCACATTCGCTACGCCGCGTCGGGCGGCGCACGCATCCTTTGCCTCCAGGAGCTCTTCAACGCGCGCTATTTCCCACAAAGCGTCGATGCGAAACACTATGCGCTTGCCGAAAAGCTTCCTTCCGCGACCACGAAACGACTGGGAGCGCTCGCGAAAGAGCTCGGGGTGGTGCTCGTCGTCCTCTTTCTACGGCGAGAGCTTCGTGAGCGATCCGTTCGGAGAGTTTCTTGCGCAGGGAGGTGCGGCCGAGATCGATTGGCGGCGGGTGCGTGAGCTCCGCGAGCTCTTTCAGTTTCTCCGGGATCGATGGGTCGACACCTATGGGCCGCTTTTGAAGCGCGTGACTGAATGAGATGGCATTGAATTCTGAGTTACGGTCTCTGGGTCCTGAACAAGGAGACGGACGCCGCCTTCACGTGAGTTCGCCCGACACCAAAACGAGCGCCGCTTACGAGCAGCTCTATCTCATCCTCGCTGCCATCTTTATCGCTGCGCTCGTCGCCTGCAACCTGATCTTCCAGAAGTTTTTTTCGTGGGAGATCCCGTGGTTCGGTGAGCCGTTGATCTTTCAGCAGTCGGTGGGGATTCTGGCATACCCGGTCACGTTTCTCGTGACAGATATCCTTTCCGAGATCTACGGCAAGAAGCGCGCGGAGCGTGTCGTCACGAGCGGCCTCGTCGCGAGCCTCTTCGTGATGGTCCTCGTGCTTGTCTCGTCCCTCGTAGAAGCGACCTCGTGGAGCCCCGTCGACGACGCCGTGTTCTCGAAAGTCTTCGGCCTTCAGTGGGCGGGCGTCAGCGCCTCGATGGTGGCCTATCTAGGCGCGCAGTACCTCGATATCCGCCTGTTCCACTTCTGGAAACGGCTCACAAAAGGCAAGCACTTGTGGCTCCGCAACAACGCGAGCACAATTGCTTCTCAAGTCGTGGACACGGCTCTCGTGAACGGCCTTCTGGCGGCACTGGGGACACCGGGCGTAACGTGGGAACGCTTCCCCGAGCTCTTCGTGAACGGCCTGATGTTCAAATGGATCTTCGCCCTTCTGGACACCCCGCTGTTCTACCTCGCCGTCTTCTACTGCCGCCGCCGCTTTGATATTCGGGGTAGTAGGTAGCAGTAAGCCGATAGCTAGATCTTAACCACGATCTTCCCAAAGTGTCCGCCCGACTCCATGTGCTGAAGCGCCGCGGGTAGCTCGTCGAATCCGAACTTCCGATCGATCACGGGCTCAATCGAATGCTTGCCGAGAAAAGCCGAGAGCTCTTCGAAATGCGCGCGCGAATCCACGAGAATGCCGGTGACTCGCAGCCGCTTCATGACGAGCGGTGCGATTTGGACGTCCCCGGCGAGACCGGTGACGCCTCCGAGAACACCGATGAGGCCCCCGGCGGCCGTTGCCTTCATCGACGTGGTCATCGTCGCGATGCCGGCTGTCTCCACCACGACGTCCGCGCCCCGGCCCCCGGTGATCTCGAGGACCGCTTTGTCCCAGCGTGGGTTGTCGTTGTAGTTGATACCGTGGTCGGCGCCGAGCGACTGCGCGCGAGCGAGCTTGTCATCGCTCGACGAGGTGATGATGACCTTGGCGCCGAGTGCCTTCGCGAGTTGAACGGCGAAGACCGAAACGCCGCCCGTTCCGAGCGTGAGCGCCCACTGGCCTTCTTGAATCTTGCCTTCGGTGACGAGCACGCTCCACGCGGTGAGCGCCGCAATCGGAAACGTCGAAGCTTGCGCGAAATCGTAGCCGTCCGGCATCGGCACCACCGCACGCTCGGGCAAAACGACGCGCTCCGCCGCGAGGCCGGGACCGGGAGTACCGAGCGTCGAGCCCGCGTGGCGCGCCTCGAACGGACCGTCGGTCCAGTCCGCGACGAATTGCGTCATAACACGATCCCCTTCGCGGACATCCGTAACCCCCTCGCCAACAGAAGCGATGACGCCGGCGCCGTCGCTCACGGGCACCGCCGGCAAAGCGAGCCTCCGGTTATAGAGGCCTTTTACGACGAGCAAGTCGCGATAGTTCAAGCTGAAAGCACGAACGTCGATGGTGACTTCGCCGGGTCCGGGCGCGGGGGGCTCGCTCTCGGTCATCTTCAGCTGATCGAGTCCAAAGGACGAAAACTGATATTGGCGCATGGCGACTATTCTAGCTTGAGAGCCGCTCCGCGAGGAGACCGGCTCGGGCCTCTGCCCTCGTTGGTCGGGGGAGGCGAAGCCCGCTCAGCTCTCGAGCCTCAACTATTCGAGCGAGTTCGCCTTCAAGGCGCGATCGAAGTAGCTGTCGAGCTCATTAAGGGATTCCAAAGCTTCTACGCGCGACGACGTCGCCTCGGGCAGAGGGCCAAATCTCGCCGTCAGAAGTCGCAACAGAGACTCGCGTTTCTTCTCGATTAGACCAACCCGGCGTCCTTCTTCACGCCCTCGCTCCGCGCCCTCTTGACGCCCCTGCTCTATGAGTTTGTCCGCCCAGGTCAACTCTACTGCCTGCACTTTCCTATACTCCTTTCTCGATACCAGACGCCGGTAGCGCTGCATTTCCTCCGCGGTAAGCTCGAAATACACCGCGATGATATGGATCAACAGAAACTTCGGGAGAGCGGCCAACTCGCTCTCCGCCACCTGCTTCATCATCGAGAACCGACGCTCCACCGGATCCGATGCTTTCGGCTGAGCCATTAGCGCTGAAAGCGCCGCTCCCACTGGACCGCCACCTTCACGATATACCTCCGCATCCAGAGGCGCCATCTCGATCGCCATGTACCGAAACCGAAGAATTTCCCGGGCGAAGAGCGCCGTCCGGTATTCCTCGGTGGTCAGCCCCTTCTTGCCTCCGCGAAGGTACACCACGATGGGGAATATGGGGAGCTGGTATCGTAGCCAGAGCATGGCGTAATACCCGAACATCCGCACCTCGAAATCCCGCTCCGGCCTCGATTGGATTTCGACGTGGATGAGAACGATCTCGGGGTTTCCTTCACGATTTCGGAGCCTGGCAACCACATCCGCTTCCCTTGGGCTTCCCTCGGGGATATCGGTAAAGAGCTCCTTATCGATGAGCTCGAGCGTCTCGAAATCCAGTCGCTCCTCGACCTCGGGATAAAACAACTTCAGAAAGTCCCGGAGGAAGAGCTGCAGGAACTCTTTGAACCGCTGATCGTGGCCCATCTGCACCTCCCTTCGAGAGGTATAGACGAAAAAACCGAGAGGAAATCTCCCGGAGCCATTCCTTTCTTGGTTGACTCCATCCAATAGGGAAGTCTGGGCTTGAGGCGGAGACGGAAAGGCGCTAAATTCTCGGTCCATGAGCGACGCGCCGACGTTATTCGACAAGATCATCCGCGGTAAAATCCCGAGCCACAAGGTTTACGAGGACGACCACGTCTACGCCTTTCTTGATATCAGCCCTCAGAGCCACGGCCATATGCTCGTCGTACCAAAAGAATCGATAGCGCATTTGCATGAGCTCTCCGACGACGCTGCGGCTGCGCTCGGACGTGTGCTTCCGCGACTATGCCGGGCCGTAATGCGGGCCACCGGCGCGTCGGCTTATAACGTTCTCCAGAACAATGGCAGCGAGGCGGGGCAAGCGGTTCTCCACGTGCACTTTCACATCATCCCGCGCGTCGCGGGCGACGGCTTGAAATTTAAGTGGAGCCCGACCGAGCTTACCGAAGACAACGCTCAGGATCTCTTGACCAAGATGCGCGAAGCCCTGGCGGACGAATCGTGAGGCTTCGGGCCCTCTAGGCTCTAACGGCAGGCGCCGAGCTTCTGGAGCCGGAGCTCCGAGGAGAAGCCGGTCCGCGAGTTCGCCGTGTTCACGATGATGAAGAGCGCATCGATCTCCGAAAGGGGTATCTCTTCACGGCCCCCGAACATCGCGTAGAACTTGCGCCAAGGAATCGTGACGCTGTCGACGCCGTTTCCTTCGAGCTTGAACGATGCGTAGTAGCTTCTGTCGCCGGCACGGAGCTCGAGCCAATACCTCATGGCCTCCGGTGAAGCAGCTTCGAGATAGATGCCACGATAGTCCGAGAGATCGAAAGGCTTCCGGTGCGCGAGCGCGACCCAATGATTGACGTTGTCCGGGGCGGCCTGCGAGAGGTGGTAGGAAAGCTCGAGCGAGCCCTCGAGGCTCGCGGTCGAGGCGTCGTCTTTTTCGACCGCGAACTCCTCGAGATCGATGGCATCGACCGCGTCGCACTGGAGCTCGAGAGAAGCAGCGAGAACGGGATCCGCGTCCACGCGTATGGCATTCGAGAGGATCCAAGGGACGGACGGATCGAGGAGCTTGTGATCGCGAAGGTAGACCTCGGCGCGATAAATGCCGGGCTCGCGCGCGGGGTGCACGAGCTCGCCTTCTTCGGTCTCCGCGACGACGGTGCCGTTTCGTTTGAGCACGAGGCGAGGCGCGAGACCGTCCACGTCCACGTCCACGTCCACGATGACGCGCAACGTGTCATCCTTATCGGATCGCGTGAACGCGAACCGACTTGGCTCGCCTGCGCCGCGCACGATGGCAAAGAATTTCCCCTGGCGGATCGCCTCCTCGGGGGCGTCCTTGAAACGCGGCTCGATTCCGAGCCCGACGAACCCCATCGCCGTCTCGTAGGACGGAACGCCGATCGTAAGATCCTCGGTGAGGGGAAAGCCGCCATGGGCGTTCGCCGCAAAGACCGCGAAGACGTCACCCCGCTCGAGAAGCGCGTCCCAGCGCTCGAGAGCGTAAGTTGGAGGCTCGAAGCTGCTGATGTAATAGAAGCGGTTGAACAGCGAGAACATGGCCCAAGCAAGCTTGGTCCAATGAGAGCTCGCGCGGAAATAGGACGTGACATTGATGATCTCGATCCCGTCAGGAACAAAATCCTCTTCCCAATAGAGCCAGCGCTCTGTCGGGTCTTCCGGGTAGGTGAGAACGGAGAAGCCGCCCCACGCCCGAGCCTCCGCGGCCGCGTCGGGCGGGAAGGGAGGGAGGTGATAATTCGGTAGAGACGCGACGTCTGAGACGATCAGATGACCCTCGGGGAGGCCGACCTCAGAGCCGCCGATGAAACGCACGCCGCCGACCGTTTCGTTCAGAAGCGCTGCCTTGGGATGGGGCGGGCCGTGATCGCTCAAGAACACGAAATCGACGCGTGCCTCGCGTGCTTGGCGCGCAATTTCCTCGAGCGGCGCGAGCCCGTCGGAAAGCGTCGAATGAACGTGAAACGCTCCCCAGATATAACTGTCGGAGCGAGCGGGCTCGTAGCCGATGAGGAAAAGCCCGCGCAGAAGAATCAGCGAGAAAACGAGGCCGATGAGGATCGAGAGGCGGCGTCGCATCAGTATCAAGTGGCCATTTTACCGTAGATCAATGCAAACCCTTGACTTGACAAAGATAGCTCCAGCCTATGAAAATAACATCATCCCGACACTGGACCCCGGAGCCGGCACAGGCCCCCAACCATAAAAGCGCCGGCGGCAAGTTTTAATGCCTTGAATGCATTGGGTTAGAAGGGCGCCCCGAAATTGACAGCCGAGACTGGGCTTGCGTATCTAGCCGCCTCGGTCGCGGTCATGCTTGGCCTCGCCATGCTGTGGCGAGAACGTGGCCGCACCGCCTACGTCGCCTGTGCTCTCGGTATGTTCGTGCTCGCGACGCGCGAAGTCGTGGGTGCGCTCGCAGTCGAGGCGTTCTCCAAAATCGACGCCCTCGAGCTCCATCGATACCGGCTTCTCGCTGAGGCCTTCGTTCCCGGACTCTGGATTCTGTTCAGTCTGAGCTTCGCGCGCGCGAATGCGACCGAGCTAAGGCACCGCTGGCGCCTCAGCATCGCAGCCTCGTTCGTCATACCCCCCCGCCATCGTGATCGGATGGTGGCAATCGCTCCTCGTGGTCGACCCCCCCCCATTCCCGCTCCCGAGTTGGCTCGTGCCCATCGGCTCCGCCGGTTTCGTGGTGCACGTGGTTTTTCTTTTGGCTGCCGTTGTCGTCTTGATGAATCTGGAACTGACCCTCCGCTCGGCGACAGGGAGCGTGCTCTGGCAAATCAAGTTTCTCGTGCTTGCGGTCGGTGTGGTCTTCGGCGTCGAGCTCTTTCTTCACAGCCAGGTGCTTCTCCATTCCTGGATTCAAACACCGCTGTTCCCGTTCACTTCGAGCGCGCTCTTGCTCGGTAGCGTCCCCGTCGTGGTGGCTTTCGTAAGGCGCCGAGGCGGCTTGCTCGAGATCTATCCGTCGGAGTCCCTACTGTTCAACTCGCTGACACTTCTCGTCGTCGGGGCGTACTTGCTCGTGGTTGCCGGTCTCGTCAACGTCATCGACGCTTGAGGGGGGACCCATCGCGGGCCGCTCGTGGTTTTCGTTGTGCTCGTGACGATCCTAAGACTCGTAACGCTCCTGCTGTCGGTCGAGCTGCGTCAACCTATGCGCGGGTTCGTGAACCGGCACCTGCAACGACCGTCTTACGACTACCGCCAAGTGTGGGACAAGTTCACGCAACACA
The DNA here is from genome assembly GCA_963578475.1 of Acidobacteria bacterium bin61. GTDB lineage: Bacteria > Acidobacteriota > Vicinamibacteria > Marinacidobacterales > SMYC01 > SMYC01. The sequence goes on along the minus strand of CAUZCL010000064.1, from coordinate 12,026 downwards.
CGAGCGCGATCGTCGAGGTCGAGCCCCTATGCGCCGCTATCACCAAAACGGTGGCGGAGACCTTCGGATGCTCGGTGGCGACGATCTGGCTCGTGAAACGCGGTGAGTGCAAGATTGCGCTGGGCGGGACGACCGCACTCCCGGAAGCGCGCGCCCGGGAGATTCTGCGCGACTATGACGACGGTCGAGCGCTCATCGACATCATGGAGCCGAACGTCGCGCAAGCGGTGGACCTCAACCAACAAACGATGTCCGATGCGGCGCGCGAGCTCTGCCGCCACATGGGAGCCCGCTACGTCGTCGCGCTCGGAAACGGCCGAAACGAGCCGACGGGCTTTTCACGCTCAACGAGCGGATCACAAAAGAGCCCTTCAACGTCGAAGACTTCGCGCTCCTGAAGACATTCGGGGATCAAGCGGCGGCCATCGTGGCGAATCGCCGCATGACCCAGGAAATCCAGCGGGCGAAGGAGATGGAAGCTTTCCAAACGCTTTCGACTTTTTTCGTGCACGACTTGAAAAATCTCGCCTCGAGGCTGTCGCTTGCACTCCAGAACCTACCGGCCCATTTCAACAATCCGGACTTTCGGAAGGATCTCCTCGCGACGATGGCGAAGAGCGTGAGCAAGATCGACACGATGACCGCCCGCCTGTCCTCCATCACGAAAGGGATGGAGCTGAGCCCGGTGGAATGTGATTTGAACGAGCTCACACGAGAGACGCTCGAGGGCTTGAACGGCTCGATGACGGCGAGCCTGACGGACGAGCTCGAAGAGATTCCCAAGATCCGGCTGGATCGCGAGCAGGTCCAGAAGGTGTTGACGAACTTGATGTTGAACGCGCAAGAGGCGGTTGGCGGTGACGGGCACGTGGCGGTGCGCACCTCGCTGGAGAATGGCTGGGTTCTCCTGAGCGTTCAAGATGACGGGTGCGGGATGAGCGACGAGTTCGTTCAAAACGCGCTCTTCAAGCCATTCCAGACAACGAAGAAACAGGGGCTTGGCATCGGTCTTTTTCACAGCAAGCAGATCGTCGAGGCTCACGGGGGAAGGATCGAAGTCGAGAGCGAGCAAGGGACGGGGACCACTTTCCGGGTGTTGCTTCCTTCCGAGAGCCGCACGACGACGCAGGGTTAGAGGATGGACAAACCAAAGTTACTCATCGTGGATGACGTCGAAGACATCCGCACCCAAATGAAGTGGGCGCTTTCCGAGAATACGAGGTGTTCGAAGCTGAAGACCGGCCCTCGGCAATACTACTTTACGAAGAGCACGGCATGCCGCTCGTCACGCTCGATTTGGGCCTCCCTTGACTTACGAATGGCCTCGAAGAAGGCTTTATCGTGCTGGACGAGATCCTGCAGCAGCAGGGCGGCGCGAAGGTGGTTGTCATCACGGGGCAGGCACAACGAGAGCACGCGCTGCGCGCAATCGGCCTCGGGGCCTACGACTACTTCAACAAGCCCATCCAGATTGACGAGCTCAACAGTGTCCTGCGCCGGGCCCGATACGTCCACGAGCTCGACGAGAGAACCGTGAGCTTCAGCGAAAGAGCTCGGACGATTTGTTCCAGGGCATCATCGGCTTTTGCCCAGCGATGCAGAGCATATTCAAGACGGTGCGCCGAGTCGCGAGCTCCGACGCGGGCGTTCTCGTGGGTGGTGATAGCGGGAAGGGAAAAGAGCTCGTCGCCCGCGCCATCCATCAATTGAGCCACCGCGCCGAGGGTCCTTTCATCGTGATCAATTGCGGCGCCATCCCGGAAAACCTACTAGAGAGCGAGCTCTTCGGCCACGAGAAAGGCGCTTTCACCGGAGCCCATGCCCGCCGGAAGGGGCGTATTGAGACCGCGCATAAGGGCACGCTGTTCCTCGACGAGATCGGGGAGCTTCCGCTCGCATTGCAAGTGAAATTGCTCAGATTCCTGCAAGAGCATCGCGTTGAGCGCGTCGTCGGCCGCAGGAGATCGACGTCGACGTCCGTGTCATTGCCGCGACGAACATGGACCTCGAGCGAGCGATGAAAGCGGAGCAGTTTAGGGAGGACTTGTACCACCGGCTCGCGGTCGTGGGGATGACTCTGCCACCGCTGCGAGACCGCGGAGAGGACATCACGATTCTCGCCAAAGTGTTCCTGGAGCGCTACGGCGCGGAGAGTGAGAAAAGCCTCGTCGGATTCGGCGCGGCCGCGATTACGGCTATGCAGACCCACGATTGGCCGGGAAACGTGCGTGAGCTCGAAAACCACATCCGGCGCGCTGTTATCATGGCCCATGGCCGCAAATTGACCCCGGAGGACCTGGAACTAGCGGCTGGTGAGGGAGACGGCTACGAGCGCGTGAGCCTCAGAGAGGCGCGTGAAAGGCTCGAGCGCGAGCTCATCTTGCGTACTTTGGCGCGTCACAACGGCAACATGACACGCCCCGCGGCCGACCTTCAAATCAGCCGCCCGACGCTCTACGAGCTGATGGACAAGCTTTCGATCAAGAAAGAGGACCGCTCCCCAGCCTAGTTGCTAGAGCTAGAGGCGCCAGTAGTGGAAGCCGGCCTCCTCGAGCTCCGAGCGGTCGTAAAGCCACTTGAGATCGAGGAAAGGCGCCGGCTGGGCGCGCACCATGTCGGCGAGATCGTTCACGCCGAGGGTCTTGAACGCGTCATGAGCGACTGCCACGATGACGCCATCGAAATCGTGAAGCTCGTCCTCGGAAGCGAGCGGCACGCCAAACTCCTTTTGGGCCGTCTCCGCCGGCACGTGCGGGTCATGGGCGAAGACGTTGACATGGTAGTCGAGGAGCTCGTCCACGATGTCCTTGACCCGTGAGTTCCGCACGTCGGTGACATTTTCCTTGAACGTCAACCCACAGATGAGAACGCGAGCACCCTTGACATTCTTGTCGGCGTCGATCAGCATTTTGATGAGCTTGCGCCCAATCCAGCGCCCCATGCCGTCATTGATCCGGCGCCCGGACAAGATGGTCTGCGGACTGTGCCCGAGAGACTGAGCCTTGAACGTCAGGTAGTAGGGATCGACGCCGATACAATGTCCCCCGACTAGCCCAGGCCTAAACTTCAGGAAATTCCACTTAGTCCCCGCTGCCTCGAGCACATCGCGCGTGTCGATGTCCATCTTGTCGAAGATGATCGCGAGCTCGTTGACGAAAGCGATGTTGATGTCTCGCTGCGCGTTCTCGATGACTTTGGCCGCTTCCGCCACCCGGATGGAGCTCGCAACGTGAATGCCTGCGGTGACGATGCTTCCGTAGACCTTCGCCACGATGTCGCGCACCTCAAGCGTCTGGCCAGCAACGATCTTGACGATCTTGTCGATGGTGCGCTCCCGATCCCCTGGGTTGATGCGCTCCGGCGAATAGCCGAGAAAAAAGTCCCGCCCCGCGCGCATCCCCGAAGCCTTCTCGAGCTCCGGCAAGCAAATCTCCTCGGTAACCCCAGGATAGACCGTGGATTCGTACACGACGATCGTCCCCTCGGTGAGATGCTCCCCGATGGCGCGCGACGCGCTCTCGAGTGGTGTCAGATCCGGGTTCTTGTTGCCGTCGATAGGAGTGGGGACAGCGACGATGATGAAGGGTGCCTCCGAAAGTTCCTCGGGCGTGCTCGTATAAGCGATGGAGACGCTCTTGAGCTCGTCTGTGGTCAGCTCCTGAGACGGGTCGGAATGTTGCCGCAGGAGCTTGATGCGCTCCGGCGACACGTCATAACCGATGACGCGAAAATGCTTCGCGAGGGCGACCGCCAGCGGCAGTCCTACATAGCCGAGGCCGACGACGCCGATGGGCGCGTCACCGGATCTCAATCTATCGAAAAAAGCAGAAACTTCGAGCATGGCGTTTCCTACGGGGAAGATGTTGGATTCTTAAGTCTAACGCGCGCCGCGCCCAAAGAGAATGACCTTCAGGGTGTCCAGGACGATCTGGAGATCGATCCAGAAGCTCATGTTCTTGATGTAATAGATATCGTAGCGCAGTTTGACCTCGGATTCCTCGACGGTCGAGCTGTAGCCGTGGCGAACCTGCACCCAGCCTGTGATGCCGGGCTTCAGGGAATGGCGCTCCCCGTAATAGGGGACGAGCGCCGCGAGCTCGTCGACGAAGACAGGGCGCTCGGAACGGGGTCCGACGAAGCTCATATCGCCGCGCAGAACGTTGTAGAGCTGGGGAAGCTCGTCGATGCGTGACATTCTCAGGAATCGACCCACCCGGAGGACACGCGTGTCGCCGTTGGCCGAAGCCCAAACGGCGCCGCCTTTCTCTGCATCCCGCCGCATCGACCTGAGCTTGTAGAGGGTGAAGGTCTTGCCGTTTTCGCCTACGCGCTCTGACGGAAAAGAACCGGAAACCCGTCCTCGAGGACGACCAGAAGCATGCCGAGCAGCACCAAGGGGGTCGCGAGCACGATCCCGACAAGCGCCGCTGCGAGCTCGAGTGCCCGCCGCGTGTTGTTGAAAAACCGCGGGCGGCGGAAACTGGGCGAGAAGATCAACGAGCTCGGCCGCAAGTTCCGAACGGGGAGTTGCCCCGTAACGGCTTCATAGAACTCTGACGCTTGCGCGACGCGTGTGCCACGTAATTTGCACGTCAAAAGATCCGAAAGAGGGAGCTCCCCGCGCTGCTCTTCGAGCGCCACGACGATCGTGTGAACGTTGAACCGCTCGGTGAGCGGAAGAAGATCATCATGGGTGCCCACCACGGCCGGATTGAAGAGCGATTTCCCAACCTCTTCGGGGTCTTTACCTAGAAATCCTACGACCCGATAGCCTTCGTTCCGGTGCTGAAGCACTTCGCGAGCAAGGCTCACAGCGGCGCTCCCGGTTCCGAGAATGAGCACGTTCTCGACGAAGGTGTCCCGCTGGATAGCCCAGTAAAAGCTGATGCGCCATACCAGAAGCCCTCCAAACGCGAAGGGTGGATGGAGGAGCAAGATGCTGCGCCCGATCGCGAGCTCTGGAATGGCGTAGTAGAGGAGTGCGAGAAAGACGCCGCCGGCAGCAAACGCCTTGATGATGCGAAGGGCGAGTGTTGTCACGCTCTTGGGCGCTCGGCTGCCATAGAGCTCGCTGTAGTAGAGCGCAAGGAGCAGGGTGACCACCAAGAAGGCCCCGTTCAGAAGCCCGCCGTCGTACGTCGGGACGAGCTCACTGAAGCGGATGGCGATGGCCAACCACAGCGCGCCAGCGGTAATGATTACGTCCGCCGCAACGCATGCCAGCGTTCGGACGGACGGTGCTGATAGAAATACCCCGCTCACAGAAACCTATACCCATCCATATAAGTCTTCGGTCGGGAAGGCCGGATTCGTCTGGAAACCAAAATCCAAGTGGGCGAAGAGGCACTGAAATTACTCTTCGCCGCTAACCCCCGGCCCGGGTTAACACCGTGTTTGCAATCCCCCGATTACGCACTTCACCAAACGTCCTTCCGACGCTAGCTGTTAATTGTTACCCCTGGTTGGGAAGACGGAATGTGAATTTATAACAATTCTTGGGCTCGATGTCAAGGATCTTGCGTGCCCCGACGAGTTTTTCCAAGCGTTCCGAGCCCGAAAGTGCTCGAACGACCCTGCGTGCCATGGCGCGGGAGCCGTTGTCGCTGAAGTGGACTGAGTCTACGAAATGCTCCCCATCACCGGGGATCTCGAGCTCGCCCTCGATGACAACAGATTCGGTTGTACTCGTCGAATCCAGCGAGTAGACCCTCCGTAGTCATGTAGGGCATGTAGTAAAGGCTCGTATTGGAGGCTGCGATCTTCTCAGCCTCGGATTGCTCATGCCGGATCCGGTGGGCAAAGGTCGCGAGCGCGACAACGGGTGCGATTTCGCGTGCTCGTTCGACGAGTGTCGTGAGCCTCTCAGCGAAAGCGACTGACAGTTGCCGTGGCTCGAATTCGAGGCGCCCTCGACCCGACTACGCTTCCCCTTGTCGCTTCATTACGGTCCAGTTTTTCTCGAGCAGGAACCAAAGGGTTGTGAGGTCTCCCAAGCGACTAGGGTTCACAACGCGGCCTTGCCAGATTCCTAGAGACTTGGCCATCTGTCGCGTATCTCCGCTGAGATCGTTGGTACCGTGGTAGATCACGATGACATCCGGGTCGACGGAGGCGACGCGCGTTTCGAGGTTCTTGATTGGACTGGGCCGTCGAATAGCCGGGCACACCAGCGTTCACGTAGTCGACGAGGCGGTCCGGGTAGCGTGTTCGAACTTGCTCCGTCACGATATGAGGCCACGTGATCTCCTCGCCCGAGACCTCAGCGCAGTAGGTGGTGGAGCCACCGAGATACGCGATTCGAAGCGTGCCGGGAGGCTTCGGGTCGTCGAGCTCGGGGCTTCTAAATCCCTTTGGTATTGATCACGATCCCAGCCTGGTTCATTCCAGGCGTCGGGAGCATCAGCCCGCTGCTCGGGTCCTCCACGAGCTCGTGGACCGTGGGCGATGCGGCTCCGTACTTCAGCCACTGACGGAGGCGGACGGCACCTTCGAGAACGAGTAAAGCGATGGCGAGCCCAACGCAGAGCGCGAGTGCACGCATCCCGATCGCTTTGCTCATTTTTCTAGAACAGTGTGTAGATGAAAGGTGCTGCTCCACTGCCGCCCAGGAACACCAGGGCTCCGAGGGCCAAGACCACGATGATGATCGGGAGAAGCCACCACTTCTTGTTGTGTTTCAAAAAGTCCCAAAACTCGGAAACGAGGCCTTGGCGGTCTTCTTGGGCAAGCTGGGTGACATCGTCGTTTCGGTCGTCCACGTTGAGCTCCTGAAATCAAAATTGCCGGAAATAGTCGCGATGTTCCGGCTGCGGCGGCATACCCACCCAATAGCTTGTTTGGTCGGGGTCCCACGTTCGTGCGAGCGCGTCGCGACCCACCAGCCGGAAGAAGAGCGCCAAAGGCGTCAAGATACCAAAGAACAGGAACGCCAAAACCACGTGAGACACCACCCATCCGATGGGAAAAGCGATGAGGCTCAAGGCGGTAAATAGCGGTCGGTTCGCCGCCGGCCAAACGAAAGAAAAGAGCGCGGATAGCCCACCCGCGAGCCAGAGCGCGTGCGTCACCGTCTTTTGCGACTCGCCGAAATCGAGCCCGAACAACCCGCCTTTCCATTGAACGACACCGCCGAGCACCGCGAAGGCAATCACGCCAATGAAGCCGAACTGCCTGAGTTGCCGAGTCGTCGGTTGGAGGTTCAGCTGAGCGAGCATTGTGTCGTCTAGTCGAGCTGGAACTGCGCGAGGTACGCGTCCGATTCGTGGTGCTCTGCGTGCGGCTGCTCCTCTTTCAAGAGCAGAAAGTTGTCGATCACGAGCGCGTCCATGTTCGTCGCCATGAAGCAGCGATAAGCGTCTTCGGGCGTGCAAACGATCGGCTCCCCCCGTACGTTGAAGCTCGTATTGATCACCACCGGACACTCGGCCCGATCGTTCAGACTGTCCAGGATCCGATGGAACCTGGGGTACCGGTCGGCATCGACGGTCTGTACCCGCGCCGAATAGTCGACATGAGTGATGGCGGGAACGACGGAGCGCTTCTGCTTGAGCTTGTCGAGCCCCCCGAAACCGTTCTTGCTCACCGCGAGCCGCTTCTCGTCCCGCACGGGCGCCACGAGAAGCATGTAGGGACTGTCTTCTTGCGGCCGCATCTCGAAATACTCGTCGACGCTCTCGCGCAGAATCGAAGGGGCAAAGGGCCGGAAGGACTCCCGAAACTTGATCTTCAGGTTCATGACCGACTGCATCTTTTCCGAGCGTGCGTCCCCAAGGATGGAGCGGCTTCCAAGGGCTCGAGGCCCAAACTCCATCCGCCCTTCCATGTGCCCGACAACCTGCTCGGAGTCGATGAGCCTCGCAATCTCGGCGACGAGACCCGACTCCTCGTCGAAATAACGGTAGACGGCGCCCGATGTGTCCAAAAAGGAACGGATGCGGTCATCGGAATAGTGAGGTCCCAGAAGGGAACCCTTCTGCCGATCGCCCGCCGCGAGCGGAGCCCGCTCCTTGTCCATGAGCTGGTACCAAACGAAGAGCGCCGCCCCGAGCGCACCCCCGGCATCTCCGGCGGCCGGCTGGATCCACAGTTTCTCGAAAGGACCTTCCCTGAGGATTCTCCCGTTCCCGACGCAGTTCAAAGCAACGCCACCAGCCATGACGAGATTCGCCAGCCCCGTCAGCTCGTACGCGTAACGCGCCGCCCCGAGCATGACCTCTTCGGTGACTTCCTGGATGGACGCGGCAATATCCATCTCACGCTGCGTGAGCGGGCCTTCCATCGCTCTCGGCGGGCCACCAAAGAGCTCGTCCATCTTCTTCGAGGTCATGACCTCTTTGTGGCAATAGGCGAAGTAGGACATGTCCATCCGGAACGAGCCGTCGGGTCGCAAGTCGAGGAGCTTGTCGCGCATGAGGGCGGCATATTTGGGCTCGCCATAAGGCGCGAGACCCATCAACTTGTACTCGCCGCTATTGACGCGAAAACCGCAAAAGTAAGTGAAAGCGGAGTAAAGAAGCCCGAGCGAATGCGGAAAGCGGAGCTCTTTGAGGAGCCGTATCCGATTTCCTTCGCCGATGCCGATGCTGCCTGTCGTCCACTCGCCGACGCCGTCGAGCGTCAAGATGGCGGCCTTGTCGAAGGGGGAAGGGAAAAAAGCGCTAGCGGCATGCGACTCGTGATGGCGGGTGAAGATGTAGCGTCCTCGATACTGTCCGTTCAATCCAAGGTCCAGCTCCCGCGGCGTATGCAGCTTTTCCTTCAGCCAGAGAGGAAGCCCCTTGAGGAACAATTTGTAACCGCGAGGGGCGTAAGCGAGATAGGTCTCGAGGATGCGGTCGAACTTGAGCAGTGGCTTGTCGTAGAACGCGACGATATCCAGATCGGTTGGTGGGATCCCAGCTTCACCGAGGCAATAATCCACCGCGTGCTTCGGAAACGAGAAGTCGTGTTTCTTCCTGGTGAAACGCTCTTCCTGGGCCGCGGCGAGGATATCCCCGTCGCGCACGAGGCACGCCGCACTGTCGTGATAGAACGCCGAAATACCAAGGATGTCCATTTACCTGCGCTTCGGGGAAAGGCTCATAGTGCAGGATATGATAAGCGTCAGAACAGAGCAAGGTAACTAGTGGATCCAGCCAAGATGAAGCTCGTCCTCGAGGACGGCACGGAAATGACGGGAACGGCGTTTGGCGCCGTGGAGCCTGCAGCAGGCGAGGTCGTCTTCAACACCGGGATGGCCGGCTACATCGAGACCCTGACGGACCCGTCCTACCGAGGACAGATTCTCGTCTGCACCTACCCTTTGATCGGGAACTACGGCGTTCCGGCCGCCCGACCTCGGGAAAGCATCGACCGCCCCTACGAGTCGAGCCAGATCCAAGTACAGGGTCTGGTCGTGCAGCACTACGTCAGCGACCACAGTCACTGTGCCGCGAAGCGGTCGCTCGGTGCGTGGCTCGAAGGCGAAGAGGTTCCGGCTGTCACGGGAATCGACACGAGAACGCTCACGCGTCGCTTGAGGGAGCATGGGACGATGGCGGGTTGGCTCTTTCCCTCAGAGATGGAGTTATCGCGTGCGCGCGAAGAAGCGGCACGCGTAGAAATGAAGAAAGAAGTCTTCGAGCTCGTGTCGCCCCCACGGGCTATCGACTACGAAGGCGGAGCGTTGAAGATCGCGCTCGTCGACGTGGGCGCCAAAGACAACATGGTGCGGTCGCTCCTGGAGCGCGGCGTGAGCGTTCGACGAATACCGTGGACGGCCAATCTGAGCGAAGAGGTGTCCAAGGCTGACGGCGTGGTGATCGGCAACTGTCCCGGCGACCCACGAGATCTCGACGCGCTCGTCGACCAAGTACGCGGTTTGCTCGCCGTTGGAAGCGAAAATTGGACTCTCTCGGTGACGGTCCGACGCTCGCACTACTGTTTCACCCCGGGTTCACTCCGTATCTGAAACACTTCAATCACGACGCCGTTGTGTACCACGCCGTCGATCTATTTCGTTTGGTCGACGGGAGTCCGGAACTCGAACGGAACGAACGGGAGCTGACCTCGTGCGCCGATCGTGTATTGGCCGTCTCCCAACCGGTCGGAGACGCTTTGAAGGAACGATACGGTTGCGACCTGGCGTTGCTCCCGAACGGCGTTGATGCAAGAGCGTTCGAAGTGGCATCCACACAAGAAGAGCCCCCCGATCTCGCTGTTATCCCGCAGCCCCGCATCGGCTATGTTGGTCGGATCAACAAGAAGATCGATCTCGGCCTCGTGGCCGAGCGCGCACGTTTATTGCCACAATGTCACTACGTGATGGTAGGGCCAGTGAGCAATCTCGATGACTACGGAAAAGAGGGTCTCGCGGCATGCCGCCGCGCCGACAACGTCCATTTCCTCGGCTTGAAGACGGTGGAGGAGCTCCCGCGATACACGGCGCATATGAGCATCAACATCATGTGCTGCCGTGAGAAAAGCGCTCCTTGGGTGTCTGTCGGATATCCTTTAAAGATGCACGAATATCTCGCGGCTGGGCCTCCGGTGGTTAGCGCGCCGATATCGACGGTGCGGCCGTTTGAGAATTGTATCGCTCTCGCGGATTCTCCCGAGGAGTGGGTGGAGAAGATCACGGACGCGCTCGACGGTAGAGAGGCGGGCACGAGGGTACGACGCCAGAATGTCGCGAGGGCGAATACGTGGGATCGGCGAGTCGGTCTGCTGGAATCTCTCTTACTAGACGTGAGCGCGGATCTCTAGCTAGAGCCTGTTGCAAAACATAGCTTGTGGAACATGTCAACAACTTTGAGACACTCGCGAGCTGTATTTAGTGAGCCCCGATTGTGGTGCTGAGACTTGTGAGGTCGGCGCGATCGACGTCTGCATCGATCAAGATCTCGTTGCGTGAAGCAGAAAAAGGGGGTACCCCAGGTATGGACGTCGCCGCGAGTGGGGCTTGTGCGGCATCCTGGGACGTCGTTTTTTTCCGGCGGCGGGTTGATCCAGGCCTGAGAGGCAAAACGGGCGGTTATGGCGTTCCGCGGACGAAGCGTTCGGGATGAGCCCGGTGAGCTTCGAGGTTACACGTTTGGGAGACCCGCATTGTTCGAGGGCCGAAATAGCCGGTCCGCTCTGCACGCCGCTCGATGCGCTTGGCCGCAACGTTGATCTCTCCCGAGACGTCGGCGTCTTTCAGTCCGGCGCGTACGCGAGAACGGCGAGCCCATTAGGTTTTCTGAGTCATGTCATGCCAGCCGAGGTGCTCGTATCCGGGGGCCGATCACGCGTGATCCGGCGTCGGGGGACTTACGAGGACGTGATGTGTGACCTTGAGTAGTTGAGTAGCTTGTTCTTTTGCGGATACAAGATTCCTGTGATATAACATTGACTCCCAGCTACGTAAAATTCTGTGGATGCTCGGTTCCCACCCCGAGCAAGTTGAATTATAAGTTCCCCCGGAGGTCATAGTTAGCGGGATGGACTCGATACTTGCTGTCGTGGGAGCACGGCCGAACTTCATGAAGATCGCGCCCGTGATCGCGGCGCTTCGAAAGCTGCACGTCCCTGTCCACCTAGTTCACACGGGGCAGCATTACGACGCGTCGATGAAGGATGCGTTCTTTGGCCAGCTTGGGATTCCTGAGCCGGACGTCGACCTGGAAGTGGGCTCCGGAAGCCACGCCGTGCAAACGGGCCAGATCATGATCCGGTTCGAGCCGGTCCTAGGTCGGTTCACGCCCGCGGCCGTACTTGTCGTTGGTGATGTGAATTCTACGGTGGCCTGTGCGCTGGTGGCCGTGAAGAAGGGCGTTCCCGTGTTCCATGTCGAGGCCGGGCTCAGGAGCTTCGATCGCTCGATGCCGGAGGAGGTCAATCGTGTCCTCACCGATCAACTCTCAGAGCTCCTTTTCACCACTGAACGCGGAGCCCATGACAATCTCGCGCAGGAGGGCGTGGCTGCCGATGGCATTCACTTCGTCGGCAACGTCATGATTGATAACCTGATGGGGCATATGGACCGCGCGGTGGTCATGAAGGCGACG
>CAUZCL010000063.1:0-22596 GCA_963578475.1 Acidobacteria bacterium bin61 | reverse complement strand
CATTCTTCTTCCGTGGTTACAGGCTTCGAGATCTTCGATATCCTTGGCCGACCACCAATTAGCGTAACGAGGCTGATATCGGGTTCACTTGCGTTACGGCTCGCGTCGTCGCCTCAGGAGGCTCCGGCCCACGGATTGCTCCGAGTCACCGCTCCTTTGGCTACATGTCGTATGAGCAATTCACATGGCAGACTCCTTTCATCCTGATAGACTGACCAGGCTTAACCTGGCACTCCAAAGACGCAAAGAAAAAGCAAGAAAAAGAAAAAAAGATGAGAAGAAATGCTTTTGTTACTAATCGACCACGCCCGTAGGGCGTGGGTTTAGGAAGGCCCCCGAGGGGGCCGAGGACAGGGTTGCCTTCGATCAGCTCCACTCCTCTCTGCTCACACAGGCTCGATTCACCCGCCCCACACCCCTGCGCAACCTTTCATACAACGTCTTTCTTCGGTGCTTCGGAATTATCACAATGTGGCATTTGCGTTCCCATCACACATGCGACAGCCCTTCCCATTCGTGCATGCAGGTTCTCCTTTCGCAGGCCCCACCAGAGTCTTCGCGGTAGCGAAGCTAGAAATACACCACGGACCGCTCGAAGCTCTTCGGGTCACGCCGCCAAAGGCGGAGGGTTTATAGGCGGACTAAATTGTTGGGCCCTGACCACGTAGGTTGAGGTTAGGTGGCAACAACGTAGCGACAAAAGCGGTACCTTTCTTTTCTTTGCGACTTTGCGACTTTGCGCCTTTGCGCCGTTGCGTTACGCTTTTCTTAATATTGGTCTAGCACTGATTAGCGGTGCGGCCCAGGCTTCGCTTGTGGGGGCTTTCCCGTCATGGTATTTTTTGGTAAATCTTATGGGAACGACGTTATCGCCCGACCAGCTTGTGATGGTCACCATCCTCGTCAAGCTGGGCGTCATGGCCTCGATCGCGAGCCTCTTGATTCGCTTCGGTGCGTTCAAGAGCCTTCTCTACAAAACCGAGCTCTCCCTCAAGGAAAAGCTCATCTTCGCGCTGCTATCGGGGATGCTCCTGTCTTCAGGTGTCATCGTTCGCCTTCTCTTGAACTACGGCGCGGCCGATCTGTCGCTCTCAGGTACGGTGCTCGTCGGCTTGCTTGCGGGGCCTTTGACAGGAGCGGCAGTGGGTCTCATGGTGGGTGCGCCCGCCGCGTTCAACAACGAGCTCCTCGCTTTGCCGCTCGGGGTGCTCTACGGTGTGAGCGGCGGTATCGTTCGCAAGCTGTGCCGCAAAGAAGACATCTGGAGCTTTTCCCCGCTCATTTTCTTGAACCTCTACCGAATAGCCCAGACGGCGATCCGAGACCGCATCTTCGACTGGCAGGTCGTTATTTTTGCGGTCACGCTCGCGCTCGAATCCCTGCGCATTTTCGCCGGTTCGGAATTTCCCGGGCTCCTCTTCCATCTGTCCTCGCAAAACCCCTGGGTCATGCTCGCTATTTACATCAGCACGCTGGCGGCACTCGGCATTCCTCTTAAAATTTGGAACAACATCCGTCTCGAGCGCAAGCTCGCCGAGCAAGAAGTGCTCGTAGTCCGGGCCCGCCTCCAAGCGCTCTCGAGTCAGATCAATCCCCACTTTCTGTTCAACACGTTGAACTCTATCGCGTCGGCGACCCGTACCAACCCAGAGGTCGCGAGGCGTCTCATCCGGAAGCTTTCGAGCATTCTGAGAAAGCTTCTCGAAGAGCAGGAGCACTTCGTGCCTCTCAAAGAAGAGCTCGAGTTCATCGACTCCTATCTCGACATCGAGTCGGTTCGCTTCGGCGCGGGCAAGCTCGTCGTCGAAAAGGACGTCGCTGAAAACACGCTCAACACCCTCGTGCCGTCGATGATCATCCAGCCTCTCGTCGAGAACGCCGTCAAGCACGGCATCTCGACCCGTCTCGAAGGCGGGCGCATCGTGATCCGCACGCGGCGCGGGATGGGGGCCGTCATCATCGAGATCGAAGATAATGGCGGCGGCCTCCCGCAAGGCGAGCGCGCCGCCGAAGGGCACGGGATCGGTATCGCGAACGTGAACGAACGACTGAGCGTCATCTATGGCGAGCAGTGCAAGATCGAGCTCGTGAGCGCCACCCACGAGGGCACCGTTGCGCGGATCGAGATCCCCGACATCGATATCTCCCATTTGCGAGCCAGCTGAGCCTTGAGCGTCCGTGCCCTCGTCGTCGACGACGAACAGCTTGCGCGAGAGGAGCTCTGTTTTCTACTCGAATCGGTGCCGGAGGTCGAAGTTGTTGGCCAGGCTCAGAACGGCCTCGAGGCCGTGGCGCTCGTGGAACGGCTCGCCCCCGAGCTTCTGTTTCTCGATATCCAGATGCCAGGCCTCGACGGATTCCAAGTGGTGCGCGAGCTCATGGGCCGAGACGTCGTCCCTCGATTCATCTTCGTGACCGCCTACGATCGTTATGCGATCAAAGCCTTCGAAGTCAACGCGGTCGATTATCTGCTGAAGCCCGTCGACAAAACGCGACTGGGCGAAGCCGTATCGAGGATCACCCAGGAAAAAGAGGGGAAGCCTATAGCAAGCCAGCTCGAGAGGCTCCTCGGAGCGCTCGAACGGACGACCGCGCAAAAGCGCCTCGTCATCAAAGTCTCTGACCGCTTTCTGCTCGTCGATGCCTCGGACGTCATCTACGCAATGGTGGAAGACGGTGTCGTGACGATCGCGACGGAACGGATCACGGGTACATCGAACGTACGCACACTCGACGAGCTCGCGGCATCGCTCGACGACGACGTGTTCTGGCGCGTTCACCGCTCTTATATCGTGAATTTGCAGCGTATCAAGGAAGTGGTCCCATGGTTCAACCGCACGATCCAGCTCAAAATGGCAGACCGGAACGAGACCGAGATCCCGGTATCGCGCTCCAACACGCGGCGCCTCAAAGAGCACTTGAACTTGTAGCGGAACCGGTCAACGATCATCCCAGTAGCGGACGCCACCGGCGGGCAAGGAGCGTAATGCCCGGGTCGGTTCGTGGCACGTGCTTTGCTACTCGATAAAGTGAGGAGGAGTCTAGGATCCAGACCCATGAACGGTCGCGAGAGCCCATATCGACCCTACCCAGCCCGGAGCATTTGGCGGCCAAAGAGAATGAAGGATGGAGCCCGATCGCGAGCGAGTGGGCGCGCGAGCCCCAGCCGTCAGCCGAGGAGGCGCATCAGGATCAACACCCTATCCCTTACGGTTTACGCATTTCTGCCGACTGCAGCCATCTAGAGGTCGATCCGATCGAGAAAGAAGTCATGACGCTCGTCATCGCAATGATTGCCGGCGACCACCCTCTGTCCAACATCGCGGCGGAACTGAACCAACGAGAATTTCGGCCCCGCCGAGGGACGGAGTGGACTCAAGTGAGCATCTTCAAGTTGCTGCCGCGTATCGTCGAGTTCGTCCCCAGATAATGTCACAAGCAGCGTGGTCGAGCAGCAAGAAGGACCTACTCGCCGCCATCACCTGGTCGGCGCCAAGCTTATGATGAGGTGAGGATGAAATCCCAACCGGTTACAAAGGCGCCGCCTCTCAGATTCTTCCTCCTCGGATTACATCACGAGAGACCGGCTACTCCTTTATCCAAGCTCCATCCCCACCTCGCAAACAAGGGCACCAAGAACAGCCGTGGTCTTTAGAATCGCCTTTTTGACTGAGCACCGAGAATACTCGGATGAGCTCAATCCGCCAAGAGCGATGTTTTGGCGTATGATGCTTTCTTGAATACAGTCCTATACGTCTCGATTGCCGCTTTCGTCGTGACGCTCCTGAGTGGGCTGGCGGCGCTCTATCTGCACGAGCGAAAAGCCGAGGTCTTCGCGTTTTGTGCGGGCGCGCTCATCGGCGGCGCGGTTATCGTGCTCCTCCCGGACGCGTGGCAATTGCTGGAAGATAGTGACAGCACGCTCAACTCGGACCTGGTATGGCTGTTCTGCGCCGTCGGATTTCTCAGCTTCTATCTGCTCGAGCGCGGGAGCCTTGCCAAGGGGTCTACACGGCTCGCGGGGCTCGGCGGCGCTATCGGCCTGGCAACCCACAGCTTCTTTGACGGCGTGGTCATCGGCCAAGGGTTTCGCGCGGGCGAGGATATCGGGGTCTCGCTCGCGCTCGCGGTCCTGCTGCACAAGTTGGCCGACGGCGTGACCGCCGTGGGCGTCATGCTCGGCACGGAGCACAATGTGCGTGAGACGATAGGAATGCTCGTCATCACCGCCGTGGCCCCGGTTGTTGGGGCTATCGCGCAGTCTTTCTTGGTGCTGCCGACCTCCCTCCTCGCGCTGCTCTTGAGCTGGTTCGCAGGGATGTTCTTGTACCTCGCGGCTAGCCGGCTATTGCCCGAAGCGCGACGGGCGAGCTCATCCATGGCCGTCCCCGCGCTCTCGCTCGCGGGCGTCGCGATGGCCTATCTCGCACATACTCTGTCCTAATGGCAACGAGGCTAGGATTTCTGATAAAACTATCCGCTTGGGAGGCATCCATATGAAATCGAAGTTCCTTATCGCGCTAGTACTGATTCTTTCGTTCGCCTGTATGGGCTACGCGCAATCTGTTCTCGGCACCATTGATATTCCGAATTCGGGCGCAGCCGAAGCCCAGGACGCTTTCTCAGAAGGTGTCGGCTTGGTTCATAGCTTCATGTGGGACGACGCCATCGAAGCGTTTCAAGAAGCACAAAAGATCGACCCGGACTTCTACCTCGCCTATTGGGGTGAAGCGCTGAGCCACTACGAAGGCCATCACTTCTCGGCTACCTCGACAGATCTCTCCGCTGGCCGCGCCGTTCTCAAGAAGGTCGGGACCACGAAAAAAGAGCGGCTCGAGAAAGCGCCGACGGAACGTGAGCGTGGTTACATGGAAGCGATGGAGCTTCTCTTCGGCGCCGGCTCGCCGGAAGAGCGCTCGCTCGCTTATTCCGATGCGATGGGCCGTCTCTGGGAGGCTTATCCCGAAGACCACGAAGCCGCCACGCTCTATGCGCTCGGCTTGATGCGGACGAACGTTCGCGGCGAAGATAGCATCCGTGACGACATGAAAGCCGGATCGATAGCACAGTTGGTGTTCCGCTCCAATCCCGACCACCCGGGTGCCGCGCATTACGTCATCCACGCCTATGACGATCCGATCCATGCGCCCATCGCGCTTTACGCGGCGCACAAATATTCCGAGATCGCTCCGTCGGCCGTACACGCTCTACACATGCCGGCACACATCTTCGTGCAGCACGGTATGTGGGACCACGTCGTCGAGCGCAACACCGAGTCCTACGACGCCTCCGTCGCACGCGCGAAGCGCAAAGGCTTGTCTCCGACGAAGCACTCTTGGCACGCACTCTATTGGCTCCAATATGCCTACTTGCAGCAGGGACAATACGCGAAAGCTCAGGAGCAAATCGAAAAGCTCCGCGTCATATCCAAGCGCGACGACGCGACGAGTCGGCAAGCCAATACGCTCATGCGCATGGAGTCGCTCCAGGTGGTCGAGAGCGAGAACTGGAAACTGAACGACATCGACACCGTCCTAGAGCAAGTTCGAGGCCCCGGAAAGATCGACGAACGCGCTGCCGCGGCTGTTCTTCTCGCGAACGGCATGAGCGCAGCGAGGAGCGGCGACATCGCGAATGCAAAGAAATGTGCTTCTGGACTTGAGGACCTGACCGCAAAGATGGAGGAGGATGCTCCCGGTCGCGAGCAAATCAATATCTCCTGGAAGGAAGTGGAGGCTGTCATCGCCGAGGCCGAAGGCCGCAAGAGCGACGCCTTGGCTCACATGAAAGAGGCCGTGGCGATTGCAGAGACCCTCGTTCCTCCATCGGGACCTCCGGGAGAGTCTGCTACCGATACCCCGGTGAAGCCGCCGCACGAGCTCTACGGCGAAATGCTCCTCGCACAAGGCATGGAAGAAAAAGCGCTCGAGCAGTTCGAGATTTCGCTCCTTCGCACGCCCAACCGAGCGCGCTCGGTTCTAGGTGGCGCGCGGGCGGCCGTCGCGAATGGCAAGACCGAGCTCGCGCAGGAGCTCTACGAAGTTCTGGCGCACCTCGTGGGAGCCGGACCGAACCTTCCCGGTCACAACGAAGCGCAGCAATTCGTTGCGTCCAGCGAAAATCTGTGTGGTTGACGCGACCGAATATCATATCGATGCCGAAAGGCTGAAAGGCTTTCTCACCGAGATCTCCGCCTTCGGGAAACGGTCCGAAGGCGGGGTTTCCCGCCTCGGGTTCTCCGAGGCCGACCAACAGGCGCGGGTGTGGCTCGTCTCCCAAATGCGAGAGACCGGGCTCGATGTCTGGGTCGACGCCGCGGGAAATATTCACGGACGGCGTGCTGGGACGGAGCCCGGCCTCCCGGTCATTCTTTTCGGCTCGCATATCGATTCGGTCCCGGAAGGCGGGATCTTCGATGGCACGTTGGGGAGCCTCGGCGCTCTCGAAGTCCTGAAGACACTTTCCGCGCGAGACCACGAGACGCGCCATCCGCTTCAGATGGTCGTTTGGGCTGACGAAGAGGGCGTTCATTTCGGTCAAGGGCTTTTCGGAAGCCGCGCGGCGACCTCGGGCCCCAAGCGCGGCGAGCTCGACCTGACGGGCTCGGACGGCCAGAGTCTCTCGGAGTGGCTCGAGCGCTATGGACAGCGACCGTCGGAGATAGATTCCGCGGTCTTGAACCCGAGAGACTTTGCCGCTTACTTCGAGCTTCACATCGAGCAGGGGCCCAAACTCGATCGCCAAGGTGTTCCCATCGGGATCGTCGAGGGTATCGTCGGTATCTACCGGTTCGAAGCGACTGTCGAAGGCTTTGCGAACCACGCAGGTACGACGCCCATGAACGAGCGGCGTGACGCCATGTTCTCAGCGGCAAGGCTCACGCAAGCCGTACGTGAAGAAGTGATGGCGAAGCCAGGCCGGCAAGTGGGCAATGTCGGCCTGTTGAAGGCTTTTCCAGGAGCACCCAACGTCATTCCAGGCCGGGTACAGTTTCCCATCGAGCTTCGCGATATCGACGAGTCCGTCGTCATGGAGGTGCTCGAGCGCATCCGCGGGCGCGCCGCTGTCATCGGACGGGAGGATGGTACGACGATCGGGATCGCAGCTTTCGCCTCGGAGCGGCCGGCCCCGACGGATACGGGACTCCAAGAGGAAATTCATCGCGCGGCGCGTGGTCTCAGCCTCGATACGATCCGACTTCCAAGCGGCGCGGGTCACGACGCGCAGAACGTGTCTCGCCACGGCATCCCGACAGGCATGATTTTCGTCCGCAGCAAGGACGGCGTGAGCCACAATCCCAACGAGTGGACCGATTGGGACGACTGCGCGCGCGGGGTCGAAGTTCTCTATCGAACGGTCACCGAGCTCGATGCCCGATAGCCACGATCTCCTCGCGCGCGCTCGCGCGTTCTTGGAGCAGGACGTCGACCCGGACGATCGTGCAGAGCTCGAATCACTTCTGAAGTCAGGGGATCGCGAGGAGCTGGCCGCCCGTTTCGCGGGGCCGCTCACATTCGGGACCGCGGGGATCCGTGGAATCCTGGGCGCTGGCGAAAGCCGCATAAACCGCAGCCTCGTGCTCCGCGTGACGTTTGGGCTCGTGAGCTACTTGCTCGAGGTGGTGCCGGACGCAGCCCGACGCGGTATCGTCATCGCGAGGGATGGCCGTCATCGCTCCGATGTCTTTCAGAAAGACGCAGCCGCGGTCGTCACGGCCCGCGGAGTGCGCGTCCACTGGATCGAAGGGCCCAACCCGACGCCGCTTCTCGCCTTCGGCGTCAAACAGCTCGGCGCCGCCGCCGGCATCGTAATCACCGCATCTCACAACCCGCCGGAATATAACGGCTACAAGGTCTATTGGGAGAACGGCGCCCAGATCATTCCGCCGGTGGACGCGGGCATCGGCGCCGCGATCGCCGAAGCACCTCCCGCCAACGCGATCCCGCGAGAAGAAAACTCGACGCTGGTTGCAGAAGTCGATCTCGCTGACGATTACCTCGACGCCGTCAATGGGCTCGTACTCTCGCGAGAGGCGGACATTTCGAGCTTCGCTGTCGCCTATTCCGCGCTACACGGAGTCGGACAACAGCTCTTCCTGGAAGCGTTCGGCCGACGTGGTTTCAAGAAGCTCTTTCCCGTTTTCGAACAGGCGGTCCCGGATGGCAACTTCCCTACCGTTCACTTTCCGAACCCAGAGGAGCCCGGAGCGCTCGAGCTCGTCCTCGGCGAGGCAAAGCGCCAAGGCTGCCCGCTCGTGCTCGTCAACGATCCGGATGCCGATCGACTCGGTGCAGCCGTGCGCGATGGTGAAGGACGCTACACGGCTCTGAGTGGCAACGAGATTGGCGTCCTTCTCGCGTCCTACATTCTTGCACGTACGCGAGAGCCGAAACCACTCGTCGTCTCGACCGTCGTATCGTCACGCATGGTAGAAAGGATGTGCTCCGAGCTCAGCGTACGCTACGAGGACACGCTCACGGGCTTCAAATGGATCGCGAACGAAGCCATGCGCCTCGAGGCCGCGGAAGGATGCCGGTTCGTCTTTGGCTTCGAAGAAGCGCTCGGCTACACCGTGGGAACAGTCGTGCGCGACAAAGACGGCATCAGCGCAGGGCTGCTGCTGGCTGAGATGGCAGCGGGGCTTGTGGAAAACGGCGAGACGCTTCTCGATGAGCTCGAACGCTTGCGCGAGCGCTATGGCCACTTCGTGAGCAGGCAGAGAAGCTTCACGCTGACGGGTGAGGAAGGCGCGCGCACGATCGCAGACGCTATGCGGCGGCTGCGGGACGAGCCACTCGGGCAGATTGCCTCGGAGCGCGTCCGCTTTCACGTCAGGGACGGCGTCTTGATCTATGACGTCGAAGCAGGCGGGCGGATTGCCGTGCGCCCGAGCGGCACCGAGCCTAAGCTCAAGTTCTATCTCGAGCTCGTCGGCGCCGACGCTGCGTCTCGACTCGATGCTGTCGAGCGTGACCTTCTTCGGGCCGCCGGACTCGATTCGCTCTGATTCCACCGCTCTGGGAGGTTTGGCGTCCCGTTTCTCGTCCTTTCTATTCAAGGAGGCACGAATGGATGGGACACGACCAACTCTTCAAGGATTTTCTGAGAGCTTTCCTCCAAGAGTGCCTGGAGCTCGTATACCCTGAATTGGCGGAGCGTTTAGATTTAAAAACGCTCCGCCTACTGGACAAGGAGCTCTTTACCGATTTCCCCGAAGGCACCACGCGCGAGGCCGATCTCGTCGCCGAAATCGAGACCCGAGACGGATCACCACACCTCGTTGTTATCCGCATCGAGGTTCAACTGAGAACAAAACCCGATTTCCCAGAGAGGATGTATCGTTATTTCACCATGCTCTGGCTTCGGCACGCGGTCCCGATCGTACCGATCGTGATCTACTTGCGAGGCGGTCGTGAAGGCGTCGCCGTTCACCAATACATGATGCACTCGTTCGAGCTGGAACAGGTGCGTTTTCGGTATAGAAGCGTCGCACTGGCACGACTCGAGGTGCAAAGCTATGTCGCTAGCGGAAACGCTGTCGCAGCAGCACTGGCGGCTCTTATGAACCGGCGTGACACGAAAGACACACTGACGCTACGGGCCGTCATGTTTCAGCGCATCGCGGAGAGCGTCTTGGACGACGCGCGAAAACTGCTACTAACGAATATGATAGAGACCTATTTCAGGGTGGCTCCGAAGCACCAGGAGAGATTTAGCGGGATAATAGCCGGGAAGGCTATCCGGAGGCACAAAAGATGCGATTGACATGGGCCGACGAAATGAAAGGAGAAGGGCGCAAATAAGGCCGTCTGGGGGGTCGAGTGGAAGGCAAGCGCATCGCCCTAATTCAGCTCCTGACCATGAAGTTCGATACAGTGCCTGACGCCACGCAGGCTCCTGTTCAGTCCCTGTCGCTCGACGAGCTGGACACGTACTTGAAGCGCGCTCTCTCGGTAGAAACTCTCGAGGAAATGGGCCTCAGCTAAGCCGGGTCACGGCACGAGCGATAACTCCAGGTAGGACGGGTGGGACAGTGAGCGATAGACCGTGTGGGTCGCCACCTGAAAATCGGATTCCTTGGCCTTGTGGATATCGACGAAGGTCTGAGGGTTGCGATCGATAACGGGAAACCAAGTGCTTTGAATCTGCACCATGATGCGGTGCCCCTTTTTGAACGTATGGTTCCGGTCGCGCAGGTCCAGTCTGGAATCCGGGACAGGAGACACCGTATTGGCTGACCTTGCCGGTATGGTTCTCGACGTTTCCGAGAAGCCATTCGATCATGTCGTAATTGTCGGTGCTCTCGTCGGGTTCCGTCCGGGATCGTAGGCGCGCATCACGACGAACTCACCTTCCGAGCGAAACTTTCCTCGGACGAAAGACGAAGATGAACCTTCCTCGTCGAAGGCCGGCGACGGCCCGAGCTGCTCTCGATATTCGTCCGGGCCGTAGGGCGGGATCGAATAGGGCGTCCGCAACAACAGAATCGGAAAAGTGTCGGAGTAATTCTTTGGTTCGTAAACGATCGTGACGAGTTTCACGCCGTCGCGCATCGGGACCATCATCTCGCGCTTCGTATAGTGCTCGCGGATGTCGAGCGCGGAAGCGACGGCGCGAGAAGCCATGCTGCGACGAGGCATACGTGTTTCATTTCAATCCCACCAGGCCGTCAACCGAGTCGATGAGCTTTTTCGAGTCGTAACCCACACCGTCCTTGAAGACAATAACCACGTTTCGGATATCGGCGGGCCGCGCGACCAGATTCCCGTCGATGACAATGAGGTCGGCAATCTTCCCGACCTCGACGGAGCCCAGATCCTCGTCGACGCTCAGCACTCTCGCACCGTTGAGCGTCATGATCTGAATCGTCTCCGCGGGCGTGAACTCTGCCTCGAGCAAGAGCTCATAGTTTCTCTGATCACCAAATCCAGGAAGCGCACCGCCATTGCCCGTGGGATCGACACCCGCGGCAAGCAGACCGCCCGCTTTGAAGAAGGCGTACTCGAACGCCTGCGCCCGCGGAAAGAGATCCGCCATCACGGAGTCGCTCGCCTGCTTCTTGGTCTCCTCGCGACGCGCCAAGTACTCGTCGCGCGCGCCAGGAGCCAGAGCTGTCATCGTGCGACCTTCGAGAGGCGGGCGACCGGGAACAGAGAGCTCATAGACAGCGAGGGTCGACGTCATGGCAACCTCGTTTTGGACCATGTGATCGATCGTCGCCTTTACCGGCTCGCTATCGATGTCGAGCTTCCTCAGGCTGCCCCGGAAACCGGTCGGACACTCGTCGAGTTTTTTGCCCTCGTCATATTCGGTATTTGTGAAAAAGCCGTGCTCGAGGCCGTCGATGCCGAGATCGACAGCCTCGCGAAACGTGACCGAGCACAAATGGCCCGTGAATTTCAGGCCGCGGCTATGCGCTTCTTCGATCGCCGCGCTGAGCTCGGCGCGAGAGATACGGGTATAGGCTTTGAACCACGTCGCACCTTCTTCGGCCCAATAAGCGACAACCCGCTTCGCGTCTTCCGGAGTTCCAACCTGGGTCATGTAAGTCCTCGCGCCTGGGCCCGTGATATACGGGCCCGTCACGTGCATCCTCGGGCCAACGATCTCGCCTTCCTCGATGGCGCGCTTCATGTTGATCTCGCTATAGGGGGAGTAGCTTCCTGTCGTACGGATCGTCGTCACCCCGCTCGCGAGGTAGAGTCGCGGCGAAGTCATGTTCATCTGTGATTGGCGGGCAGACGTCGTGTAGAAGGTGTGGTTGTGCACGCCGACGATACCAGGAAGGACGGTGTGCCCGGAAAGATCGAGCCGCTCGGCGCCGGCGGGAATGGACACGTTGTCCCCTATCGCCTTGATATGCCCGTTCTCGATGAGAATGGTTTGGCCGGACTTCGGCATAGCACCCGTCCCGTCGATCAATTGAACGTCGACGAGCGCCACGACGGGCGCATCTACGCTCACGAAAGCGCGCGCCTGTTCTGAGAGTTGGGCCGCGGGCTGCGTCGAAGCCGGGGCGGGAAAGACTATCAATAGCGCGAGTAAGAAACTACGCACGGAGATCTCCTTGTCTACTCGACAGTGAAGACGAGCTTCATGCCAGTCTCGAGGTGTTCGGCGATGTGGCAATGGGCCATCCACCGCCCTGGGTTCGAAAGCTCCAAAAGAATGTCGGCCGTCTCTCCGACGCTCAAGAGCATGGTGTCCTTCCACACGAGGTTGTCGTTCAGAGCTCCGTTTCGTGACAGCACGAGAAAACGCTGGCCATGAATGTGGAAAGGATGCTGCATCGCGTGGATTGCTTCTCGGTCGTTGACGAGACGAATTTTGGCGACGTCGCCGACCTCGAAGCGCCAATCAATATCCAAATTCTCTTTGCCGGAAGCCGTGTCGCGCAAGATCCACGCAGCCTCGCGGCTCGTGGACGGAAAGTTCATCATCGGCATCGTGCCGCTCCACTCGACGGGGCTAAAATAAATACTGTCGGCCCGCATCCGCTGCATGAGCTTCGGGGGCAAGTCGGAGACGCGTAGGGTGAACACGAGCTCGTGATGAAGCGGTCGATCGAAGACGGCGCGATACGGTGCCAAGTCTCGCACCACATCGTGATGCGTGCGAAGCTCGAGGAAAGTATCATGAAGATTTGGCCCGGCCGCCTCGTCGGCGACCGCGATCGTCCCGAGCTCGCTGCGCTCCGCGAAGAAGCTCCCGAAGCTATGGTCGAGAATTTGCACGTGGTTCACGAGCGGCGAGGTCTCGTCGAACAACACCTCGACGATGTAGCGCTCGGCGGGTGCTAGGACGACCGATTCCGCCCAGACCTCTCTTTCGTACTTCCCGAGATCGGAGCCGACCACTTTGATCCGCGCTTCGCCGAACGACAAATTGAACGTCCTCGTGTTCGACACGTTCGTCAGAAAGAAACGGACCACCTCGCCCTTGCCGACGGCGAGCTCGTATTCGGGCTCGCCGTTAACGAGTAGGACGTTCCCGAAGCGACCCATGAGCGCGTGGGTCGCCGCCTCCTTCCCGAAAGGAAAAAGACCGTGCTCACCGACGAGCAAGTCGTCGAGCATGAGGACTTCTTCGCGATGCACTTTGTTGAAAAAATCCGGATCGGGTGAGCGCACCAGCATGTTTCCGTACAGCCCGAGATCTTGCTGAATGTCCTCGCGATGATGGGGGTGGTACCAGTAAATGCCCGCGTCGCGGAAGAAGATCCGGTACTGAAAGCTCTCGCCAGGCTCGACCGGATCTTGAGTAACTCCGGGGACACCGTCATAACGGTTGTCGAGCCGCACCCCGTGCCAATGAACCGAGGTCGGGAGGTCGGTCCGGTTCGTGAAGTTCACCGTGATCGTCGCATTTTGCTCGACTTCGATGAGCGGCCCAGGATATTGGCCGTTGAAGCCGTACATGATGGCGGTGTGGCCGTGGATCGTGCGGCGGACGAGGCCCGCTTCCAGATCCAGCGTCTGTCCATCCGCGAGACGTACGAGCTCCCGCGGCCGCGCGGTCGGCACGTCCTGGCCACGGTCGACTTTCGGCAGAAACGGTTTCACGTTCGGCCTCAGGTCTTCGAGCCCAGGGAACATCGCGATCTGCGGATGCATCGGCGGGTGTGGCCACCCGCCCTCGCGAGCGATGGCGCCGGCATCCACCGGCGGGAGCATCAAGTGATTGTCGGGCTGAATGTTCATGCTCGGCGACCGACCGCGTAAGACCAAACGACCCTCGCGGGTCACGACATCCGGCGACGCTTCGGCAGAAATGAGGACAACGAACTGATTCAGCGCAACCCGGCCGAGATGGAGGTTGTCGCCGTTTTTCACCTCACCGAGCTTGATTAGAGGATGCATCAAGGGCGTTGTCACCCACGCGACGTAGGTCGTGTAGGCGCCGAGGTTTTTCGCATCGGGGAGACCCGAAAGCGAAAGGGAAAGCTCGTAGCGGTGATGCCCTTCCGCCGTCACCGAAATCCCGAAAGGCGTTCGCGCCCAGCCGAGCTCGGCCGTCCCGGCCACTTTTCGCAGATCGGGCGTCGGAACGAGATCGATTGTGTAGATATCGGGATGGCCCGCCTGCGTGAGCGCGAGAAAGACCAGAAAAAACGCTCCCATGGCAGCGGAGTATATCGCGATCGGATACCATGACACGCCGTGTCGTGCGCCTCTAGCCGCACGACCTGGCCGCGACGCCATTCCACAAAAGAGAACGGACCCGTGCCCGCCTAGACTTCGCTGGGCCAGTCTTCACCGTGCTCGTCGACGACACCACGATCCATGATGTAGATTGGATAGATTGGAAAGAGAACCTCCGCCTCACGAAATCGCACGTCCAGCGTGAGCTCGTCGACCGCGGTTACCCCCGAGAGCTCCTCTGTATCGCCGCGTTGAACCGCGCCGGCACCCTCGATAGACCCGGCATATTTCGCGTTCAACCCGCCGCGGTTTCCAGGAATGAGCAGCTGCTCGAGCGACCACTTGACGTCCGCCGCCGTCAGCTTGCGCCCGCTGTGAAACGAGACGCCCGCCCGCAGATGAAAGCGAAACCCGCGGTTATCGTCGTGAGCCGCCCGAGACGTCGCGAGCAACGGCACCACGTTACCTTCCGCGTCGAGCCCCGCAAAGCTCTCGTATATGTTCCCAATCACGTCCCCAGCCAATAGCTCGGAATAGGTGATGGGGTCGCTCATGGCGGGATCCGCCTTGAGATTCGTTCGAAGAATATTCCCAGATGGCCGATCCGACGCCCCCCCAAACACCCTGCAAGCAACAGGGAGCAAGAGAGAGCCGAGAGCTGAT
Organism: Acidobacteria bacterium bin61; assembly: GCA_963578475.1. Lineage (GTDB taxonomy): Bacteria > Acidobacteriota > Vicinamibacteria > Marinacidobacterales > SMYC01 > SMYC01. Next base: position 7,792 of record CAUZCL010000063.1, on the reverse strand, counting down.
AGCGGGCGGCCGATCGCATCACCGAAATGCGATCAATCCGTCAAACTTTGCGTCTCCTGACCCACGCGCTCGACCTCACGCCAGACGCGCAGCAAGTTACCACTCCAGAACTGCGCGATCTGCTCCTCCGTGTAGCCGCGCCGGACGAGCTCGAGCGTCACGTTGAAGGTCTCACTCGCATCGTTCCACCCTTCGATGCCGCCGCCGCCGTCGAAATCGGAGCTGATACCAACATGGTCGACGCCCATGATCTCGACCGCGTGGTCGATGTGGTCAACGAAATCCTGGACGGTGGCCGGCGGCCACTGCTCGTCGAGCTCGTCGCGCTTGGCCGTGAGCTCCGCGCGCTTCTCGTCCGAGAGCTCCGAGAGGCCGCCCATCGACGCGATGCCGTACTCGGCGAGGAGCGCGTCCATCGCCGTCTTCTTTTCCGGGGGATTCTTGACGAAAGAACCGAGCGCGACCGTCTGCATGACGCCGCCATTTTCCCCGAGGGCGCGAAGCTGCTCGTCGTCCATGTTGCGCGTATGTTCAGCGAGCGCGCGCGTGCTCGAATGCGAAGCGATCACGGGCGCTTTCGAGAGCCGCACCGCGTCGAGCATGGCGGCCTTCGAGATGTGCGACACGTCTACCATGATCCCGAGCCGGTTCATCTCGGCGATGACTTCCTCTCCGAAAGCGCTCACGCCGTCATGCTCCGATTCTGCATCGCCGAAACTCTCGCGCGGCGACGACGAATCCGCGATGTCGTTGTGGCCGCCATGGGCGAGCGTGATGTAGCGTGCGCCGAGCTCGTGATATTTCTCGAGCAGACTCAAATCCTTCCCGATCACATAGCCGTTCTCGATTCCGATCGTCGCGACAAGCTTTCCCGATTCGTGGATACGGACGACATCGTCGGCGCTATAGGCGAACTCGATGCGGTCCAGATACATGTCATCGGCCATACGGTGGATGGCGTTGAACTTCGTCATCGCATCCTGCTTGGCCTTCTCGTAGTTCTCCGGCGTACGCGCCGTTTGTCCCACATAAACAACGAAAAAAACCGCGTTCAGGCCGCCCTCTTCCATTTTCGAGAGGTCGACTTTGAAGGCGCCGCGGATGCCTGGATCGACATCCTCGGTGGCGTAGTTGAACGGGATGTCGACATGGGTGTCGAGGGTCAACACGCGATCGTGGATCCCGCGAGCGCGCTCGACGAGCTCGGACTCGGGTTCGACGGTGTCGACGGCGGGCGCCTCGATGCTATCCGTGGGCCCGCAGGCGACCAAAAAAGTGAGGACGAAAAGGGCGGAGAATAGTTTGGTTGTCATAAAAGCTCCCATGAGAGGAGCGGAGCTTATCATGACGCCCCGCGGCGAAGTCGTCGAGGGCTAGAGGATGTCTTTGAGCTTCAGACCTTCGTCGCGCAGAAAGGCAAGCAGGCCTTTTTTGTCGATCGTGCGAAGCGCCCTCGTGGAGAGCCGTATGCGGACGGTCCGGTCGAGCTCTGGGATGTAGACGCGCTTCCACTGAAGGTTGGGAAGCCACCGACGCCGCGTCTTGTTATTCGCGTGGGAAACATTGTTCCCCGACATAGGCCCTATGCCGGTGAGCTTGCACTTGACGGACATTTTCCCGAACTCCTTACGTCAACAAACAAATTAGTATACGTGTTTCCGCACCCCGCGCGCAAGGCGGGAACATTTTGGAGACGGAGGTGCTCATGTTCGGGATGAAATCACGGGGTCAGAGTGGGCCGGAGCGCGATCTGGGCTTCGGGTCGGCCCTCGCGTCCGAGTCGGGAGCGCGGCTCCTGAATCAGGATAAGTCGTTCAACACGCAACGGGTCGGCCTGGGCCCGCTCGCGTCGCTTCACCTCTACGACGCGCTCCTGACAATCTCGTGGCCCCTATTCTTGGCGCTCGTCGCGATCGCCTACCTCGTCTCGAACGTGGCCTTTGCATTTGCCTATATGGCACTCGGCCCGGAAGCGCTCACGGGTGCTCTCCACCGTGGGCTACGGAAGCATCGTGCCCGCTTCGGTCGCCGCGAAACGGCCCGATATTGCGCCACTCCATCGCCTAGAAGCGGGTGGGGTCAACGTTGTCGTTCTGAGTCGCCTGCAGGGTGCCTGAGACAAACAGCAACAGCAGGACGCGTCGTAGCATTTGGGCAGCTCCTAAGGCTCGCTGGAATCCATCTCGAGCACCCACGGCATGTCTTCGAGAGTGGCGCCTTGAAGCGCGTTGAAAAAGAGTTTGTATGTGCCTCGCGGCTGCCCACGAAATTGCGGGCGGAAAGCGAACAAAATGACCTCGCCCGCCCCGAGCCCCACGCGCATGAGGGCCGACTTGCCGCCGATATTCGATTCTTCGCCGAGCGCCCAGCCGCTCATGAGGATGTCTTTCTCGGCGTAGGTCACGACGGTCTCGATAGGAAGCGGCGGCGGCAACTTCACGTCTTCTTTGCCGCCTTCACGCTCGCGACTCGGCTCGATCGCCTCGAAGGCGCGGCTGCGAACGAACGCGGTCGCAATCTCGTCGGGCATGCCCCAAGCAAGCGGGTGAGCGGTGTCGACCGTCGCACGGATCAGCGAGCCCGGAATGAAAAACTTCGACGAGGAGACGCCCGAGGTGACATTTTTTACGGGAAGACCGAACTGCTCGATGGCGAAATCACTCGCGCCGTCGAGCGTTATGAGCGTGCCGCCGTTCTCGACGAAGCGCTTCAGCGCGTAAGCGCCCTGCAAGCCTAGACCACCGATATACTCGTCCGGCATCGTGCCGGGGGCGTGGCCGTTCAAAATACGCGCCGCGCCTTGATCGGGCAAAACGATGACATCGAAACGCGACAAATCACCCGTGCGGATGTCGTTGTCCACGAGCGACGTCAAATCGAAGTCGTAGTTTTCCAAAAGCCACCGCGTCCAACCCTCGTCCATATTCGCGACCCAGGATTTGTACATGCCCACGCGTGCGTGCTGCAGAGTGTGCATGACGACGTCAGGGCGCGCATCGATCGTGTCGAAGTCAAGGCCGAGCTCACGCGCGAGGGCCGACAGGCGCTCGAACGTCTCGTCCCCCGACTCGATGAGGATGGTGCCGCGCGGATGCCCATCGAAAGGAGCACCGGCCCAGTGAAGTCTCTCGCCCATGGCGAGCAATCGGTTCGCCGCCTTCATCGCAGCGTTTTGCCGATGCGATAGAAGGTAGCCGAAGCTCCCGCGGGTGACCCGACCCGGGCTCGGCGTCACATAGTCGGAGAGGGCCATGCCTTCGGCGTTGAACGAAGTCTCGATGCGGTCGACGCTGACCCCCATCTGCATCGGCAGGGTCCAACCCGCGAGGTCGTAGGGCGGATCGGGCGGGCCGTCGGGCGTACGCCTCCGATCGGGATATTCCTGTTTCTCTAGAAGATCGACCACATAAGGGAGGAAAGACTGTGCGCCATGAATGATGTACGAACCCTCCCCGTAGGACTTCCCATTCGCGGTGAAGTCGGCCGTCGCCCGCTCGATCTCGATACCGCCCACCAGAAGCACGTTGACGAGAGCGTCCGCCTCACCCGGATCCCACTGGTCCGCCGGAATGACGTAAGCCGTGGGCTTACCCGACTCTCCCGTTTCGATGGCGTCCCGCCCCATGCGATAGATGTCATAGAGCCACTTTTCCTTGAGCTCAGCCGCAATGTCCAGAACACCCATCGAGGCCGTCAGGGTGTAGCGAACGGCATCGCTGAAGTGAGACTCCCCGCCCTCCCACGGATACGGATAAAAAATATCCGTAGCCGAAGTCTGCAACGCGGTGCCGCGACGCGGGTTGCCAACGAACTCGGGGCGCTTTTCCGGATCGTAGAAGCGCGGCGTCGCGGAGGCATGCGAGGTTTCGGTCAGGATCCCGATCATGTTGTGAAAATAAGGCACGGTGCGCATCCCGCCGTTCCACCACATCGAATAGATCATGTCAGAGACAACGCCAGGCATGTTCTGCATGGCGAAGCGATGGGCCATCGCCGTACCAACCATGTTGACACCCGTCGTCACCCCTGGATGGATGTTCGGGTTGACCGGGTCCGCGAATGGCGGCAAGAAGATACGCGCCCAAGCTGGCCCTGTCTGGTGGTGGTTGTGGACGATCTGCGGGAACCACTCGCGGTACAAAACTTCGGTCACCGCACGGGTTTCCGGCATGTTGTTCATGAACCAGTCGCGGTTATTGTCGTGGCCAACATAGTGGTGGTAAAGCTCGGGCGGCCGCGACGTCTCGAACGGCGTATCTAGATTCTTTCGATACCAATCGGCCACGATGTCGAGCCCATCCGGGTTCATGCTCGGCATGAGGAGCAGGAGCACATTGTCGCGGATCTTCTCCATCTCCGGAGAATCTTCGGTCACGACGCGATAAGCGAGATGCGGCATCATCTGGGACGGCGCGACCTCGGTCGCGTGCAAGCCGGCATCGAGCCACACGACCGCTTTGCCTTCGACCGCGTATCGCCGGGCGGTCGCGTCATCGATGCGCGCGCGTGCCAGGGCCTCGCTCATCTCGCGCCACTCGTCGAGCCGCGCAAGATTGGCTTCACTCGAGATGTAGAGCAGCAGAAGCGGTCTCGCGAGCACGGATCGCCCGATCTCACGAAGCTCGACACGATCGCTTGCGGCGTCGAGAGCCCGGTAATACTCGATGAGCTGGTTCCATTTCGCGAGCTTGTAGTCGGCGCCCGGCTCGAAGCCGATGACCTCCGCCGGCTTCGGAATCTGGGCGGATGCGAGAACGGTCAGAAAAATAGAAATTAGAATAATGATGATGCGTGGCAAGCTTGCCTCCTCAATCTCGAAGCGAGAATGGGTCGGATTCTATCAAACGGCCGACGCGCAAATGAACCCAGGGAATCGTCCATGCGGCCGCCGCGATGATCGCATCAGTGACATCGGGCGAACGCCCCGGAACGAACGTTTGAAGCCACTCCAACAACAGTACCGACAGGAATACGACCCCGATGCCGACGGCCGCAACCCGCTCGGGACGACTCGGTTGTGCGCGGATCACGAGAAAGCCGAACGCGAGAAACGGCCACACGGTGTCGAGGACGTCTTCGATGCCCGTCAAGTCGTTGACGAAGTGACTTCCACAAGGAATCTAGTTGAAGGCCGAAACTCCAGCTGCTCCGCCCCCTCCCGGCCGGAGCTGGTCGAGTACAACGGCACCGGCGATGGCCGCGCAAGCGAGGCTCGTCGCGCGTGCCGGCTCGCGCAAGAAGGCAACGACAAGCAACGTCAGTCCGGCACCGGCGAGAGCTTCGAGCGAAAGTTGCTGGCGGACAACCGGGACTTTGGCAAGGAGAACGCAAAAAAAGAAAACGCCTACGAAGAAACACCGTCGATATTCCGACCGGAGCGCCGAGGACAAGATGATCCAAAGACCCAAAATGGCGAGCGCATAGCCGAGCCCGCGTGAAGGCTCGAAGGATGCCGAGCCGCGGAGAACGTGCCACACCGGTCGCAGCCCAGCCCGAAGATTGCCGACATCGGGAGAAGGTACGAAGGGAAAGAGCTGCCCCGCAGCCCAGACCCCCACGACCGCGACAGCGAGTCTCGGGACCGGCCCGTCGTCGACCAAGACCGTAGCGGTTCGCCGAATCCACGGGCCGAGCGCCGCGAGCTGCCGATGGACGACCGCGCCACTAAACGTACCGAGCGTGTTCCAACCCCAGTCATGAAATGAAGGAACGCGCATGGGAAGAAGGGCCTGCAAGTACTCGACGCCGAAGCTGAGAAGACTGCCCGCGAGCGTCGCCAACGACACGGCGCGCACGCTGCGTTGCCCACACCGGTGCGATCGCAGCGACCAGAAAAACAAGCATAGCCGCGCCAACAAAACGTCGCGCCGGTGCCGCCGGCCCCATCCATCGGGCCGGCGCTCGTGGCTCCAGGCTCCCAGAGCTCTCGTCCCGGAAGTGCGACATCACCCAGAGAAACAAAAACATCACGATCCCAAAGGAAACCCATCCGTAGATGAGATGATCGATCCCGACGGCCAAGCGCATGTCGCTCAAATGACCCAACATGACGATCATATTGGCTGGGAACCCGTTCGCGATGACAGGTACGATGAACGCGGCGACGACGCACAACGCTCGCCGAGTCCAAGACTCGAAGGTGAGATAAGCGAACAGCACGCCGACGGTAACGCTGGCGATTAGATAGCGCAGGCCGCTGCAAGCTTCCACGACGGACCACGTGCTGTTCGGCAGCGTCAATTGATTCCCTTGCTGTAGCACGGGCACACCGGAAAACTTCAAACCGGCCACCGTAAAGGCAGCCGTAAAGTCGATCAGTGGAGGGATGAGCGCTTCGCCCACGGGAACGGGTCGCGTCGCCTCACCACCCAACACAACCCAGACCGCCACAGGTATCGCGCCCACGGCGAAATATTGCTCCAAAACAAGAACGCCAGCGAGATGACAACCTAGCCACCCTAAGCCCAAAACAGCGAGCACCGCTACGCCGCGAAGTCCGGGCGCCGCGCGACGTCTCGAAGCCGATCGCGGCAGTCCCAGAGCAGGTAAAGCGTGATGGGTAGAATCAAGAAACCATGCGCGTAAGTTTCGCTGGCCCACCACTGCGAAACCATAGAGCCAAACGTCTCGTGATAAACCGCGACAAAGCCGAGGACCACTGCGGCCGCCGTCCATAGCGGAACGGCCCAGACCGCGAGGTCTAACGATTCTTGAACCTCCGGAGTATCTTCGGGCGTGGCAACGGCAATTTTGCTCATGTGATTCGTCACGTGATGTAGCGAGAAATGATCGGTCGAGGTACGCGAATATGCTCTTATCCGTGGCTTGCCAGCTCGTGGCCCGTATCGACGATGGCGCGCACGAGATGTGGATAGCGCTCGGCCACCCAGCCAAGCGTGAAAAACGTCGTCTGCACTCCGTGCCGTTCGAAGAGCGCCAGGCCGCGCGTCATGTTCTTCTCGATCCAGCAAGGGAGACGGTCCCAATCCTCGCGACGGATGTGGTCTTCGAATGCGGAAACGTGGAAGTAATCTTCCACGTCGACACTCATCGCGTTGGTGAGCTCAAGCACTCGGCTCCCCCGTTGCGACGCTTTGAGCCTCGCTCTGATGGCGACGGCTCATCCAGTCGTCGATGATGCGCGCGATGCGCTCCGCGGCGCTGCCGTCCCAAAGCTCCGGCCTTCGACCGCTCTTCCCACCGGATTCCAGAATCGCGTCGAAGGCGGCTTCGATCCGAGCCGGATCCGACCCCACGATCGTGTTCGTGCCTTGACTGACGGTAATGGGTCGCTCCGTACTCTCTCGGAGTGTGAGACATTGCACGCCGAGCGCCGTCGTCTCTTCCTGCATGCCGCCCGAGTCCGTCAGAACGAGCGTGGCGTCTTTCATGAGCCCGAGCATCTCGAGATAGCCCACCGGCGGCAGAAAAGCGATCCCACCGAGCGCCTTCGTGTCGATGCCCGCTGCCTGTAGCCGCGCGGCCGTGCGAGGATGTACGGGAAAAACAAGAGGCAAGCGAGTACTTAGTCGATCGAGCACATCGATGATCGTCGTGAGCGTGTCGAGACGATCGACGTTCGATGGGCGATGAAGCGTGACGACGCCGTACGGCGAACCCTCCGGCAACCACCCTTCCACGCCGCACTGTTTCAACGTCGCCTTCGTGACCACCGCGCGGTCCATATGCCCCATCAGGTTATCAATCATGACGTTGCCGACGAAGTGAATGCCATCGGCAGCCACGCCCTCCTGCGCGAGATTGTCATGGGCTCCGCGTTCAGTGGTGAAAA
>CAUZCL010000062.1:0-24147 GCA_963578475.1 Acidobacteria bacterium bin61 | reverse complement strand
CTTTGGTGGCCGCTATCGTCGCACTCGTACAAGGGCTTCTCTGGGGCTATTGGAAGTAGGAGGCGAGCCCTCTCCCCGTTTCCGGTCGGCGAGGAGAGGGCCCCAAACAAGCTAGCGAATTTGTCCTCGGATCTCACCGGACGGAATGCGCATCGTGTGCACGTTCACCTGATGACTACAAGACCCTCATGGCAGTAAAAAGGATTAATGGGAAGTTCTCTGGAGAGGCTTTTCTGTGTTGCGCCTTACGGCGCGTCGACTCTGGTGCGGTAGAGAGCGAGTCGAAAACCCGGCGCGCCAGACACGCGTCGGATAGGAAGATCTTCATCGTGGTCGAGCCCTTCGATTCGAAGCCCGTGATCGGGAGTGAACAAGACAAGAAACGCACCGGGGCGAGCGTGGCTTGCTAGGAATGCTGCGAGCTCGTGCTCGTTGCCATCCGGGTAGTTGAAGAACGCGTCGATGTCTTGGACGTCAATACCGAGTCTCCTATAGGTCTCGCTGTCGAGATAGTCGCCTTCGCACATGTGCCAGGTTCGGGGCAAGCCTCGCTCCGAGAGACCGCGCAAGTTCTCGTTCGCTAGCTTTAAAAGCTGATGATGGATCTCGATCCCATAGGCTCGAGCGTTGTGGCCCGCCGCGCAAACCGACGCGACGACGCGGCCGTCGCCCATGCCGGCATCGAGAACCTTCGGTGTGTCGCCGAGGCGCTTCCAGAAACCAGCCCTGCTCAGCGCCTGCATGGCGGCCGCGACGAAGTCGAGCGGCGCCGGAAGCTAAATTCCCGCGCCGGTCAAGCGAAGGGGTTGCCTACCGAAGGCTCGTTTCTCAGACTGTTCGAACGTGGCCGTGAAATCCGGGCTCACTGAGCGACGCTGGCCTTCCGAATGTAGTCGAGCTTTGGAAAATTCTCGCGTAGATGCGCGTTGCCGCCTTCGAAGATCGGCGCCTGCTTTCCCCCTCGGATACCGCCGCCCGCCGCCTCCCCATAGCCGAAATAAAGCGCGTCCGCGACCCGCATCCCTTCGACAACCTCGCCGATCGGGCTGAACGCTTGCTCATCGAGCGCTTCGTTGTCCCTCAAGTTGATGAACAGTTGCGTCGTCCGGTCGTCCGGCGCCACACCATGGGCGTAGGTAACACGTCCGCGAAGATTGCTTGCATGCACCGGCTCGTCGTCAAAGGCCGCCGCTCTCCAAAGCTGCGCGATGGCTGGATCGCCGTGAATGCCGAACTGTGCCCACGCGCCTTCGATAACGCGAAAAAACGCGTCGTCGTCGTAATAGCCATTCTCGATAAGATGAAAGAAGCGATCGACACCAATAGGCGACCACGCACGATGGACGTCGATGACGATGACGCCTCGGGTCGTCTCGAGTCGAACATGAAAGCGTTCGGGAGCTTTTTCTGCAAAGGCCTCGTCGCGTGGATTGCGAAGCGCCGGTTGAAGGAGGAGCGTCAGCTAGGCGAGCGCTACGAGACGGAACCTGACAGCGATTATGATGATACGCTACGCGATCGAGAAGTTCCCCGAGAAGAAGCGCCAAGCTTACTTGAAGGGCACCGCCTGACGGCTCTCTTTGAATCTTGCCATAGCGAAAAGAGCGCGGAGGTGACTTAGAAGCGGCAACCTCCGCGACCGAGTTTTCGACTACGAGCAGCAGGTCGGCTCGCAACAAGGTTCCTCGGACGCCGCAGCTTGCACCGCCGGGTCATTCTTGTCGGTCACGTCATCTTCCTTGACGACGAAGATTTCCCAGCGATAGCCGTTCGGGTCGGCGACCCAGACTTTGTCTTGAAGCGCATAGCAGCACACGGTGTCATTTTCTTCGAGGGTCGTAAAACCGGCTGCGGCGAGGCGCTTCGTCGCATCCGCGACCTCCTCGGTGGAGCTCACTTGAATCCCGAGATGATTGAGCGAACTCGGGGCCTTCGGAGCGTGGGCGCTCTTGTTGAGCGTGATGTTCAGACCTGGCGTATCGAGCTCGAACTTCGCATATCCCGATTTCAGCTTCATGGGTTCTTTTCCAAAGAAGCCGCTATAGAACGTAACGGACTCGTCGAACTTGTTGGTGTTCAAAGCGACGTGGACTTTTTGGTTTGTGGTCATTCTTGCCTCCTGTGTTTCTAGAACAACCGAATTGTTTATTGGCTTTCGGTTCGCGTGTAGGCATCACGTGATTACACCTTGGCGGGTACGGAGATGTTGACGACGGGCTGCCGCGTGCAGCACTCGGCGTAAAGGAAGTTCAAGAGTTTTTGAAGGGACTCGGTCCCAGCTCGGTAGCGAAGAAAGCGCCCCTCACGCTCCTGGTCGACGAGCCCTTCATGCCGTAGCGCGTCGAGATGGTGGGATAGGGTCGAGGCCGGGATAGCGAGCTCTTCCTGGAGCTCACCCACGACCAGGCCTGTTGGGTGCGCGGCCAGCAGCAGACGGACGATGGCCACACGTGATTCGTGGCCGAGGGCCCCGAACATCCGTGCAACCTTCGCTATCTTCTCTATAGTTTGATTATACTAGAATAATAGAATGACATCAAGAGGTCTTGGTGTCGAACCAGGACTCGTGGCCATTCGTGAGTCTTGAGCCACGTCATGTCGGGTGCAAACAGTGCGAAAGCGTTCCCGCGGAAACGCTTTCGGTTGAAAAGCAGCCTCAGGCCTGTGGGAAACCTGTGGAAAGCGTGTCTCATGTGAGGCACGCGAGCACGCGGGAGCCTTCGGCTGCGCGAGCCTCTACGACGCTGCATGGCGTCGAAGTGGGAAGATGGACATCGCGGCCACCAAAACACTCAGCTTGCTACAATGCCGCAGCAAGGAGGACGTCATGCCACGTCTCGCTACTTCTCTAGCCGTCGTCGTCGCCATCGCCATCGCCGCTTGTGAGAACGTGCCGGAGCCCGAACCGGAAGCGCCCGGGAGCCGGATGCAGGAGCTTCTCGGTAAATATACGACGGTGCGTCTAACTACGGATCTCGACGCGCTCACCGAGTCGGAGCGCAGGATGCTGCCGCACCTCATCCGTGCGGCCCAGGCGATGGAGGGCGCTTACTGGGAGCAGGCCTATGGTGATCGCGATGCGCTCATGGCGTCGCTCGACGAAGATGCCCAGCGCTTCGCTGCGATCAATTACGGTCCGTGGGATCGTCTCAAGAACAATGCGCCCTTCGTCCCCGGCACGGATGAGAAGTCCGCGGGCTCGAATTTCTACCCCGCCGACATGACCAAAGAAGAGCTCGAGGCTGCGGATAACCCTGAGCTGCGAAGCCTCACGACGATGGTGCGGCGCGACGACGACGGCAAGCTCATGGTGATCCCGTACTCGGTGTTCTTCGAAGCCGCCTACGGCACCGCAGCCGAGGAGCTTTTAGCTGCGGCCGCGCTCGCCGAAGATCCAGGCCTGAAACGCTATCTCGAGCTTCGCGCGGAGGCGCTGCTTACCGACGACTACCGGGCGAGCGACATGGCGTGGATGGATATGAAGGACAACACGCTCGATATCGTCATCGGCCCGATCGAGACCTATGAGGATCAACTGTTCGGCTCGAAAACGGCGAACGAGTCCTTCGTGCTCGTCAAGGACCAGGAATGGAGCGCCCGCCTTGCCCGCTATTCGTCGCTGCTACCGGAGCTCCAAGAGGCCCTCCCGGTCGAGGACACGTACAAACAGGAGACGCCCGGACGCGACTCGGACTTGAACGCCTATGACGTCATCTACTATGCCGGCGACGCCAATGCGGGCTCGAAGGCGATCGCGGTCAACTTGCCTAACGACGAGGAAGTGCAGCTTCAGAAAGGCACGCGCCGTCTTCAGCTCAAGAATGCCATGCGGGCAAAGTTCGACAAGATTCTCGTGCCCATCAGTCAGCTCGTCATCGCGGACGATCAGCGCGAGATCATCAACTTCGACGCGTTTTTCGCCAACGTCATGTTCCACGAAATCGCTCACGGACTTGGCATCAAAAACACCGTCAATGGCCGCGGTCGCGTACGAAACGCTCTCCAAGAGCGCGCCTCGGCTCTCGAAGAAGCGAAAGCCGACGTGCTCGGTCTATTCATGATCACCGAGCTCATCACGAGAGGGGAGCTCGAGGACGAGAGCCTCGACGACAACTACGTCACGTTTCTCGCGTCGATATTCCGCTCGGTTCGCTTCGGCGGCGCGAGCGCGCATGGCCGCGCGAATTTGATGCAGCTCAGCTTTCTCGCCGAGGCCGGAGCGTTCTCCTACGACGAGAGCACCGAGACCTACCGCGTGGACCTCGAAAAGATGGCGCAGGCGGTCAACGACCTCGCCGGCGTGATTTTGAAGTTCCAGGGCGACGGGGATTACGAAGGCCTCGGTGCTTTCATGGAAAAGCACCAAGTCACCACCGACCGGCTCCGACACAGTCTCGACCGGCTCGCGGCGGAGGGGATCCCCGTCGACATCGTCTTCGAACAAGGACCCGCTGTTCTCGGACTCTCGGGTTCTTAGGGCCCGCGAAAGAATAACTTCACATTTTAGGACGCCGATGCATCCCGCCTGGCTGCGTTGCTCGTCGTTCGTAGATCTGGATATTACTCGCTCCTCGCGCCTTGCCAGCCGGGCGCCTCGGCGCCCGAAAATGCGAACTTATTCTTTCGCGGTCCCTTAGGCTCGAACCCATCAGAATCGCTCGGCAGGTTTTGTCTGGCTAGGCTTTAGATCACCTTAAATCACTCGCCGTCAGCGATCGGACGGAGTCGAGCCCTTCTTCGGGCTCGTTGAAGATCTCGTCGATCTCGCGCAAGATCACTTTCTTGGCGGCCTGGGTAAGCAGCTTCATGCGCTGCGCTTCAGGGAGCGAGCCGAGCTTGAAGCGCTCGCTGAGCTCGCGAGAGATGACAAAGCGGTGACCCCGCTGCTCTTCGAGCTGTTCTTTGCTGCGCCGGATACGGCAGCGGATCTCCCAATCGGGCCGTTCGGACACATCGAGCGTCTCGATGTCGATGCACCAGCCGTCCTGCTCCACGCGGATAAAATCGCTTGCCATCGGCCCCCAAATTCCCCGCTATTTATCGTGCGCCAGCGTCCTGTTGTCAAGGGTGAGCTGCTCAGGTAACGTAGGCGGCGCTTTCCAAGGAGGATCCGTGGCAAATAGCAGTGACGTTCGGCATATCCGTTGGGATGACCTTCCCAAGGAAAAACTCACCGACTTTCTCGACCGCCGCATCATCACGGGCGAGAAGGCCATGCTTACGCACGTGTACATGAAGAAGGGCTGCGTCGTTCCGCTGCACCATCACGAGAACGAGCAGCTAACCTATGTGCTCGAGGGCGCTCTGAAATTCTGGGTTGGCTCCGAGGATGCCGAGCCCATCGTCGTGCGCACGGGCGAAGTGCTCGTGCTTCCTTCGAACGTTCCTCACAAGGCCGAGGCGCTCGAGGATACGCTCGACGTGGACATCTTCTCGCCTCCGCGCCAGGACTGGCTCGATGGCACCGATGACTACCTCCGACAGCAATAAGCTCTCCCCCGGTTTCTGGAAGGCAGCCTCGGCAGGCATCGTCGTCGCAACCATCATGGTCTCTGGGCTTACCGGCAGCTTCTACGGCACCGGGCTGCCATGGGTCTTAGAGGCCCTCGTCGTCGCGCTCGCAGGCGCGCTTTGTTTTTGGCTGTTCATGGTCGCCGCGCGTCTTCTGGCTCGGATTCTTCGCATCCCGTTATCTGAGTTCATGAGCGTCGTCGTCGCGGCCATCGGCGTCGCGATCGTGCTGCGCTCGACGCGCTTCCGCTGGAACCCGACGCTCTATTACCCCGCGGCTATCGTTTTTCTCGCGGCGCAAGCGATGCTCTTCGGAGGGCTCTGGGGGTGGTTCAAGGGCGAAGGCCGTCGCGGGCTCTGCGGCGCTTTGATAGTGGTTGCGCTCGCCGTCGACATTGCGGGGCTTGCCTGGCTCGCTCATGACGGAAGCGATTCCTATCCCGTTGCCGAAGTCGAGAACCCGAGCCCGAGCCCGCCCGCGCTCGACATGCAAAACCCTGCCGAGCCCGGGACCTTCGATGTTGAAACGCTCACCTATGGCAGCGGCACCGATATCCGTCGGCCGGAATTCGGGGCCGACGTCACCATCGCGACCGCGACCGTGGACGCGTCGAAGCTTCTCCAAGGCGTGTGCGCGCAAGTAGTATTGGGGCTTCTCGCTCGAGGAAGCACCGCTTAACACGCGGGTGTGGATGCCTCGCGGCGATGGGCCGTTCCCGCTTGCGCTCATCGTGCACGGCAACCACCGCATGGAGGATCACTCCGATCCCGGCTATGCCTATCTCGGCGAGCTTCTCGCGAGCCAAAGAATCATCATGGCTTCTGTCGACGAGAACTACATCAACGGGACGTGGTCGGGCGATTTCCGTGGGAAGGAAATGCAGCTGCGCGGGTGGCTCCTGCTCGAGCATCTCCACCTTTGGCACGAATGGAACAGGACACCCGGCCATCGCTTCGAAGGCCGCATCGATGTCGAGAAGGTAGCACTCATGGGCCACTCTCGCAGCGGCGAAGCTGTGGCGATTGCCCATGCGTTCAACCAACTCGCGCACTATCCCGACGATGCAACCGTCGATTTCGATTACGGGTTCAACACCCGGTCGCTCGTGGCCCTCGCTCAAATCGATCGGCGCTACCCGCGCCGCATGAAGCTCGAGAACGTGAACTTTCTCGCGCTTCAAGGCTCTTACGACGCTGACGAGCCGAGCTTTCATGGTCTTCGGCAGTTTCGCCGCCTGACGTTTACGGATGACGACTATTGGTTCAAAGCCGGTATATACATCCATCACGCGAACCACGGCCAGTTCAACTCGAGCTGGGGTCGGTTCGACTCGGGGTTTCCTGGACGATGGCTTCTGAATACCGGCCCTCTCATTTCAGGTGAGGACCAACGCGAAATTGCGAAGGTCTATATCTCCGCGTTCCTGTTGGCGACACTCCGGGGCGTCGATGATTATTTGCCGCTGTTCCGCGATCCCCGTGTCGCTTCCAATGGGCTTCCCGACGACATCGTCTACGTGCAACAGTTCGACGATTCGACGTTTAGCCCTGTCGCGGATTACGAGGAAGATATCGACGTCACGACGGCGAGTCGTGCAGGCGCTTTCATCGAGACGGAAGGGCTCACCCTTTGGAGGGAAGAGGAGCTTCTCGGCCGCGACAAGCTGACGCAGAGCACGAATGTTGTGGTTGTCGGTTGGAACGAGAGCGGTGCGAGCTACGCGGTCACGCTCGGCCACGACAAGCTCGAGCTCGACGATTCGATGGCGCTCAGCTTCTTCTTGTCGAGCTCGACGGAAAAGCCGGATGACGACGAGGACGCGGAATCGGTGCCACCGGAGCTCAGCGTGGAGCTCACCGACGCGCATGGCGCTGTCGCGTCGGTGCGACTCTTGGACATTGCCCCGATAACACCGCCCATAAAAGTTCAGTACCTCAAAGCGGTTCAACCGCGCCGCCTATAACAGCACTTGGGAGCCGATCCTGCAAAGCTACCGGTTGCCGCTGTCGCGTTTCGAGGGTGTCGACTCAAATGCGGCGGTATAGGCCGCCATCACTCGGGATCTACCGGGCTCTACGGCTTTCCGGAGTACCTCTCAAGAGCGCGTATTGGGCCGCGACGAAAGTGAGCGCGTCCGCTGCGCCGAGAAAAAATCTCACCCCGAAGAGCATGCGCTCGTCCCACAAGAGCGCCAGGTGAAGCGCACCCAACCCGATTCCGGAGAGCAAGATTCCGATAACGTTGATGCGTCTCGCGCCGTGGCGTTCCACGAGCCGCCCGGCCAGCGGGCTGAACAAGGCGAGCCCGAGCGAAAGCATGGCCACGACGCCGGCGGTAAAGTACTCGCTGAAACCACGATCTTCGAGAAGTGCCGAGACGAGTGGCGAGGAGCCGCCAATGCTGACGCCGACAAAGAACAGCGACAAAATGAGGGCCGCGGCCTCGAGCGCCGTGAGCTGACTAGTAGCGCTTGCGGACAAGATAGTCGACCTGGTGCGCGATATAGAGGAGGCTGCCTTTTTCGAGCTCGCCGCGTCGCGCGGACGCCCACTCCTTCGCTACGGGGCTACCGACCGCGCCTTCGATCATCTCCAGGATATGGCTGAGGAAAAAGGCCTCCTCTGCGGGATAACGGCCTTCGGTCGGGTGGACGATCCAATCGGAGCTTCCGATTTCCAGGACATTGACCGGGTGGGTCGCGAGCGCATGGAAAAGCCGTCTTCCCGTCTTGCTGCCGCCGTCGCCGCCACTGCCTATTGTTTCGTGATATTGCTCGAGAACCTCGTCGTCCGAGGGGTGCGAAGGCTCGAAAATGGTCTCGCCGTCGAACGTAATAGGGAAGTAGAGCAGGCCGCCCGGGCGGGCGAGGCCGATGAGCGCCTGAAGGCTCGGGCCGAGATCGACGATGTCGAGAAAGGCGTGCGCGAGAACGAAGTCGAACCGGCCGTGCTCGGAGGGATCCGACGAGAAGTCTTCGAGAGTGGACGCGATGAATCGGCCTTGGACGCGATCCCGCAGGCGGCGCTCGGCAATTTCGAGAAACGAGGCGCTCTCGTCGACGGCCGTGTAGTCGCACGGCGAGGGAAGACCGAGCTCCAAATAACGCTCGAGACCGATCCCAATCCCGGCCCCTATATCGACGATGCTGGGTGCGCCCTGCGCTTCGAGCTCTTCAGAGAGCCGCGACAAGATCCGACAATTGAGCGCCCGGTCGTCGACCGTTCGCTTCGCCTCCAGGTAGCGCTGGGATATCGACACGCCCGGTATCTTAGCGTCTCATACTGTAGGATAGACAGGCTAAGATGCTGGAAAACAAGCCCCCTGTTCTGAGCCCGATCCTGACGGACCTCTACGCGCGCCTCTCGAACGCCAAGGAGACGTTGTCCACAAGGAAGCGCCCTTATGTCACCTTGGCCTATGCTCAGAGCCTCGATGGCAGTATTGCTGGCGACACAGGCCGTCCGCTGGGCTTGAGCGGTCCGATCTCACTGCAGCTCACCCATGAGCTCCGGGCCGCCCACGACGCGATTCTGGTCGGGATTGGCACGGTGCTCTCCGACGATCCTCAGCTCAACGTTCGTCTCGTTACCGGACGCGACCCTCAGCCCATCGTCGTCGATTCGCGCTTGCGGCTGCCCGATAGGTGCCATTTGCTCTCGAATGGCCGCGGCGCCTGGGTCGCGACAACAGATGACGCGAGCGACCAGGCCGTTTCGCGCATCCGTGCCAAGGGCGCTGAGGTGCTCCGACTGCCGGCGCTAGAGAATGGCTGGGTCGACCTCGAGAGTGCGATGGCGGTGCTCGCCGAGCGAGGTACGTCGCACCTACTCGTGGAAGGCGGGGCCCACATCCTAACGAGCTTCTTGAAGGCCCGTCTTGCGGACTACGTTGTCCTCACGATGGCGCCCCGCTTTGTTGGGGGCGTGCCTGCGCTCGTCCAGCACGAGCTCTCACCGTTTCCCGGGCTGACTTCGTGGAAAAGTGAGCGTCTCGGGGAAGATCTGGTCCTAGCTGGTGAGTTGAGCTGGTCCGACGCATGAAGCGTCGCACCTTAGCCTTCGCGGCGCCGCGCCGCATCGAAATTCTGGAAGATGACGTCCCTACTCCCGCAGGGAAAACGCTTCTCGTCTGCACGGCTTTCTCGGCGATAAGCGCTGGCACCGAGCTTTTTTTTTATCGCGGTGACATCCCAGAAGGTCTCGTCCTCGACGAGACCTTGCCGGCGCTTCGAGCACCGTTCCGCTACCCCGCGAGCTATGGTTATGCCGCCGTCGGCGAAGTGGTCGGGATCGGGGACGGCGCGGATGCCTCGTGGATGGGAAAGACCGTCTTCAGCTTTCAGCCCCACACGAGCCACTTTCTCGCGGCCGAGGACGCGCTCTACGAGGTTCCCGATGGTGTTACCGCGGAGACCGCGACCCACTGGCCGATGATCGAGACGGCTGTCAATCTCGTCCTCGACGCGCAACCGCTCGTGGGTGAGCGCGTGCTCGTGGTCGGCCAGGGTGTCGTGGGTCTAGCGGCGACGAAGCTATTGGCCCGCTTTCCTCTCGAGCTCTTGTGGTCCGTCGACCCCGTGGCATCTCGTCGGCAGGCTTCGCTACGTGCAGGCGCCGGTCGCTCTCTGGATCCGGACGAGCTTCAAGCCGGGAGTGATTTCGACTTGAGCTTCGAGCTTTCGGGAACAGCGGCAGGGCTGAACGTTGCCATCGCCGCGACGGGCTTCGAGGGGCGCGTCGTCATCGGCTCGTGGTATGGCGCGAAGCGCATCGACGTGGACTTGGGAACTTACTTCCACCGGGGACGTCTTCGTCTCGTGAGCAGCCAGGTTAGCCACATCGGCTCGCCGCTTCTGTCGCGATGGTCGAAAAAACGCCGGATGGACGTCGCGGGCGAAGCTCTTTCGGGATTAGATGAACTTGCGCTCATCACGCACCGTTTCCCGCTCGAGCGCGCCTCCGAAGCCTATACGCTCGTCGACGAGCGCCCTGAAGATTGCCTTCAGGTCTTGCTGGCCTATACTTGAGGCCGATATGGCGAAATACGCGCTCGGGGTGAACACCGATTTCACCGCGAAGCACTACCTTGCTGGAGGCGATTTCGGCCCCGAAGGCGAGCCTCACACGCACGACTACCGTGTGGAGGTCGTCCTCGAGGGTGATCGCCTCGACGAGCACGGCTTTCTCGTCGATATTGTTCGCGTCAAAGCAGAGCTGGGCGAGCTCGTGGACCGCTATCGCGATAATATGTTGAACGATCTTCCCGAATTCGCGGGAACTTCTACCGGCTGCGAAATATTCTCACGCGTCGTTGCGGAGGCGCTTTGTGAGCGGCTCGGCTTGGCCGGGATATCCCGCCTGCGCGTCAAGATCTGGGAGAACGCGGAAGCCTGGGCCGAAACGAGGCTCGATATATCACCGATTAACGACGGCGGATTAACGATGGCGGAGTAACGATGGCGAAAGAGACCCACCAATTCCAAACTGAAGTTCAGCAGCTCCTCGAGCTGATGATCCACTCTCTGTACTCGCACAAAGACGTGTTCTTGCGGGAGCTCATCTCGAACGCGTCGGACGCGCTCGACCGCCTGCGGTTCGAAGCTTTGACGAAGCCCGAGCTTCTCGCGGAGGGCGCTCTGCTCCAGATCCGGCTCGAACTGGACGCCGAGGCCAAAACACTCACCATCCAGGACAACGGGATCGGGATGAGCCGCAAGGAGTTGATCGACAATATCGGGACGATTGCCAAATCGGGCTCGGCCGAGCTCGTAAAGAAGATGAAAAAGGCGACGTCCGGCGATGCGGAGATTGGCGAGCTGATCGGGCAGTTCGGTGTCGGCTTTTACTCCTCGTTCATGGTGTCCGAGAAAGTCGTTCTCGTCACTCGTCGCGCCGGCAAGAAAAACGCGATACGCTGGGAGTCCGGCGGGAAAGGCGACTACACGATCGACCGCGCGGAACGGGATTCGAGCGGCACGACCATCACGCTCCATCTGCTGCCCGCCGACAAAGAGCAGGGCGTCGAGGACTTTGCCGACGAGCACGTGGTCACGACCATCGTGCACCGCTATTCAGATTTCATCGCCTATCCGATCGTGCTGAAGACCAAAGACGAGGACAAGACGCTCAACTCGATGAAGCCCATCTGGGAGCGGCCGGTCTCCGAGGTCACGGATGACGAATACGCGGAGTTCTACAAACATATCTCGCATGATTGGCGCGCGCCGCTCGAGCGCATTCTTCAACGGGCGGAAGGCACCATCGAGTACCGGGCGCTCTTGTTCATCCCCAGCGAGGCTCCGATGGACCTCTATTACGTTGGCGCCGAGGCCGGTCTTCGGCTCTACGTGAAGCGCGTATCGATTATGGAGCGCTGCGAGGAGCTCCTGCCCCGCTATCTCCGTTTTGTGCGGGGCGTCGTGGATTCGTCCGATCTTCCGCTCAACGTCTCGCGTGAGATGCTGCAGCACGACCGGCAGGTCCGGCAAATACGCAAAGGCCTGTTGAAGAAAATCCTCGACGCGCTCAAGAAGATGAAATCGGACGACGAGGAAAAATATTTGAAGTTCTGGGGGCCCTTTGGCCGGTCGCTCAAAGAAGGCGTTTCCGAGGACTCTGAGAATCGAGACAAGGTGACCGAGCTTCTGATGTTTTCTTCCTCCGCGGATTCCGGGAAGCTCACTTCCCTCGCCGACTATGTTTTGCGGATGAAGGAGGGGCAGGACAAGATCTATTACTTGACGGGCGACAGTCAGGATGTCGTCGAGAGCTCACCTCATCTCGAAGCCTTTCGTGAGAAAGGTGTGGAAGTGCTTTACCTCACGGACGCTGTCGACGAGCTCTTGGTTGATGTGCTGACCGAGTATGACGGCAAGAAATTGCAGTCCGCGGGGAAGGGCGCGCTCGATCTTGGCACCGAAGAAGAGAAAGAAGAGCAGAAAAAGGAGCTCGACGAGAAAGGCAAAGCTTTCGAGACGCTTCTCGCGCGTACCCAGGAAGCCCTCTCGGATCGCGTCAAAGAGGTGCGACTCTCGACCCGATTGACCACGTCGCCCGCCTGTCTCGTCAGTGGGGAAGGGGATGTGAGCCCGCGCATCGAGAAATGGCTTCGGCAGCAGCAAGGAGATGTGCCGATACAACAGCGCATCCTCGAGCTCAACCCGAGCCACGAGATCGTAACGAGGCTCAAAGCGAAGCTCGACGTGCAAGAGAGCTCCGAGACGGTTCCGGAATATGCCGAGCTTCTCTACGGATATGCGCTTCTAGCCGAAGGCTCCGATATTGCGGACCCGGCGGATTTCGCGCGTCGTTTTGCCGCGCTGATGGAGCGCGGGCTCAATGCGCCAGGTTGAGATGGCGGACGACGCGGCGCACTGCCGCGCGCGGCGACAAGCGCACCGATAGCGCCATTAGGCGATTCAACAGACCTGGGATCGCGACCGCTTGGCCGCGCTCCATGGCGCGATAGCCGAGCTCGGCCACCGGCCGCGCATCCTGAAGACCGTAGCGGGCGACTCGCGAGCTGCCCATCTTCGCCCGTGTTTGAAACTCCGTCCGGGTCGGACCGGGGCAAAGAGCGGTCACGGTGACGCCGGTGCCGCGAAGCTCTTCCGTTAACGCCTCGGAGAAAGAGAGCACGTAGGCTTTGGTCGCGTAATAGACCGCCATGAAGGGGCCGGGCTGGAGGGCGGCCGTCGAGGCGACGTTCAGGATCTGGCCGTGGCCTCGCGCGATCATTAACGGAAGAAATCGATGGGTCAGCTCGGTGAGCGCCTCGATGTTCAAGCGGAGCATCGAAAGCTGCAGGTCGAGATCGGTCTCGTGAAAGGCTCCGAGATTTCCGAAGCCAGCATTGTTGACGAGGGTTCCGATCTCGAGCCCGCGCCCCTCGAGCTCGCTTCTTGTTCTCTCTGCGGCGTCTCCAGTCGCTAGATCCTGCACAACGATCTCAACACGAACGCCGTGGTCATCCTGAAGCGTCTTTCCCAGTGTCTCGAGCTTGTCCTGACTCCGTGCGAGAAGCACGAGGTCGCGCCCGTTCTCGGCCGAGATGTGAGCGAGCGCCTTTCCGATGCCTGTCGACGCTCCGGTGATGAGCGTGAAACTTTCCATAGCTTGCCCACTATACTCTGTCGAGCTCGCCCGGTTGTCAGCGCACGTCCCTCCGACGTAGACTTGTTTGTAAGCTCACGCGCGGTCTACGTCCCAATGGCGATCAATTGTCCAAATTGCCACACCTCGATCCTGGAAGAAGAGCTTGCGAGGATTGCAGACGCCACGAAGGTTCTCTGCCCTAGCTGTCTCGAGCCGCTCGCTCTACCCGAGCTGACGCTTCCCCTTGGTTTAGCCACGACAACTCTCACCCCGGCGGAGGCCGGACTTTCTGTCGGCCGAAAATATTCGCTTGTGGTGGTGAGTGGCCCGGACGCGGGGAAAGTTCTCGATATCAGAAAGGTAGAGAACACGATTGGCCGCGACGGCTGTGACCTCGAGCTCGAGGACCCTGAGATCTCACGCCGCCACGCGCTCGTCTCCATCGAGGGGGTCCGTGCGCGTCTTCGGGATTTACACAGCACCAACGGCACATTCGTTGCCGAAAAGCCGATCGAAGAGGCGATGCGCGAAAATCGTGACCAGTTCCGCGTGGGAAGTCACCAGGTCGCGCTCGTTGTCACTGAGAACGACGAAGTCGACAACGACGAATAGCCCTTTTGGGTACAATACTTTCCCCTCAGACGGCTTTCTCGGGGCGGACAAATGAGCTATCCATATATAAACAAAGATATTAGCTGGCTCTCCTTCAATGCCAGAGTGCTCCAGGAGGCGAGCGATCGGAGCGTCCCGCTCATCGAACGGCTACGTTTTCTCGGGATCTACTCTTCCAATCAAGACGAGTTTTTTCGCGTGCGCGTCGCCACGTTACACCGTCTCGCGCGACTTGGAAAAAAAGGTAAGAAACTCCTCGGTCACGACCCCCGCGGCGTCATCTCCGAGATCAAAGACATCATCTTGAGGCAGCAGGAAGTGTTTCAGGGCGTCTATGAGCAGCTGCTCAATGAGCTTGCCGCCGCGGGGATCCACGTCGTCGACGAGACGTCTTTAACGGCTGAGCAAGGCCGCTTCGTCGAGGCCTATTTTCGGCAGGAAGTCCGTTCGAAGCTCACGCCGCTGATGATAAGCAATGCGTCGAAATTTCCGGAGCTCAGGGACAAGTCGATCTATCTCGCGACACGCTTGCGCAACCGGCAAGGCAAGAACGACCGCTTCGCGCTCATCGAAGTCCCCACGGACGCGCTCCCGCGTTTTCTCAGCTTACCGCAAGTCGAGCGACGACAATATGTAATCTTTTTAGAGAACGTGATTCGCTACAACTTGAAGGACATTTTCTCGCTCTTCAAGTTCGAGTCCATCGAGGCGCACCTGATCAACCTGACGCGGGATGCGGAGCTCGACATTGACGACGACGTCACCGAAAGCTACTTGCGAAAAGTTATGAAGAGCGTCAAGCACCGAAAGGAGGGGAATCCGGTCCGCTTCGTCTATGATCGCAAGATCTCGGGAGAGCTCTGGGAGCTCATCAAGCGCAAGCTCCGCATTCGCGGTGAGGACAGCATGGTGCCTGGCGGGCGGACGCACAATTTCAAGGACTTCATCGACTTCCCGAAGATTGACAAGAGCTCGCTCCTCTATCCGAAGCTGGACCCCGTGCCTGTCGCGCCCATCGAGAAGGCGCGCAGTATTTTTTCGGTCATGCGCACGCAGGAAATTCTTCTGCATTTCCCCTATCAATCTTTCGACTACGTGATCGATCTTCTGCGCGAGGCCGCCATCGACCCCAAAGTCGTCGAGATCAAGGTCACGCTGTACCGTGTGGCCCGCCATTCCGGCGTCGCTAATGCGCTCATCAATGCCGTCCGCAACGGCAAATCGGTTACGGTGATCATCGAGCTGCAGGCGCGTTTCGACGAGGAGACCAACGTAGCGCTCGCGAACCAGCTTCAGGAAGAGGGCGCGCAAGTTATTTTTGGTGTTCCGGGACTCAAAGTGCACGCCAAGATCGGCCTCATCACACGGCAGGAGAAAGGGAAGCTCTCGCGATACGTTTTTCTGGGAACGGGCAACTTGAACGAGGATACCGGTAAGCTCTATACCGACCATTGCCTCTTCACCACCGACAAGAAGCTGACGCGCGAAGTCGACGCAGTGTTCGAGTTTCTGCAGGACAACTACCGGGTCCCGGCATTCAAGCATCTGCTAGTCGCTCCGTTCACTTTCCGGAAGAGGCTCGTGGATCTCGTGACGCAGGAGATCAAGAATGCTCAAAACGGTATCGACGCCGCCATCGATCTGAAGTTGAACAATCTCACCGACCCGGAAATGATGGCGCTCCTCTACGAGGCCGCGAATGCGGGCGCTAAAGTACGTCTCAACGTCCGCGGCATGTATTCCTTGCTTAACAAGGCCATCGAGCGTCCCGCGAATCTCGAAGCGATGGGGATCATCGATCGTTATCTCGAGCACACGCGGATCTTCGTCTTCGCGAATGGCGGCGAGCGGAAAGTATTTCTGTCTTCCGGCGACTGGATGACGCGTAATTTGGATCGGCGTGTCGAGGTAACTTTTCCCATCTACGACTCGAGCATTCAGCAACAGCTCATCGACTTCTTGGACGTGCAGTGGCAGGACAATGTCAAAGCTCGCGTTCTCGACGAAGACCTGCGAAACCGGTATCGGCCGAGAGTCGGTAAGGCCGTCCGCGCCCAGACCGCTTTTTACGAGCGTCTCCGCGGCCCCGCGAGCGACGAGTCCAAAGACAAAGCCTCCGCCTAATACAGGCTCAGCCAACGCGATTTCACGTTTCTGTTACACTCGCGCCCGTTTCTGGAGGAAAAGCATGCGCCCTTTGGTCTTCGTCTGTTGTCTCGCCATCGCGTCGTTCCTAACCGGCCAAACTGTCGCGACCGGTCAGCCGCTCGCCGACTTTGACGCCTATGTGCAGCAAGCCGTGGCGTACTGGGAAGTCACGGGTCTCGCAGTGGCCGTGGTCAAGGACGGAGACGTCCTCTTCGCTAAAGGCTACGGTATTCGCGAACTCGGTAATCCGGCGAAGGTCGATGAGCACACGCTCTTTGCCATCGGGTCCACGACCAAAGCGATGACCGCGGCTGCCATCGGCATGCTCGTTGACGAAGGTAAGCTCGATTGGGACGATCCCGTCACGGACCACTTGCAGAAATTCCGACTCTACGATCCTTTCGTCACCAGGGAAATAACCATTCGCGACCTCTTGACCCATCGCGCGGGCCTTCCCAACGCAGATTTTCTCTGGTACGGCCAGGAGAGCGAGGCCGACGACATTCTCTTCCGCATGCGCTATGTCGAGCCCGAGACCTCGCTCCGGTCGTCCTTTACCTATCAGAACATCATGTATGCCGCGGCGGGAGCCGTCGTGACCGAGCTCAGCGGGATGAGCTGGGACGCCTTCATTCAGAAGCGGATCTTCGAGCCGCTCGAGATGAACGGCTCGATTGCCACCGCGGCGACCCTTGATGCGCAGCCGAACGTTGCATCGCCGCATTATCGGGTCGACGGCGCCACTCGGGTCATCGAGAACGCGAGCGTGGACGCGGTCGCGCCGGCGGGCTCGGTATGGTCCAGCGTCTCCGACATGGCCCAGTGGATGCGGTTTCTTCTCGAAGGCAAGACGCGGGACGGGACAGAGCTTCTGTCGAAGGAGACCCTCGAGGAGCTCTTTACACCGCAGACGATGGTCGACTCAGAAGAGTTCTACCCCACCCAGGCGGTAACGAAGCCCCATTGGATGACCTATGGCTTGGGCTGGTTCCAACAAGACTATGACGGGCGGGCCGTCGACTTTCACACCGGTAGCATCGACGGGATGGTCGCCATCCACGGTCTCATCCGTGACGAGCGCCTCGGTGTTTATGTGCTCGGAAATCTGGACCACGCGGAGATCCGGCACGCGCTGATGTATGAGGTGTTCGATCGTTTCGGGGAAGGTTCGCACCGAGACTGGAATGTTGTGCTCAAAGATCTCTATGACGGGCGGCGCCGGGAGGCCGAGCGACGCCAAAGCGAAGCGAAGAAGACGCGCGTTCTTGGCACCGCGCCAACGCTCGCGCTCGAGCGCTATACGGGGACCTATGCGGACGAGCTCTATGGCACCGTCTGGATTTCGGTTGATGGAGATGGCCTAAGTTTGTTTTACGGGCCGGGCCTGAAGGGTGAGCTCGAGCATTGGCACTACGACCTGTTTCGGGTGCACTTCGATGCGGCGTGGCGGGGATCGACTCTCGTGAGCTTCGAGCTCGATCGCAAAGGGGAGGTAGTTAGGCTATCGATGGGAGGTGCGTCCTTCGCGCGTCGAGCGAAGAAGTGACGGCTCACGCCCGGGCTTTGGCGCGCTGCATCGCTTCGGCGATCCGCTCTTCGTGACACTCCTTCATCACTCGGAGAAGCTGGGGATATTCTGCGGCGAACTCGTTGAGCTCGTCGCGGTCGATGCGAAGAAGCTCGCTATCCACTGTCGTCGTAATGTTCGCCGTCCGCGGGACGCCAGTTAGAAACGACACCTTGCCGAAAAACTCGTTCGGGCCCACTTTTCCGATACGCTCTCCGTCCTGAGTAAAGATCTCGAGCGCGCCCTGTTTCACGAGAAAGAGCGCCCCGTCATTGGCTCCTTCCTCGACGATGCGTATACCGCGCGGCACTTTCATGTGCTCGAAGCGAGACGCCACCCGAGTCCGCTCGCCAGCGCTCATGAACTCGAATAGCGGGCTTTCCGCCAGCACCTGAGCGAGAACTCTTCCCTGATACATTCGGTCGAGCACGCTACGCACCCGAGGGTGATTGCGGACGACCTCTTCCATCGACTCGAGCGAGAGCTCGAGAACTTCGCTTTCACCTAGAGAAATGACCGCTGCGCTCCGGGGCTCGCCAGTGAGAAAGGCAAACTTACCCAGACACTCGCCTAGATAGGCCGTGTCGAGCGTCTTGTTTCCGTTCTTTATCTCGAGCGTGCCGCTGACCGCGAAGCAAAGAGGTCGGCTCGCATCGCCGCGCTCGAAAACGACCGCGCTGTCATATAAGAGGCGCTGCTTCATCCCGAGCGCGACGCCATTGAGCTCCTCCGGTGTGAGATCCGAGAGGAGCGGTATCTCGGCAGCATTTTGTGTTGTGCGCCCTCGCTCTCTGCTCTTGCGGATCCGTCGGAAGCTGAAGTAGTCGTGGTCTCTTCTTTCAAGCGCTCAACGGTCAGCTTCGCCACGTAAGAAAGCGGGTTGTCGAACGTCGGGTCGATCTGGACGATTCTGAGTCCCGCCGAAATGGCCGCGAGCACATCTTCCTGAAGGGATAAAGCCTCCTGGAGCTTGTATAGCTCGGAGATGGCCTCATCCCGCCTTCCGGCTTTGGCAAGCCACTCGGCCAGCTTGACGCGGAGCGAGGCCGACTTGGGGCGACTCGCCGCCAAAGCGCGAAGATCTTCGATAGCTTCTTTGCTCCGCCCTCGATCGAATTCAGCTTGAAGCCGCGTAAGTTCTTGTTTCGGATTGCGGGAGACAGACTTCGTGCGAGATTTGAACATCGAGGCCTCGATTGTTTGGGGGTTCTGGAATCTCGGATCGCAACGCGTCGGCCTTTTGTCAACGGGAGCCGCACCGCAATTCGGTACGCTGCGGTTTGCGTCGCTTCTTCCGGGGTCCGCGGTAGCGCCTTTTTGGAAAGGGCGGTAGTCTATTTAGAAAGAGGGCATAATGTTGAAGAAGGTCGTTGTTGTTTTGGGGTTTTGTTGTTGGTAGTTGGGTTTTTGCTGATGCGGGACTACGACTCTCCTGAGCTTGGGCAGGCGCTCTTGGATGAGGTCGGTGATGCCACCGGGATTGATATGACGGCGACCGGGTTTCGGGTCAATCTTTTTAGCGGGATGGAGCTCGACAATGTGACCGCGACGTCGCGGAGCGAGGGCCGGAGTTTCTATTTGTCGCTCGATCAGCTGGTCTTTGAGCATCGCATTTGGCCGCTTCTTTCGGGTACGGTTGCTATCGATCGGATCGTGCTCGACCGTCCGCAATTCGAGCTCGTCCGGGGCCGAAGCTTCAGCCGAAGCGGAAGTTGAAGTTGAAAGTGAGACTGGTTCAGCGGAAGACGCGGAAGGCCCTTCTATGGCTTCGGAGATCTCTCAGATTATCGTTCGCGACGGCACCATCGTTATCAAGTCGGCGGATGGCTCGTCGGAGACGCGTGTCGAGGGGCTGGATTTCACGATGGAGAATCTGACCTTCGACCCGACCGAGGAATCTCTTGCGGCGCTCTCGGCCGAAGGGGAGCTGACGATCACGCAAATCGTGCTTGACACGATCACCGTGAGCGATTTGAAGAGCACGTTTCAGCTTGCAGGGGCGGTGTTCGATTTGACAGAGCTTACGTTCAGGACGCCGCACGGAAAGTTCTGTGCGGATGCTCGAATCGACTTCAACGCTGTGCCGTTCACCTACACCATGTCGGCGCAAGGGGATCCGCTCGACTTGAACTCTATGACGGGAGCCTCCGAGGGGTTCGGGCCGGGGACGGTTCGATTCGATGCGGAAGGATCGGGTGCGGAGACCAAAGACATCCACGCGACTGGCGGGTTGCAGCTAGCCGCCGGAGAGTTTCCCGACAGCGACATGTTCAGTGGCGTTGATAAAGCACTGGGGAAACCGGTGCTCGTGGGAGCGGCTTACGAAGCGACGGAGTCGAGCTTCACGCTCGAGAACAACGTCATCCGTTTGTCGCCTTTCGGATTCACGAGCGAGGTCGTGCGTCTCAACTTGAGCGGCACGGTGAGTCTCGAAGGACCCATCAATCTCGATTTCTCTGTCGCGACGCCACGGGAAGGTCTCGAGATACAGGGCGTCGTCGGCGCGGCGCTCGATGTGCTCGCCGATGACGATGGTTGGATGCCGGTTCCGATGACGGGTTCAGGGACCTTGGAAGCCGCCAAGGTGTGACCGGATAGCGGCGCGCTTCTCGCGCAGGCGAAACAAGGCGTGAAGCGAGAAGTGAAGAAAGCAGCTGGGGATGCGTTGAAGGGCCTCTTCGGACGTCGGAAGAACTGACGAGCGACGCTCATATCGTTTGTAGAGGCGGTTTCAAACCAGCGCCTTATGGAGTACGAGTACGCGCAAGTCGACGTCGATAGGCTCCCCGTCGAGCCACGCGCCGCGCACGCGAAGCTTGATGTGGTCCGGGTCGAGCAGCTCGTTCCGGATCCCGGCATCGTCGAGGGCTAGGGACACAAACGCCGCAGAGCGGGACTCTCCCATAGCGAGAAGCCCCGCAAGCAATTTCTCCGCCGGTGCCCGAAAACACTCGCGAGCTTTTTCGAGAAGCCGCGAAGTGACCCCTGAAAATGCGGACATGACCGCGACCACACGATGCCCACCGCGAACTGCGCGCTCGATCTCGGAAACAACATCGGTGAGCGCATCCGGTCCCGCGAGGACCGAGCCGCCAAACTTGAGAACGGTGATGGGAAGATTGGCCGAAGCCAAAGATGGATAGAACACGCTGGATCTCCTCTGGAAATGACGTCTAGAAATAAAAAAGCACCGGACGGTGTCAGCGGGGTCAGCCGGGCGGTGCGACGCCAGAGGAGAAGTGCTGAGTAGTGGCTAGTTCCGCCGACGTGCGCTGCCCTGCCTGCGCATAAACATGTCGCGCCTCGACATTCGGTGGGACCTAGCCAGCAATCTCAAATCTGCTCTCCCAAAAGACAATCCAAAACTAACGCGAGCCGCGCCAGTGTCAAGCAAAACCGCCGCGACAACTCTACCCCCTGTATGCTGAATGCCGACCTGATACCCTTCCCACATGAAACTCCCCGCCCATACCCATTTGGACGAACAAGTCATCGACTACGAAACGCGCGCGTTTCCCGATACGACGGAGAAAGGTGCCGCCAACGTGGCCCGCGTGCTCGGGTTCCGCGAGCACCAGATGGTCAAGACGTTGATCTTCGAATCGGGCACGAGTGAACGCGTCCTCGTCATGGTGGGCGGTGACCGGAGCGCCGTGTCGGGCCATCTCAAGAAAGCCATCGGCAATCGGAACATCAGGATGGCCCGTCCCGAGGTGGTCGAGGAAGTCACGGGCTACGTCATCGGCTCTGTGCCGCCGTTTCATTGGCAGCCGACCGACTTTCGCTCCTTCGTGGACGCAGCGTTGATGGAGGAGCCCCTTCTCGGGGTGGGTGCTGGCGTTTGGGGACAAGAGGTTTTGATCACGCCGCAGAATCTGGTCCGCGCCGCGCGCGCCATTGTAGTGAACCTGACGGATCGCGATCGCCCCGTTGCGTTAGAATGAGCGCGTCATGACAGGCACGTGGTTGCTCGCTTTCGCGCTTAGCGTTCCGCTCCAGACCATGGAGCGCGAGTCGTTCGAAGTGTTTCTTTGTCCCGTCCACCGGGATGAGCAGGCGACCGGGTCCGGTCACTGTCCCGTCTGCGATCGCGAGATGGTGCAGCGCCTCTTGGTCCCGAGCTATTCCTGTCCGATGCACCAGCACATCGATGAAGAGGGTTCCGGCTCGTGCCCCATCTGCAACATGAACCTCGTGCCCACGACACGCGAGCTCGAGTGGTTCTGCCCCAATCAACCGGAGCTGACGTCGAGCCTGCCCGACGGTAAATGCCCCGACGGCAGCTCGATGCACATGCGTAGCATCGCCATGGCGCACGGAGACCATAACCCGAAGCATGGCGGTCTTCTGTTCATGGCGCCGAACGGGTTCCACCACATCGAAGGTACTCTCGACGACTCGGGGACGTTCCAGCTCTTTGTCTATAACGACTTCACCAAGCCCATCGACGCGAGCGGCTTCGAAGCGCGCGTCGGCGACACACCTCTCCTACCTGCTTCGGATGCGGCAATCCTGACCGCGAATATCGGCGCACCCGAAAGCTACCCGGCCGAGCTCGTTGTACATGTCGGCTTCCCGGGCGCGCACGAAGATGAAGCGCGGTTCGATTTCATTTTCGCCTCTGAGATGGCGGCCGCCGAGGAGACGGTAACGACCATCGTGCTTCCCGAATTTCGCATACCCGAAACATCCGACGGCATCTTCGAAGCGATCCTGAATCGCGACGCCCGCGTCCAAGAGCTCATCGGGCGCGGGGTGTGGCCGGACCTGTACATCTCTGCACTCGAAGCCAAAGACCTCGTTCTCGCGCTCCACGAGAAAGAAGGCGCGCGTGTAACCGCTCCCGCCAAGAAGCTCGTGCGTGCCGCTTGGCTTCTCGACGTTTACGGCGATATGGGGAACCGTCTCGAGGTCGAAAAAGCCTATCGGCTGTTCGAGCAATCGATCCAGGAATTGGAGGTGGCACGTGCGCAGTAGATGGACATGGACTTTATTGGCGCTCGTCTGGGCGGGTCAAGCAGCTGCACATGAAGGCAGTCCCTCCCGCTACAACTACAAGAGGCACGTCCGTCCTATTTTCGTGACCCATTGCGGTGGCTGTCACCATACAGGCGGTGCTGGGCCGATGTCGCTACTCGACTACCAATCGGCCGTGCCTTGGGCCAACGCAATCAAAATGCAGATTCTGGGTGCGCAAATGCCGCCGTGGCTCCCCGCGGATGGGATTGGCTCTTTCCGACATGCGCGCTCGCTCTCGCCCGAAGAGATCGACCTGATTATCGATTGGGTCGTGGGCTTGACGCCGGAAGGAGCCCCTCTCACGGCAGCGGAGCTCAAGGCTTCCAAGCTCTCCGAGGGGTGGCAAATGGAAGAGCCCGACCTCGTATTGGCCCCCGCGGACGCTATCGTAATCGGGGAAGACGATTACGAGCTTACCGAGTGCCTCGTGCTACCCACTGGTTTGGACGGGCCGCGCACCTTGTCCGAGCTCGAGGTCAAACCTGGCTTGCCGACGCTTCTGCGACGCGCGACGATCGGGCTCGGCGACTCCTGCGCGAGTGCTTCGTTTCTCGCAACGTGGCTTCCGGGGCAGGGGAGTGTGGCGCTTGCCCACGTACTCCCCAAAGGTGCCGACTTGGCCGTCGAGATTCTCTACGTCAAGGGCTGGGAAGACGAGGGGAAACGATTCACCGACCGGAGCGAGATTGGACTGCGCTTTGACGGCGGCGTGACGCCCGTGCAATCGATGCGCGTTTCCAGCTCGACCCACATCTTCGACGAAGACATCGAGCTCGTCGCCCTCTTTCCGGATCCGATCGACGTGAACGGATCGCTCCGTGTCGAGGTCGTCACTCCCGATGACGTCGTGGACCTGATCTTGGCGATCGAGGACTATCGAGCTCAGTGGCGTGAAAAATACGTCCTCACCGACCCCCTGCGGCTACCATCGGGCAGCGAGCTGAGACTCTCGCAACCGGCCGCATGGATCGAGTTCATACCGGTCCATCGTTCCTCCGCCGAATAACGCTTCTTCTGCTTTGGGATCATTTTGGTTCCGCCCACTTCGTTCGTCTTTAGCGGTAGCTCTCGTCGCTTCGGATGCCAAGATGCTTTCTTCAGATGGCAGCGCGGTTCGAATTTAACGCAATGCCGGGCGCCAGGATGTCCCCTCTCGCCCCAGGGATCGTACCAGAGTGCTCGGGGGCGTCAAGGGT
>CAUZCL010000061.1:0-26898 GCA_963578475.1 Acidobacteria bacterium bin61 | reverse complement strand
CACCTTTGCGCTTATATATGCGTAATAGTGCCATAACTCGCGCACCTTGACAACCACTCGAGATCGATGGATATGGATCTACTTACAGGGTAAGGCGCTCATCTGCACTGGCAACCTCGCAGCCTGACCGAGGCACGGTTACGCCTATTAGACTGGAGTTATTGTTTGGCGGGCCCTTAGAAGCCCTCGGTGCTGGCCCCCGCCCGCCAGCACCGGGGTTTTCGATTATCCAGCATTCAAGTAAATGCTCTCAGGACTCCGGCATCGTAGCTATGTTGCCGGAGTCCTGAGAGTATTCCTGAATGCTGAATGCTACCCGAATTGCGGACCTAACGTCCTAGGGCCAATCGGTCCGCCAATGGGGCGGGGAGGCCGGCGGCGCGGATTTTTTGTTGCGTTTTTTCGTAGGGGTAGTTTACGCGGTAGATGGTCATGGTCATGCGTTTGTCGTCGAGGACGCCGAAGCTGGCTCGATTATCGCCGTCGCGCGGCTGGCCGATCGAGCCCGGGTTGATGAGATAGCGCTTGGTCTTGTCGAGCTTTATTCGGCAGTTGTCGCCGCCATTGGTCAGCGGAATTTGGGTCGTTAGCGCTTCGTCGTCGAGCCCGAAGACGACTGGAAAATGGCTGTGACCAAAGAAGCATATGGGCGTGTCGAAGTACTGAAACATGTTGAGAGCTTCGATCTCTCCAAAGATGTAGGCGTCTTCATCGAGCGGTGTTCCATGGGAGACCGAGAGAACATCACCTACTGTAACGGGGCCTTTGGGGAGCGTGCGGAGCCACTTGCGGTTGCGTGGGAGCAGCTGATCCTCTGTCCAGCGCGCCGACTGGAGCGCGACTTTGTTGAACATGTCGCCGTTATCGATGCCGCTACACACCTTGTCGTGATTGCCTCGGATGATGACCGAACGTTTGAGCTTGCGGACTCTGTCGACAATCGGGTTCGGGTCGGCGCCATAGCCGACAAGGTCGCCGAGGATAACGATGCGGTCGAAGCGCTTGCGGCGCACGCGCTTTAGCACCGCCGTCAGGGCTTCGAGGTTTCAGTGGATGTCGCTCAGTACGAGATATCTCATGAATCACTTCGATATGGCGCGAGCAGCCGGTATAGGCGCATCGAATTCTGTTCGATAGATTGGCCTTCGAGCTCCAAGCGCAGGTTGGCCAAACGGTAATACGCTTTTCTCTCTTCTGCAAGGACGCGCGCTTCCTCGGGGTTTTTCCACAGCGGGCGGCTGTTACCCCTCACCCGTGCGAGCAGCTTGTCGGTAGGTAGGTCGAGCCAGATCGAAATGCCCGCTTCCTTCATGACTCGTCGGTTCTCCTCGATCGTAAACGCACCTCCGCCGCTAGCGAGCACGCCCTCCGATTGTTGCTCGAGCGTTCTCAGCAACGCCTGCGTCTCACGCTTGCGGAAACTCTCTTCTCC
Organism: Acidobacteria bacterium bin61; assembly: GCA_963578475.1. Lineage (GTDB taxonomy): Bacteria > Acidobacteriota > Vicinamibacteria > Marinacidobacterales > SMYC01 > SMYC01. The sequence continues at coordinate 25,466 of CAUZCL010000061.1, read as the reverse complement.
TTCGGTCTCGAAAATCACCGGGATGCTCGCCCCCGCTTCTTGTTCGACCGCACGGTCCAAATCGAAGAAAGGAAGCGACAACTGCGCGGCTACCGCCTTTCCCAGGGTCGTCTTACCGGTGCCCATGAATCCTACTAGGAAGAACCAAGTCATTGGCTGTCTACCGCGCCAAATAGTCGAGAGTCTCCCAGAAGTCTGGATAGGAGATCTTTACTTGATTCAGATGATCAATTGTACAGTCTCCGTCCACCCCAAGTGAAGCGATAGCCCAAGCCATCACCATGCGGTGGTCGCCGTAGGTTCCGAGAGCAGCGGGGGAGAGTGGACGGCCGCCCTTTACGACGAAACCGTCCGGGATCGCGGCCACGTCGGCCCCGAGGGCGCCCAAGCCTTCTATGATGGCCGCGAGGCGATCGCTCTCTTTCACACGGAGCTCCGAAGCACCCTCCACCCGCGTCGTGCCGTCTGCGAAAGCCGCCGCGACCGCGAGTATGGGCACTTCGTCGATCATCGCTGGAAGCTTGTCCGCCCGAACCACCGCCCCGTGGAGCTTGCGACCTCGCACGTGAATATTACCGGTCGGTTCTTCGCCATCATGCGTTTCGTGAGGCTCGACTTGAATATCCGCACCCATGTCGAGGAGCACGTCGAGCAGCGCGGATCGAGTCGGGTTCAGCCCGACATTCTCGACGACGAGATCGGAATCGGGCAGAAACGCCGCGGCGGTCAAGAAAAACGCTGCAGAAGAAAAATCTCCGGGAACGCGAAAATGCCCCGCGCTCAAGCGCGCGACCCGGCTCAAGGACACGACGCCATCTTCGATGACCGGCTCCGCGCCGAACCCACAGAGAGCGATTTCTGTGTGGTTTCTCGATGGGAGCGTTTCTCGCACGCGCGTTGTGCCTGTCGCGTGGAGTCCGGCAAGCAGGAGTGCCGTCTTCACTTGGGCGCTCGGAATGGGTAGCTCGTAATCGATGCCGTGGAGCTCACTACCGCCGTGAATCGTGAGCGGGAGCCGGCCGCCAGAAGTTTCAATGGAGGCGCCCATTGCCGCTAGCGGCTTCACGACGCGATCGATGGGCCGCTGTGACAGGCTTTCGTCGCCGACGATCCTGGATTCGAATCGCTGCGGCGCGAGATAGCCGCACGCCATGCGCGCGGTCGAGCCCGAATTCCCCGCGTCGAGCTCCTGCTCGGGTGCACGCAACCCGTCGAGGCCAACGCCTTCGATCTCGAGAACGGCGTCCTGCTGCTCTGCCTCCACGCCTAGCGAGCGAACGAGGTCCACGGTACGGCCACAGTCCCGGCCCGGCGGGAAACCTTCGATGCGCGTGCGCCCCTCGGCGATAGCGCCTAAGAGCGCGAGCCGATGACCTATGGATTTGTCCCCAGGTGGTGCGAAGTGACCCCGCAGCCGAACCCTCGAATGGGGTGACATTGACAAGATGGTAGCACGTAGGCTCGGAATCGAGCGAGTGTGGGTTGTTTCAACCCGTTGAATCTTGTAGCCTTGCGGCCGGAGGGATCGTGAAGCTGAAGAAGAATTGTGTTCAGATCGATATCCAGAGCAGCTTCGAGATGGTCGATTTGGTGCAAGTTGTCTTCGAGTCGGTCTCGGCGGAAGTCGGCTTCGAAGCCGACACGTCACATTGGGTGAGCGTCGCGATTCGCGAATCGGTGACCAATGCCGTCCGTCACGGAAACAAGCTCGACGTGTCCAAACGCGTCATCGTTCGCTTCGAATTCGAGGCGCGTGAGTTCAGCGTTTCCGTGCAAGACGAGGGCGAAGGCTTCGACCCGGGCGAGATTCCGGACCCGCTCGCGGAAGAGAATTTGCTGCGTGCCAGCGGCCGCGGGATCTTCTTCATGAAGAACTTCATGGACGAGGTCAGCTATCATTACGAGCCCAATCAGGGCACCCGCGTCACGATGATGAAACGCGTCGAATAAGCCTTTGCGTTACGCTTTGTTTTTTAATGTTGACCTGGCTCCGAAACGTGAACGGATCTCGCGATTCTGGGGGCTAGCGGCTAGAACCTAGCGAGAGATGCGAGCACTGTCGGTCGCTATTGAAGCCGCGCTTGCCGGCGGCGCTATTCTCGATTCCTACTACGGCGGCGCTTTCGAGATCTCCTTCAAGGGCGAGCTCGATCTGGTTACTCAAGCTGACCTCGAGTCCGAGGCGACGATCCTCTCGATCTTGAACGCGCGCATGCCCGACGCTTCCATTCTCGCAGAAGAAAGCGGGGGTCCGACCGGCGACGCGCCGAAGCGATTCGTCGTGGACCCGTTGGACGGGACGACGAATTTCGCGCATGCCTATCCGATGTTCGCCGTCTCGATCGGCTACGAGGAAGACGGTGAAGTACGTGCGGGCGTCGTTTACGATCCTGTGCACAAGGAGCTCTTCACCGCGGAGAGTGGTCGTGGCGCATTTTTAAACGGTAAGAAACTCGACGTGTCGGTGACGTCACAGATCAAGCACGCGCTTCTCACGACGGGATTTCCGTACGACCTCAACGACGACCTCGAAGGAAATATGCGACTTTTTAAGAAATTCATGGGGACAGCGCGGGCGATCCGGAGAGACGGTTCCGCCGCTCTCGATTTGTGCTACGTCGCTGCGGGACGCTTCGACGGGTTCTGGGAAGAGAAGCTCGGTCCGTGGGACACCGCCGCTGGCGCTTTGTTCGTTCAGGAAGCAGGCGGGCGGGTCACGGGAATGACCGGCGGCCCCTTCCACTACTCCCAGAAAGCGATCGTGGCGTCGAACGGGCGGCTCCACGATCAGATGATCGCGGTTCTCTCCTAGTCCTAGCCAGGTAAACCTGAAAGCGTTCTAAATCCAAACCACACAGCTGACTCTAATCCCCACATCCCCTTGCCTTTAAAAACGCCGCTAAAAGCAAGGAGAGGTGGGGATAGGAGGGATGTGGGGATAAGAAAGAATTTGCTTCAGAACGTGGTACAAAAGCCTCGGTTCTGACAGGTTAGAGGCTAGTCCTAGCCCCTAGTCGCGCTGCTCTTGAGCTTGCCTGTCCTATCGATAGGACAGGCAAGCTGCCATTCCACAGCGTTTCTCCCGTTCTCTGCTGGCACGTAGCATGCAGTAACAATCGTCGATCGCCGCCAGAAAAGAGGAGCACGATGATTTATCGACTGGCTGTAATGCTATGTCTCATCTCCTTTCTTCCGGTCCCGCTCGCGTCGGCCCATTCAGCAGCTTTTCGGCTCGGGCGGTTCGCGCCGCGAATCGACAGTTCTCTGTGGGCGGAGAACCTCGAGACGTTCACTGTCGATCGCGGGGATTTCGATGCTTTGGTCGGCGGCGTCGAAGTGGCGTTCGAGCTCAACGAGTACGTCGATCTCGCTTTCGGCGTGGAGTCGAGCTCACGAACCGCGTTCACGTCCTATCGTGATTTCGTGCGTGATGACCGCACCGAGATCATCCAAAATTTGAGTCTCCGCACGACACCCGTCACCGCCGGTCTGCGGCTACTCCCGATGGGCAAATCCCATCGCGTCTTTCCCTATGTGTCGGGCGGCGCGGGGCTCTACTTCTACGAATACCGAGAAGAGGGGGAGTTCATCGACTTCTCGAATTTCGACATTTTCAACGATTCCGTCGTGGATCGCGGTCTGGCCTATGGTGCCTACCTTGCCGGCGGGATCGAGGCACGTGTCAGTCCAATGATTTTCGTCTTCGGAGAGTACCGCCGGCACTGGGCGCGCGGGACGCACGACGGCGACTTTCGCGGTTTCGGAAGCTTCGAACTGGCCTCGCATCAAGGCAGCTTCGGAGTCAAGCTGCGCTTCTAGCGGACTTGTTATAATGGTGCACTTGGCACCAGACGGAAAATTTTAGCAAGCTTAGCTACCCTTGGCCAAGCAGCCAAGCAGTTTGTGGAGAGAGAAATGACCGACAATCACGAAACGCGATGCGAACCGCGGAAGCACTCGAACTTGGGCCGCGCGGCGGCGCTGGGATTCGGCCTCATCGGCGTTTTGATCGCTCTGGCGCTAGCGGTGGGCCCTGCTCTTTCCGGAGCTCCCAATCCGCCCGCCCATAATGCGTCGGTCCAGCTCGAGGAGCCTTCTCAAGTCCGCGCGACGCCTACCGCCGCTCCGGCAGAACGGCCGCTCGTCGATACCGACGATCTCCCGGCGGTAGACAAGCTCTCTCGCGCTTTTGCAGCCGTTGCCAGAAAGCTCGAGCCTGCAGTAGTCAACATCTTTACCGAAGGCACCGAGCCCGCTCAGCAGCCGCCTTCTGGCACACCGTTGGACGATTTCTTCGAACGTTTCTTTCGCGACCAGCCGGAAGGACAAAGACGCCGCAGCCTCGGCTCCGGTGTGATCGTGGATCCGAGAGGCTACGTCATCACCAACAACCACGTGATCGAGAATGCCGACGAAATCGAGGTCCGGTTCTCGGATCAAACCCGCTACGAGGCCGAGGTCGTCGGCACGGACCCAGCGACCGATCTCGCCGTCCTGCGGATCGACGCGGATCGCACTTTCGCCTATGTTGACTTCGGGAGCTCCGAGAACACGATGGTCGGGGAGTGGGTGCTCGCCATGGGGAACCCGTTCGGTTTCGGCCATACGGTGACAGCCGGCATCGTGAGCGCGAAAGGGCGTCTCATCGGCCAGGGCAATTACGACAATTTTATCCAGACGGATGCCGCCATCAATCCGGGCAATTCGGGCGGGCCTCTCGTCAACATGCATGGCGAGATCGTCGGCATCAACTCGAACATCATCTCGAACTCCGGTGGGAATATGGGTATCGGATTTGCTATCCCGTCGGACATGACGCGTAAAATTTACGACCAGCTTATCTCGGTCGGGAAGGTGACGCGCGGATGGCTCGGCGTGAGCATTCAGAATCTCACCCCGGAGCTTGCGAGAAGCTTCGGTCTCTCGGGACAAAAGGGCGCCATCATTTCCGAGATTCTCGAGCCCGATGGGCCCGCGGCCAAAGCGGGCCTGAAGGCGGGGGACATCATCGTCGAGCTCAATGGCGTGTCCATCGAGTCCAACAATCACCTCGTCCACATCGTCGCGGATGTGCGGCCCGACGAGACCGTGCCGGTGAAGTTCTATCGTGACGGCGAGCTTCGGACGACGGAGGTCACGATGGCGCTTCGCACCATCGATGCGAATCTCGCGCCTGAGCCTCCGACAGAAGACCGGGGTCGCCTCGGCATCAGCGGTCAGGACTTGTCCAATGAGCTCGCGCGCGAGCTCGGCGCGAGCTCGGCAGCCGGCGTCGTGTTGATGGATGTCGACCAGGACGGGCCGGGAGAGGATGCTGGGCTTCGTCGTGGCGACATCATCATCGAAGCGAACCGCCAGCCCGTGCGCAACGTCGACGATCTGCAGCGGCTCATGGGTGAAGTTCCCGCGGGCGGCGACTTGCTCTTGCGCATCGAGCGAATCATCTCCGGCCAGCAGTCGAGCTTTCTCTGGATTCCAGTCCGCCTCGAGTAAAGCCCGTATTTCGTGCAGCGATCAGCATTTAGCATTCAGGATACTCTCAGGACTCGGGCAGTCGAGCTATGCTGCCGGAGTCCTGAGAGAATGCTGAATACGGGTTTATAATGCCGGATGGGAAGCATAGCTGAGCGTTTGGTAGAGGCCGTGCGCGGTCTCGGGAGCCTTGCCGGCGGGCCTGGTCTGTTCGTCGTAGCATTTTTCGACTCTTCGCTCTTGTCGCTCCCCGAGATCAACGACCTTCTGTTGATCTATTTCGGAACACGCTTCCCGACTCATGCCTATTACTATGCTTTCATGACCGTGCTCGGCTCTGCTGCCGGAGCGAGCCTTCTCTATTGGCTCGCCCGTTGGAAGGGATATGGCTTTCTCAAGAAGAAGTTCTCCGACTGGAAGATCGATTCCGTGTTCCGTTTATTCGGGCGTTACGGAGCGCTCGCGGTCGCCGTACCCGCGATCTTGCCGCCGCCGTTCCCCTTCAAGATTTTCGTGCTCTCAGCCGGCGTGCTGGGGCTTCCCTATCACCGCTTCTTGTTGGCGATCCTCCTCGGACGCTGCTTTCGTTACTTCGGAGAAGCGTTTCTAGCGGTGCGCTACGGTGACGTCGCGATCATGTATTTGAGAGACAACGCTTCGGCCGTTCTCATGGGAACGCTCCTCGTCTTCGCCATCGCTTTCGGGATTTTCCTCCTGCTTCAGCGTCGTCGGCCTGCCTTGAAAGCCGATGTATGAAGCGATCCGTTCGTCGCGCATGGCGGGAACGTGGTACCCCGCTGAACCGGCTGCGCTTCGTGCGCTTCTCGAGAGCTCGGTCAAGAACGCAGAGGCTTGTGACCTCACGGGAAAATTGTGCGCGCTCGTCGTGCCGCATGCGGGGATTCGATATTCGGGACGCATTGCCGCCGCCGCCTATGGTCTCCTGGAGCGTGAGCGTTTCGACAGCGTGCTGTTGCTTGGGCCGTGCCATCGAGGGGGCGACGGCCTTTTTCTGATTCAAGGGGGAGGTATCGAGACCCCGCTCGGCGTCGTTCAAATCGACCGGGACCTCGTTGCGACGCTCGAGCGCTCGTCCTCCCGCATCCGATACGAGCCCGGGGTGCATCTCGACGAGCACAGCCTGGAGATGCAATACCCGTTCTTGCAGCATTTTCTTCCAGACGTTCCCGTCGCGCCCATATTGATGGGTTATCAAACGCGTGAAATGATCGCCATCGCGATCCATGCGATCGAGTACGCGGTGAAACAATCGGGACGTTCCGTGCTTCTGATCGCGAGCTCGGACCTTTCTCATTTTGAGCCGCGCGTCCGGGCGCGGGAGCTCGATGCTGAAGTTGTCGGTTGTCTCGAGTGCTTCGACCCTCGCGGGCTTGCCGAGCTGCTCGAGGGGCGTCACGATCACGCTTGCGGAGGCGGTCCGATGATCGCGGTGCTCGAGGTGGCCCGCACCCTCGGCGCGACGCAATCACGCGTGCTCGCCTACGGAGATTCGGGCGATGTCACGGGAGATGTCGCGGGCGTCGTCGGTTATGCCTCCGCCGCGTTTATGGAAGGCATGGACGCTTGAGCCGCTCGTGCAAAGGCGATCCTGAGCAATGACGCGCTTACTTACCGAGGAGCAACGAGCGACGCTACTGCGGGGCGCGCGCTTTGCCCTCGAGAAACATTTCGCTCTCGCCGGAAGTGCCGAGCGGAAGGTGAACCTTGCCATCGAGTCGGGAGGAGTCTTCGCTACGTTGAGGCTCGACGGCGAGCTCAGAGGCTGCATCGGTTATGTCCGCCGCTCGGCCGAGCTTCCGAAACTAATCGCGAGGGCGGTCGTTGCCGCTGCGACAGGTGATCCGAGATTCCAGCCGGTGCAGCCAGGTGACGTGACGCGAGTTCGCATCAGCGTTTCCGTTTTGACCATGCCAGAGCCCGTCGACAAGATCGACAGGCTGGACGCGATCGAGATCGGCCGTGACGGCCTCATCGTCGAGTGCGACGGTGTCCGAGGGTTGCTGCTGCCGGAAGTCGCCTCCGAACGAAGCTGGACCCGCGATCGCTTCCTGGCTGAGACTTGCCTGAAAGCCGGTCTCCCGGAAGATAGTTGGAAGAGCGCCAACACTGTGGTCCAAAGATTCGAAACGGATCGGTTTGAAGAAGTTTGAGGCGTGGCCGCGTTCCTCTGGCGCGCCCTATCTGCTTCCGGCTTGCCTCGTGGCACAACGCAGACTCGGAAGGCCGGTAGCGGGAAGGAGGTAACCCGCTAGCCGGTAACGGCTAGCGCCCGGTGACTCTTATGACTTCCGAGACAGTCGTGTCGCCTTTTACCAATTTTTGGATCGCCGCCTCTCTCAATGTGCGCATTCCTTCTTCGCGGGCGGTCTTCAGGATTTCGGGGGACTCCGTTTTCGAGACGATCAGTTTTCTTATCATGCGCGGTGAGGGCATGATCTCGTAGATGCCGCTCCGGCCTAGATAACCGGTTTGGCGGCAGTTGATACATCCTTGCCCCTGGCGAAAGGTCAGGCCTCGGATTTTTTCGAACGGCACGCTCAAGCCGAAAGCGTCCTCCTCTGTAGGCTTTACGTCTTCGATGCATTTCGGGCACAACGTGCGGACGAGCCTCTGGGCGATCACGCCCACGAGCGTCGATGTGATGAGAAAGGGCGGCGCTCCGAGATCCAGCAAGCGCGTTATGGCGGACGGGGCGTCGTTCGTGTGGAGTGTCGAGAAGACAAGATGGCCGGTCAGCGCCGCTTGGATGGCCATCTCCGCGGTCTCGCTGTCGCGAATCTCACCTACCATCAGGATATCCGGGTCCTGGCGGAGCACGGTGCGGATGGTGTTGGCGAAGGTCGCGTCGATTTCCGGTCGGATTTGAACCTGGTTGAAGTCGTCATAGACGAGCTCGATGGGGTCTTCGATCGTGACGATGTTGACTTCAGGCTTCGAGAGATATTTCAGGACGGAATAAAGCGTCGTTGTCTTGCCGCTTCCCGTCGGGCCGGTGACGAGGATGATGCCTTCCCGGTGCTCGAGAAAAGGTAAGAAGCGCGGAAGGTCCGTTTCGGAAAAACCGAGCTCTTCGATGGATTTCAAAAGAATGTCCGGGTCGAAGATTCGCAGCACGGCTTTCTCGCCGAACACCGTCGGCATGGTGGAAACGCGAATCTCGACCTCCTTCCCGCCTTCGCTTCTTTTGATGCGTCCGTCCTGAGGCCGTCTCTTCTCGGCGATATTGAGCCCGCTCAGCATCTTTACCCGGCTCACCACGGCCTGGTAAACGATCTTCGGGATGACGTGAACGTCGTGCAGGACACCGTCGATGCGCAAGCGCACGAGCGCGATGTTGCGCTTGGGCTCCATGTGGATGTCGGAGGCACGTTGATCGAAGGCATGCGTCAACATGTTGTCGAGTGCGGTGACGACGGGCTGCATCGTCGGGTCCATCTCTACGGATGGGCCGGAGAGAAATTCCTGGTTGGTGACGTCGATGGGTGTGAGCCGGCCATCGGTGAGCTGGGACTCCGCGGCGTCGAGGGACGTTTTGAGGTCGTAGAAACCGTTGTTGACGGCCACGATGTCCGAGCGTGACGCGACAACGAGCTTCACCTCCATGCCCCCGAATTACTGCAGGTCTCGAAGCGGCGCCTTGTTGAACGGGTTGGCTCGCGAGCGTCACGGTGTTGGCGTGCTTCGACACCGCGCACATCGTGTGACGCCTCGCGAACGGTGCGGGAAGAGCCGCGGTGACGACGTCGAGGTCGAGATCTAGCGGGTTGATCTTGAGGTAAGGCAGCTTCGCGTGTTTTGCGACCGCCTGCGTAATCTCGTCCTCGCCGAGCTTGCCGAGCCTTCGGATGGCCGTTTCTTGCTGAGTTGCTGCACTTGCATGTAGCGCTCGACCTGGTCTTCCTCTTCGCTCGTCAGGAGTCCTTGAACTTTGAGGATCTCAACGAGATTCAGGATAGCGCTGGACTCGCTGGTCGGGGCGGTCGGGCGACGGGGCGCGCTCATACTTTGGACGGGGGAACTTCTCCTACGCAATTATCACCTCACCTCCTACTCCAGTCAATGGACGAGAAAAATACCCAAAAACCTCCCTCATACGCGTATCTCCAACTCAGAGAGGAGTTTGTTGTCTTGACACCGAGAGGTGGCATTGCTACTATTCACGCCGGACTAGAGTCACTAGGCGCGTAGCTCAGTGGGAGAGCGCTACCTTGACGTGGTAGATGTCCGCGGTTCAAATCCGCGCGCGCCTACCAGTGCTAGCGTCCGCGGCCAATCCGCTTTTGGATTCGCCGCGGACGTTTTTGATTTCGTTATGCCAATTACGGTGAAACTCCCAGACGGGACGGCGAAGGAATATGACGCCGGGGTGACCCCGCGCACGATCGCGGAGGATATCGGCCCGGGCCTAGCCGCAGCGGCGATCGCGGCGCTCATCGATGGAGAGCCCCACGATCTCAGTCGCGCTATCGAGCAAGACGCCGACGTGCGCATTCTCACGTCGAAAGACGAGGAGACCCTCGAGATATTTCGTCACAGCTCGGCTCATTTGATGGCGGCCGCCGTTACGGAGCTCTTTCCGAACGCAAAATACGGGATCGGCCCGCCCATTGATGGCGGCTTCTTCTACGACTTCGCTGTCGACGAGCCCTTCACGCCGGACGATCTTCAGAAGATCGAAGACAAGATGAAAAAGCTCGCGAAGAAGAAGCTCCCTTACGAGCGACAGGAAATACCGAAGCCGGAGGCTATCGCGAAGTTCGAGGAGCTCGGTCAGCCGTTCAAGGAAGAGCTCGTCAACGAAAAGGGAGGCGATGTCGTCTCGTGCTACCGCGTCGGCGCGTTCTACGATTTTTGCGAGGGGCCGCACGTGCCGCATAGCGGCGTCATCAAGGCGATCAAAGTTCTCAAGAGCGGCGCGGCTTATTGGAAGGGCGACGAGGCGAATGCGCCCATGCAGCGCATCTACGCCACGACCTTCTACGACAAAAAAGCGCTCGCGGAGCACTTGAAGCAGCTCGAAGAAGCGAAAAAGCGCAACCATCGCAAGCTTGGAACGGAGCTTGCGCTTTTCCTCATCCGGCCCGAGGCGCCGGGGCAAGTCTTTTGGCTTCCAAAAGGTTTGAAAGTCGTCAACGGTCTCATCGCGTATATACGCGAGAAGCTCGACAAGCGCGGCTATCAGGAGATCAAAACTCCGATCGTGATGAACGTTGACGTATGGAAGCGCAGCGGCCACTACGAGCACTATAAAGACAACATGTATTTCGTAGAGTCCGATGACATGGACGCTGCCATGAAGCCGATGAACTGCCCGGGCGCGGCTCTCATATACGATTCCACTCTGAGGAGCTATCGCGAGCTCCCGCTGCGGTTGTCGGAGTTCGGCCGTTGTCATCGCTACGAGCGCTCGGGCGTGCTTTCGGGACTCACGCGGGTGCGGTCGTTTGTCCAGGACGATGCCCACATCTATTGCACCTACGAGCAAATCGAGCAAGAGATCGTGGACCTCATCAAGCTCGCCCACGAGGTCTATGCCGATTTCGGGTTCGAAGGTGTACGGGTGGAGCTTTCGACACGGCCGGAAAAGGGCAAGACCGTGGGGACGGACGAGCAATGGGAGCTCGCCGAGGCGGCCCTCGTTCGGGCCCTCGAGGTAGCTGAGACGACCTATCGCGTCAATCCCGGCGACGGAGCTTTTTACGGCCCCAAGATCGATTTTCACGTGCAGGACGCGATTGGGCGCACGCATCAATGCGCGACGATCCAGGTCGATTTCGCGCAGCCTGACAATTTCGACCTGCACTACGCCGCCGAGGACGGGACGCGCAAGCGGCCGGTGCTCATCCACCGCGCGATTCTAGGCTCGCTCGAGCGCTTCATGGCGGTGCTCATCGAGCACACGGCAGGCGCTCTACCGGTCTGGCTCGCCCCCGTGCAGGCGGTGGTGCTTCCAATCTCGGACAAACATCACGCTTACGCCCGAAAGGTCGCGGACGAGTTGAAGGCGGCGGGTCTGCGCGTCGATGTCGACGACCGGAACGAGAAAATCGGTCGAAAGATCCGCGAAGCCCAGCTTCAGAAAGTCCCCTTCATGCTCGTTACCGGGGACAAGGAAATCGAAGGCGAAACGGTGGCCGTACGCAACCGAAAAGACGGCGACCAGGGGCCGCAGACGATCCCCGACTTCATCGAATCGGTCGAGGCCTTGGTTCGAGAACGTGCACTGAGGCCTTGAGTTATGGTATTCACAGTGGAAATCGACCCGAAAAAACAGGCATAATAGCTGCCTGCACTTTGAGGCGGGAACGAAGGAGGTGACACATCGATAGGTCTACTCGCGTAAACGAGCGGATTCGCGCTAGAGAGATTCGGTTGATCGACGAGAACGGAGAGCAGGTCGGCATCGTCAAGCTGGAAGACGCGCTCCGGATGGCTCGCGACAAAGAGTTGGATTTGGTGGAGATTGTCGCGAAAGCGAACCCGCCAGTTTGCCGGATCATGAATTACGGCAAGTATTTATATCAGAAGAACAAGCGCGCGCATGAAGCAAAGAAGCACCAGAAACAAATCCAAGTCAAAGAAATCAAATTTCGCTTGAAGATCGATCACCATGATTACGGATTCAAGAAAAACCACGTCGAGCGATTCTTGAAGGACGGCAACAAAGTCAAGACGACGATCATGTTTCGAGGTCGGGAGCGCTCGCACGGCCAGCTCGGTGTAAAGATTTTGGACCGACTATCGAAGGACCTCGGAGAGATCGCGAACATCGAGTCGCGCTCGAGGATGGAAGGAAACCAGATGCATCAGATTCTGGCGCCCAGAAAAGCGGTCATCGAGAAGATGAAGGCCGCGAAACAGGAAGGCGACGTAAAAGAGCCGGAATCGGCGTAGCGTATAGTCGCGCTCTCGCCTCGTGGCGAGCCAGAAGGAGTAATGCACAAGTGGGAAAGAAAGCAAAGTCGCATCGTGGGGCTGCCAAGCGTTTTCGCAAGACGGCAAGCGGCAAAATCAAGCGCAGCCACGCCAATGCCGGTCACATAATGACTAAGAAAAAACGCAACCGGAAGCGCAGGCTGCGTAAGTCGGGCCTTGTTTCGAAGGCCGACGCTAAGTTCATCGCGCCGCTGATTCCGTATTAGGCTGATATCGTTTCGGAGTTAATCGAGAAATGCCCAGAGTCAAACGAGGTTCGAACCGGCGCGATCGCCGCAGAAAAATATTGAAGCTCGCGAAAGGGTTTCGAGGCACCAAGAGCAAGCTCTATCGCTCCGCCATGGAGTCGGTGGATCGCGCATTGTCCTATGCTTATCGCGACCGTCGCACGCGCAAGAGGGATTTTCGCCGTTTGTGGATCATCCGCATCGGTGCGGGCGCGCGCTTGAACGGCATGTCCTACAGCACGTTCATGGTGGGGCTGTCCAAAGCCAGCGTCGCCTTGAACCGGAAACAACTAGCCGAGCTCGCGCTCGCCGATGAAAAGGCGTTTTCTGAGCTCGTTGGCGTCGCGAAAGAAGCCTTGGCGAGCTGAGTACAGCAGTGCCTGCAAAGGGTGACTCGGAACGCGCCGCACCCAAGACGTCGCGCCGCCTAAAGACTCTCGAGGGGCGCGTCGAGCAAGCGACCGCGCTGATAGAACAGCTACGCGAGTCCAACCACTCGCTGAAGAGCGAAGTCGCCGAGCTGAAGCGACAGGTGGAGTCGCTCTCCGCTGGCGTTCCTGTTGCGGCCCCTTCCGAGGATACCGCAGAGCTTCAGGGCGAGCTTGCCGCGTTCCACGAAGAGCGCAAGAAAATCCGCACCAAGGTGGAGCGGCTTCTCGAGCGGATCGGAAAGCTCGAAGCGAGCCCTTGAGCGAGCTGGTGCCGTCGCCTACAATACCGACCCTATGAGCGATGGAAAGCAGCCGGATTCGAGTCTTGTTCCAGTGGTGATCATGGGACAGACCTACAAAGTACGTGCGGAAGAGAATGTTGCTTATCTCGAAGAGCTCGCGCGCTTCGTGGATACGAAGATGGCGACGATCTCTGATGCTTCGAATCAGGCGGAGCCTCTAAAGGTCGCCATTCTCGCGGCGCTGAACATCGCTGATGAGTTTTTCAAGGCAGAGGAGACGGCGCGCAATGCTGACGACGCGCTCGCTCGCCGCGCCTCGGCGCTAGTGAAAACGCTGGAAGAGGCTCTACGAGAGCCGACAGAGACTTCTCCGCCTGTATAATTGAGGCTGAGTAACCCTGCTTTGCGCGTGATAGGGAAAACTATTGAGCCAACGTCTATTTGAAGGGGAGACCCCCCCGGCGGATCGGAGCATGGCTCCTCGAGAGTTCGCGAAGGACGCAGGAAGGGTCGCCCACCTTTGCAGGTGGTTCAAATAGATTCTCTCACACGGCAAAGCGGGGTCTTTTTTCAGCATTCGGTCGTTGTCCTATGAAGCTTGCCGCGTTTGGGGAAGACGCTTTTCTCCGGGAGCTTCAGGATCGAGTTCCTTCTTCCGAGCACGTGTCTATTGGGATTGGGGATGACGCGGCCGCGGTTTCTGTGCCGGACGGTGAGTTCGTGCTTCTCACCGTTGATACGCTCGTTGAAGGCACGCACTTTTTGTGGGAGACGACCCCACCACGTTTTCTTGGACGCAAGGCCGTGGCGGTCAGCGCTAGCGATATCGCCGCCATGGGGGGCATAGCGCTCGGGGCGCTTCTGTCTCTGAGTGTTTCCGGTGACATCGAGGTGGAAACGCTGTGGCAGATCGTTGAAGGTGCTGCGCAGCGCTGCGAAGAGCTCGAGATCGGCCTCGTGGGCGGCAACTTAGCGCGCTCCGATGGGCGTGCGGTGGTTGATGTCACGGTTTTTGGTCATACCCAGGCCGGCAAGGCGCTCCGTCGCGGGGGTGCCCGCGCAGGTGACGCGATCTACGTCTCGGGCGAGATTGGGGCGAGTGCCATGGGCCTCTGGCTCTTGCAAAATGGCGCGTCTTTGTCACCCTCGGGAGGTGCCATCATGCCTGAGGTGCTGCGAGAGGGCCCGCTTCCGCTTGCCGAGCGTTGTCTTCGGGCGCATCTCGACCCAGAGCCGCGCCTAGGGCTCGGGAGAGAGCTCAGAGCCCACGACCTCGCGACTGCCTGCATCGATGTTTCGGACGGGTTGAGTCTCGACTTGCATCGCTTGTGTCGTGCGAGCGGCACCGGCGCGCGCATCGAGGAACAGGCGCTCCCTTTGGCACCCGGCGCCCTCGCGTGGAAACGAGGGCCGGGCGGCGACGAAGTCTACAGAGCTCTTTCGGGCGGTGAGGATTACGAGCTCCTCTTCACCGCGCGCGACGAGTCTGCCATCGAATCGTTTCGGGTTACCAGTGACACAGCGCTCACCCGTATCGGCGAAATGACGTCGGATGAAAACGCCGTCGAGCTCGAGCGGCGCGACGGATCGGTAGAGCCGTTGGGCGCGCGCGGTTGGGATCACTTTCAAGAGAGAAGGAGCTGACCATGGCGACGCGCAAGCTCGGCATGTGGATGGTGACCGCGCTCGTTGTCGGCAACATGATTGGCTCGGGCATCTTTCTTCTTCCTGCAGCGCTCGGGTCTTTTGGCGGTATCAGCCTCATTGGTTGGATCGTCTCCGCCGGCGGCGCCACGCTTCTAGCACTCGTCTTCTCTCGACTCTCGCGCCTCGTCAAGAAATCGGGCGGCCCTTACGTCTATACCCGTGAGGCATTCGGGGACTTCCCGGGATTTCTTGTGGCGTGGGGCTATTGGATCTCCATTTGGACGACCAATGCTGCGATTGCGGTGGCCTTCGTGAGCTACATGACGCTTTTCTGGGAGGCGCTCGGTGACAACGCCGTTCTCTCGGTCGGACTCGGTCTCGCGACCATTTGGGTGCTCACTTGGGTCAACGTTCTCGGCGTGCATACCGCGGGCGTCGTACAGCTCGTCACGACGGTTCTGAAGGTGCTCCCGCTCCTCGCGCTCGCATTTTTTGGCTTATTTTATGTGGATGTTTCGAACTTCCAGCCTTTTAACGCGAGTGGCCAGTCTCCGTTCGCCGCCGTCACGGCCACGGTGGCCCTCACGGTTTGGGCTTTTCTTGGCCTCGAGTCCGGGACGACCCCGGCCGAGCACGTCCACGAGCCCGAAAAGACAATTCCGCGCGCGACGATCATTGGCACGCTAGGTACCGCCGTGATCTATATCCTTGGCACCGTTGCCGTAATGGGAACGATTGCGCCTGCCGATTTAGCGGGATCGAACGCGCCTTACGCGGAAGCCGCGCGCGTGATGTGGGGGTCGTGGGCGGGATATGCGGTGGGCGTGGGCGCGGTCGTCTCTTGCTTCGGCGCTTTGAACGGCTGGCTCCTGCTTCAAGGTCAGATACCTCTCGCCGCCGCGCGCGATGGTCTGTTTCCGAAAGTGTTCGGTCGTATCTCGAAATATGACACACCTGCTCATGGGCTCGTGTTCTCGAGCGTTCTTGCGAGCGTGCTGCTCATGATGAACTATTCCAAGAGCCTGATAGAGCAGTTCACGTTCATCATCTTGCTCGCGACCTTGAACACACTCGTGCCTTACCTGTTCTGCTCGCTCGCCGAGCTCATGCTCCGCCGCAAGCTCTCCTACGCGTCGGTCGTTTCGTTGCTCGCCTTCGCCTTTTCGCTATGGGCGATTGCCGGGGCGGGCCAGGAAATCGTGTATGGGGGCTTTTTGCTCTTGATGCTCGGCGTGCCCGTCTATGTCTGGATTCACCGCGCCAGGTCGGGCGCCTTGCAGTGAAAATCCGAGCTTTGCTGGAACTGGTGGCCGAGCTTCAAGATCGTCGCTTCGTCGAAATGCCGTCCGACGAGCTGGACGCCCACCGGTAGACCGTTCTTGCTGAACCCCGCGGGAAAGCTCAATGCTGGGGCGCCGATGAGGTTGGCGGTGATCGTGAAGATGTCCATGAGATACATCGAGAGCGGGTCGTCGACTTTGTCGCCAATCGGAAAGGCGGGGGTCGGCGTGGTCGGCATGAGAACAGCGTCGACGCGCTCGAAAGCGTTCTCGAAGTCCTTCGCTATCAAGCTCCGTACCCGCTGTGCCTTCTGGTAATACGCGTCGTAATAGCCCGCGGAGAGAACGAAGGTACCGAGGAGGATGCGGCGTTTGACCTCGGGCCCGAACCCTCCCGCTCGGGTCTCGGCCATCATCTCGCGAAGGGCTTTGGTAGCACCGTTGCGCAGTCCGTAGCGCACGCCTTCATAGCGCGCGAGGTTGGAGCTCGCTTCGGCTGTCGCGAGCAAATAGTAACAAGCGACTGCGTGCTCGGTGGAGGGGAGCTCGATCGCTTCGGTCTCGACACCGAGG
Organism: Acidobacteria bacterium bin61; assembly: GCA_963578475.1. GTDB lineage: Bacteria > Acidobacteriota > Vicinamibacteria > Marinacidobacterales > SMYC01 > SMYC01. Next base: position 8,637 of record CAUZCL010000061.1, on the reverse strand, counting down.
GATTCGAAAAGCCGTACGGCATGGTCGAAGCTGGCACGGACGCTGTCATCGATACCTTCACCCGTCGCGGTCTTCGGGATCCCCAGGCGGAGCTTCGCGACGTCTGCGTCGAGCTCTCGCGAGTAGCTCGGAACCGGGCGGGTGGCGCAGGTGGCGTCTTTCGGGTCGTCCCCCGCGAGCGTTTCGAGAAGAAGAGCGGCATCCTCGACTGTTTGGCACATGGGTCCGACCTGGTCGAGCGAGGAGGCGAAAGCTACCAAACCGTAGCGTGACACGCGCCCATAAGTCGGTTTGAGGCCGACAACGCCGCAGAGCGCGGCCGGCTGGCGGATAGAGCCTCCTGTATCGGTTCCGAGCGCGGCAGGGGCAAGACGGGCCGCCACGGCGGCTGCAGAGCCGCCGCTCGAGCCTCCAGGGACACGATCGATATTCCACGGATTCTTTGTCGTTTGGAACGCGGAGTTCTCCGTTGACGAGCCCATCGCGAACTCGTCCATGTTGGTCTTTCCGAGCACGACCGCACCGGCAGCATGGAGACGTTCGATGACGGTGGCGTCATAGACGGGGACGTAATGCTCGAGAATGCGTGAACCACAGGTGCAGCGGCTTCCCGCGACGGAGATGATGTCCTTGACGGCGATGGGAACGCCGTGGAGCGGGCCGCGTTTGGTCTCGTCGAGCGCGTCGAGTGCCTGTGCCCGCTCGGTGGCCACGGCGGTCATGGGCTCGAGGAACGCGCCGAGGGAGGGGTCGATACTCTCGATACGCTCGGTAAAAGCTCGGGTGGTCTCTGCTGCGGAGAGCTCGCCGGCTCGAAGCTTTTGCGAGAGGGAAGTGACGGTCTCTTGCCAAAGCGTCAAGGCAGCACCTTGGGCACTTTGAACAAGCCGTCGCTCGCGTCGGGCGCTTGGTCGAGAACGGCCTTTCGGTCGAGACTCTCTCTCGGGCGGTCGTCGCGCAGCCGGCTCTCGCCTTCGAGCCCCGCTTCGAGAAGCGCGTACGACGTCGGCTCGACCCCGACCGTGTTGAGCGCTTGGATGCGCTCGGCGTAGCACAGGAATGCCTCGAGCTGCCCTCGAAAGCTTGCGCGCTCGTCGTCCGAGAGAGCTAGATGCGCGAGCTCGGCGAGCTGTCGCACTTCCCGATCGTCGAGCTTGTCCATACTTACTCCTGTGGAGCGCTAGTATATACTTTCGCCATGACTTCGGAGACGAAAGACGCGCACGCCGGCCACCCACGCGTCGAACCCCGTGAACATAGCTGAGATTTCTCTCGTCATCCCGGTCTATAACGAAGAGGGGAACTTACCGAATCTCTATCGCGAGATTACCGAAGTGCTCGAGCCCTATGGGCTCGCTTACGAGATCGTGTTCATCGACGACGGCAGCACGGATGCGAGCTTTGCGCTCTTGAGCGCGCTCCATCATCGGGATTCCCGAGTAAGGGTCATCCGTTTCCGGAAGAATTTCGGGCAAACAGCGGCTCTCGCCGCCGGTTTTGCCGAAGCGCGCGCGTCGGTCATCGTGACGCTCGACGCGGATTTGCAGAACGAGCCCGCGGACATCCCTCATTTGGTCGAGAGGCTCGATGCAGGCTTCGATATGGTGTGCGGTTGGCGGAAGGATCGGAAAGACCCGTTCCTGTCACGCATCCTTCCGTCGACGATCGCCAATTGGTTGATCTCGGTCACGACGGGAGTGCATCTGCACGACTACGGCTGCACGCTCAAGGCGTTCCGCGCGGACGTCGTCAAGAATCTTCAACTTTATGGCGAGATGCACCGCTTCATTCCGGCCGTTGCGAGCAGCATCGGCGTCTCGATCGACGAAGTCGTCGTCGGCCACCGCGTGCGAAGCCAGGGGGAGTCGAAATATGGAATCTCCCGAACTTTCCGCGTGGTTCTCGACCTCATGACCGTCAAGTTCCTTCTGAGCTATTCGAGCCGCCCCCTCCAAATCTTCGGCACCGCAGGTCTTCTGATGGGCCTCGTGGGTACGTCCGTCGGGGCTTATTTGACCTGGGTCAAGTTCGGGTTGGGAGAGCCGATTGGTGGACGCCCGCTGTTGTTGCTGGCGAGCTTGCTGATGCTGGGCGGCCTGCAACTCGTGAGCCTGGGATTGGTCGGGGAGCTTCTGGTCAGACTGAATCAAGAAAGCCGCACGCGCCCAGCCTATGCCATCCGCGAGATCCTCGGCGGTGATTGACCGGTCGACATCTTCTAGACCGTAAGAGCAAGCAAATGGTGGTCGTTGCCAAGTTGGGGCCGACCGGCAGTTAGTTATGATTACGGTATATGCCGGAGGGCGTGATTGTCGGGACGGTGATGTACATGTCGCCGGAACAGGCACAGGGCAAGACGGTGGACGCCCGCTCGGATATTTTCTCTTTTGGATTTGTCCTCTACGAGATGTTGACCGGTCGGCGTCCATTCGGAGGAGAAACCTCAGTCGAAGTCCTCTCCTCCATCATCAAGGATATACCTGACTCGCCAAGCGAGCTCAATCCCGCCGTTCCTCGCGACTTGGCAAGACTTGTCAGGCGATGCCTAGTCAAGGACCCGAATCGTCGGCTGCAGTCGGCGATCGATCTTCGCAATGAGCTGGAGGAAACGAAGCAGAAGGTGGATTCGTGTGTTGAAATCGTCAGCACCATCCCTCCGATGCCAAAGACTGCCTGGTCTCGGCGTGGGATGCTTTTGGGAGGTGGCGCTCTAGTCGTACTCTTGGTCGCTGCGTCGATTGTCCGGAACCTCTCGACCACGGCCGATTTCGCCCCACCTCGACTCGTGAACCCCACACAGATCACGAGCGCTCTTGGCGTCGAGGATTATCCGACACCGTCGCCCGATGGTGAGCTGCCCGCCTATCAGTCTTATCGAGAGCGGCAATTGGGATATCTGGGTGACGCAGGTGGATGAAGGACAATCAGCCAACCGCACTGCCGACTACGATGGCTATGATGTGTTCCCGAGTTGGTCGCCGGATGGTCGGCAAATCGCGTTTTTCTCGGAGCGCGACGGGGGTGGCGTGTTCGTCGTGCCGATGCTCGGGGGGATCCCTCGCAAAGTCGCGCCGGCCCGCGAAAGGTCGTCAACAAGGACGGGCCGTTCTGGGAGGGCGCGGCAGTGGTCTCCGGACGGGACGCAGCTCGCATTTCTGGACCGGGTCAATCTGGAGCGGGACCCTAGTGACAAGGTGTTGGTGGTCGTGTCCCTGCAAACGGGTGATTCAAGCCGACTGGCTTTGCCTGGCGTCTCATCTGATGCCATGGACGTGAGCTGGTCGCCTGATGGTCGCTACCTCGCATACGTAGCGGGCAACCACGGGTGGGAGGTCAACCCCGTCTGGGTTTTGCGCCTTTCGGATGGCAAAGCTGTTCCGGTGACCGATGGCCGTTGGCATGACCACAGCCCGTCGTGGTCGACGGATAGTCGCACGCTCTTCTTCGTCCCCACTCCAAGCGGATGCGGTAGGTCTTCTCGACTTCCCAGCCACGGAAAGTGCTTCCTTCGTCGATTTGACGGCCTTGCGTGATGAAACGAAGTCGGAGCCATCGGTCGTTGATGGAGCTTCGGCCGTCGAGCTTCTGCAAGCTGACGCGGAAGCGGTTGCTCGTCATGTTGCTTCCGAGGCTGGGATCTCACATGAAAAACAAATGCCGCGGGTCGCGCGTCGGGTTACGGATGTCGAGACCGGAGATGTCGAACTCTAGAAAGCCGGACTCGATCGTCTCCATGTCGTAGACGATGAAGTTCGAGCTCGCGATGACTTTCCAACCTTCCGGGGGCACTCGCCACCGCTGGAATCACCCAAGTTCGACCCGCCGGTGAGAGGATCGAATAGCAGCACTTGGTCGGTGCTGCCCGCCGTACTCGCCGCGCCCTGGAACGAGAAGTTCCCGACGCTCGAGAAAGTGCCAGTGGTGCTGCCTACGTTTGCTCGAGCGCGCCAGAAAAACTGTCCGCTGGCGATCTCCGAGCCAGCTGTCCAAGACGTCTGACCGGAGCCCTGGGGAATGTTGCTCGCCTGGGCGACGATAGTGGCGAAGGCGTTATCGGTGGCGATTTGGAACGTGTAGGTCGCGATGCCGCTCCCTCCTGTCACTTGCACGTTCGAGACGGTGAGCGTGACTTGGCCGGTGACCTGTGCCCCGTTCGCCGGACTTACCGGGGTTGGCGCCGAGATGGTGATGCTCACGCTGGTAGAGCCGCCGCGTCCTCCTCTGCCGCTGTCGGCTGCACCCGCCGAGCGAAAAAACCGCCACGACGAGCATGGCCAAACGACTCAGTTGTCAAATCATGATGATGGCTCCTCGCTAATGACTAATCTCGGCGCACGATGATTAAGTTGCTATAAACAGCGTCGATAACCGATTCACCGCGTTCGCCGATGCCGAGCTCGATGAAATGAGTATTCGGCTGGTAGGGGCGGTTGTAACCCAAGGACAGGAACTCCATGCCATCGAGGAAGACGCGAGCCTGGTTTGCCGCGCCGGAAGGGTTCCAGTCCACACGAAAGGTATAAACCTGGCCAGGGTTCCAGTCCGTGAAATTCGTACCGGCCTCTTCCTCCCGGCCTTGCGAGATCCAGCGGAATCGCATGAAGGGCGGGTTGTGCGGGTTATGCCAGAGCTTTTGTACGTGGACGCGGAACGGGTTCGCACGGAACCCTCCTTCCGTAGGGTCCCACATGCCCATCAGCATGTGCGAGGCGTCGTTGGCGCCGCGTGGCGTCAGGCCCACGTTCTGCCATTCCACATAGCCGTTAATGATGGTCGGGACTTCGTAGCGAATGAAGTCGCCATTGGTGTTGACGCGCCACCCGTTCGGCGTCAAGCTGCCGCCGAATTGCTGGCCGACCGTCATGCCGTTTGTCAGGGCATCGGTGACCACGACCGTCTCGCCGGCACCAGTGCCTGCGCCGGTGCCGAGAACGAACTGCGCGACGACGGACCATGAGCCGACGGTGCTGGCCGTGACGCCGCGCGCTCTCCAGAAATAGGTGTCGAGGCCGAGGGCGGAGCCGAGCGTCCAACTGGTTTGACCCGACCCTTGCACGATGCTGTCGGCTTGCCGGAGGATGCTGGCGAAGGCTTGGTCGGTCGAGACTTGAAAAGTATACGTGATGGTGCCCCCGTCGCTTGCGGTGGCGTTGGTTACGGTGAGCGTCGGAGGATTATCTCCAATCGGGGAAGATGAGTTCGGGCTGACGATACCCGGTGCAGAAATCGTGACGGTTACGGTCGTGGTGGTGCCGCCGCCGCCGCTGTCGCCACAGCCGATTGCGACGATAACCGTTAGGGTGAGTAAGAATCCAAAGGTGAAACGTCTAAGTGGGTGGGTGCTCATAGGGGTCGTTCTACCTCCGCGTAGAGTTGTGGGGCCCGAGCCTGCAGGTACGAACAACTTACCTACCGAGCCAACCAAATCATATAGACTATCACAGGATGATTGGTGAGTATAGTGCTGCCAGGAGAATCGACTGAAAGTTCTTGTCACCGGTGCCAACGGGTTCACAGGAAGCCACTTAGCCCGTCTGCTACGGGAGGCCGGCCACGAGGTCCGTGCCCTCGTCCGCGCCTCGAGCGATTTGTCGTTGCTCGAGGGTCTCGACATCGAGCGCTTCGAGGGTGAGCTAAAGGACGCGGCTAGTTTGCGCGCGGCGGTTTCCGGGGTCGAGCGAATCTTCCACATCGCCGCCGTCTACCGCGAAGCCAAGCTTCCGGACAGCTATTACCGCGAGGTCAACGTGGAAGGCACCCGCCTTCTTGCTGAGGCTTCGCTCGCGGAAGGGGGCATCCCGTTTCTCTATTGCAGCACCTGCGGGGTGCACGGCGAAGTGGAGCCTCCGGCCGACGAAACTTCTCCATACAATCCCGGTGACATCTACCAACAGACCAAAGTGGAGGCCGAGCGCGTCGTTCTCGGGCTCCATCGGGATCGCGGCTTGCCCGTGGTCGTGCTGCGGCCCGTGGGCATTTACGGTCCTGGCGATCGCCGCTTTTTGAAGCTCTTTCGAGGCGTTGCCAAGAAACGCTTTCCGATGATCGGCAAAGGAGACGTGTTCTACCACTTGACGCACGTGGAAGACGTTGCGCGCGGTTTCATGCAGGCAGGTGACACCCCAAGTGCTTTTGGCGAAGCGTTCATCCTTGCCGGTCCCGAATACGTTACCGTGCGCGAGATCATTGCCCTCATCGCGAAGAAGGCCGGTGTCGCGCCGCCGCGCTTCCGCTGGCCGTCGATGCCGCTCTACGCTGCCGCGGCGATTTGTGAGGACGTTTGCCGGCCGCTCGGCATCGAGCCCCCGCTCTACCGACGCCGGCTTGATTTCTTTCTCAAGCACCGCGCGTTCAAAATCGACAAAGCCAAGAAGGAGCTCGGCTGGGAGCCCGAAGTTGACCTAGATAACGGCATCGAGCAAACGCTTCAGTGGTATCGAAAGGCTGGCTGGGTCTAGAATGTCTCTGAATGGAGCCACTACGCAACCCAATGACCGGCGCATCCCAATCGTCCAAAAAGAGCTCTCGGACGTCAGTACGAGCAAGATCCAAAAATATGGCGAGCTCGTCATCGGCCGACCGGGGCTCGGAGCGATGGTCGGCTACGAGCTCGTGATGCTCTTGTCGGCTTGGGTCCCCGGGGCCCTGGGACTCTTTCTCAGAAGCAAGCTCTACCCGCGCCTTCTCGGCGCCTGCGGCCGGAACGTCCTGTTCGGGCAAAACGTGGTGCTGCGCCATCCGCGAAAAATCCGCATCGGAAACGACGTGGTGGTGGATGACAACGTGCTCCTCGACGCGAAGGGCGTCGACAACACGGGGATACAGCTCGACGACGGGGTCTTCATCGGGCGCAACTCGATCCTTTCGTGCAAGAACGGGGATATCCATCTCGAAGAGCGTGCCAATATCGGCTTCAATTGCGAGATCTTCTCCGCGGACAAGGTAACGGTAGGGAAGGACGTCATGCTCGCGGCCTATGTCTACCTCGTGGGCGGCAACCACATGCATGATCGTATCGACATCCCCGTGTCGCAGCAGGGGCGTATCGGGCTTCCCATCCGTATCGGCGACGGTTGCTGGCTCGGGGCCCACGCGGTCGTCGGAGGTGGGGCTCATGTGGGCGAGCATGCTATTATTGGTGCGGGCGCGGTGGTCCTCGACGAGGTTCCCGCTTATTATGTCGCTGCCGGCGTTCCTGCAAAGCTGGTCCGCGATAGACGCCAATCACGTAAAAGCTGATGTTTGGAAATAATCACTACGTAGGCAAGCTCCTCAAGACGAGTCTTCCGTCGCTTCCGGCGGATTTCTTCAAGACGCAAGTCGTGGGCCGATTCCAAGCGATCGCACCCACTGTGCTCATATTCAACGTTTCTTATAAGTGCGACTCCAAATGCGTCATGTGCAATTCGTGGAAGCTCCCATACCACGACGACTTGACGACGGACGAATATCGAAAAGCGTTCTCGAGCGAGCTCTTTCGCTCGGTCGAATATGTGGGCATCACCGGGGGCGAGCCGACACTCCGGAAGGACATGGTCGACATCGTCCGCATCATGGCGGACAACATGCCGAAGCTCCGGAAAATGACCCTCAACACGAACGGCTTCGTGAAGGACCGGGTCGTCTCGACGCTCGATCGCATCATCGACGTCGCCAACGAGCGGGGCTTCATGTTCGGAACCCGCGTCAGTCTCGACGGCGTCGGCGAAGCGCACGAGGACATCCGTCGTGTGTGGCACGCCTTCGAGCGCGCCATGGAAACGGTCCGCGAGATGCAGGAGCTGCAGAAGAAGAAGTTCTTCAACTTTGGCGTCTCGTTCACGTTCACGGCCCAAAACCTCGAAGAAGGGAACCGCATCTACGAGCTCTGCAAGAAAGAGAACTTGAGCGTCGTCTTTGCGATCGCGCGCTACTCGGAGCTGGCTTTCGGGAACATGGATCTCGTCGAGTCGACCGATCTGAAGGAAGAGGATTTCCCCAAGCTCGTCGACTTCTTTCGCAAGCGCGTGCGGGAATCCGGCCTTGCCGACGGGGACGCGCTTCTATATCAGGCTTACGTCAAGATGTTCCAAAACGGCATGAAGCGCGCAATGCCGTGCCCTTCAATGGACCAGGGGCTTCTCCTGAACCCGAACGGCGAGATCACCTATTGCGAAAATAGCCGTGTCATCGGGAACGTGCGCGACGGCGACCCGAAAGACTTCTACTACGACAAGAAGAATCTGGCCATGCGTCAGGAAGTGCTCGACAAAGTCTGTCCGACTTGCGCGAGCCCGTGCTTCGTCAACACCGCCGCGATGAAGCGCGTCTTTCCCTACCTCCGCTTCGTCGCGGAGCTCGGTGGCGAAAAAATAGCCGCTCGCTTCTCCCAGAGCGGCAACGGGGCCTGATCTTTTATGTGCGGCATCGCGGGCGTCGTGGCTCGCGACGCGACGAGGCAACCCGATCTTGCTGTCATCGACCGGATGGTGGCCAAGCTCCACCATCGCGGCCCCGATGATACGGGCACGATCGCGCTCCCTGGCATAGCACTTGGTCTGAAGCGGCTTTCGATCATCGATGTCGCCGGGGGGCGCCAGCCGATCCAAAACGAAGACGAGACGGTCACTTTTGTTGGCAATGGCGAAATCTTCAACT
>CAUZCL010000060.1:0-27487 GCA_963578475.1 Acidobacteria bacterium bin61 | reverse complement strand
GGTGGTCCGGAGAACGACCCTGAAGGGTGAAGTGGTATCGCTTGGCTGCGGAGCAGGGCGACGCGAGGGCCCAGTTCAACCTCGGAGTGATGTACGCCTTCGGAGAGGGTGTTCCGGAGAACGACGCTGAAGCGGTGAAGTGGTATCGCTTGGCCGCAGAGCAGGGCAACGCCGGGGCCCAGTCCAGACTCGGATTGATGTACGACGACGGAGAGGGTGTTCCGGAGAACGACGCTGAAGCGGTGAAGTGGTATCGCTTGGCTGCAGAGCAGGGCAACGCGAGCGCCCAGTTCAACCTCGGGGTGATGTATGCCACCGGAGAGGGTGTTTTGCGCAGCGGCGCTGCTGCAGCAGACCTGTACTACAAAGCCGGGCTTGCGTACCTAGAGGAAGGAAAAAGGGAAGACGCACTGCGCTGCGTGGAACGTATTCGAAACCTTGAGGCTGTTCTTGACCTCACGGTTCCAAACATGTTTCTCGCAGACCAACTTCTGCGTGCGGTGTATCCGAAGAATTGAAGACACGGTAGCCTTTCGGAACGGGGGAGCCGTCGCATTTTTCGCTAACGCTTTTTGATTTTAAACGCCTCCGTCGCGCTTGAAAGCGCGCTCGCTTCGCCGTCTAGCGCGTAGAGAATTGCGCATGCACTCGGGCGCCGATGCCGCGATCCTGACCGTTTACGGCAAGCGGAAGCGTGGCACGAAGTGAGCACAGCCAAAACGGAAAAAAGTCCGAAACGAAGGTGCACGTGTTGAGCCGCCCCTGAATCCTGCACGAGGTAAGAACGTCAGTTGCGGAAATAATTCCGAATTCTGTGAGAGCCCAATATGGTGAGAGAGACTATGACCGCCAGTCGGATCGCGCTGTTGTGGATCGTTCTTGTAGCGTCGTGGTACGTATTGAATCTGAATGATCCGCTTGAGAAAGTCAGCCGCTTTGTGTTCATTCTGGCAGAGTGGCGCTCACCCAGTTACCGTTACCCACGCTATATCCCTGCCCGTGAGGTTGCTTGGTTCAGCTTCGCAGTCTTCACCATCGGTATGACGTGGAGACACAACCGCTAGATGCCTGGAGGAGAGACCTCATGAACACCAAAACATATATCCAAGTCATTTCGATCGCGGCCCTGCTCGTAGGTGGCTACTTTCAGACCCACCGCGCAGGCGTTGACGTTGAAATGGTCACCGACTTCCAGGGTGTTGTCGGCTGGCTTCTCGGCACTAGTTTTTTTGTTTCCCTTATCCATCAACGACTTGGCGTGGCCAGAGGGGGCGCTTGGTCACATTTGGTTCACATCGGGGCGAGCGTAAACCGAATCGGGACCGAAGCGAAGGCGGGCAACTACCCAGCTTGATCTCCGATTCAGAACGCGCTAGCCCACGGTATCGCTGTGGGTCGTGATGTCGCCATACCTCGACAACCTCTACGATCAGCTTAGCGGTCGCTATTTTGACGGCGAGATTGTCGATTTGCCCGTCAACCCCCTCGACCCCGGCAGCCCCACTGTTGCCAAGTTTCGAGTCCTGGTGATGTCGCTGGAATATAAGGGCCTCCAGGGGCTCACGCAGTCCCATGGCGTAATCTATCTGGACTGGGACATCCTGACACCGACCAGAATCGTAGAGATGCTGCTCCACGAGATGATTCACGGACTCGGTATCAAGCGTGAAGTTTCGGCTATGGGGTTGCACAAGACCGAGTTCATCGCTGAGCTGCGAAAGCTGTACCAGCTTGGCGCGGGGAAGTGGGCGGACCGTGACGCGAACTGGTATAAGCACCTGCTTGAGAACCCGGAGCTCGACGAAAAGGTGTACGAAAAATGGTGGAAGTCGGTGCAGGACTTTCGTGGTGGAACCTATTTGAACGCCTAACATAGGGGGTGTAAGCTCCCCTCGCTTCTATCCGCGAAACGCATGCGCGAAGACAATGGCCCCGTCCCCAGCTCGCCGAGGCGAAAGCACCTTCTGTTCGCCGCTCTCGCCGTTCTCCTGGGGCTGTCCCTCGCTCTGGCAGCGTCCGAGATGGGCCTTCGCGTCTACGAAGGGTGGGCGAGCGAGCGCAGGCGCACGCCAGAGGAGCTGGACCTTCTCCATCCCAGCCCCAGGGGGACCGGCTCTTATCGCCTGAAGCCCCACGTGGACGTGGCGACTGCCGTGGGGCCTTACCAAGTTCGCATCCAGACGAACCGCCACGGCATGCGTTGGCGTGAGGTTTCCAAGGAAAAGACGGACGCACGGCGGCGCGTGGGCTTCTTGGGCGACTCCTTCACCTTCGGCTGCTGGGCCGAAGACGTCGAGCACTCTCTCGTGGGAGTTTTCGAAAAGAGCGTTTCGCTCGAGCGGTGGGAGGTCCTGAACTTCGGCGTCGGGGGCTACGGCTTCGCGGACATCGAGCTCCAGCTCAGGGAAGAGGCTCTCAAGTTCGACCTTTCGTATGCCATCTTGGTCTCTTTCAACGGAAACGACTTTCGAGATACCTACCTCGGCATCGGAAAGGACCGAATCATCCATGGCACTGCCGTCCTGGACGATGATGTCCTGGAAGAGAAAGTGCCAGCGCTCTTTCTTCGAAAAGACCGCACAACGTCACAGCCGAGCTTCGAAACCTCGACACTCCACAAAAGCCTCCGGAGCTTCGCTCTTTTTCGTCTGCTCGCGCCGTTTCTAGATATGGAGCACCTCGCCATCGATTTCCGGGTGAACCAGCGCTTCATTGCCTACTCGTTCTGGTCGCAAGTTCCCTACCCCCCCGTTGCCATCGAGGCCAAGGACGTCTCTCTCGAGACGCTGGAACGGATGGCGAGGTTCCTCGATGACAGAGGGGTAGGGCTCGCCCTGGTGGCCCTGCCCACGCGGGAGCAAGTCTACAGCGGTAAGCCCTATGGTCCCGGTTTCGATATCGACTTTCCCCAGGCTTATCTCCAGCTCTTTGCGCACGAGCAAGGCATCCCCTACCTGGATTTGCTTCCCATCTTTCGAGAGCACGTCTCCCGCACCAATGAGAATCTCTACGTCAAAGGAGATACACACCTCAGCAACGAAGGGCATGCCCTTGCCGGATGGCATATCTCAGAGTGGTTCCGATGCTGCGTCAAGAACCAACCCATCGGTAAGACTTGGATAGAGCGCCAGACGGAGATGAGCCATCGGTAGTTTGTCGCAGGCTCATCTTCTGCGCGGGAAGGGGTGCGCTCGCTCCCCGGTTTCGGCAAAACTGTGGACGAACCTAGCCGCCGTGAGGCGCGGGGCGCGGTCTCTTGACCCCGCGCCCGCCGTAGGGCTGCTTACCTCCCGCCGCGTCTCGTGCCAAGAAAAACGCCGGTGATCTCGTCGCCCGGCTCTTTCGAGCTCCAAAATTTAGCGTCGGATTCGCCGCTAAACGGGGTTTCAGGGTATGCTCCCATTGTCGTTTCCTTCGTCTCGCCCGGCCTACTCAGCCGGGCTTTTTTGAAAAGGGGCTCACTCGTTGCGGCCCAGAACTGCGCGTCGCTGTTCGAATTCCTCGATGGTGGCGGCCGGCCAGGCCTTGGTGTTGGGCCCGATTGCCACAGGCTCCGGCAAGAGTCCGGACTTGCGCCAGTTCGCGATTGTCGTCCGGGAGACCGAATATCTTTGTTGCAGGTCACGTGTGCGGAGAAATTGTTGCTCGTGCATGTAGAGCTCGCTGAAAGCTTCCGCGAATGGCGATACGTCGGTTAGCAAGTTTTCCAAAATAGTAGTCATCGTTACTTTTTCCTTTCCGCGATGCAGAGCGGGCACCGGTGCAAGGGCCAGCGCCGTACAAAACGACCACACCCTGCGGTGACGCATATCTCGCGCGGATGACGGCGGCGGCGGGGGCGGAGCTCGGCACCACACAAGCGGTAGCGCTGGCGGCCGCCGCCGCGTGAACCACACGGGCAGATCACGCCGGGGCGGTGACCGGTGCCCCTGGGTCGCCCTACGGCGAGCTTGATGGGTAAGGTCAAATTTTTGTTTTTGCCATATTTCGCGAAAAGCAGAGGCGGGGTCTAACGCCATCAGTCGTAGGCTTTTCTTGCCCCCCTCCTCGGGTTGCCGAGCCCACCATCGCCTTGCGCGCTCTTCCTACGGACACATCGCCGACAGGCTTGAGGACATCGCCCTTGCGCTGGAGATATCCCGCCTTCTCGGCGAGGTCGATAAGGGCCTCGGCGAGCTCGCGGTCAATTCCGAAAGTGATCTCCATGCGCGTACGAATAGCAGCCGTCGTCAGCCCTTGCTCAGCATGGGCAAGAAACGTGAGTCTCGGGTCGTACACGTCGCCGCCGGCCTCATGGGCAGCAGCATGAGAAGCCAGAGTCTCTCAGCGCGAATGCGTTCCCGGTCGTTGTCGGTGGTCGGTCCTCGTGCCTCCAGGCGCGCGGCTCCGTCCGCAAGGCGCAGCTCGACCCCGCGGGCGCGCAGGCCGGACAGCATCTCGGTCGGGCTCATATCATTTCCCAGCCGCTAGATTGGGTAGGGTTCTGACCGTCATGACCGTCATGACCGTCGGGGCCGTTTGGTTTCAATGAGTTACCGTCTGACGGTTGACCGACAGTCATGACGGTCGGGATATTCCTACCGTCGAGAGGTAATTCCCCTGTTTGTAGGCGGTTGACGGCTTCTTTTCGTGTCTTCGACGGTCCTGACGGTTGAATACAGTCCTTGATGGACATCTACGCCCATGCGCTCCCGAGCGCTCAGAAGGACGCTGCCACGATGATGGGGAAGATCCTCCACGAATAAAGCCGTGGTCACAAAATGGTCACGAACTTGTGACCATGAGACGAAACGAGACGGCACGAGACGACCGGTAGAGCCGCGTAAACCGTTGCGAAATAACGCTAGGCGCGCGAGACGACACCAGAGAGCACGGAGCCTGCCGAATCCCCCCTTCGGCACCAACCGAACCTAACACGTCTGTGACGTGGGTGGCCGTGGAGATGGCGCCGACCCGGAAGCTGTTTTCTCGACGACGGCATCCTTATACGGCTGCACTGCTTAACGCTGTCGAAGCGAGACGCCGCGGTGGCGCGCGGTCGACGATGACCACTTCGTGGCTTGTCACTTCGCCGATGACCTGAACCCGTAGCGATCGGGGCGCCTTAGCCCAACAAGCGTTCCGGTCAATTCGAAATTTACCCGTGCGGCACCACTTTTAAGAATGAAGTAGCATGAGGTGCGCGCGACCGCTCGGAATAGCACTCACGAGTGTTGGTTGGAGGCACGTTTCTCGTCACCCCCCGACCCAGCCGTGCGTTGAGGCTGGAACCATCACCGCAGCGAGGAGGCACAAGTGCCACGTACAGTCAGAGATCTCATGCCCACGGATCTCGAATTTCAGATGTTCGTTCTCGATGAGCTCGCCGATATCCTTATCGAGGAGGGCGCGGACGTTTTAAAGCTCACAATCGGAGTAACCGAACTACCCATGCCCGACGCCGTGCTGGAGCGCATGGTAAGTAAGCTCCACGATCCGGGGTTTGTTCGGCGCGTATACCCTGAAGGACTTCCCGAGCTACGTGAAGCCATCTCGGGGTTTTACAACCGGCGTTATGGCGCTGGGGTGACGGCGGCAAACGTGATCGTCAATACCGGTAGCTCCCCCATTTTCCGCAACCTGTTTCAACTGCTGTCGGGACCGGAATACGAGATCATGATTCCGCGCCCTTACTATGCGTTATATCTGTATTGTGCAACGTTGGCGGGTGCGAAGGTCGAGTTTTACGACATCGACGTCGACACCAAGCGCGTCGATATGGATTCGTTCCGGCGGAATTTCTCACCGGAGCGCACGTCCTTGGTGGTCATCAACTCACCGGGAAACCCGCTCGGAAACATCGTTACGCTCGACGAGACACGCGAGATCTACGAGATCGTCGATCGTCAAGCCTATGTTTTGAACGACGAGATCTATAACAACACCCAGTTCTATCAGGAGTTCCGGACGCCGCTCGAGACCCTTCCGGAGCATAAAGACATCACGATCGTTACAAACAGCTTTTCCAAGGGCTATCGTATGTATACGAAGCGGGTTGGCTTCGCGATCCTGCCCGAAGAGCTACAGATCAATCTACGCGTCATTCAGCAGCACACGCTGTTGTGCACCGACCCTTGTTATCAATCCGGAATGATCGAGGCTCTGTGTGACGAAGAGAGTGTGGAGGAGCTCAACCGCACGTACAGGTCTCGCGCTGAATACACGACGCAGCGTCTTGCGGGCACCGGATGTACACCGGTTGCGGCCGAAGGTGGTTTTTACGCCATGCTGCGGTGTGGGCAGTGGAACGCTGACCACGGCTTTGAGTCCTCGAAGGAGCTTGCGCGCGACATTCTGGAAAGCGTCCACGTCGCCGTGGTGCCAGGAACTGATTTCGGCGTGCCCGACGACTTGCGTCTTGCCTTCTGTCACGACCGTTACAACGAGGGGGTCGATCGATTGCACGACTACTTCACGTCGACTGCCGGTGCGCGGTCCTCGGCCGAGCGTGTCGCGGCGACCGCGAGGTCGGAAGCGTGACAGGCGAGCTTGCCGATCCCATCGCGACGATTCGCGATGATGTCACCGCGAAAACGCACGTCGAGAACCCGTCGACGGTTGGCCGCGCCGTGATTCTCGCCGCGGGTCGCGGCAGCCGCTTACAAGCGTTGACTGGCGATGTTGCGAAGTGCCTAGTGGAAGTAGGCGGGGAACCGCTGCTGGAGCGCGCACTACGGGCGCTTGCCTCGCAAGGAGTCACCGGAGCCATAGTCGTTGTCGGCTATATGTGCGACGTCGTTCGTGAGCGTATCGGATCGCGCTTTGCTGGCATGGCTATTTGCTATGTCGAAGCGCCCGACTATGCTACGACGAACAACATACGTTCGTTGTGGAACGTGCACGATTACCTCGATCGTGACGTGTTACTGCTCGAAGCGGACATCGCATTCGATGCGTCGGTGATTGCTGTGTTGCTCGTGGAGCCCGGCAACAGTGCTGCTGTGGCTCCATACGATCTCGCGCTCTCCGGAACAGTGGTCCGGAGGGATCGCGATGGACGGGTCACGAGCTTTCGCTCGGAGCCGACCAGCATACCGACTTCGACACCAGCAGCGCCTTCAAGACCGTCAACATCTATGTGTTACGTCAGGCGCTGCTTCGCGATGAGGTGGTTCCGCGCTTGTGCCGGGCGATCCACGAGGGCCAAGTCGACCGGTGGCTACGAGAGCGTCTTGCGCGATCGCGTCAACGACCCGGCATTGCGGATAGAAACGACACTGTACGTCGAGCACAACATCTTGGTCAAAGACTGCGCCGCCAAGAGCATGCCGGACGCGGGTCGCTATATGCGGGTGGCTGCCCGTACACCGCCGGAGAATCGGGAATTCGTTCGGGTGTTCAAGACGCTTCTGTTGCGCGGTCAGCTTTCGGGATGAGTCGGATGGAAAACAACGACGCGGAAAATGCAGCCCTCATGCAGGAGATCGAGCGGACGATCCCGCCGATGAATCTGGCGGACGCCGAAAAGCTGCTGCTCGAAGCGAAACAGATCTTCGACGACCATGGCGTTGTCTTCTTCCTCCGCCAAGGCACTTGCCTGGGTGCTGTTAGAGATCACGCGATGATTCCCTGGGACGACGATCTCGACCTCGGCTCGATCATTGGCTTGCACGGCTTTACGGAGGACGTGATCGAGCCCGTCGTGGAAGCATTCCGCGCGAATAGCTGTTATGTCGAGGTGCTTCGCGATGGCCTGTATACCGCGGTGAAGATCATGAAATATCGAATCAGAATCGACTGGCAATGCTATCGAGTAGTCAAAGGCACGATTGCCCACTACCCCGGTGTGCCGTTTCCGGTCGGTTTGTTCACCGAGTTGCAGGGGGTCGAGTTTTTCGGGGCGAAGTTCCTCGTTCCGAGTCCTCCCGAGAAGTATCTCGTCTATAAGTACGGTCCGGACTGGAGCACGCCCAAGCAGGTCGGGTACGAGAAAGACGTTCTGGACAACATGCCGCAGGGGACCGTACCGGGCCGCCCCGGACGGTTCAGGCAATTCCTCGCCAAGCACCTGTCGCCTGCGCGAACCGCGAGCTTGTTGGTGCTCGACGGCGAGGGCAATCCGGTTCCTCGGGCACGTGTTCAGATCGCGGGGCTGAGCCGGACCAGGGCCAACGGCAAAGGTTACGTGAGGTTCTATTTGCCCGGGCAAGACGAATACGCGGTCGTAGTGACGGCGGATGGCCGTGAAGAGATTCTCTATGAAGAAGCGATGGCCCCGGGAAAGCGTTATGTGTACCGGCCCGATCCGGATAAGCCGGCGGGTAGATACTTCGTGCTGACCGAGGAGTAAGCAGCGCTCGTGCCGAGGCTGCAGCTGGACGATACCTCGCTCGACTTCTCGGAAAATGGGAGCGGAGACTTCGGGCGCGCAGCATGAGTTGATGACGGGAGAGCAGAGCCCCACGATGCCCGAAGGTATGGATGACGACGACCATGCCGGCCGAGCACGGGGTTCGTCGACCGCGCTTAGCCGATTCGGGCACAGCTCTCGGAGAAACGCCGAGAAGATCTGTCCAGCGAGTCCGTCAGGGGGTAGAGCCGCGGGGCGTTGTAGCCACGCGGTCAGCCGATTCGGCCCCGCCTAAAGGTTCGTCCACAGCTGCTGGCAATGAGGGGGGGAAGATGGCCGTCTCGAGAGGAGTGAGCCCAGCCACAACCACTTGCTTGCCGCTCCCGACATGGGAGCGGCAGGACCCGGAGACACGATCCGCTTCACAAAGCGCACGGGCCCGATTTTCAAGGTTCCGGCTGCGGGCGGCGTTGGTCCCTTAGACTCAGTCGATTAGCGTTGTTGGCCCTGAAAAAACCGACGTGCCGCCGACATTTTTCAGTCGTTCGTGGGAACGATGCGTTTCAGCTCCTCGAACCAGTTTAGGACGATGTGAATTTCGGTGCGATCGAGCATCTCCTCGGATATGTGCTCCTTGATCATCAGAAATCGGCGTCCGTCCGCCGCGACATCGTAGTGCCTGGAGCCACGGGTCGCATATTTCCCTCGGAACAACACGGAGGGCGTGCCAAACTCGAACACGCTGGCCGTGGAAATGGGCACAGCCATCATCTGATCTCCGTTGCGACAAAAAATATCATCTTCACCCCGAGACCAAATAGCATAACGGCCGCCGCCGAGCTTTCGGTACTGAGCCGTCGCGAGAGCACGCTCGCCTTGCTCGGCATAAGCGCGAGCGAGTCCGATAAGCGAGCGCGGGCAACAAGCCAAATATGACCGGCGTGGCGAGGGTGATGGCGACCGAGTACATCAAAACGGTTCGATCGAGCGTGAACTCGCCGATTCGAAAGATGTCTTCAGGAATGAGTGGCCCGAGATAGCGCACTCCGGAGTGAGCGATGGCGATCCCGAGAGCACCTCCCACCGAGGCGAGCACGAAGCTTTCCGTCAGGAGCTGGCGCACGAGCCGTCCACGGCCGGCGCCGAGCGCGGCGCGAACGGCAACGTCGCGGCTTCGGGCGCTCGAGCGCGCCATCGTCAAGCTCGCGACGTTCACGCAAGCGATGAGCAGGACGAAGCCCACGGCAACGAGTAGCACCGTAAAGACCGTGACCATGATGTCGTAGCCGAAGTTGAGCGCCGCCCGCAGCGGCTGCACGTTGACGCCCTTGAACTGGCCGTCGGCCTCGGGGTATTGCTCGCCGAGCTCGGCCTGGATCGATTCGAGCTCCGCTCGGGTGCGCTCACGCGTCCAGTCTGCTTTCAACTGACCCACGGGTAGGAAGTAGTCGCGGTCGCGGGCCTCGGTCGCCGGGTCCTCTCGGACCGGGATCCACATGCGGACGCCGCCAAAGGGAAAGTTGAAATCGGGCGGCATGACCCCTATCACCGTATGAGCGATACCATCGAGAAGGATCGTCTGGCCGACGATTCCAGGGTCCCCGCCATAGCGACGCTGCTAGAGACCGTGGCGCAATACGACAACGTCGGCGCCGCCCGGCCCGTCCTCCCCCGGCGCGAAGGTCCGTCCGATCGCCGCTTCGACTTCGAGCACGTCGAACATGTTCGCGGTGAGGAAGCCCGTCATGACTTGTTCGGGGCCTGAATGGCCCGTGACGTTCTTGACACCGTAATAGTAGGCCGCGAGGTCGTCGAAGGCGCGGGTGCGCTCTTTCCAGTCCTCGAATTATGGCAGCGAGAAGCGGGCTCCGTCCCACCCGTGAATCGGGTCGACTTGCCCAAGCTACACCAGCTGGTGGGGATGGCCGAAGGGAAGCTCCCGTATCAAATACGGATTCATGAAGCTGAAGTTCAGGCTGTTGGCAGCGATGCCGAGCGCAAGGGTCGCCACGACGACCAGGGAGCAGCTCGGGTTGGAGCGGAGCGCCAAAACCACGTCTTGTCGAAGCTCGTCGAGTCTCATAAAGACATAGACGGAAGCTCCGCCCGCTGGGTTCAAGAATTGATTACTTTATTTTAAGCTCCACGCGGATGAGCTGCATCTCACCCCCGAGATTCGTCGTGATGTGCGGCTCGCCGGTATCCGCCCAGGCCGCATACCCGGCTTCGTTCTCAGCAGGCTCCAATTCCTCGCCTTCCGGCCCGCTCGTCGCGCGGATGTCGGTGAGCAGGATGTTCACGCCGGCATAGTGGTTGTGCTCAGGTGTCGCGTAGCCTTCGGGGTAGGTCATCCGCACGACCCGGACGAGGTCGTTCTCGAACTCGATCGTGTGATGTTCGCCGTCGACGACCACTGCGTCGTGCGAGGGTGCCTCGACCGGCGTGCCACTGTCAACTTTCAGCTCCACCATGACGCTGTGACGCTCACTATCGGTCGTGTTCTCTGTCTCGTGCTCCTCGCCGGCATTGTCGAACGTATTGCCCACTTCACCCAGCGTGTCCTCATTGAGTGAGACGTAAACGCCGGGCATATGGGTGTGCATTCCCGACTTGTGCCCCGCGGGGCGGCGTGTTCGGATTACCCGCACGAGGTCGTTCTCGAACTCGACCTCGTGGATATCCGGGTTCACATCCACGGCGTTGAGCGAGGCCGGGGCTATCGCTCGTTCGGTAGACTCCGTGGGCGCAGGCTCTTCGGCAGGCTGGCAGCCGATGACTCCTGCAAGTACGATGACGATCAAGACGCTTCTCATGATTCCACCTCCATTCAAGGGGACGTGTTTACCACGATATTTTCACGCTAGCGCGGTCGAAAAGAGCGATCTCACCCGCATAGAACGTGAGGCGGAGAACAAGCTTCGCGATCAGGTAAGCCTGGCCGATCACGAACGCCATCGCGACACCGCTCGCCGAGGATTGGCCGACGCCTGGAGCGATGACGTTGTAGACGAGGAGCATCAGGACACCCGCAAGGCCTAATCCATAATAAAGCGTCGTCGTTCTCCCGAGGTTCGAAAGGACGAAGCCGAATCCCCTCAGCGTCGCGAGGACCATGCTGCGGCGGTTTTCCCGATGGGTCGCGATCTTCGCGTAGTCGAACGCCATGTTGACGAAAGTCAGGAGAAAGACCACGAACAGACTGCCCGCGAGCACGTAGGCGAACACGGATTCCTCGGAAGTCACGTCCCGCATCGAAGTCTCCATCCGTTCGAAGAGCCAAGCCGCGAAACAATAAACGAGGTAGTAAAAAGCGCCCGAGATGAGTGCAAGCCGAA
The DNA here is from genome assembly GCA_963578475.1 of Acidobacteria bacterium bin61. Classification (GTDB taxonomy): domain Bacteria; phylum Acidobacteriota; class Vicinamibacteria; order Marinacidobacterales; family SMYC01; genus SMYC01. The sequence continues at coordinate 15,823 of CAUZCL010000060.1, read as the reverse complement.
GGAACCGAAAGAAATAAGAGGCACCCTCCGCGATGAACTCGTTCAAACGGAACAGACCAGCCCCTTCGCCGTAGCGTTGCAAAATGCCACCGACGAAAAAAGACCACAAGACGGCGTAGAGAATCCCAAGACCGAGCAGGCCGCGATAAGTCTCGAAGATATCGCCGTTGAACCACGCTTCGATATTGTTGAAAAAAGCACCTGCGCCGGTCACCGTTGGCGTGAACGTGCTCTCGATGCCTTTCGCCTCGGCGCTGTATTCCCCGTACCAACCCATATCGAATCCGTCGCGCAGGTTTTGATGCACGAGGCTCGTGCCCACGGAGTCGCGAATGGACTCCGTCAGCACCGCTGCCGCTGGGAGCGCCACGGCTACGTTCACGATCCAAAGCCACAAGACGAGCCCGGGCGAGCGGAGCACGTTGCCGAATCCCCGAAAAGCCAGGCCGATCGCTGTCATGTCTTTCGTCTCCTCAGCTGAAAAAAGCGAACGTGGCCAGAAGATCCTGGAACCAGATCATCCACTTCGAGCTCCACTTGCGCGCGGGGAGCGTGCCTCCTGGCTCGCGGAGCTTCGAGTTGTTGGTGTAATAGAGGTCGAGAAGAAGCTTCCTCTCCGGATCGACGACCGCGTAGCTCAGCTTCTGCGGCTGCTCTTCCACGTAGAGCTTGAAGCGCCCCTGGCCATCCCACGATTCCCGCACCTCGGAGCCATCCTCGAACACCATGAGCACGTCGACGGGAAAATGAGCCGCGCCATTACGTCGAACGACGACCTCCGTTCGGAAGAGCTCGGTCTCACTGTCTCGATGAACGAGCTCCCCGCCGTCACTCTCCCTCACATATCCGGAAATCTCGATCGGATCGCTCGTCGCGCGCTCGATGGCATAGTCGAAATCGTTCGAGCTGCGATAGACCTGATCGAAGAACCAGGTGAGGTCCTGGCCGCTCACTTCGTTGGCCACATCAAAAAAGTCCTGTGGGCTCGGATGGCGAAACTTGTAGCGCTCGAAAAACGTCGCCATGATCGGCTGAAGCTTGTCCCAGCCGAGATAGCGCTCGAGCGTCGAGAGCCAGAGCGCCGTTTTGTTGTAGCTATGCGCGCCGCCGCTCGCGGAGTAGAGATAGGTCGGGGTCGACTGCGCATCGGAGGTGGCCGCGTCCCGATAGCCATCGAGGCGGTTGCCGCCGACCATGCGGTCGCTCTCGATGCCCTCGAAAAAGACGGGGAGAAACCCGCCCATGCGACGCGCGCCCCGCGGATTCAAGTAGCGCCTAACGAGGGTCCGATTTCCGTAGGTGACATCCATCGTGCGGGCAGTCGAGAACGTGTTGAAGCCTTCGTCGAGCCACGCGTGCTCGAACTCGTTATTGCCGACGAGGCCGTACCAGAACTGATGCCCGCATTCATGCACCGTGACCCCTTCGGGGGAGCCGCCGCCAAAACTATTAAAGAGCCTCGTCCCGGAGGTGAACAAAGTCGGATATTCCATTCCTCCCGCACCGCTCAAGTATGCAGGATCGACGATCGTCACATGGCTGTAGGGATAGGCGCCGTACCATGTGCCGTAGTTCCGGAGCGCCGCCGCGGTCGCGTGGAAGTGCCGCTCGGCCTGCTCTTCGTGCTCGGGTTGGAGCAAGAGGCGCATATCCACCGGAGGGAGCGGTGGCTCGTTGAACAGCTTTTCAAAGACCAGATAGTCCGGGCTCGCCGTCCACGCGAAATCGTGCACGTCGGCCTGACGGTAGCGATAGGTCGCCATCCCATCTGCGAGCACGCTCTTCTCCACTTCGCGGCCCGTTGCTCCGACGACATAGTTACTCGGCACCGTAATACGAACGTCGTACTCTCCGTAATCCGAGTAGAACTCGGTGCCCGCGTGAAACTGATGGGCGTTCCACCCGCCTTCTTCGAAAACGGCGAGCTTGGGAAACCACTGCGCCAAGAAAAAGAAATCTCCGCGGAAACCCGTTCGGGCAAAAGTTCGCGGGATCGCAGCACTCCATTCGAGCTCGATTTGCGCTGTGCCTAGAGGCTCGACAGGCTCCGGAAGGGGCACGACCATCAAGGTCCGATCTTCGGGGTTCCCGTCATCGGGGGCGTCGTAATGCGCCATACGGGTGACGTCGATGCTCGGCACACCGATATCCGGGATTAGCTTGATGGACGTTACGTCGGAATAACTGAAATCCCCTTCTTGCGGATCCTGCCGGTTCCTCCCGCGCGCGCGAAGCCGGGACTCGAGAAGCCACGTGCTCCGGTTGTTGCGCCACGCATTCCAATAAAGATGTAGCCTGAGCTCGTCGGTGGCGAGCGGCTGAATGTTGGTCCATGTGATCGTCTCCTTCCCCTGGAGCGTCTTTGTGTCCGGGTCCAGAGTGACTTCGATCGTGTAGCTCGCATTGCGCGCGGACGGTTGTGCGTCTGGCTGAGGAGGCTCGTCTTGCGCCGTGAGAAGCGCGGGCGCGAGAAAGAGTGGGAGAAGACGAAGAGGTATTCGCGGCATGTTGCCCTCCAGGGCGCGTGAGACGAGAGCGAAGGTGGCTGATTATACACCCGTCGGCGACAGGTGGAGCGCATCTAGAGCGAAATGTCCCGCTGCAAGCGGACACACGCAGCCCGGTGCCCTCCTCTCCAACTTCTCCTGTATGGCCGTGACATCCCCTTGACTTCGAGGTGCGCGGTGAGGTCGACTGTCACGCCCAAGCGCTTTTTGGACGGTTGCCAAACCGAAGAACGGAGGGAAGCATGGCGCGACTCACGATCCAGAGCATTGCAATGCTCTGGATGGCGACGGGGGCGTTCGCGCTCAATCAATCGGACAAGAAGGAAGGTGCCCTGGAAATACATCGGTGTTCAAATAATCCATTCACGCGAACGGTCGGCTTTTTCAACGGGCAGCAGCCAGAAGTTTTCTTGGAAGCTCCGCACACTCGGAACGAGCCGCCCCCACAAACCGACGAGCTAACCAGAGTGATGCACGTCACGAAGCGTAAGAGCTTGAGCAACCCGACTGCAGAGCCGGTGATCGACAAATGCGGCAGCTGGTTGCGCTGGGATGCGCGCGAAGGCCTTGTGAAACTCACCGTTTTGTGGAACGAGCGAAACTGCACCCTTTTCAGCACACCGGACGAACCTCCGCATTGTCGGGCACGTGCCGTCTTCGGCTTCTCGCTCGATGAGCTGGGCATCCAAGAATTTTCCAAGACGAAGCAGGGGCGCAAAGCTCTCGAAAATCGTCTCGAGCGAGACTTTGTCGCAGACGTTTATTTCTCGCAGCAGATTCGACCTCGGACTCGGCGAGAAACAGGCCTGTGGACGCCCGCGGCCGCGGAAGTTCATCTCGTGGCTCGGATCATCCCGCTCAGGGAGGACAGTACGGAAGTGGATTACCAGCTCATGCGAAAGCCGGTCGTCCACGCCACTCCCGAATAGGCGCCGCCGTCATTCGCGCGATCCCTCATGTCGGCAAACTGAACACCGCTTTGCAGCTTGAGCTTTTGCCCATGAAAATAGTAGTTCAGACCAAAGTAGATCTCGTCATATCGATCACCGCGCTCCGAAACGAGCTGGCGTTCATACCTGTTGAGCCGTACCCCATTGATGTCCTCGCTCACGACGAAGGTGTAGCGGCCGACGAGCTGCAGCTCGTCGGTGGCGTTGTAGAAGGGCATGGCCATCATTCCCCAAAGATCGCTCTGACCTGCGAAGCCGGTGGCCGCCGCGAGGTCGGTACGGAGACCCCATTTGCCGGCGTCGAGCTTGAAGTTGACGGACAGGATGTTCTGGAGGTTCCGGGTAAACGAGTTGTTTTCGTCGGGGTCTTGGTAAACGTAGTTCGCAGCGAGGACCGCCTCCTTCACACCGAGACGCTTGGCAAAATCATAGCCAACCACGACGAGGCCGAATAGGCTGCCGTTGAACTCGCCAAACCCCCGATTCTTTGCCCCGGTCGAATAAATGCCAGTCTGGTAGCTCCACGGATCGGATTCTCCGGAAACGCTCACCCCGGGAAGGTATTCCTGGGTAAACCACATATTGGCGGTCAGGTTGCTCCGATCGATGGTCAGAAGCGCTTTCGACGAAGTTGAGCCGTCCATGGTGAACGGCGCGCCATGCTTGCCGATCGTAGCTTCGAACCGCTTACTGCGGTTCCATTGAAAGTACAAATCTGTAATCCGGGTAAAAACCGGGTCCGCTTCCTGCGGATTCAGCTCGACCTCGCCGTGCAGCGTAAAGTTCTTGAACAGCTTCGCCTTGGCGCCGAGTCGAAGGCGACGGATATTCCATTCCGTGTGTCTTCCCTGATCCGCATCCACGACCGCGTAGTCGAACTGGAAGCGTCCGCTGAACTGCAGGCGCTGGATCACCGAGTTGTCGTCGTTCTCGTACCAATCGGCGAACTTCCAGATCGTGTCGAACGTCGACGGTTGCTGCTCGACGCTTTTAGTCTGCGTCGCTGCTGCGGGAGGGGGCTCGGCGGCCAAAGTGCTGGAGATGCATAACAGCATCACCTCGATAATAACGAGCGCGAGCGTGCGGCCGCGTTGGATCACGGATTTCCCTGGGCAAAAGAGTAGAAAAAGTTTCGCTGGGTCATCGGATCCTCTGTGCAATGCGGGAGCCAATTCAGGGCCGAAGGGCAAGTAGAATGTCACAAGATCGGTTTTTCAGGAATGCTATTTTGTGACTCTCAGATCACTTTCACTCGGTTCGAGTCGTGAGCTCCATCGCAACCAAGCGAGCCAAATGCCAACCCGGTAAGGAGATAGACCGCGACAGCCCCCTCGATGCGGTGCCGCGTTATCGGGCCTTGGGCGAAAACGCGAGAGAGAATGGCGATGCAAGCGAAGATGATGAACGCCGTGCTGAAGAGCGTCGTCGCGACGAAGAGATCGTATGTCGGACGCGAATAGGTGGCCCAGCGCGTCATGAGGGTCAAGCCAGCAAGTGCGAAGGCCACCCACCGCCAAGTTCGCCGCTCGATGGCGAACGTGCTCGAGATCAAGACGAGCGACGTAAAGACATCGATCACGACCTTCCCAAATCCGCCGGGTGGAAAGAAAGGATAGACGACGAAGATGAGAAGGAGCAGAAAGGACAGACTCTTGTCCGACTTGTACAACAGCGCATCAGTGAACCACTGCCGGACAGACAAACCGCCACCTCCTTCGAGCTAGTGGGGATGGTACACCACGCCTCCGTTGACGCGCCCGGGCCCGCTGTCTAGAATAGATATCGGTTCGGAAGGTTCTTCTTTTTTTCTCGCGCATCGAATTCCCTTTGCGAAAGTGGCGGAATTGGCAGACGCGCTGGACTTAGGATCCAGTGGGGCAACCTGTGGGGGTTCGAGTCCCCCCTTTCGCACCAGGATCTTTCAAGGAGTTGGTCTAGTTTGAAAGTTGATTATGTCGAAGAGGGCTCTTCCCTCCGCCACATGGATATCGAGCTTGCAGCCGATGAGCTGAACGATCAGTTCGAAAAAGGGGTGCGAAGCCTCAGCCGGTCGGTGAAACTGCCGGGCTTCCGAAAGGGCAAGATCCCCAAGGACGTCATCCGCCAACGCTTCCGCTCAGACGTTCTCGAGCAAGCCATTCAGGACCTCGTGCCTAAAGCCGTCAACGAGGCGCTGAAAGAACGCGAGCTCTACCCCATCGACGATCCGCGTGTCAGCAATCTCGAATCGAAGCTCGGCGAGCCGCTTCGCTTTCGCGCCACCTTCGAGGTCATACCCAGCATCGAAGTGCGGAACTACAAGGACATCGAAGCCAGCGAGCAAAAGACCATCGTGACGGACGAGCAGATCGAAGCCGGCATCGAGCATCTTCGCGAACAGAATGCCCGTTTCGACCCCATCGAGGGCCGCGGCGCCGAGGACCATGACATCGTCCTCGGCGACCTCGTCGAAACGCCTTCGGGCGGTGGCGCCGAAAAGCGACACGAGGACGTATCTATCGAGGTCGGCACCGAGGCTTATCACAAATCTCTCCACGAGATGCTTCAAGGCGCCGAGCCCGGCGCCGAAATTAGCTTCACCGCCAACTTCGACGCCGACGGAGGCGACCCGGAGCGGGCCGGCAAAAGCTTTGACGTCACTTTCCATGTCAAGGGGCTCAAAGAGAAGGTCCTTCCCGACGCCGATGACGAGCTCGCCAAGGACATCGGAAGCTTCGATACGTTGGACGAGGTCAAAGCCGAGTTTCGCAGCCAGGCGGAGAAGCGAGCCGAGCGCGAGGACGAGCAGCACCTTCGGACGCAGCTGATCCAGAAGCTCATGGACGCCAATGCGTTCGACCCGCCGGAATCGCTCACCGAGCGCGAGATCGACAGCCGACTCGAAGCTGCCGCACGGGACCTCTATCAAAAAGGCGTCGACTCCACCAAGGCTGGGATCGACTGGAACGCCGTGCGCACGGAGCAAAGAGCCTCCGCTGAGGCCGCCGTTAGAGCGACTCTGCTCCTCGACAGAATCGCGCAACAGGAATCCATCGAGGTCACGGAGGCGGAAGTGTCCGCGGAGCTCCAAAAAGCGTCGGAAGTCCTCGAAAAGAGCCCGGAAGCCCTGCGGGCTCAAATGATGAAAGATGGTTCTCTAGAGCAACTTACAGGCAGACTTCGCCGCGAGAAGGCGGTTGACTTCATCAAGCAACATGCTAAACTTAATAGGGGTTGAACTTACGATGCAGGTCCCAATGGTGGTCGAACAGACCAACCGGGGTGAGCGGTTTTTTGATATCTACTCGCGCCTACTCAAAGACAACATCATCTTTATCGGAACTCCGATCGACGACTATGTTGCTAATCTAGTCGTGGCTCAACTCTTGTTTCTCGAGGCAGAAGACCCCGACAAGGAGATTTCGATCTACATCAACAGCCCCGGTGGCTCGGTCACCGCAGGGCTCGCCATCTATGATACTTTCCAGTTCATCCGACCTGACGTGACAACCTATTGCATGGGCCAAGCCGCGAGCATGGCAGCCGTCCTTCTGGCTGCTGGCACGCCGGGAAAGCGTTTTGCACTTCCTAATTCCAGGGTCGTCATCCACCAACCGTCCGGGGGCGTTCAGGGGCAAGCCACCGACATCAACATTCAGGCCAAAGAGATCCTTCGGACGCGGGCGCGTCTGAACGCGATCCTTGCACATCACTGTGGTCAAGACATTTCCAAGATCGAACAGGACCTCGAACGGGACTTCATCATGACGGCAGATGTCGCCCGTGAGTATGGGATCATCGACCAGGTCATCGACAAGCGCACCTGAGAGTACCTGAGGATCAAACCGTGTCCAAGAAGAATGGCGACCCAGAAGTACTTCACTGCTCCTTTTGCAACAAGGACCAGAGCGACGTTCGCAAGCTGATCGCGGGCCCGACGGTCTTCATCTGCGACGAGTGTGTCGAAGTCTGTAATGACATCATCGCGGACGATCACCGTTTCGACAACAAGTCGCAACGTTCGACGCTGCCAACGCCGGTCGAGACCAAACAATTCCTCGACGAATATGTCGTGGGTCAGGAAGAAGCGAAAAAGCGCCTAGCTGTCGCCGTCTATAACCACTACAAACGCGTCAACATCATGAAGTCCAAAGGGCGGCAGGACGTCGAGCTCACCAAGAGCAACATTTTGCTCATCGGGGCCACGGGCACGGGAAAGACCTTGCTCGCGCAGACCCTCGCGAAGCTGCTTTCGGTGCCGTTCACTATCGTAGACGCCACCACGCTGACCGAAGCGGGCTATGTAGGCGAGGATGTCGAGAACATCATCCTCAAGCTCCTCCAGGCCGCCCAGGGAGATATCGAAAAAGCGCAGGAAGGCATCATCTATATTGACGAAATCGACAAGATCTGCCGCAAGGACGAGAACCCTTCCATCACGCGCGACGTCTCGGGCGAAGGCGTCCAGCAGGCACTCTTGAAAATCCTCGAAGGTACGGTAGCGAACGTACCACCCCAAGGTGGCCGCAAACATCCGCATCAGGAGTTTTATCAGATCGACACGACGAACATCCTGTTCATCGCTGGCGGGGCTTTCGTGGGGCTCGACAAGATCATCGAGCGTCGCATCGGAAAGAAGAGCCTGGGCTTTCGCGCGGATTTGACAGCAAAAGAGCCCGAACAAGGTGCGCTCTTCGGCAAAGTCCAACCTACCGACCTCATCAAATATGGCCTCATTCCTGAATTCGTCGGGAGGCTTCCCGTCATGGGAACGCTCCACGAGCTCGGCAGGGACGCGCTCATCCGCATCATGAGCGAGCCTAAAAATGCCATCATCAAGCAGTATCAGAGGTTGTTCGAGTACGAGAACGTCAAGCTCCGCTTCACGGATGACGCGCTCAGCGCTATCGCCGACCTGGCGGTGGAACGCAATATTGGCGCCCGCGGCTTGCGGTTGATCATCGAAGACCTAATGCTCGACCTGATGTATAATCTGCCGTCTCAGAAAAAGGTCAAAGAAGTCGTTGTCACAAAGGAAATGGTGGAAGACAACGAGAAATCGATGACGCTAATCGAGAAGGCAGGCTAGACTGGGGTCCGGCCAAAACAAGCAGTTTTTCATAATTTTTCGAACACGCTATCCATTGACGGCGCGCCGCATCTTGCGCGGCGAGCCGAATTCCCCAAATTGAATCCAGACCAATCGGGCACCGACCGGACGCCAAACTGAACAGGCGCTAACCAGGGGCGAGTCACGACGGATATGTTTGGCCAAAAGAGCAAAGATCGCGCGGCAGTCCACGAGACGCTTCCTCTGGTTCCCTTGCGGGACGTCGTCATCTTTCCACATATGATGATGCCCTTCGTCATCGGCCGATCGTCTTCGGTACAGGCGCTCGAATACGCGCTCGCGCACGGTCGCCGCGTCTTCCTCGCAGCCCAGCACGACGCGACCACGGACAATCCAGGCGCGCCCGACATCTATACGGTCGGAACGGTGTCGAACATCCTGCAATCGTTGAAGCTTCCCGACGGCAATATCAAAGTCCTCGTGGAGGGCATGGATCGCGGCCGGACGATCGAATGCCGCGACGAGGATGGCTTCTACAAGGTCGTCGTCAAGACCGTGCCCAAGCCGCGCGATCTTCCACCGGGCTCGGATGAGCTCATGAGCAAGGTCGTGTCACTGTTCGAGCAATACGTCAAGCTCTCGAGCAACCTTCAAAACGAGGTCAGAAATGCCGCCGTCCAGGTGGATGAGCCTGCAAAGCTATCCGATACGATCGCGTCACACTTGGTGATGACGGTCGAAGAAAAGCAGAATCTGCTCGAGATATGGGACCCCTTCGAAAGACTGACGCGCATCGCTACCATCCTCGAGTCCGAAGTGGACAAGCTCCAAGTCGACCGGCGGGTCCAGGGCCACGTACGCAAGCAAATGGAGCGCGCCCAGAAGGAGTACTACCTCAACGAAAAGATGAAGGCGATTCAAAAAGAGCTCGGCAAGAGAGACGAAGGGGACGAGACCGACGAGCTTCGCACGCGTATCGCCGAGGCGCGGATGACGTCCGAGGCCGAGGATAAAGCCATCATCGAGCTCAAGCGCCTCGAAGCCATGCCGCCGATGTCGGCGGAGGCGACCGTTTCCCGGAACTATCTCGATTGGCTCGTGGCGGTCCCGTGGAAAAAGAGAACGCGGGAAAGCCGCGACATCATCCGAGCCGAACGTATTCTGGACGAAGACCATTACGGCCTCGCTAAAGTCAAAGACCGCATTCTCGAGTTTCTCGCCGTCCGCACGCTGGTCAAGAAGCAAAGAGGCCCGATTCTTTGCCTCGTCGGGCCGCCCGGCGTGGGAAAAACGTCGCTCGCGAAATCCGTCGCCCGGGCCACGAATCGTAAATTCGTGCGCTTGTCGCTCGGCGGGGTGCGCGACGAAGCCGAGATCCGCGGCCACCGGCGCACTTATATTGGCGCCTTCCCCGGTCAAATCATCCAGATGATGAAAAAAGCCGGCACCGTGAATCCGCTCATTTTGTTCGACGAAGTCGACAAGATGAGCATGGATTTTCGGGGCGACCCGGCCTCGGCCCTGCTCGAAGTGCTCGATCCGGAGCAAAACCACGCGTTCCAGGATCACTATCTCGATGTCGAGTACGACCTGTCGAACGTGATGTTCATCGCCACCGCGAACGCTCTAGCGAACATGCCTCAAGCTTTGATGGACCGGCTCGAGGTCATCCGGCTTCCCGGCTATGCCGAGCAAGAGAAGCTCGAGATCGCCAAACGCTTTCTCGTGAACAAGCAGAAAGAGGCGAACGGCCTCAAGAACAAGAAAATCTCGATGAGCGACGACGCGATCATCGAGATCATCCGGCGCTACACGCGAGAAGCGGGTGTCCGCAGTCTCGAGCGAGAAATCGCCTCGGTTTTCCGAAAGGTCGCTCGGCGGATCGTCCGAGAGGGGACGGATCTCGAGATCGCGATCGACGAGAAATTTGTAGCCGAACAGCTCGGCGTCCCGAAATTCCGCCCCCGCAGCAAGGAAGGCAAGGCCGAAATCGGTGTCGCCACCGGTCTTGCCTGGACTGAGGTCGGTGGCGAGATTCTCACCATCGAAGCGACGCTCATGCCGGGCAAAGGCAATCTCACGCTCACCGGAAAGCTGGGCGAAGTCATGCAGGAATCCGCGCGCGCCGCCTTGTCGGTCATCCGCTCGCGCGCCGAGCGTTATCAGCTTCCGAAGGACTTTCACAAGAAGTGCGACATTCATTTGCATGTACCGGAAGGTGCCATCCCAAAAGATGGTCCGTCTGCCGGCATCTCGATCGCCACGGCGCTCCTCTCCGCTCTCGCGCAGATACCGGTTCACTCGGATGTGGCGATGACGGGCGAGATCACGCTTCGTGGTAAGGTATTGCCGATCGGTGGGGTCAAAGAGAAACTGTTAGCCGCGCATCGCGTGGGCATCACGCGAATCATTCTTCCACTCGACAATGAAACGGATCTGAGCGAGATCCCGGCGAGTATTCGTGACGCGCTCGCGATCAAGCTCGTGGACAACATCGAAGAGGTTTTCGATACCGCACTGACGTCGCCGCCACGAGAAGCGTTCGACGAGAGCGCGGAGATCGAGCCAGATCTGCCGTCCGAGCCGCTCGAGCCACCCGTAGGCGATGGGACGGCGGCGGGTGAATCGGTCGCGCATTAGAACCTTCACGGCTCGCGCGGGCCGTTTTTTTTTTGAACCAACTGATTCTTTTGGTTTGGGACTGCCTAGATTTCTCACTTTTCCATGAACGATACGGTTAATGGTCATGACGAAGACGCCCTCCGTCGAATTCGTCCGGAGCGCAGCGTCCGCGGGCGATTTCCCGAAGCACGACCGTCCGGAGGTCGCCGCCGTAGGACGCTCGAACGTGGGCAAATCCAGGCTCTTGAACCAGCTCACCGGTGTCAAGCGCATGGCCTTCGTCTCGAAAACCCCGGGCCGAACACAGCTGATCAATTTTTTTCGCTTTCGGGTAGGGGAGGACATGATGCTCGTCGACCTTCCCGGATACGGTTTCGCCAAAGCGCCCCGCTCAACACGGGAGAAGTGGGAAGCGCTCGTCACGAGCTATCTTTTCGAGAGAGAGGCGCTCTGCCTCGTATTGCTTCTCATCGACGTCCGGCGCGATCCGCAGGAGAGCGACCTCCAGGTGAAAGCGCTTCTCGACGAAGGCCGCATACCTTATACGGTCATCGCGACCAAAGCGGACAAGCTGTCCAAGAGCCAGCTGAAGCGGCAGAGAACGATTTTGGAAAAAATTTATGCGACCGAGGAGGGAGTACCCCTCATCACTTTTTCCGCGGTCACGAATGAAGGAAGGAAAGAGCTATGGACGGTGATCGAGAGACACGTTCGCGAAGCGAGACGAGGACCGAAGAGTTAGCGGAAAAGCCGTCTAAAAGCGAGAAGCAAAAGCCCTTGAACATCGCTGAGCTCAAGGAAATGAATATCTCCGCCCTCGGTGCGGTTGCCAAGGAGCTCGGGGTCCTGGGCGCCACGGGGATGCGCAAGCAAGATCTCATTTTCAAGATTCTGCAAGCGCAGACGGAGAAAAGCGGACTCATCTTCTCCGAAGGGGTTCTCGAATGTTTGCCGGACGGTTTCGGTTTTCTGCGCGCCCCCGAATATAACTATTTACCGGGCCCGGATGACATCTACGTCTCTCCGTCTCAGATTCGAAAGTTTGACCTGAGGACCGGTGACACTATCTCTGGGCAGATAAGACCGCCGAAAGAAGGCGAGCGCTACTTTGCACTCATCAAAGTAGAGGCGGTCAATTTCGAGACGCCCGAGGCGGCGCGCGACCGCATCTTCTTCGATAATTTGACGCCGCTCTATCCGCAAAATCGCATCAGCCTCGAGACGGGGAAGGACGATCTCTCCGCAAGGGTCATGGATCTAATGACACCGATCGGCAAAGGTCAGCGCGGATTGATCGTCGCCGCGCCGCGAACCGGTAAAACGATGCTCTTGCAGAACATCGCGAACAGCATCACCGCCAATCATCCAGAAATCGTGCTCATCGTCCTCCTCATCGACGAGCGACCCGAAGAAGTCACGGATATGGAGCGCTCGGTAAGCGGCGAGGTCATCAGCTCGACGTTCGACGAGGCCGCTCAGCGACACGTTCAAGTCGCCGAGATGGTCATCGAGAAAGCCAAACGTCTCGTCGAGCACAAGCGCGACGTCGTGATCCTACTCGATTCCATAACAAGGCTCGCGCGCGCCTACAACACCGTCGTGCCGCCATCGGGGAAAGTGCTCTCCGGTGGTGTCGACTCGAACGCGCTCCAAAAACCGAAGCGTTTCTTCGGTGCGGCGCGCAACATCGAGGAGGGCGGCTCGCTCACTATCATGGCCACTGCGCTCATCGAGACCGGCAGCCGGATGGACGACGTCATCTTCGAGGAGTTCAAAGGCACGGGCAACATGGAGATCCATCTCGACCGCAAGCTCGTCGACAAGCGTGTCTTCCCTTCCGTCGACATCAACCAGAGCGGCACCCGCAAAGAAGAGCTTCTGCTTTCGGAAGACGAGCTCGCCCGCGTCTGGATTCTGCGAAAGGTGCTTTCTCCGCTCTCCCAGACGGAGGCAATGGAGCTCCTGCTCGACCGCATGGGGAAGACCAACAGCAATGCAGAGTTCCTGAACTCGATGCAGGGCTGATCAGGTTTCAGCATTCAGCATTCAGGAACTCTCAAGACTATGGAGCAAAGCTGATGAGCCACCGTCCTGAGAGTATCCTAAATGCTGAATGCTGAATTGAGCTACACTGTCTGGATCGGGACGTACAGCTACGGGAGAAAACCATGAAAGCCGAGATTCATCCGAAATATGTAGAAGTGAACGTTCACTGTGCTTGTGGGGAGACGTACACGACGCGTTCCACCAAGGACGCCGAGATCCGCCTGGAAATCTGCTCGAAATGCCACCCGTTTTTCACCGGGAAGCAGAAACTCGTGGACTCTGCCGGTCGCGTAGAGCGGTTCAAGCAGAAGTACGGCGAAGTTAAACGCAAGAAGAAGGTGACGGCCTCGAACTAGCGTCGGGCAGGCCATGTCGAACCTGGAGCAGAAGCTCGAAGCCGTCGAGAAGCGCTTCGTAGAAGTCACTGCCGAGCTGGGAAAGCCGGAGGTCGTGGCCGACCATGCGCAGATCCAGAGCCTGGCGAAGCTGCGCGCCGAGCTCGAGCCCGTGGTGAGCCAGTACCGGGACCTCAAGAGCACCAAAAGCCAGCTCCAGGAGACCAGGGAAATGCTCGCCGAGGCGGACGAGGATGAGCTCAAGGCCCTCGCCCAAGAGGAGGTAAGCCGCCTCGAACAGGAGCTCGCGCAGCTGACGGAAGAGCTGCGTTTCAACCTGCTCCCGAAAGACCCAAACGACGAGCGCAACGTGCTCCTCGAGATTCGCGCCGGTACGGGCGGCGAGGAGGCCGCCCTCTTTGCCCAGGAAATGTTCCGCATGTACTCGCAATATGCGGAGCAGCAGCGTTGGAAAGTCCAGGTCATAAGCGTCAACGAGACAGGCATCGGCGGCATCAAAGAGGTCGTCGCCTTGATCGAAGGCAAAGGCGCCTATAGCCGCTTGAAATATGAAAGCGGGGTCCACCGCGTCCAGCGCGTTCCCGCAACCGAAGCGTCGGGTCGGATCCACACCTCCGCCGTAACGGTGGCCGTGCTTCCAGAGGCCGAGGACGTCGAGATCGACATCAACCCAAGTGACGTTCGTACCGATACCTACTGCTCGTCAGGACCGGGTGGTCAAAGTGTCAATACCACCTACTCGGCAGTGCGGCTCACGCACAAGCCCACGGGTCTCGTCGTCACATGCCAGGACGAGAAGTCACAGATCAAGAACAAAGCCAAGGCCATGCGCGTGCTGCGCTCGCGCCTCTATGACTTGGCGCGCAAGGAACAACAGGACCAGATCGCGAGTGAGCGCAAAGGCCAAATAGGCTCCGGCGATCGAAGCGAGAAAATCCGGACCTACAATTTTCGCGAGGCGCGCGTGACGGACCACCGCATTCATTTCACCCTCCACCAGCTCGCCAGCATCCTCAACGGCAATCTCGACACCATGATCGACGCGCTCGTCACCCATTACCAAACGGAAAAACTCAGAGAGGCCGAGGCCACCGTCTAGCCGTGACGACCGGCGACAACCGCGGGAATATGAGCGCGGCGCGCTTCCTCGAGCGCGGCGCGGATGAGCTAGGCCGCGCCGGCATCACCGAGGCCCGGCTCGAGGCCGAGCTGCTTCTACGGCATGCGCTCGGCTGCACGCGTGAGTCCCTTCTGACGCGACTTCAGGAACCCGTTCCCGCCGAGGCTACCGGACACTTCTTTCAGCTCGTCGAGCGAAGACGCGGCCACGTTCCGGTCCAATACATCATCGGAACTCAGGATTTCTACGGGCTCAGCTTCCATGTGACGCCGGCCGTCCTTATCCCGCGCCCCGAGACCGAAGGCGTCGTGGAGCAAACGGCGCTCGCGTTCGAGAACGCGCGAGCGCCCCGGATCGCGGATATAGGCTGCGGCAGTGGCTGCATCGCCGTCGCTCTCGCTCACATACTCAGAGATGCCGAGCTCGTCGCGGTCGACCGATCGAAAGCGGCGCTCGCGATCGCCCGGGAGAACGCGCTCCGGCACGGCGTGGTAGCACGTGTCGAGTTCCTCGAGAGCGATTTGCTCGAGGCCGTCGCCGATTCCGACCTCGACGCGGTGGTGAGCAACCCTCCCTATATTCCGGACGAAGAGCTCGCGGGCCTCGAGCCCGAAGTCACGGAGCACGAGCCGCGCGATGCGCTGTCGGGAGGCGCCGATGGTCTCGATGTGATCCGAAGGCTCTTGCCTCAGGTCCACCAAGCGCTGAAACCGGGCGGCATCCTCGTCCTGGAGATCGGCCACGGGCAGTCCCAGGCGGTCGAAACGCTCCTGCGTGAAGCCGCGCTGGAACACGAGCGCACCGTGCCCGACCTCGCCGGCATACCAAGAATCGTCATCGCTCGGAAGCTCTAGGACTGTTCCTTAGCCGGGTAATTCTCAGAATGGCCACAGAGACACGGAGTTTCGAAAACACTTACCGTTTCCGCTTCCGCTGGGCGCGACGAAATGTTCCAGGGAGCTCACGACATCATCGCCGGGATGACGCTGCTAGCAGCGTCGAGCATAGAGGCAACAATAGACCCCGCCGAGTGCTCTTCGCTCGCTCTCGCTTTCTCTGTACCTCTATGCCTCTGTGCCTCTGTGCCTCTGTGGCGAATCCCTTTGGTTGCGGCCGGTAAGAGGCTAGCCGCGTGCTGACAAAATCATTTGCATGTCTCGCCGAGCCCCGAA
>CAUZCL010000059.1:0-27576 GCA_963578475.1 Acidobacteria bacterium bin61 | reverse complement strand
AGCCCCTTCGTACGGACATGCGCGTGGTAGGGTTCCGCGAGGACGGTGGGGAATTTGTTGGGCGTCTTGCCATGACACCGTGGGGTATTTTCACTGCGAACAGGAAAGTCGAGCTCGATTTGAAAGCGCAGCTGCGAAGGTTCCGCCACAAAATCGACGTCCGTTACCGGTAGCGTTCCCTCACGCTCCGCTGCAGCGACGCCTGCGGACGGAAGCCCGCGCTCGTGGCATCCGATGCCCGCGTGCCGGCGAGCCCCTGACCTGTTTTTGCCCGACCCGTCGAACCGATAGACTCCTGTTTGGCACTCGCGAAAACCCTAGCGATCTTCGCGCTGATTACTACATCGCCTCCGTCTTGGTAGCCGAGAGCAGGTAGCCGGCAGCACCAGGTTACAATAAACCCATGAGCACGCCGCCCCTGCCGCCCGCTCCGTCTCCCTATAGGCCACCGTCGTCCGGTGGCTCGCGTCCGCCCTCCGCGGGCCCGCGTCTGCCGTGGGAGGAGCGCGATCGGCTCGGCATCACCGGGGCATTTGTCGACACTGTCAAGCTGCTCGTCAGCGATCCGTCGGACGGCCTCGCGCGCCTTCGCAAAGACGGCGACCTCACGAGCCCAATGCTCTTCGGAATCATCGTGTCCTGGATTGCTGTTCTACTGGGTCAGCTTTGGAACATGCTTCTCGCCAACACCATGCGCGGATTCTTCGAAGGCTTGGAACAGATCGAAGGCTTTGAAGGTCTCGGCCGGGCCTTTGGCCCTCCGGGAATCGTGCAGCTCATCGGATTGCTCGTCTTCTGGCCGATTCTGTATGTGGTCGGCATTTTTATCGGCTCGGCCGTCATGCATCTTTGCCTGCTTCTCGTCGGCGCGACCGAAAAGTCCGAGATCGGCTTCGAGGGCACTCTCAAGGTCTACGCCTATTCCAGCATCTCTTGGCTTGCGGCCGCGGTACCGATCGTGGGTAGCCTCGTTATGTGGATTTGGAACCTGGTGCTCGTGGTCATCGGTTTCGCCGCCGTGCACCGTACGTCGCCGGCACGTGTGCTCGTAGCGACGCTGATCCCGCTCGTCTTGTGCTGCTTGTGCGGACTGGCTCTTTCGGTGCTCTTCGGCGCGGTGCTCTACCAGTTCATGCAGCAGTTCGGGAACATGCCGTGAGCCGTCAGGTAGCCCTTCTTTGGGGAGGTGTCGCCGCCGCGCTCGTCATGGTCTCGCCCTGGGCGTCGGGGTTCACCGGCGCGCTCTGGGCCTGTACGTTCAAGAGCTGGACCGGCTACGCCTGCCCGACTTGCGGCACGACGCGGGCCGCCTTGTTGTTGGCCGATCTCGATGTCGCGAGCGCCCTCTCGCTCTATCCGTTGCCGGCGGTCGGGTGGATATTGTTTCTCGGCGGCGGGCTCGCGGCCGCGACGTTGACGCTCGCCGGCCAAACCTTTCCCGCGATTCCGACAAGGCTGACCATGACGGGACGAATCGCCGTCGTCTCCGCGATCTTCATGAACTGGGCCTATTCGATCGCTACCGGCGTGTAGCGCCTATCGCGACGAGGTGTGCGTCCGTGCGGATGAATAACGTGCCGCCGGAAATCGCGGGTGAAGCGAGTGTGCGCTCTTCGAGCCGGTTTCGTGAGACGAGCTTCGGCGGTGCGCTGGCTTCGAACACGAATGTCTCGCCGGACTCGTTGAGAAGATAGACCTTTCCGTCTGCCGCCACGGGCGATGCGGTAAAGGCTCCACCGAGCCGTTCCCGCCAGAGCGTCTCTCCGTTTTTTGCATCGACAACGCTAGCGATCCCGCGCTCGGTCGCCATGAAGATCTTTTCGTTGTAGTAGAGCAATGACGAGATGTAGGGCGCGCGCGTCGGGACGTGCCACTCGACATGGCTCGCGTTCACATCACCGCGTCCTCCGAGCCGGATGGCTGAGTACGGACCGCTCGAATAGCCGCGACTTGCGTAGAGGATCCCGTTCGCGTAGACGGGGACGCCGATGGCGAGGGTGACGGGCTCACCGACATGCCACAAGAGCTCGCCGGTCTTTGGGTCATAGACCTCGATACGATGGCTCGAATTGACAACGAGCTCGTCGCCTTCGGGCCCGGGGACGACAAAAGGCGTCGAGTACGATCGAATGCCTTTACCGCGGGCGACTTTCCAGAGCTCTTTGCCGTTCGTTTTGTCGAGCGCAATCAGATATGCGCCCGGCGGGTGGTCGCAGAGCAAGATGAGCGTGTCGCGGTATAACATCGGGGAGCTGCCATGACCCCACAACACGTGGAAGGGAGCGTAGTCGCGGCCGATGTGGCGGGACCAAACGAGATCACCCTTCAGAGTCAGCGCGACGAGCTGGCCGGTCCCGACCCATGCATAGACGAGCTCGCCATCCGTGGTTGTGCTCGGGGTCGCGAAGTTGTGTTTAGGGTGGACGGAAGGCAAGCTGCCGCTCAGGTCGACGGCGTCGAAGCGGTGCTCCCACACTTGGCGCCCGTCTTTGTGGGCAAAAGCTTGCACCACGAAAGTGATCCGGTTATCCTCGCGCGTGTAGTCTTTTACCGTGACCCCTTCGTCGAACTCGGCACCGCGGCGGTCGATGGGCCCCATGCCGAGCTGTGAGGTCAAGAAGACTAGGTCCTCCCAGATGACCGGGGTCGAAGTTCCGAGCCCGGCGAGCGGAGCGCGCCAGCGGATGTTTTGCTCCGGTCCCCAAACTTCCGGCAAGTTCTTCTCGGGCGAGATCCCGTCACGGCTCGGGCCGCGCCATTGGGGCCAGTTCTCGGCGGCAGCCTGTCCCGCGAGCATCAGAAAGGCGAAAAAGCACAGCGGCTTCATGAAGAAATTCTACTCTGAATTTGAATATTAGGCGGCCTCGTGGCGTATTACAGGTAATGGACGCGCCGGAAGCCGACTGGATAGAGGGCTGTAAGGCCGAGCGCCGGAGGGCTTTCGAGCCGCTCGTCCGCCGATACGGCCCTCGCGCCTATCGATTCGCGCGCGGGATCGTCGGGGATGCGGAAGAAGCGAAAGACTTGTCGCAGGAAGCCTTCATCCGGTTTTTCGCCGACGGAGCAAGAGTCGCGTACTCCAAAGGAAGGAAAATCTCCAACGTGTGGCGGGTGCCGATAGTGGAAGATCGTGTCGCCACCTGGGCCGATGCCGAGCGGGTCACTCACGATCAGGCGTTCATCGAGTTTGTCGATGTGTCTCCCGATGGGACCGAGCTCGTAGTCAGCTCGGACCGATCCGACGCCCGACTGGCGTCCCGATTACTCGCCGACGGCAAGGAGATCCTGTTCTGCGCTTTTCGGAGCGGCAACCGCGACCTGTGGGTCGTGCCGGCCGCGGGTGGAGCGGCGCGTCAGCTCACGGCTCACGAGGAACGTGACTCGTACCCGACCTGGTCGCCCGACGGCACACGCATAGCGTTCGACTCCAGACGAAGCGCAACATGGACATCTGGCTGTTGACGGTCAACTCCGGCGAGCTCGAGCGGTTAACGACGGACCCGGGTGACGAGATGAATCCGGACTGGGCGCCAGACGGAGAGTGGATAGCCTTTCGTTCACAGGGGAGATCCTGGCGTATCCCCGCCCGATGCGGAGAGACAGAGTCGCTCGGAACGACGTCAAGTGGCTTCGCACGCTTCTCACGGGACGGGCAGAGCCTCTACGTGATAAACAACGATGGAGGTGCCGGTAACGTTTGGGCGATCGATCCAGAGACGAAGGTGCGGCGCGCGGTTACAAAACTCGAAGGACGTATCGGTGCGCTTGGCGAGATCGCACTCGCTACCGATGCTCGCTACATCTACTTCACTTGGAGCGTGGACATCGGCGATATCTGGGTCGCGGACGTCGTCGATCGAGAAGACTAAACGTCAGGGTTTCTTTTTCCTTGGGCGCGCGGTGGCTTTCTTCTTGCTCGTGGTCTTCTTTTTGGCCGCCGTCTTTTTCTTCTTGGTGGCTGCTTTTTTCGCCTTTGCGGGGTTGCCCTTCGCCTCGCGCTTCAGCTTCTCGACCTCTTTCTTCAAGGCGTTGACCTCGGCCTGTTGGGCCACGCCCGCTCGTTTGAGAGCGGTCGCGACTTGGCGGTCGAACGCTGCTTCCATGCTGGTATAGGTCTCGGTAGCCTGCTTTTTGGCAGCGTCGACGGTATCCTTGACGTCGCCCGAGGTCGGAATCAAGTCTTCGTACTTCTTTCCTTTCTTGACGAGCGTATTGAAGAGCTTGTCGCCTTGCTTTTCCGCCTGCGCCAGTGCCCGAGGCCCGCGAGCCAGACTTTGTTGGCGGAAGTCTTCAGTGCGTACAAAGCGTCGTCTTTTTTCTCGGCCATGAGAACAGTTTAGCGAGGCGTGGGCGAGATGGCCACTTCTGCGAGACCGTTTCGTTTAGAATAACCGACGCCATGATTTGCGCCAGAGGCCTCTGCCTCGCAGTTTTGCTATCCGTTGCCTCCTTTGTTTCGGCGCAGGAAGTGGAGCGCCGCGAGGCCCAGGCGGTCAAAGTTACCGAAATCGATGGCGCGCCGGTCATTGACGGCGTTGTCGAAGAAGGCGTTTGGTTTACCGCGCCGGTGCTCACAGATTTCGTTCAGGCCGAGCCTCTCGAAGGGGAGCCTGCGACCGAGAAGACCGAAGTCCGTATTCTTTACGATGACGCGTTCATCTACGTTGGGGTGATCTGCTACGATCGCGACCCGTCTGGCATCATCGTCACCGATAGCCGGCGTGATGCGGGCCTCACCGATATGGACTCGTTCCAAATGGTCTTCGATACTTATCGAGACCGCCAGAACGGGTTCGTTTTCGGCACCAATCCGGCCGGGATCGAGTATGACGGTCAGGTAAGCAAGGAAGGTGGTGGAGGACAGACGTCCAGCCGCCAACGTACGCAGACGGGGTCCGGGAGTGGTTTCAATCTCAATTGGGACGCGAGCTTCACCGTACGCGCCCATATCGGCGAGATGGGATGGATGGCAGAGTTCGCCATCCCGCTGCGGACGCTTCGCTACGGTTCAGGGAAGCCGCAGAGTTGGGGGCTAAACTTTCAGCGCAACATTCGACGAAAGCGCGAGCAAGTGTACTGGTCGCCGGTCTCGCGTATCTTCAACCTCTACCGCCTATCCTCCGCGGGCGACTTGAACGGCCTCGAGCTCGCGACGCCGAGAAACTTCAAAGTGACCCCGTACGCGCTGTCTTCGGCCAACCGCGACTTCGCGACGAGCACGTCCTCGGACTTCGATGCTCAGTTCGGTCTCGACGTGAAGTTTGGCGTCACCCCCGCGTTGAACCTCGACGTGACGGTCAATACCGACTTCGCTCAAGTCGAGGTGGACGATCAGCAGTTAAACCTCACGCGCTTCAACCTCTTCTTTCCCGAGAAGCGCGGCTTCTTCCTCGAGAACGCTGGCACCTTCGCGATGGGCACCGGAGATTTAAGGAGTCGCACGCTCGAGCTTTTCTTCAGCCGCCGCATCGGTATCGGGCCGTCCGGTGAGCTCGTTCCCATCAAAGCAGGCGCGAGGCTGAGCGGAAAGGCGGGGCACTACAACATCGGTCTGATGAACATGCAAACCGATGCGGTCGACGGCGTCACGCCCGCAAATCATTTCACCGTCGCGGCCGTCCGCCGCGAGCTTTCGAGCCGCTCTAGCATCGGCGCGCTCTTCGTCAACCGGATGGGCACGGGCGATCTCGCGGGCGAGGACGACTGGAACCGTGCGTGGGGCGTAGACGGAACGTTCGGTATCGGCCAAACCTGGACCTTTCGCGGTATGGCGACACGCACGGAGACTCCAGGCGCTATTGGCAGGGAACATGCCGCCGAGTTCTTCGGCGAGTTTCGCAAGCTCTGGGGACGGTGGTGGGTCGAGTACATCGAGGTCGGCGATGCGTTCAATCCAGAAGTCGGCTTTCTCGCGCGCAAGGACTACCGTACGATTCAGTCCAGCTATATCCAGAACATTCGGACGCCGTCGGTGGCCTGGCTCCGCGAGCTACGTCCTCACGCGACCTATCGGAGCTTCTGGGATTTCGAAGGCTTCAAGGAAACGGAGCAGCTCCATTTGGACTCGCATGTAGACTTCGAAAGCGGGGCGTTCTTCAGCCCGGCCGTCAATATTAATCGGGAAGGGCTCACGGAACCTTTCGAGATCGCGCCCGGCGTGATCATCCCACTGGGGATCTACAAGTTTACAGAGGTCGCATGGCGGTGGAATACGGATGAAAGCGCTTGGCTCTCATGCCGCGGAAGCCTAGACGCTGGCGGCTTCTTTTCGGGCGCCCGCGTGTCGGTCGGGACGACGATTCAGATCCGCCGCGGCGCAAAGCTCAACACGAGCTTGACGTGGTCCTACAACGACATCAATCTGCCCGAAGGCGAGTTCGTCACAAACTTGGGACAATTCCGCGTCAATTACAGCTTCACGCCCTTCGTGAACTTGCAGTCTCTAATTCAGTACAACGACCAGAGCGACATCTGGTCCGTCAACCTGCGCTTCGGTTGGTTGAACACGGCCGGGACCGGACTCTTTGTCGTGTATAACGACACGGAAGGGTTGGGTGATTTTCGCATCGGCCCCCAGAGCCGAAGCTTCATCGTGAAGTACACGCACCAGTTCGATGTTCTGAACTGAGGCCCCGCTCGTTCTATCCCAGCGTCTCTACAAACGTCGGTGCCTGTCGGTGGTTCGTCGCTTGCTCGTAGCCGTAGGCAACTTTCAGCAGGGTCGGTTCGCTCCACCGGGCCCCGAAGAAAGAGATGCCGACCGGCAGACCGGACACGAATCCCATGGGAATCGAGATGTCCGGGTAGCCGGCGATGGCGGCCACTCCAGCACTAGAGCCTCCTTGCAGACGGTCACCCATGATGTGGTCGGTCAGCCAAGCCGGATCCCTAGTCGGCGCGACGATCGCATTGAGATTGTGCGCCGCCATGAGGGCATCGATGCCTTCGGTGCGGGCATGTCGCTGGACAGTGCTGAGGGCCTCGAGGTAGGCGGGGTCGGTGAGTGGCCCCGCCTCTTCGGAGGCGATTAAGCGCTCCTGGCCGAAGAACGGCATCTCGCGATCGCGGTTGGCGTCGTTGAATGCGATGAGCTCGGTGAGGCTCTTGACGGGCGCGTCCGGACCGAGACTTTCGAAGTATTTATTAATGTTTGCTTTGAACTCGTAATTGAGCACTCGCGTCGGGAGCTCCGAGAACACGTTGGCGTTGTCCATGCTGGGAATGTTGGCTGGATCGACCACCTCGGCCCCGGCTGCTTTCAGGTCTTCGACGGCCCGGTCGAACACGGTGAGGACGCGCTTGTCGAAGTCGGAAAAGTTGCGTGCGACGCCGATGCGCGCGCCTCTCAATCCGTCCTCGTCCAGAAACTGTGTGTAATCGATGTGTGCGTTGCCCTCGCTCGCCGCGGTGGCCTCGTCGCGCGGATCGACACCGGTGATGGCGCCCAGGAGGACGGCTCCGTCCCTCAAGGTTCGCGTCATTGGTCCCGCGGTGTCCTGGGAATGCGAGATGGGGATGATGCCGGCGCGGCTCCAAAGACCGACGGTCGGCTTGATGCCGACGAGGCCGTTGATCGAGGAAGGACACATGATGGACCCGCCGGTCTCGGTGCCGATAGTTAACGAGACAAGATTGGCGGATCCCGCCACGCCCGAGCCGGAGCTGGATCCGCACGGATTTCTATCGAGCGCATAGGCGTTCCTGCATTGCCCGCCGCGTCCGCTCCAGCCACTGGAAGCTTTGAATCCTCGCCAGTAAGCCCATTCGCTCATGTTGGCCTTGGCCAGGATGATGGCGCCCGCTTCACGGAGCTTCTGCGCTACGAAAGAGTCCTGCAGCGGGATCGAGCCCTCGAGCGCCAGAGAGCCCGCGGTCGTGGTCATCTGATCGTGCGTATCGATGTTGTCTTTTATGGCGACGGGAATTCCGTGAAGAGGACCGCGTGGTCCGTTGGACTGGCGCTCCGCATCCAATTCGTCCGCGATCGAAAGTGCCTCGGGATTCGTCTCGATGATGGCTCGTAATTCCGGTCCCTCGCGATCGAGCGCGTCGATACGCGACAGATAGAGCTCTGCGATGGAGCGAGCCGTGAGCCGGCCCGACTCCATGCCTTCTTGCAACTCGGCTACGGTAGCTTCGTGAAGCTCGAACGGTTCGTTGCCGGTCTGCCGGGTCATAGAGGAGCCCTCCGGGGCATGAGCAGGCGCGCATCCGGTCGGAGCGGTAAGAAGCGTTGCACTACCAAGCGCCGAATAGCCTAGGAAACGTCTACGATCCATGGCGAGGTCCTTTCTTTGATTCTTACTGTTCTGAAGAACTGGATGGCCGAGTGAGCGGCACGACAGGATTCTGGTAGAGGTCGAGCCACTCGAGGGTTTTCACGGATCATCTCGGCTCTTGGAAGCGGCAGGTGGCCATCTTCGAAGATAACGTGGCGCTTGTCCTCGTCGGGCGTTCCCAGAGGATCGATGAGCGGCATTTGTCGCGCGTCGACCGGGAAGATGTAGTCATACCGGCCACCGAGCAGCAGCAGGGGTACGGTGACGCGTGGCACCAGGCGGGAGGTAATCTCGCCGTTGCTTATGCCGCCGGCGAGGATCATCGTCACCCACGCAGCGGGGCTCGGTGTTCGAGCTGCGAGTCATGCGTCTTTTTGAGGATCTCGTCGCTCACCTTCGTGAGATCTGCCGCCGCATCCTTGGACGCCCCGTGCTCGACGGCGCGTGACAGCGACTCAGCCTTGGTCGCTCCGCGTTTCGCACCGAGAAACGGTTTGACGATCAAGTATGCCACCTCGCGCATCGGCATATGACGGAGAAAACGCCACAGCAGGCGGAAGGTTTGGAGCGGGTAGTGCGTGAATTTGTACCGGAACAGCCGTCGCAAACCGGCCGAGCGCTCGGCGTTCACCGCCTCGCCCAACAGGCAGGTGGGATCGATCTCGGTGCACTTGAAATACTTGTACCAATCGTCCACGTCGTCGACGAGGCCGCGGTCGACATATTCGTGCCAAAGCGGGGTCCCGCGGTAAACGCATAGGCGGTTGAAGCCGTAGGTGTCCAACGGAAGCCTCGCGGCAAAGTCGAAGGTGGCGCGGATATCTTCTGCCGTCTCGTCCGGATTCCCGACGACGAAAAACCCGTGCACGATTTCGATTCCGGCGGCCTTGGCATTGCTCACCGTGGTCTCGACCTCGGCGAGCGTCTGGTCCTTTTTGAGGCGGTCGAGCACCTTTTGGCTCCCGCTCTCGATCCCCAGCATGAGCGTGCGGCAGTGTGCCTTGGCCATGGCTGGAAAAAGGTGTTGACAGACGGAGTCGACGCGCCCCTCGCAGCCCCATTCGATCGTGATGCCGTTGTCGGTGATTCCTTTGCAGATGGCCTCGATCCGCTTGGGTTGCAGGAGAAAGTGGTCGTCCACAAAATATACCGATCCGTAGCCCAATGCCTGCAGATGGTTGAGCTCCGCTACGACATGTTCGGGAGTTCGTGAGCGCCATTTCCCTTCGCTGAAGACCGGAATATCACAGAACACGCAGGGCCAGGGGCAACCGCGCGAGGTCTGCATGGTGGTAAACCGCTCCAGGGAGAGGACCGCGGGGACGTCGAGAGGCATCGACTCGACGAAATCCAGTGAGAGGCTATCTCGGTCGGGGAAAGGCCACTGGTCGAGATCGCGATCGAGCGGCCGGTCCGGATTGTGAACCAGTTTGCCGTCCTTGGCCCAGGTGAGTCCGACGACGTCGGTGGGGTCGTCCAATCGTTCCAGGAGGTCGAGAATCAATTGCTCGCCGTCGCCGCGGCACACGAAATCTACTTCGGGACATTGTAGCTTCACCCGTTCGGCATTCAACGTGGCGAAGACCCCACCGAACGCGATGCGCACCGCGTCATCATCATCGGCCGCTCGAATCTGTCGGGCGAGGAGCTTTGCATAGGGGTAGCTGGTGGTGCTGAGGAAGCTCAGGCCCACGAGCGCCGGCCGCTGCCGTCGGATCTCATCCAGGATGACTTCGTTTGGCGTTGCCGGATTGGCCTGGTCGAACATGATGCACTCATGACCCTCGCGTTTGAGCACGGCCGAGAGCGACATGATGCCAATGGGAGGAAAGCCCATCACTCGAACGTTGCCGTTCGGCGCAAGCGTTTTCGCAGGCAGCGCGTAGAATTGAGGATCGCGAATATGAATCAAGAATACGCGCATTACAGCTCGGTCCATCTGTTAGCAGGCACAAACACGTCGCGACTATACAGCAAACTCCTTGACCGCGTCGCATTTCATATCCCGAGCCAGCGGGGGCGCGCGAGCGCGATGTCGGGGACGAAGGTCACGAGCAGGAGTGCTATGACCATCGCTATATATAGACGTAGCCGCGAGCTCGTTCTGCCGATCCTCCGCTTTCCCGACAAGCTCGTTTTCGATGACGGGACCCGGCGGGTCGAGCTTCTTTATCTTGGCGTGAGCCACACGCATGGCGACGGATGGGCCTGGCTTCCCGAAGAGCGCATATTGTTTAGTGGCGATGCGGCCGTGAACGGCCCGCATAATTTCGTAGGAGACGGCGACACCCGGCCGTGGCCGGCGACGCTCGAAAAGGCGCAAGCGCTTCGTCCTCGAATCGTGGGGGTGGGACACGGACCGCTTGCCGACGGCGCCGTGCTCGAAGACCAGAAGTCGTTTTTCGAGACGCTTCACCGGGTCGTGAGTGAAGAGCGCCGCGCCGGGCGCTCCGCGGCCGAGCTTCAGGAGAGGATCGAGAGCTTGCGTGCCGAGGTCGTATCGAACGAGCGCATCGCACGCTACGTCGGCCGCAGGTTCGCGGCGCAAATCGAGAAGGTTTGGATCGAGCAGGGCGGGGAAGCGTTCGAATCATCGCC
Organism: Acidobacteria bacterium bin61; assembly: GCA_963578475.1. Taxonomy (GTDB): domain Bacteria; phylum Acidobacteriota; class Vicinamibacteria; order Marinacidobacterales; family SMYC01; genus SMYC01. The sequence goes on along the minus strand of CAUZCL010000059.1, from coordinate 16,699 downwards.
GCTCGAAGCGCACCGACTCGAGCACCAAGCGCATCATGTCGGCCGATAGCGAGAAACTGACCGAGCTCATTGTGGAGGCCGAGCGAATCCTCGTCTTCACCGGCGCCGGCATTTCCACGGGAAGCGGCATACGAGACTTTCGCGGACCAGAAGGCGTGTGGAAGGAGCACCAGCCCGTCTATTTCCAGGATTTCATGGCCTCTCAAACGGCGCGCAGCGAGTATTGGGATCAGAAGCTCGAGGCGTGGCCGTCTTTTAGGGACGCCGAGCCCAACGCCGCGCATATCGCCATCGTGGATTTGGAGCGTGCCGGAAAGATCGAGATAGTTATCACGCAGAACATCGACGGCCTTCACACGCGCGCCGGCACGTCCGCCGAAACGCTTGTCGAGATCCATGGGACGAACGGGGCCATCGAGTGCATAAGCTGCCACGAGCTCTCCGACCCAGATGCGCACATGAAGACGTTCGCCGAGACCCACGTCGCTCCAGATTGTGGTTGTGGCGGCTACTTGAAGCCCGCGACCGTGAGCTTCGGCCAGAACCTGCGGCCAGAAGATCTCGGTCGCGCAACCCGCGGCGCCGAGGTGGCGGACCTCATCATCGCGCTTGGCTCGACGCTATCCGTCTATCCGGCCGCGGGATTCCCGCTCGCGGCCGCGGACCACGGAGCGCCTTATGTTGTGATCAATCGCGGTGTCACCGACCACGACGGGCACGCGGCGCTCACGCTTCGGCTCGAAGGTGACGTGGTGGAGCTCTTGCCGCCCGCGGTAGCGGCCGCGCTCACATGAGCATCGTTTGAGGTATGGGGAATGGCCAAGAAGAAAAAGAAACCGAACCAGAACATGCAGGCTTGGATAGTCGCACGTAGTTCCACCACCTGTCACACGCGCAGGTCCAGATGGCTCGCGAGCTCGGGATGAATCCGAAGAAGCTCGGCGGGAACCGTAAGACCGGGGAGACCGGCAACGCTGCCGGGGTCGGTATTGCGAGCGAAGGTGGCAAATGTCGGGACCTTCTCGCTGTTGAGGGTGACCTCTTTATCCGAGCCTTGAATCGGTTGCGCGGGTAGCGGCGTCGTCGGAAACAGGATCGCCGTGAGTCGATGGTCACGAAACGCCGCCAGATAGGCGAGCTGAAGCCGGGGTAGGAACTCACCGATAGCGGCCGCGTAAGCGTCGTCGGAGACCGCGTCTTTTCCGAGAAGGTTGTCGAAGATGGCATTCACATCGGGGCTCGCGATCTCCTCGGCCAGCTGCTCCACGGTCAGCTCCGATCCGTGAACGGCTAGGTACGCGGCTAGGTCCCGCTTGGCTTCCCAGAGTGCGATGCCCCGAGTTTCGGCGTTGAGCTCCATCACGTTTCCGAGATCGAGCGGCACCAGGACCGCGCCTGCGGTCTCGAGTTTTTCGACCACCTCATCGAAAACTACTTGGGTCTCGGCATCGAGACGGTCGACAAAGGGCTTTGGAAGACCGAGCCTCAGGCCTTGCAAGGAGGCGGGCTCAGGGAGGTGGCCCCGCCGGCGATGATGCCATCGAGCAGCACCAGGTCATCGACGGTTCGCGCCATCGGCCCGGCGGTGTCTCGGGTGTGAGAGATGGGCACGATGCCGAGATTCGGATAGCGGCCTACGGTTGGTCGCAGCCCAGCGATGCCGTTGAGTGCGGCCGGGATGCGCACCGAGCCACCCGTATCGGTGCCGAGCCATGCGGGGCGCGATCCCCGCACCAATGGCGGCCCCCGTGCCACGCCGTGAAGCGGCCCCTTCGCCCGTCGTCGCGTCAGCGGCTCGAGCTGCAGCTATCGCTTGCTCGGCGTCCAGCGAGATGAACGCGTTCAGCCCTCACAGCGCTTTCGCGCGGGCGGGCAGCTCCCGCGTGAGGGCCTCCGAAGTCATACTGCCGGATCGGATTTTGTCCGCTGCTTCTCGCGCGCTCAGCGGGTTTTCTGCCGCGGGAGTGACGGACGAGCCCGTCAGAACTGCCGCCAGCAGTCCTAGGAGCAGGTTCTCGAACATCGGTCGTACCTCCTTAGGCCGCCGCTAACACCCAGCGTTTCTTGTTCCAGGCGCCTAAGCGGAACCCCCAGGCCAAAAGCCCTGCCCAATAGAAGACGTAATCGATAATTTGGCGGTCGTCGTAATAATAGAGCTCGAACCAGTACGTGGTCCAGACCACGAACCAGATGAAGTAGATGCCGCTCTTGTGCAGGACGCGCCACTGTCGCGCGCTCAGCTTGCTGCGCCAGTAGCGAAACGACGTCAGCGTCATGGCGAACAGGAATAGATATCCGGGCACCTGCTCCGCCAAGTCGTAAAGGCTGTAAACCTCCCCTACGTAGTAACCCCAGTAGCCCATCACCATCCAGAGAATGAACAACAACTGCCAGGCCATCGCAGCGGCGAAGCAGAGACCGATGTAGCTTCGATTGTGTAATAACCAGCGGCTGAAAGACCCGGGAAACAACATCGCGAGTGAGGAAGCTGCAAAAGCCAGGTACAGCCACGGCACCGAACAGCGAACCGAAAACTGGATCATGGAAGAAATGCCCGCGGGGGTAGACATATCAACGCTCGTCATCCTAATTACAATCCCGAGACAAATCGGGACAACGATTAGCGAGAACAACCTCCACTCGTTGAGGGCCTTGCTTTTGAGCAACGTCGATTGAGTGGCGACCATGCAAGAATTATACGCAGGTGCAATAACTCGCGGGAGCTAGCCGCCGATCCCGTCGGCAGTAAAGTAGGCGCTGAGCGACGTCAGCTCCTGCGACATGTCGTCGACCATATTTCGCAGCAAATGGCGGGTGGAGAGCATCCCGCGTACGCGGGAATCCTGGTCGACGATAGGCAAGTGCCGGATGTGGTTTTCGACCATCAACACGAGTGCCGCTTCGCATTCGGTGTCCGCCCGCGCAACCGTTAGAGGGAAGGTCGCGACTTCCGACAAGCGGGTTTTGTCGAGGCGGTGCCCTTTCGCGACCACGCGGCGCAGTAAATCGCTCGCCGTGAAAATGCCTTTGGGTTGGTCGTCGTCGACGATGACTACGGCGCCCGTACCCATGTCGGACATCCGCTTGACGGCATCGAGGACGGTAGCGCCTGACCCGATCGTCACCGGCGGAACGCGCGCAATCCGGAGTAGGTCCATGAGCTCCTCCTTGGCATATCCCCGGCACGGGTGTCCCTTCGGCTCGAACGCACTAGCTCGGAAAAGCTATAGACTCCTCTTCACCTTGCGGGGGGATGACAACTCCTTTATATCGTAAATAAGGCGTTCAACTCAACTGCCCGCCTGTCAGTTCTCGTTGGTAGTAGAATCCATCGGCGCTTGCGTGGCCTGTTCGACCATCCGGGCGACATCCGCGAGAAGTTCCTTGGCGTCATAGACGATGCCGTCCTTGATCGTGTACTTGATGCCGCCGACACGCTCGACCTCGCCTGTATCGTCGTTGAGCCGTACCGCTCCGGTCCCGTACAGGACTTTGAAGTTCTCGAGCGGATTCTCCTGGACGACGACGAGGTCCGCGAGAAGGCCGGGTCGAATAATCCCGAACTCGATTCGAGTGCCCTTGGGCTCGTACAAAGTCTCGGCGCCGTTCAGTGTGGCGGAGCGTATGACCTCGAGGGGATGGAAACCGGCTTCCTGCAAAAGCTCGAACTCTTCGATATAGGCGAAGCCGTAGAGCTTGTAGATGAAGCCCGAATCGGAGCCCGTCGTCACGCGGCCGCCCGCGTTCTTGTAGTCGTTCAGAAACTGCATCCACACGTGATAGAAGTTGCGCCATGCGATCTCGTCATGGCTCGTCCAATAGAACCAATAGGCACCGTGGTTGCGTCGACTCGGCTGGTAGAACTCCCACTGTGAGGGAAGCGTATACCGCTCGTGCCAGTCGGCGTTGCGCGCGGCCATGACGTTGCGGCCCGCGTCATAAATCGTCATCGTCGGATCGATCGTGAGCCCAAGATCGATGAGCTCGTCGATGAGCCCAGTCCAGCGCATACTCCCGCGCGGATGGATTTGATCCCAGAGGCGGGCGACTTGGCCGAAGCGGTGCTGCTCGTCGTTCTGATTCTGGTTGATGGGCCAATCCTGGACGTAGTGATCTTTGAGGAGGGCTTCGAAGAGCCCGTAGAAATGCGTCTGGGTCCCGAGGCCGAGGCGCGCCGCGTCCAGAACATTCATACGAGCGACACCGTTTTGTCCGAGATGCGCCATGGTGCCGAGACCGTGCTTTTTCGCCTCGTCGATGAGCGCTTCCATGATGTGGGGGTCGTAGGAGCCGAGCTTGAGCCCGTCGATCCCTTGGGCCGCGCCCCAGCGCACCCATTCACGGGCTCTTTCAGCGGTTTGGATGGATCCGCCCTCCCAACCGGAGCCCGTGCCAGGACGGGCGTAGGCGAAAATACGAGGGGCTACGATTTCGTTCTTGGCGCTTCGCTCTTTCTCGTTGAGGATGAAGCTCTGTGCGCCGGACCCTGCGTCTCGCGTCGTCGTGACCCCGTGGGCCATCCAAAGCTTGTACACATATTCTGCCTCCGGAGCTTTTGGGACACCGCCCGTATGCGTGTGAAGGTCTACGAAACCGGGCATGACGTACATTCCCGAGATGTCGATCTCCTTGGTTGCGTTCGTAGGTCGCTTCGACTCGTCGATCTCAATGAACGGCGTGCCGACGCTCTTAATCTCTACGATGCGGTTGCCTTCGATGACGATATCCTTCGGGCCCGCGGGTGGCCCGCCCGTGCCGTCGATGACGATGCCGCCGCGAAGGATGAGGCGCTCGTGCGGTCCATCGCCCTGGCCGTTTCGGTCGGGTGCCGGACGAACGTGCTCGCGCTCCTGCGAGATAACTGGCGCCGCGAGGGCGAGAACCAAAGCGACTGCCGAAATGAATGAAAAGGCTCGTATCTTCATGAAATCTGTCTCCCAAACGACTGCCGTTATTGTATACGTCTTCACTCGCCATGCCGTCAACCCGTTTGCAACCCGGGAGATTTTCCAGTTTACTTATTCGTTGAATAAAGGTATATGTGGCGTTGAAGGTTGCCGGGCGTGCCCAATGGGCGGCCTCAGTCGAGATGAGCACTTGCCTTTATTGGCAGTAACGGCAACGGAGTACTAGCGCATTCTTACCTTTGGAGCTTCCCGTGCTAGCTGTTGTCGGCATTGTATCGACCGTTGTCGTCCAGGAATCGATGCCTAGCCTTCCAGGTACCGCCCGGCAACCTCTCTGAGTTTGTGCGTGCGGGTGCCGCGTGTGGCAGAGCGCGTCTCTGACTCGAGTCGGTTCGAAGTGGCGGGGTCTCGATTCTGAGAGAGGCTCGAATGAGGGGCGGCGGCGGGATTCCTCGCCGCCCCTTTTTCTCTTCTGAAAGATTCCGCGCCATCGATCCATGCGGTATATTGCTTCTCCATGTTCCTTCCGATCGGAGACGAGCCGAATCCGCGCGGCACACCGCATCTGACCTATGCGCTCATAGGCTTGAACGTCGCGGCCTTCCTGCTCACTTTTCTGCCGATGACCGCTCAGCTCGCGGACCCAGCGGATCCGAGGGTTGCGGAATATCTGAGCGCCATTCGCCAAAATCTCCCGCCCAACGTGCCGATGGAGCAGGTCACGCCACAGTTGACAGCTTACGATCTGTTGGTATTCGAATATGGCTACCGGCCGTCCGATCCATCGATCGTGACGCTCTTCACATCGATGTTCATGCATGGTGGGTTCATGCATCTGTTTGGGAACATGCTCTTTCTCTGGATCTATGGAGACAATGTCGAGCATCGACTCGGAGCGACAGGCTATGTCGTGTGGTATTTGGGCTCGGGAGCGGCGGCGACGTTGTTTCACGGCGCTTTCGCGAGTGGTTCGCCCATCCCGCTCGTCGGGGCATCGGGGGCGATCTCGGGCATTCTCGGCTTCTACTTCATCTGGTTTCCGCACAATAAGGTGCGCGTGCTCATCTTTCTTTTCTATTTCATTCGCGTGGTCATGCTTCCGGCGCGCTGGGTGCTGGGTTTTTACATCGTCGTGAGCAACATCCTGCCATTCCTCGTGACGGTGGGGGAGGGCTCGGGCGTAGCGCACGGCGCACATATTGGCGGTTTTCTGATGGGTGTGGTCGTGGCCTTGGTTCTGAATCGGCGTGAGATGACGGCGCGCCCACGAGAGTACCGCGAGGAGCATTCTTCGCCGAGCAACAGGCCGCGCTCCATCGGTGAGGCGATTACCGGCGCTGTTGCGCAAGGGAAGTTCGAGAAAGCCGCAGAGCTTTATTTCGTTATACCGTCGCTCCGGACGCGCGGGATGCTTACGCCAGAGGTTTCGCTCTTACTGGCGAACTGGATGTCGAAGAATGGGCATGCGCGCGGGGCCCTCACCGTGCATCAGCGCCATTTGCGCGACTATCCGCGCGGGCCTGGTCTCGCGGAGGCGCATGCGGGCGCTGGGCTCGTTCAACTCCATGATTTGGGCGAGCCGACGGCGGCCTACCAACATTTCGTCGATGCTCTCGACCACGATCCGTCGCGCGAGCTCGAGGCGTTGATCCGGCAAAGCCTCGCCGAGATCGCCGCGATGCAGAAATTTCCCCTCCGCTTGCACTAGTAAGTGGATTGACAGGCGCCTACTATCTGAACGAGGGCTACGACAACGGAACGTTCTTCGGGGCTGGAGTCGAGCTCGGCTACACATGGTTGATGGGAGCCAACAAGAACTGGTACTTGGGAATGGGCGTTGGCGTCACGCGCCTCTTTGGCGGCCTTAGTGACTCATTCACATTTCCTCAGGTGCGTCTCGTGAACTTCGGCTGCGCGTTCTGACGCCGACTCCAACGCGCTTCTTGTTTCAGCAACTTGATTCAAAGCATTGTAGAATTCGCTCATGGAGAAGGCGCTGACACCCGCCGATCGTTTCCGGGTCGCGATGCATCTGTTCGAGACTGGCGTCGAGCTCATGCGGCAAAACCTCAAACGAGATCATCCTAACGATTCCGAGGCCGAGATCGCGAAGCGGCTGCGTGCGTGGCTTCACCACCGTCCGGGCGCCGAGTTCGGTGATTGCGAAGGACGATGGGTAGATTGGCCCCGAAAAAGCCGTTGAGCCTACTCGAATAGGCGCTTCGTCGATTGTGCGCAGATCTACTCGCTGTCAAGGCTAGATTCGCTCTGGTCGGCGGCCTCGCCATTTCCGTCGAAGCGAGCCGCGGTTCACCCGCGATGCAGATCTTGCAGTAGCCGTGCAAAGCGACCGAGAGGCGGAAGCACTGATTCACAGCATGCATCTAAGCGGGTACACCGTCGTCGAAACCGTCGAACAAACCGCGGCCGACCGTCTGGCGACTGCGCGCTTACAACCATCAGAAGCCGCGGAGACCGGTGCGCTCCTCGACCTTCTATTCGCCTCGTCAGGAATCGAGAACGAGATCGTTGCCGAGGCCGAGTGCGTCGAAATCCTGTCGGATCTCCTCATTCCCGTGGCGCGCATCGAGCATCTGATCGCGAGGAAGACTAATGAAAAGTGTCGAGCGAAGCTCGAGCCGGTACTCCTCCGTGCTGAGACTTCGGTGCGCCGGTCATGTTACAAGACATGCCTGGTAGGAAATCTAACCCGCCAAATTTAGAGATACGTATGACGATTCGCACCAGTCGAGGGAGCGCGGTTCTGGGCGCGTTGCTTCTCACTACCCTGATCAACTGCGGCGCCGGAGATTCGCGCGGGCCAATAGAAGCCTCGGCCCCAGACGCCATCTATGTCAACGGCCACATCGTCACCGTCGACGAGGCGTTGCCGACCGTGCAGGCCATGGCGCTCTCGAGCGACCGCTTCGTGGCGGTGGGCACGGACGCGGAGGTTCGCGCCCTCGCCGGGCCTTCGACGCGAATCGTCGACCTTGCTGGTCGTACCGTCGTGCCCGGTTTCGGGGACTCTCACATCCACAACGCGGGTGGCGGGCCAGGAATCGACTTGTCGCGAGCACGCACGATCGATGAGGTCCTTGCGGCCGTTGCCGCACGCGTCGCGACCACGGCTTCGGGCGACGTCGTCGTCTCGAATAGCGACTGGCACGAGTCCCAGCTCGAGGAGGACCGGCTTCCGCTCCTGCGCGAGCTGGACACCGTCGCACCGGAGACACCGGTCATCCTGGTACGCGGCGGCCATGAGTACATCCTCAATTCCAAAGCACTCGAGAAATGGAACATCACGACCGAGACGCCGGTTCCGGCTGGCGGGGAGATCAGTCGCTACGACGACGGCGCGCTGAATGGAGAACTCGTCGATACCGCGAAGGCGCTGATAACGCGCCCACCTCCGCCGCCACGCAGCCACGAGCAGCAGATCGAGGATCTTCTGACGGAGCACGCGAAGCTGAATGCGGCCGGCCTCACCAGCATCCGCTACGGAGCGATGGGGCTTTCTCAATACCGGCTGCTGCAGGAGATGAGGGAGCGCGGAGTGCTCACTCTTCGGGTGAGCGCGCTTTTGCGCGGGCCGCGCGGTTCCCAAGCGTCGGCTGACGGCCTCCGGGCGTCGATCGAGGGGTTCGGTGTGAAGCCCGACGACGGCGACGAGTGGCTGAGACCCGCTGGTATCAAGCTCATGGTCGATGGCGGGTACGAGGGCGGTCTCATGAGAGAGCCCTACGAGGAGCCCTACGGAAAGGGCGGCACCTTCCGCGGTTTGCAAGTGACGCCACGTGATCGCTACGTGGAAGTAGTCAAGGAGTTGAACCGGCTCGGGTGGCGACCGGGAACCCATGCGGTCGGCGATGACGCGGTCGAGCAGGTCATTGCGGCCTATGAAGCGGCGAACGAGGAGCAATCGATCGTCGGGCGCCGCTTTGTCCTCGAACATGGGTTTCTTCCTTCACCCGATCATTTCGAGCGTATGAACGCGCTCGGCATCGCGCTCACCGCACAGCACCATCCCTACACTGCCGGACCGGCTATGGTGCGCTACTGGGGAGAGGAGAGAGCTTCGCGTGTGCCGCCGCTACGGTCTTACCTCGACGGCGGTGTCGTGGCGGCATCAGGGAGTGATTCAGGGGTCGTGCCCTACCCGCCGCTTCAGGTCTTCTATTACTTCGTCACCCGCGCCACCATGCACGGGCGCATCCTGGGCGCCGAGCACAAGGTGACGCGACAAGAAGCGCTGCGAATGGCCACGTGGAACAACGCCTACCTGACGTTCGAAGAGGACCTCAAGGGCTCGATCGAGCCGGGCAAGCTCGCGGACTTCGTCGTGTTGTCGGACGACATCATGACGGTGGCCGATGAGGCAATCGACGACATCACCGTCCTCATGACCGTTGTGGGCGGAGAGGTGGTCTACACACATGCGTCATATGAGGGAGAGTGACGGATGGACGCCATGGACCGGAGAGGCGAATCCCTTCTTGCCGTAGCCGCCGTTCTCATCTTCCTCGGTAGCGCCAACGCGTTTCAGCTAATCGCTCACCCACATCTTGACTTGGACGAGGTTCTCCACGGGAGGGCCCAAGAGCTCGGCGAGGATGCCTGTCGTCACCGGGGTCGCAAGCTCGTTAATAAGGTCGAGCTCGCCCCGACGAAGCGCTTCGTCCAGAATTCTCCGTGTCGTTCGGCGCGCCGGCTCCGTCACCTTCTCGAGGTTCGAGTGCAGAAACGCGGCTTGAACGAGCTTTCGCAGCTGATCGTGGCGCGGCGGGTCCGTCGTGCCGAGCATCGCTCCCGCGCGCTGGGGAGAGTCATCGATGATATTGCCTTGGGCAGAAGAGAACGTCTCGGTGTCGAGCACGGCGGCCGTGATGTCGCCGTAGCGAGACAGCACCCAACAGTTTCCTGGCTCGCTGAAATAAGCGGGGTGCTCGTCGCGAAGGATTTTATAAAGCGGGAACGGATTACTGTTGACTTCGGGAGCGTAAGGGTCGAAAACGAACGTCATGACAATCCATAGATGTCGAGTGTTGTCTCTCCCTTGCGCAAGCGCTCCATGATCGCGGCTTCTTTGTCTTCGCGCTCCTGGGATTTGGCGAGCACATCGTGGACGCGGTCTTTCGGGATGACCACGACACCGTCTGCATCGCCAACGACAAGATCTCCCGGAGCGACGATCACGTCGCCGAAGGGGAGGGGCTCGTTCAAGGCACCCGGTCGATCGACGTCCTTCCACGTGCCGCGAATAGAGAGCCCGCGGGCAAAAACCGGAAACCCGAGTGCCTCGATCTGGTCGGCGTCCCGGACCGAACCCTCGATGACGAGCCCCGCGATCCCGCGCGCCTGCGCAGCCACGGTCATGATCTCGCCCCAGTAGCCCGCCTCGTAGTGGCCGCCGACATCGACGACTAGCACGTCGCCCGGGCTCGTCTTCGAGATCGCGCGATGCAGCCAGAGGTTGTTTTGAGGCGGCGACTTCACCGTAAACGCCGGCCCGGCGACCGTCATGTCTTTTGCTATGGGCTTGATGGCCGAGCTCAAAGCACCGATCCGGCCCGCTGCCTCGTGAAGGGTCGCGCTACCGAAATCCATGAGCTACTCGTCCTTCGATTGCAGCTCGAAGTACTTGTGCTGCCGCCGCGCTTCGTCGAGCCGCATCCCGCCCTTGACCGCTTCGCGAATCTTGACCTCGGCCTCGTCGATAGACCTCGCGAAATCGATGACCTCGACTTCTCGATCTTTCGGCACGACCACAACCCCATCGGCGTCCCCGAGAAAGAGGTCTCCCGGATGTACCCGAGCGCCGCCGATCGAGATGGGGACGCTGAGCGCGTCGAGCTGCACGCGATCCTTTCCGGTGCGCATCGACCAGCCGCGGGTGAACAGCGGATATTTCAGCTCGAGGCTCCGGCTCACGTCGCGGCACACACCGTCGATGACTGTCCCTGCGATACCGCGCTTGTCGGCGACGAAAGTGAGAATGTCGCCCCATACCGTCATGTCTTGCCGGCCTGCATTGTCGATCGCGATGATGTGGCCGGGCGGAACATCGTCGATGTAATCGCCGACCGTACCGGCTTCGACCGCCACCGGCATCGTTCGCATCGTGAACGCGCGGCCGCACAAGCGAAAGCTCAAGTCGAGCGGTTTGATGCCGAGACACTGTCCTGGGATCCCGAGCCGATCCAGAGCATCGCTAATGGTTGTCGTGGATTGTTCCTTGAGTTGTCGCAGCGCTTCATCCATTGTTGGCATCCTTGCCGTTTCCTAACATCTTCTCGTAATCTCCTCCCATCACTTGGCTGACGGGTTTGCCCCCCTGGACCGCTTTCGCCATCGCCGCTTCACGCGCCGCAATGGCTTCCGCCGCTTCGAGCACGGCCTCCTCTTTCGACGCGCTTACGAACGCCACACCGCTGGAATCGGCGAGCGCGAGATCGCCGGGCCGCACATCGACACCGCCAATGGTGACCGGCACGTTCCAAGCTTTTTCCACGATCCGCCCGCGGGCCGTAGACGGTGTCGCCGCCCGCGCAAACACGGGATAACCGAGTTCGCGGCTTTCGTCGATATCGCGCGCGAGCCCGTCGACGATGGTGCCGGAAATGCCTCTGGCCTTAGCGGCGGTTGACAGGATGCCGCCCCACCCCGCACAGTCGTCCCGCGAGTGATGCTCGACCACGATAAGATCGCCGGCCTGCGCAGCTTCGACGGCCGCGGTGCAAAGATGACGCTTCGCGGGAGTACCGTCGGCTGCGACGAGCTTGACGGTCACGACACGGCCCGCGATTTTCGCCGGACCGGTGAGCGCTGCGAGGCCGTTTACGGTGCCGGAAATGCCGAGCTTGTCGAGCGCGTCAGAGACCGCGCACGCATCGAGCTGTCTCAACCGCTCGACCGCGTCCCTTCGTTCGACCTCGCTCACTTCCATACCCCGAAACCACAACCCGTCCTGGTGCCAGCGGCCGTTCGATAGGCGGGCAGATAGGCGTACCAATCCGAGATCAAATGTTCTGTCGCACCGTACATCGCGATCCAGTTACGAATCTCGGACGTCCCCGAGTTGAGCTTGACCGTTTCGAGCGACGTGAGCTTTTCGGTGTCGCACGCCGCCAGCGCCTCGAGCTCTTGGGTCGACGCGTCGGCCGCGACGACGCTCAAACCAGCGATTAGCAAGCAAACTCGAAAACGCATGGACATCTTCCTCCGCTCGCGCCGGATGTTAGCATTTTTGCCGTTCGCTATTCGATGAGCGCCCACGCGGTATTGCTGAGCGCTTCGACCTTCTTTCCCATCTCGAGCGCGCGCGGCGAGCTCGCATTGCCGTCCAGGCCGCGCCTGTAGACGCCCTGGGCGATCCCGGCGAGCCGAAACATCGAGAACGCCATGTAGTACGGCCAGTCCGCTATCTCGGTGCGTCCGGTGTGCCGGCAGTAGCTCTCGATGGCTCGAGCCAAGTTTTCTTCTGCTCGTCGCTGCCGTAGCGAACGAGTACCTCCATGTTTCCCGTGTCGGGGGCCGAGCAGTTGAAGACTTCCGGCGCCATCGGCGAGCGTCCCATGAGCTCGGCGAGGGGCGCGTATTCGAGGTTTGTGAGGCCGGCGCCGAGCTTGCTATCGGGCAGGAAGAGGTTCCACAACCGTTCGGCCCGAGCTTTCTGCTTCAGCTCTTTGACAATCGCCGTGGGCTGCCACCGATCCCCCTCGGCGATCTGCGCGGCGAAAACGGCCTCGTTCGGATAGACGTTATCGTTCATGAACGCATCGACGCGTTCGTGAAGGTCGCGCACGCGGTCAGATGTCTCGAAGAGCACGCCCTGTTATATCATCGTAACCGAGGGCGGAGTGAAGGGTCTGTGGATCGCCCGGGCGATTGTTGGAACGTTAGTAGCGTTTCTTGTGTTCGTGGGTCGACGGTTCGCCAAGCAGATAGCGCGCGGCGCGCGCATGTGGGAGTCTGTGGCGATCGAGCTCGGCCTGTCGTTGCAGCCGATCACGGGCAAGGCGCGCCGCATACCGGGGGACCTCGACGGATTTCGGGTCGAGGTCGACATTGCGTCCCACACCTCCGGAATGCCCACCCAACAGCGCGCGCAGTCGTATACACGCGTCCGCGTCTTCCATCGGGCCCCGCTCGATGCGGCGGAGCGCGACTCGCGCTCGAACAGGCCTCGCCCGAGATCGGCGATGCCTCCCGCGATGCCTACGTGGTCCGCGTCGAACCGGACTGCGTCGTGTGGCTGCGCCCGAGGATGGCGTTCGAGCGCTCGCTGCTGCTCGACGCGGTCCGCAGCACCCTCGCGGTAGTGCGCGCCATCGACGCGCGGCTCGCGCGCCGTTTTATGTCACCTCCTCGTGGTAACCTCTCGAAATCATGACGGCGATGACAATGCTTCTCGCGTTGCTCGCGGTCCAGGTGGACGCGAAACCGCGCGCGCGCGATCTCGGGGTGCCTTTCGACGGCACGCCGGGGCCTTTGAACGCGATCGCCGATGTCGGCGGCGTCGAGGTCGGGCACACGACTCTCATCTCCGGCGAAGCGGTACGCACGGGCGTGACCGTGGTGCTCCCGCAAGGAAAAGCGAGCAAGAATCAAGTCTTTGCCGCGTGGTTCACGTTGAACGCCGATGGCGAGATGACGGGGACAACCTGGATCGAGGAGTCGGGCATCCTCGAAGGGCCCGTCGCCATCACGAACACGCATAGCGTGGGCACTGTGCATCAGGCCGTCATCGAATGGTCGGTTCGCAATGTCGAGGGCCTGAACTGGAGCCTGCCGGTGGTCGCGGAGACGTGGGATGGTGGGCTCAACGACATCAACGGTTTTCACGTGAAGCCTGAGCATGTCGTCCAGGCGATCGAGACCGCGTCCGCGGGGCCAGTCGAAGAAGGCTCGGTGGGTGGTGGCACCGGGATGCGGGCCTATCAGTTCAAAGCGGGGATCGGGACCTCTTCCCGGCTCGTGAAAACGGAGCACGGCGATTTCACGGTGGGCGTGCTGGTCCAAGCGAACTATGGGGTGCGCTCCCAGCTCCGGATCGCCGGTGTTCCCGTAGGGCAGGAGATCACTGACTTGATGCCGGAAACGCGCTCACCAGGCGACCGATCCGACGGCGATGGCTCTATTATTGTTGTTGTCGCCACGGACGCTCCCGTCCTCCCGCACCAGCTCAAGCGGATCGCGAAACGCGCGAGCCTTGGGCTCGGCCGCAATGGCAGCATCGCCACTAACGGTTCGGGCGATATCTTCATCGCCTTTTCGACGGCCCACAAAGACATTGGCAGCGAAGAAGGGGGCCTCTACGATCTCAAGATGCTGGGAAACTCCGAGCTCACGCCGCTTTTCGGGGCGACCGTCGAAGCCACGGAAGAGGCTGTCGTGAACGCGCTCGTGGTCGCCGAAACGATGACGGGAAGAGGCGGTCTCACGGTCCATGCGCTTCCGCATGCACGATTGCGAGAGATCTTGCGCCGCTATAACCGTCTTGTCGAGTAGCGAAGCTCCTCGAGAGTCTTGTTGAGGAACGCATCCGCTCCGAAACCGATGCAGGTTTCCCGGGTGCTCTTCTGGACATCCGCGGAAACCACGATCTTACCTAGTTCGATACCACGTTCTTGGAGTTCCTTGAGGACCCCCAGTCCGTCGAGCACCGGCATGCTCAAGTCGATCGTGATGCAGTCGGGATGCACTTTGGCCACGAGCTCCAACCCGAGCTTGCCATCAGCGGCTTCTTCGACCTTGTGCCCGTGCTTCTCGAGCATTGCCCGCAGGATGTCTCGCGTGTAGCGCGAATCGTCATTAATAATGATGTCAGCCATGACCAGGGTTCCCTCTTTCCTAGGCTGCCGCGGACCAATCCCGACATGCCACCTCTCACGCTAAAATCAGCGGTGCCCGAGCAACCTTTAGGCTGGCTCCGAGCGATTTTTGCCATGGCAAGTAACTATGGCACAATGATTTACAGCTAGTGCGACGTCATCCAAGAACGTGATTCAGCTTAGGTGCAGCCCGATTGGGTCGACGTGCTACCATCCTCCGCCATGGAAGCTGACCGCGGAGAAGCTGCCCGCCGATTCCACGACGCAACGAAGCACAGCTATCAAAGCGTGAGACACGTTCCGCATTTTCTGGATTGGGAGAACCAGCCTCTTCCGTTCAAGCTCTATCGAGCTCTGGGCGAAATCCCGTTATCCGACGTCAGCGAAGCCGGCAAAGTGTCCGCCCTCGGCGCCATGAATACGCCGACGAGCTCGCGAAACTCGAATAAAGCACTCGACCTTGAGGCGCTCGCGCGAGTGCTCTTTTACACCGCTGGTATCACCAAAAAGCGCGACCATCCAGGCGGCCAGATGCTTTTCCGCGCCGCCGCGTGCACGGGAGCGCTGTACCACATCGAGCTCTATTTGGTTTCAGGGGCCGTTGATGGTCTGGACGCGGGCGTGTACCACTACGGGCCAAAGCTCGGCGCGCTCGCGAGACTCCGTGACGGAGACTGGCGGGAAAGCCTCATCGAAGCGACGGGCGGGGCGCCGAGGCTCCGGGAAGCCCAAGCCGCGATCGTTCTCACGAGCACGTATTGGAGAAACGCGTGGAAGTACCAGGCGCGGGCCTATCGCCATACGTTTTGGGATAGCGGCACGATGCTGGCCAACTTGCTCGCGATGACGTCATCGCTTGATCTACCGGCCTATCTCGTGCTCGGTTTCGCAGACGAGGAAGTCAACCGCCTTCTCGACGTTGATAGCGACAAGGAAGTGGCGGTGGCGATCGTGGCGCTTGGAGGCGGTGCTTTGGACATCCCGGGAGCGCCCGGGGCCGCCGAGCCACTCGGCCTCGAGACGGTCCCACTTTCATTCTCGGAGGTTGACTACCCGCTCATTCGTGAGACCCATAGTGCCTCGAGTCTTCGGGACGGTGAAGGGGCGCGTAGTTGGCGGGAGCAAGGAGCGGTTCCTCCGAGACCGCGCAGGGAGGACGCTCGGCCGGCGGAGGACGGGACAGCGCCGATCGAGTCTGTGATTCGCCGGAGAGGCTCGTCGCGTCGTTTCGAGAGAGCGTCCATCTCTTATGACGCGCTCTCGACGATACTCGCAACGGCGGGCATCGATGGAGACGTATTCGACTCGGGAGCGATCTTGACGGATCTCTATGTCATCGCGAACGACGTCGACGAGCTTGCGCAGGGAACCTACGTCTACGAGCCGGAGGAGAAAGCGCTTGCGCTTCTAAAGAAAGGCTCGTTTCGGAGCGAAGCTCGCTATCTCGGCCTGGAACAAGAGCTCCCTGGCGATGCAAGCGCGAACATTTACGTACTCGTCTCCTTGGAGCCTCTATTGGAGCGACTGGGTGATCGCGGCTATCGCCGCGCTCAGTTAGAAGGAGGGATTGTTGGCGGACGGATCTACTTGGCGAGCTACGCGCTCGGCCTTGGCGCGTCAGGGCTGACTTTCTTCGATGACGCGGTCACGGAGTTTTTCTCGCCGCATGCCGCGGGGAAAGCCGTGATGTTTCTCGTGGCGGTCGGTGTCCCGAGAAAACGAAAAGCCGCGTCGGGACGGTGAGCGCAGAAAAATCTTGATCGTGTGTGCTTAGTGTCTCACTCGGGGATGGTTGAAACCCCTCGCCTTTAGGAGAAGCCTTAAGGAGGCACGCGGTACGGTCTCCGGATGAAAGGATACCGGAAATCATTGCACACGACGTACCAGTTAAACTATCACTTTGTATTCATCCCGAAGTACCGCAAGCTGGCCTTGAGAGGAGATGTAGCGGTTGGGCTG
>CAUZCL010000058.1:0-28044 GCA_963578475.1 Acidobacteria bacterium bin61 | reverse complement strand
GTCATCGGCAAGGCTCGATTGAGCGCGCAGTACGGAGGCCGTGCCGAGGCCAAGCCCGAGACCGATGGACAAGAGCGTCTTCCAAAACATGACGGTTCTCCTAGAAATCGAACAGATAAGTAAATTTTGCGATGAGCGCGCGATCGACCACCCGACCTTGCTCGTCCCTCAGATCGTTGTACACGATAAAAATATCCGACAAGGGGCGATGGATAATATTGAAACGTATATTGCTCGCGACCTCATCCGTGATGCTGTTGTACTGAATCAAGGCATTCACAAACATCGATGGGCTGAAGCTGTAGCTAGCGTGCGTTGTCAGAAGATGCGTGGTGAACGCGCCTTCGGCGAGTTCCACGTCGTTGATCGACCAACTGACTTGCGCGGTGAATCGCGGACCGAGTTTCAAAGACGTTCCCAGTGAATACGAGGTTCTCGTGCCCGAATAGAAACCGCCTCGCGTAATCTTGACATTGGCCGAAACCAAGCGGCTCGGATCGGTGAAGACAAAAATGGCCGTGTCGTCGAATGTAAAAAAGCCCGGCTCGATGGTGACGTCGTGGTGGATCTCGAAGGGCTCTCTAAGCTGCTCGAGGTTCGTGTTGCGTGTGATACCTAAAATTCCACCGTTTTGGAGCCGGAGACTCAAACGTAAATTGAAATAGCGACTGACGACGTTACCTTCCTGATCGGTGAAGTAATCACCCTCGGCGTTCGCGACGAACTCGCGCAGCTTGTCGCGAGCCCAAGGCTGGCGGTAGTTGTATGAAAACCTGCCGCTCGCACGGCGCACTCCCGTGCGCGGTGCGAAGCCGACTTCGGGATTGAAGTTGTCCTGAAGCGTCGAGAACGAAGACGTGAAAACAATCGAGCGGCTGTTATAGCTATACGCGACCCGGCCCGCAAGATCGTCCCCCTCCAAATCCGGAGTCGCCGTCTTCGCGATATAGGCGTTGACATCCATCTGAGGAGTGAGCCTCAAATTCACGTCGGCGCCAATGCTGCGATTGAAATGATCAGAGTCCATCGTCTCTCGATTGATGAACATGAACCCGATATCCGAATTTTGGAAGATATTGCGCTTCACGCGGGCCACCGTGAAGTTGTCCCCGTTCGAGATGAGCGGCTCGCTACCGGTCTGAATGTTCAGAAAGCCGAGCTCGTAGGGACCCGAGCGACCGGTGAGGCGGCCACCGCCAATGACCGGGATGGGCTCTCCTCCGCTCCCGAGGCCGATGCGACGGCTGAAAAACAATAGAAGATCGTTGCCGCGGCTCTGCCCACCGCCGAAACTGGCGGCGCTGAGACCGAATGAGCGTTGAAAGCGCCGGCGGCGAGGGTCCTCCGGCGGCCCGAAGCGGAACACACCGGAGTTCTCCAGAAAGAAGTCGCGCTTCTCGGGAAAGAAAAGGCTGAAACGCGTCAAGTTTACTTGCTGCACGTCCGCCTCGACCTCGGAGAAATCGGTGTTGACCGTCAGATCGAGCGTGAGTCCACTGCCAATGCCGATCTTTGCGTCGAGCCCCCCGGTCCCTTCCGTAGTCTGGTCGAAGCCGAGGGTTTTCGATACGTCGCCGCGGGCATAAGGTGTGATCTTGAACTTCGATCCAGGCTTGACATTCTGGAGCCCCTCGAGTGTCCCCGCGAGCGAGACGCGCGTCGTCGTGAAGATACGGGGGATGGGCGCCCAGTCGCTCTCTTCGTTCAAGTGTCGATTGCGTCGGAGAAAATTGACGCCCCAGGTCTGCTCGTCGAGTCCTCGGAATTTCACGGTCTTGAAAGGGATGGCGAACTCGGCAACCCAGCCGTCTTCGACGATGCGGCTTTTGACATACCACACACCGTCCCAGTTGACGTCGAAAGCCTGGCCTTCGTTGAAGCTCTGACCGTCCATCTTCGCACCGAGGGGATTCGTCTGGAACATGTAGCTGTTGCGGCGATCATGGAACGTGTCGAGGACGACGGCAAACGAGTCGACGGAACGAGTGTTGTAGTCCCTCGTGAGGTCGGTGAGGATGAGATTTTCGGGCTCGTCATCGAAGGCGAATACGCCGAGATAGAGATGCTCGTCGTCGTAGAGGATGCGAACCTCGGTGTCATAAGTCGCGGGCGCACCTTCTTCGGGCTCGCGCTGAATGAACTTGTTGGCCACTGGCGCTTTCCGCCAATCGTCTTCATCGAGCACGCCGTCGATGACGATTGCCTGCTCGGTGCGGACCGCGGGCAGCTTTCGCTCGAGATGCGCCGTTCGGTAGTCAATCTCCTGGGCGGACGCAAAAAGCGGGCTCACCAATAAGAAAATAACGGGAAAGATGTCTCTCATGCCGAAACCAAAACACTAGATTCTACACGAAGCACGGTGGCCAGTGCGCGGGCTTCGCTCTATACTCTGCTCGAGGAAGGCGACCATGGCATCACGTGACACGAGATCCTTGCTACCGTGAGCTATCGTGGGCTCGGCAATCATCGTCATTCTGGCGCTCGGATACGCTGCCGGCTCGATGCTCGAGACCTATAACAACGATATCGGCTTCGCGGAAGAGGCCGACCGCATCGCCGAAATCCTCGAAGTACAACCTGGAATCTCAGTCGGAGACGTCCGAACGGGTACGGGGCGCTGTTCGCGGTAGCGGCGCCGACGGGAGCCTTCTGGCTCATCATGTTCGGAATTCGCCTCCACGGGATCTGCTACGACTTCTTCTTCGTGACCGGACAGATCTTCGTGGACCAGAAGTCCACCGACGAGATCCGAGGCCAAGCCCAAGGCTTCCTCGTCCTCCTAACCTACGGCGTCGGCATGCTCGTAGGCGCCCAAATCTCCGGCTGGATCTTCAACCGAATCGTCCCCGACCCAGCGGTCCGTGCAAACTGGCAAACCTTCTGGATTCTACCGGCGGCGTTCGCGTTCGTCGTATTGATCTACTTTGCCCTCTGTTTCGAGAACACCCGAGCAACGGATGAGACATGATTCCGAGCACTAGTGCTCGAACCCGCTAATCCTGCCGGTAAATTCCGGATCCTTTTCGCGCTGGCTGCGTTGCTCCTCCTCGGAATATCTAGATATGAAATCGTCGGACCGCCTTGCCAGCACCAAAAATGACCTCGGAATTTACCGACAGGATTAGTGGGTTCAAGCACTAGCCTTCGAATCGATAGCCCAGGCCGTGGACGGTCACGATAAAGCGCGGCGAGCGCGAGTCCGCCTCGAGCTTTTGCCGCAGCCACGCCACGTGGACATCGACCGTGCGCGTGCTCGGGATGAAGTTGTAGCCCCATACGGCGTCGAGAAGCTCATCGCGCGACAACACATCTCCCCGATGCTCGATGAAGTGCTTCAAGAGCGTGAACTCACGCGCCGACAGTTTGACGGGCTTTCCATCGCGGCTCACTACGGCGCTTCGTATCTTCACCTCAACGTCGCCAAAGCAGTACGGGTCCGGAATCTTGCGCGCGGCCGGGACGCGCCGCAAGAGCGCTTCGATACGCGCCAATAGCTCGGCGGATTCGAACGGTTTGGTCAGATAGTCGTCCGCGCCGAGCTTTAGCCCGACGACTTTGTCGGAGGTGCGGTCGCGCGCCGTAAGCATGAGGATGGCCGAAGTCACCCCTTTTTTTCTCAAATCACGGCAGACTTCGAAGCCGTCCTTGCGCGGCAGCATGATGTCCAGGATGATGACGTCATAGGTGTTGTCGAGCGCAAGCTCGAGGCCCGTCTCGCCATCGGTGGCGCAGTCGACATCGTAGCCGACGCTCCCGAGGCGGTCGGTCAAAGCGAGTACGAGCCCAGGCTCGTCCTCGATCACGAGCACGCGGCTCGCCATCGCTCAGGCGCCCGCGGGTAAGAGGAGAGTGAAGCGGCAGCCGCCACCTTCGGGGCTTTCGACCTCGATAGTGCCGCCGTGAGCATCGATGACATGCTTGACGAGGCTCAGACCGATCCCGCTACCTTCGATTTGCTCGTCGCGCGCCTGCCAGCCACGGTAGAACGGCTCGAAAATATATGGGAGGTCGGAAGCCGGTATCCCCGGCCCGTGGTCTTCAATCGCGATCTCGATCGCGGAGCCGTCCAGGCCCTCGGCGGCTTTCACGGACACCGAGATGCTCGCGGGCTTGCTGCTATGTTTGACAGCATTGGCGAACAAGTTCTGCAGGGCCGACTTGAGCGCCGCGCCGTCGCCGATCACATCTGGAAGCTCGTCCGCCACGTGCTTGACCACTGCAGCCCCCGACACCTCGGTCTCGCCGAGCGCCGCCTCGATGATCTCCGCGATGCGGACCGGTTGGCGTTCCAGGTCCTTCGCGGCCCCCGACTCGAACTTGGAGTGCAAGAGCGCGCTCTCCACGACCTTCGAGAGCCGGCGGCTTTCCTTGTTGATCATCTCGCCGTACTTGCGCGCGGTCGGCAGATCAGAGACGACCGAGTCGGCAAGGTTCTCGCTCGCAACACCGATGACCGCAAGAGGTGTTCTGAGCTCGTGCGCGATGCGCGCGACATATTCGAGCTGCAACCTCGCCCAGCGCTGCGAGCGACGTGTCGTGAGCACGAGGACCAGAATCGATCCCGCCAAGAGCATGAGAGACCCAAAGCTGACCGCCAAATTGCGGGCCCGCATCACGCCCACGGCCGCCGCGAGCGCTCCCGGCTTGTGTCGGATGTAGAGCCACCATTGATGCTCGGTCGCGGCTGTTGGGAGGGCCTCGATCCAGTCGAATCTGAAATCACGCGTGTGAAGCCCAAAAACCGGCGCGGACGCGACGGCCTCATACGCGATGAGCTCCTCGGCCGACAGATGAGGGTCCGAGATATGAAAAACTTTGTCGCGAGCATCGTAGCCAACCACGGTGGCGTCGAAATCTATCGGCGTGTCACCGGCGAAGAGGTTCACGCGGTCTGTCAAGAAACGCCCGGCGATGACATCGAGGTCTAGCACTACGACAGCCCAAGGGACGGGCTCGGTCCCGTGCTGTGGCACGACGAGCGCGGACACGGAATCTTGCAGAGGATTCACGCTCCCGGGTACGAGAAAAACGTCCCGGACCGGCTCGAGCTCGGCGGGCCAGTCGATGTCGCGAAAAATCCCGGCATCGAGATCCACTTGCTGGAGGGTCGGCTTGACCTCGGCAAAGACCTCAACCCAATAGACCTCTTTCACGAGCTCCGGATAGGGGAAGGATTGCGCCCACTTCTGGTAATCCGACGCCATGGCGCTGGCCGGGTCGTCGAGCCTCGCCGTCCGGACGTGCAAGGCCTGGTACAAGTTCGCAAGCTCGGCGTCGAAGTCGATCGAGAATCGGCGTGCGGCGGACTGCAAGTTTGCGCGCATGTGCTGTTGCTCGAACCGCGAGATCTCTCCCAACCAGTGATATTGCAGAGCCGCTAGAACGGGCAGAAGGGCGCCAATCACGACGATCAGAGCTATGGTGGAATGCCTTGTCCAGAACTTCACGCCCCAATTCTAGCAGCCTTGGGAACCCCTGCCGCCTCCCATTCCGGCGATTTTACATGGTCTTAACACGTCCTTTTCGAAGCCTTAACCATTCGAAAGCCGGGTTCTCGTATCGTGGCACCCGGAGCAAGAAGGCTAGGAGCGAGGGTGGTTCCCGGAAGGGTAAGACGACTGGCAAGTTCCTGAATGGTGCCGCCCACACGCTTTTTTCTCCGAATTCAGCGAATTCTGCGGCGAAATGCCTGGACTGTCGCAACGCCCCTCTGTTTAAATGACCGGGCGTTTCGCCGCAGATGATTTTCTCCGTCCGGAAGCTCAATTCCCTCCGATAGATTGGATTTGGACGAGCTCTTGCTCGGCCGCGCGGCAATCCGCCAGCCCTTGTTTTCGATCGAGCGGCACCGCCTGCTCGTCGTCGGGGCCTGGTAAGGTCGAGACTGGATAGACCGCAATATTCTCGTTGCCGTCGGGAAGCTTCCTGTCGAGATAGAGGTCGCGCGCGTTGGTGCCTTCGGCTCGACGACACGCCCATTCACGATCTCGAGGTCGAGCCACCACTTCTTCAAAGGATTCTGTTTGCCATATTTGAGGGCGTCGTCGAGCCAAATCAACAAGTGCCGCGTGAAGGGAAGGTGGATCGCCGCCCAGAGCGCCCAGCGATGCACCATGAGACCTTCCTTATTAAACACATCTTCATGCACCGGCCACAGGCCGAGCCCTTCGGGTTCGTCACGCGGTACTTCACGCATTTGCCAACATCGGGCTTCCAGATCTCGTAGCCGTTATAGAGCACTTTGTCGCCGTAAGGAATGGCTTGGGCCGGACACTTGCGGGCGCACTTCTTGTACTTCGAGCAGAAGTCCTGGAGCCCGAAATCGATGGGCTTGTCCACGGCCAGCGGCAGGTCGGTCGTGACGATCGCCGTCTTGTGGCGCGGCCCGAGGAATGGGTTCAGTACGAGCTCGCCGATGCGGCTCAGCTCGCCTACGCCCGCGAGGACCATCAAGGGAATCTGTAGCACATCGCCGTCGGCGTTCGAGTGGGCCTGAGCGGGGTAGCCGAGACGGCGAATGTAATCAGCAACGACGCAAGCCACCGTGCTGCCTTTCAAATAGGCCCGGTAGCTTTGGGTGCCGCTTACCCAATCGTCTCCACTCGACGCTTCCATCGCGTCAAATCCTTGATTGATGAGGATCACGATCGCGTATTTGTGATCGGTCTCAATGGACGTGCCGTCCCGCTGGTGCGAGTACCATGCCCATTTCGGCATTTCGCAGATCCCAACGATATCCGCATCAAGGAAGTGGCAGAGCGACTTGATGTGCTTCGCGACTTCTTTGGGATCGTCGGGGAGCGGCGCCTTCGCCTTGACTGGGTCTCCACGATGGACCGCGATCTGCTGCCAATGGACGTGCCCAAAGGCGCGGTTGAGCGGCGTCTTCGTGATGAAGCGTTTGATCTCCTCGCCTGCTTTCGGGCCAACATCGCCATGCGCGCAACGGACGAAGAAGCCGGCCCGTTTCGGTACGCGCTGGATGTCATCGGTGATGAGCGTCGTCGGCTTATCGACGCGCCGGATTTTCTCCATCGGGTAGCGACCTAAATGCATAGGCCTTTTTCGGGACGAGAACCAAGCCATAGCGGGCCTCCAAACAACTAGTATCATATGATACTAGTTGAACTATTTCAAGGTCGCGGTGTGGCGAAGGAGCTTTACTAGCGTCCGCTCGAGTGCTTTGCGCTCGCGTCCGGTGAGACAGGACAGGACTTCGCGGTAGCGGGCATCGGCAGTCGGAAGGATCTTCTTCACGAGCCGTACTCCGCGTGGCGTAGCGACCAAAACGAAGCTCCGACCGTCCTCGGGATGACGGTGTCGCTTCACCCAGCCGTCTTCCTCGAGACGCCGTACGGCGCGGCTCACGGTCATCTTGTCCATCGCCCACTGCTCGTGAATTTCTTTGGCCGTCAGACCCGACGTGCCGAAAAGGCTCAACAACACGCGCCATTCCGCGACGGAGATCCCGTAGCGCGCCTCGATTCTCGATTCGAACGCGCGCGTGATGCGGTTCGACAAGACGTGGACGGAGGCGAGCACGTTGTCCGAATGCTCAACACCCTCAACAGGCATGAACTATCGCTCCAAGAGCTCGGTCAAAGCTCGACGAGCCGCGCGGCGTTGACCACGGCCATTTGTGCCACGTCTTTCGTGGAAAAGCCGGCATCGAGGAAGCGTTGTGCAAAGCTCGCGAGACCTTCAGCCACGGGTGGGTTGATCGTTTGTCCGAGGTCGCTCGACAGCAGGCAGCGCTCCGGACCGACGGCCCTGACGTTGTCGAAGCACAGCTCCCACGGAGCTTTTCCCGTATGGGTCGTCGTAAAACAGTGCTCGACCACCGCACCCATGTCGGCAAGCTCTCGCTGCTCGTCGGCGGTCAAGCTTTGTGACGGGAACTCCGCGTGGGTGACAACGACGCGACGGACGCGCGCCTCGCGACACGCCGCTACGAGCGCCGCTATCTCGCGGCGGCCGAGGTGGCCGGTCGCCAAGATCATCTCGTGCTCGGCGATGAGGCCGAGACAGCACCGAGCGGCCTCGGTCACCGCCCCAGCCTCATCGAGAACGGTGATTGGCGCCGGGGCGATCCCTTTCTCGGAGAGCTCTCTTTGGATCTCCGCCCAGAACGGAAGCTTTGTGCTCGCTCCGCCAGAGCGCCCTGCGGTCTCGTTGGCCGCGTCGACGGTGGGCATCCATACGATCCGAGCGCCGGAGCGGCCCGCGATCTCGACGGCGACCGGATTGAGGCCGCCAACCGCGTGATTGAGCGTCACGGCACCGTAAGCCGAGATGCCGGGCACCGCTCGGGCCACCACCTGGGCGCGCTCCCCAGTGTGAACATAGTGGGACTTGAGCACGAAGCCTTTGAGCCCGCGGTTCAAGAAATCGCGCGCGAGGTCTATGTCGTCGGTGCGGCGCTCGATCACGTCGGGTGCGACGTGCACTTGGAGATCGAACGCACCTTCGATGGCTTTCCAGGCCGCGTCGGTCGGTAAAGTCATAGCGAAAGTAATCGGATCGGGCATCTTTCGGCGGAGAATAGCATAAGCCGCGAATGTAGTAAGATTCCTCGCTTTGATTTTCGACGGTATAAGGCACGCCCTTAAGAATCGCAGCTATCGACTCTACGCGACGGGAAGCTCGATCTCTCTGGTCGGCTTCTGGTTACAGAAAGTCGGTGTCGGTTGGCTCACTTGGGAGCTCACGGAGTCTGCCACGTGGCTCGGCATCATGGCGATGGCGGACGCGCTCCCCACGACTTTCCTCGCGCCTGTCAGCGGTGTCATCGCCGACCGCTTCGAGCGGATCCGACTCATTCGCTGGACGCAGTTCGCGCAGTCGGTCCAAGCCGCAACGCTCGCCACCCTCGCGTTCACGGGTCTTCTGCAGACCGAGATTCTGCTCGCACTCGTTCTCGTGCTCGGTGTCATCCAAGCTTTCGCGCAGCCGGTCCGCTTGTCTCTCGCCCCGAGCCTCGTGCGCTTGGAAGACCTTTCCTCCGCGGTAGCCCTCAACTCGAGCTTGTTCAACTTGGCGCGCTTCATCGGACCCGCCATATCCGGCTTTCTCATCGCGGCCTTCGGCGTCGCGGCCTCTTTTGCCGGTGCCGCGCTCTGCTTCTTTTTTTTTCTCGGGATCATGTTCCGCATCGAGCCGCTTCGAAACGAAGTCAGAGACCGCACCGAGACGAGTATCTGGACCGAGATACAGGAAGGCTTTCGCTATGTCACGACCCACCCCGGCGTCCGCTCCATCTTGGTCTTGATCGTCGCCGCGACTGTTTTTGCACGTTCGTTCTTCGACCTCTTGCCCGCCTTCGCGGATCGGGTGTTCGAGCGCGGCGCCGAAGGCCTCGCGACCCTCATCGCCGCGATCGGCGTCGGCGCGGTCATGAGCAGCCTCTGGCTCGCGGGACGCGGCCACCCGGCTGGCCTCACCCGTATCGGGGTTTCTTCGCTCCTCGTCGTCGCAGTGTTCCAAACGCTGTTTGTGACGACGGATAACTTCGTGGTCGCGGTCCTGTGTATGACCGTCATTGGCTTCGGTACCGTGGCGACGGGCATCACGTGTCAAACCCTCGTGCAAAACACCGTCGAAGGCCATATGCGCGGCCGGGTGATGGGTCTCTATGGCGTTGCCATGCGCGTCAGCCCCGCGGCGGGCGCGCTCGCCCTCGGCGTGCTTTCCGAAAGCTTCGGACTCCAGTGGACGGTGCTCGGAAGCGCACTCGGTTGCGGTCTCGTGTGGCTCTGGGCGCAAGCACGCATGGAACGTATGGCGACACTTCTCGAGCGCGACCACTTGTCAGAGGCCCGCGCCGAAGCTACGATCCGCAGCTAGCTGAAGGGAGGAATGAGCTTGTCCCGAAACTGGTGGGTCGTTTTCGCCGCGTTTCTCTGCCTCGTTTTCATGTTCGGGGTTCCCACGTTCATGATGCCCGTGCTCTACTCGCCAATCATCGACGAGTTCGGGTGGAGCCGAACCCAGGTGACGCTCATCGCGACGATGAAGTTCGGGGCTGGCGCCGTCATCGGCCTTCTCTTCGGCGTTCTTCTCGACAGGATGTCGATACGGAAAATCGTCCTGTTCGCGGGCACTTTGTCCGGCCTTGCGATGATCGCCTTTCTCGCTATCCAATCGCTGACGATGTTCTACATCATCGGTCTCTTTCTCGGGCTCGGTGCCGTCGGCGTTATGATCTCGATGAAGGTGCTCGTGTCGCGCCGCTTTCGTGAGCAGCAAGGCTTTGCCGTGGGCGCGGCGTTGCTCGGGACAAGCGTCGGCGGCACCGTGACCCCGATGCTCGCAAGATATCTCATCAACGCATTTGGCTGGCGTGAAGCGGCGGCCCTCATGAGCGCTGGGATTTGGCTCATCGCGTTGCCTGTATTTCTCTGGATCGTGAAAGACGAGGACTTCGAGGAAGCCGAGGACCTGAGCAGCGAGAGCAGAGATTTTTCCACCGTTTTGAGGCAGCGAAGCTTCTGGATGCTGGCGGCTGCCGTCCTGCTCATCGGCTTCGTAGATCAGGCCATGTCCCAACATTTCGTGCTCTACCTCGACAAAGATGTCGGCTTGGGCCTCGCTGTGGCCGCGGGCGCCGCCTCGGCTGCCGCGCTCATCAGCATCTTCGGCAAAGTCGGCTTCGGCTGGGTCTATGACAAGCTCTCCACGAAAGGCGTCATGATTTGCTACGTGCTCATGGCGCTCGCGGTCCTGATAGCTATACCTGTCCAAGGATCGTTTCTGCTCGGGGCCTTGGTGTTGACGCGCGGCCTCGCCCACGGAGGCGCCATCGTCGACATCCCCGTTTTGTCCAAGCATTGCTTTGGTCCGAATATGCTCGGTCGCACGATCGGTGTCCTGACGGCCTGCGTTACGGTCGGCTTCGCCGCCGGCCCGCCTGTCGTAGGATACATCTACGACACGCAAGGAACCTATCGCTACGCCTTCATGCTTCTTGCCGTGATGAGCCTCGCGGCGGGCGCGGCGGTTCTCGGCTCCCGACCCGTCTATTGGGAAGAGAACATTCGCAAGCCCGCGGGAGGTCGTTCGGCCGGCGCTTCTGAACCGGCGCCGGCGCCCTGAGATTTGCGGCTGTGTCCTGTAGAATGCCT
Organism: Acidobacteria bacterium bin61; assembly: GCA_963578475.1. Classification (GTDB taxonomy): domain Bacteria; phylum Acidobacteriota; class Vicinamibacteria; order Marinacidobacterales; family SMYC01; genus SMYC01. The sequence continues at coordinate 16,924 of CAUZCL010000058.1, read as the reverse complement.
CTCTATCGTGTCGATTTACGCGAAACTCGCTGAGCTCGAATGCCAAGGTAAGGCGTTCGCCGTCGCCACCGTAATCCGTGCGCAAGGATCCGTCCCGCGCCATAACGGCAGCAAGATGGTCGTCTTCGGCGACGGCCGCATCGAAGGAACGATTGGCGGCGGCGATATGGAAAGCCGCGTCATCCGCGAGTCTCTCGCCGCGATCGCGGACGGAAAGACGCGCATTCTCTCTTATGCGTTTCGCGACATCCAAAAAGGCGATGTCGGGGTTTGCGGCGGAGAGGTGGAGGTCTACGTGGAGCCTGTCAAACCACGATCGAAGATTGTTATCGTCGGCGGCGGCCATGTCGGCAAAGCCGTCGCCCATCTCGCGGGCTGGCTCGGCTTTCGCGTGGTCGTCTCCGACGACCGGCCTGAATTCGCGCGTCCGGAAGCCGTGCCCGACGCGGACGAGCACATCGAGTGCAAGCTGTCGGAGCTTCCGGAGCGCACGTCCATCGATGGCGATACTTACGTGCTGCTCACGACGCGCGGCGTCCCCGTAGATCTAGAAGGGCTCCCCGGGCTTCTTTCGACCCCTGCAGCCTATATCGGCGTCATCGGCTCACGACGACGCTGGGAAGTTTGTATCGAGAAGCTGCGCGCCTCTGGCGTTTCGGATGAAGATGTCGCGCGCATCGTCTCACCCATGGGCCTCGAGCTCAACGCCGAGACCCCGGAGGAGATCGCGGTCAGCATTCTCGCCGAGATCGTGATGCTGCAGCGCGCTGGGTCCGGCGAGCGGATGCGGCACGCAAAAAACACCTCCGAGAAATGATCTGGGCCGCTCTCCTACTCGGGCTCGCGCTTCAGAACGCGAGCCCGGAGCTTGCGCCAAGCGCGCGATACGACCCGGGCGTCCCTAACCTCGAAATTGGTCGACCCTCGCTTACGAAGCGCAAACGGCCTCTAGAACTTTCTCGTTTAGACGCAGGAGCTCCGCGCCGAGATAACTCGCGACCGCGCCCATGCCAGAAAGGCCGGCGCGCCGCTCTGCATCGGCGTTGTAGTTCGTGTTGACGTTGACGTCATAGGCATAGGCGATGCCGTCTCGGTCCTCGATAAACTCGATGGCGGCGATCTTTATGCCGTTGCCGGCGAGAAACTCCGCGAAGGGACTGAGGAGGTCGTGGTGGAAGCTGCGAAGGATCTCGAACCGCGGTCGCTCGCTCACGGTCGCTGGGCAGAATTCGTCTCCCGTTTTGCATTCGTCGGCGGGGCAGAGCTCGAAACCTTGGGACGTGTCGACGCGGACCGCGTATAGAAACTTCCCGCCCACGAACTCGCAACGCGTGATGGAGGCGTCGGGCGCTTCGATATATTTCTGGATCAGCGTGATCCCGTCGAGCGGCTCTTCGAACGCGTCGCTCTCCACGTAGCTCCGGAGCGCTTCGAGGCTCTTGAACAGCCGGACGCCTAGGCCTTTACCACCTCGGTTGTGTTTGGTGATGAACGGCCGATCGAAGCCGCGTGCTGCTTCGAGGATTTCCTCTCGGCCAACCGCGGCAATGGTCTTGGGGGTTCGGATGCCGTAGCTTCCGAGCGCCGCATATTGCACCACTTTGCTTACCTCGAGCTGCATCGCCCGGGAGTCATTGACCACGACCCTGTCGTGGCGCTCGAGCCATGCGAGCACCGCGGCCGTGTGCTCCGCCGCGAAGCGATGGCCGCGTGTGTGGGATGAGGCGCTCATGCGGTTGTAGAAAACTCCGTGGGGCGGCGCCGAGGAGAGCTCGATCGTTCCCCGATCGAGAAACCATTCCTCGAAGGGAAGCTCGCGCCGGTTCAGCTCGACGCGCAAGGGGGCGGTCCAATCGTCGTTCTCGTGAATGATGTAGATCTGTGACATAACCGTTGTGCTCCTCTAGATAGTTCTATCCTGGGGTTCGACAGATATTGGGGAGCGTCGCGGTTAGCGAGAGGTGGGAATCACTCAGACTGGGAGCCGCGCGCTCCCCTGCTACAACTGCAACAGGGACAAGCGATCGGCATGAAACCGTCGGTCGAGCTCATGCTCCAAGACTAACACGCTGTGTCGTGGCTCGCAAAGGAATCGAGTATAGAATGCACGTCGACAATGCTCGCCGATTCAGCAGTTACGGGTGACATCCTCCGCCGCTCGGCCGCGCGCAGCCCAGAGCGGGCCTCCATCGTGTCGAGCTACGCGGAGCTCGACCGCATGACGCAGCAATGCGCCCACGCGCTCGCCGAGCGCCTCCCACCCGGAGCGAAGATCGGCTTCATGCTCAGAAACTCGCCCGCCTACGCCATCGGCTTCTACGGCGCCGCTCGCTCGGGCTGTGTGTCGGTCCACGTGTCCCCCCGCTACACGCCGTCCGAGCTCGCTTATGTGTGCCGTCAAACCGGGGTCGAAACTTGGATCGTCGATGCCAAGACGAGACCGACGGCTGAGGCGACGTTCCATGAGCTCGGCGTGGTACCGGATCCGATCGACGCTTCCAGCTTCGACGCGTTCTTGGACGGACATCCCGAGACGCCAGTCGCGCGGACCATCCGGCCCGAGGATCTGTTCTGCATCCAATATACGAGCGGCACGACGGGTCACCCCAAAGGCGTCGTGTTGAGCCACCGGTCGCGCATCCTCTCCGCCATCGCCGCCGTCGAAGACATCCCACTTCACGCCGAGGACATCCTCGCCGTGACCACACCCCTGTGCCACGCGGCGGGCATATTCACGTGGTTCCAACCAGCACTTCTCGCGGGCGCCACGTCCATCTTTCTGCGGGGTTGGAGCCCGAAGGAGCTGAGCACGCAAGTCGCGGCACACGGCATCACCGGAGCATTCATGGTGCCGTCTCAAATCGCCATGCTCCTGGACGAGGGCGATTTCAAAGGGCTCGACGGGCTTCGGAAGATCGTTTACGGTGGCGCGGCCACCTCTCAGAAACTTCTCGAGCGCGCGGAGGCCGCGCTCCCCCATGTGACGTTCGTACAGGCGCTCGGCTCGACAGAAACGGGGCATCTTCTCTGCCAAACTCCCGAAGAGCGCCGGAAGAACCCGCAGGCAGTGGAAAAACCCGGACCTCGCATCGAGCATTGCTTGTTCACGGAAAAAGGCGAGGTAGCATCCCCAGGTGAGGTGGGTGAGCTCGCTGTTCGAGGGGCCGTTTTGATGGAAGGCTATCTGGATGCGCCCGAAGAGACGCGGGCTTACTTCAAATCCGATGACGGTTGGGGCTTTACGGGGAACCTTGCTCTTGCGGATGACGAAGGCATCCTGACGCTCGTCGGACGCACGAAAGAGCGCATTCTGTCGGGAGGGATCAACATCTATCCCGCCGAGCTCGAAGGCATGCTCTCCGAACATCCCAATGGGGCGCGCTTCAAGCGCGTCCGCTATATCTTCTTCGTCGACGAGCTCCCGAAAACCGGAAGTGGCAAAGTGAAGCGCAACTTACTGAAGAAAAACTACTCCGGTTCCGTTTGAGAGCTTTCCTCGGCGTGAATCGACTCGAGCTCGATGCCGAGCCCGTCAGCGAGACGGTTCGCAAACGCGTAATAGCCGGTCACTTGGTTGATATCCAAGATCGCGCTGTCGCTGAAGCCTGCTTCGCGCAGCGCGACAACGTCCTGCTCCACCATGTCCCACGGCCGAAGCGTGAGCTTCTCTGAATATTCGAGCATCGCCCGGTCCGCGTCGGAGATCTCGGCATCGCGCCAGCTTTCGACGAGTTTCCTGACGAGCGCGTCGTCCCCGGTGAGCTTACGGAGCCCCGCCCCGTGATGTTTGATTCAGTAATGGCACTGGTTCGCCACGGAGGAGACGAGTGCTATCATCTCGCGCTGCTCTCGCGTCAAATCAGAGCGCCCGCGCATCACCGTCGCGTAAAGCGCAAAGTGCGCGTCCATCGAGCGCGGGTTGAGGGAGTGTATCTTGATAATGTTATCCACACCGCCCCAAGGCTCCGTGTATTTCTCGTAGAGCTCTTTCAGCCGGCCGGTCGCCTCGGCTTCGGGAATCATGTGAATCCAGGCCATCGTGTCGCTCCGCGCGGCGTTAGTAGAACGTCGCGATCTCTTCGAGGGTCTTCTTTTCGATCTTGGGAACCTTGACCTCGTCCGCCGGGTAGCCGACGACGAGAATCAAGAACGCCCGCTCGTGGGACGGTCGCTGAAGGACTTCGTTCAGAAAGTTCATAGGGCTCGGTGTATGAGTTAAAGATACGAGCCCCGCATTGTGGACCGCGGCGATGAGCAGGCCGGTCGCTAGCCCGACGGACTCCGTGACGTAATAGTGCTTGTAGGTACCCCCATCCGGTTTGACGCCGTAATTCTGGGCGAAGACCACGATGATGTAGGGTGCTTTTTCCAGAAACGGTTTGTGCTCGTTGGTACCGAGATGGGACAACGCCTCGAGCCACTCATCGGGCGCCCGCCCACTGTAAAAGGCACGCTCCTCTTCCTCGGCCGCTTCGCGGATCTTTTTCTTGATGGTGCCATCGGTGACGACAGCGAAGTGCCACGGTTGCTGATTCGCCCCGCTCGGCGCCGTCCCCGCGCTCAGCAAACACTCCTCGATGATGTCCCGCGGCACCGGACGGTCGGAAAAATCACGCACGGTGCGGCGCTTCGAGAGCTGCACGCGAAAAGCGCTGGTCCGCCCGCGCATTGCTTCCACTGGAAACTCTTCGTATTGAGTCAAGGGTATGAAGGTAGGTTTCACCATGGCGTGACGTAACTTAATGGAACGGAACGAACAGCGCAAGACTACGATCGGCTTGGGCGTCCCAGCCCGGCATGTTACTCTTCACTCACATTCGGGGGCATTTCCACGAGCGCCAACTCAATCCTCGAAAGGAACATGTCTGGGGCGTCGTAGCGGGCCGATGGACGGGGCCAAACGTGGCCGCTCCTATCGGCCGAAGCGTGGCATTATAACTCTCACACTCGTTGTCTGTCTGAGCGCCGTTTTGTCGTCCGCGTGCCATGAGGGGCCGGCCGAGCAGAAAGAGATTCGGCTCGGACTTCTCGCGATCCTGCAAGGTGTGCCCAGGGACACTTCGGGCATACCTTCGGTCCATGGCGCCGAGCTCGCGGTGAAAACCGTCAACGAGCACGGCAGAGTCATACTCGATGGCACGCCCCACCGCGTCGTGCTCATCGTCAAGGATTACGAAGACAGGGCCGACTCCGCCACGAGCGTGGCGCGCACGCTCATCAACCAGGAGCGCATCGACGCACTCATCGGTCCGCAGTTCAGCCGCCACGCGATTCCTGTCGCGGTGGTAGCAGCGAATGCACGCATACCGATGGTGAGCCCCCTTTCGTCGAGCCCGGCGACCACGGAAGGCAAAGAATTCGTCTTCCGTCTGGCCTTTCTCGATGCCGTACAAGGGGCAGTGATGGGCCGTTTTGCCGTGGAGAAGCTCGAGGCCAGCCGCGCCGCCGTACTCTACGATATCTCCATCGCCTATGGGCGCAATCTCGCCGCGGTGTTCCGGGAATCTTTCGAGGAGCATGGCGGGCGCGTCGTTGCCTTCGAGTCTTACACGCGGGACCAGCCGCTCGACTATCGCGAGCTACTCGCGCGGATAGGGCAACCCGACCCCGACGTCTTGTACTTGCCCAACGACACCGAAAGAGTCGCCGCACAGATCCTGCAAGCGCGGGAGCAAGGTCTGGACATAACGATACTCGGGGGATACACGTGGGACATGGAAAGCTTCAAGGCGATGCCCGAGACCAACGGCTCTTTCATGACCCATCAGTGGCACCCGGCGTCGGACACGAGGGAGGCACGTGACTTCGTCGCTCGTTACAAGAAGGAATATGACGAGACACCCAAGGCGACGGCGGCAATGACCTACGACGCTGTGATGCTGCTCGTGGACGTCATCGAACGGAAAGGCCGAAAAGGACGCCGACACGATCCGCGCCGGCCTCGTTGAAGTCGAAGACTTTACGGGCGCGAGCGGCACGATTTGGTTCCACGGAAGCCCAGATCTCGAACGAGCCGTCATCATATCCATACTCGAGAACGGCAACAGCAAGCTGTATCGCATCGTGGACCCCGAATAAGAACCATGCCCGTCTTTGACAAGCTGCCCCGCGCCGTTCGCCCCGATCGAAGCCTCGTGGCACGACTGGTCGGCTCTTTTCTCACCGTTTTGGTTCTCACGGTCAGCTTCGTAGCCCTCGTCGCTTTTGTCGAAGCTCGGCGGGCCTTGCGCGAAGCGATCACCGATCGCTTGATGACGGTCGCGGTCGGGAAGGAAGGCGAGCTCATCCGATGGGTGGACCAGCAACGAGACCTCACCGCGTTTCTCTCCGACCTTCCGTGCTTCGAGACGACGCGATGGAGCTGCAACACGCGCCGGAACAACGCATGATAGATGCGCGCGATCGCATCGAGAGACTCCTTCGCTCAGCAATCGGTGAGCGGTCGGACTGGGAGGAGCTGAGTTTGCTGTCTTCCGTAGGCGGCGAAGTGATCGCCTCCACCAACCGGGCGCGTCCCGGCAGCTATCGCGTGAACGATCTGTTCTACACGCGAGGCAAGACCGAGACCTTCATCCAAAACGTCTATACCTCACCGGTGACAGGCCGCACCGCGATAACGATTTCGTGAGCGCGGATCGGTTCGGCCGCACGGAGTTCCGGCGCGGCGTGTTCAGCGAAGACATCAAGACTGCCCTCAGCGGAGAAGCCGGCGTCGAGGTCTATACGAACTACGCCGGGACGCCCGTGATCAGCGCTTATCGTTTCATCGCTGCCCGAGATATCGCACTTCTCGTCGAGTTGCGGCAAGACGAAGCCTTCGCGCCCGCGCGACGCCTCGTCGCGACCATTCTCGGCATCGGGATCCTGTCGGCGCTCTTGCTCACCGGCATCGTCGTCCTCATCGCAAGGCAAATTGCACGGCCAGCACTCGCTATTGCGCAGGCAGCGACCTCAGTTGCCAAAGGTGATTGCACCACGGTCGCTCCGGTTCTCACCGATGACGAAGTCGGCGTGCTCGCCACCGCGTTCAACGAGATGACCGCACGACTTCAGAGCCTCTACACCAATCTCAACGAGCAAGTCCAAGCAACGACACACACGATGGTAGCCTCGAGGAAAGCCAGCATCTTCTTCAGGCCATCACGGATAACTCCACCGCCCTAATCGCCGTCACCGATCCCGAGAATCGTTTTCTACTCATCAATAGGAGCTTCGAAGCCGTTCTCGGCCGCCCTCAGTCCGAAGCGCTCGGCCACACGCCAGCGGACGTACTGCCCGAGAAGATCGCTTCGACCTATGCTCTCATGACTAAAACCGCCTGGGAGACGGGGCGTGTCGTTGAGCGTGAGCTGTCTTTCTCGCTACACAACGAGATTCGCACGTACTTCGCCGTCGCCTTTCCGTTGGGCCCGCGCCCTTCGGAGTCTTTTGGCGTCGGTGTCGTCGCGACCGACCTAACGGACGCGAAACACGCACGGGACGCCCACGAGCATCTCGAAGCTCGGGTCCAGCACGCGCAGAAAATGGAAAGCCTCGGCTTGATGGCGGGCGGGATCGCGCACGACTTCAACAACATTTTGACGAGTTTGCTCGGCAATACAGAGCTCGCTTTGAACTATTCGACCGAGGGCTTACGCACATCCGCCTATCTGGAAAAGGTCGTAGCGGCGACGAAGTCGGCCGCCAACTTGACGAATCAGATGCTCGCCTATGCCGGCAAGGCAAGCTTCCACCAGAAGGTGTTCGACGTCAACGTGGTCGTACAAGAAATGGCGGAGCTTGTGCGCGTTTCGATCCCGAAGAAAATCAAATTCTGGACCAAGCTTTCGACTGAACGAGCGGTCATCCACGCCAATCGCGGACAGCTGAGCCAGCTCGTCATGAATCTGGTCACGAACGCAGCCGAAGCCATCGGGGACCAATCCGGTGACGTCACCATTCGGACGCGAGCAGACGGCGAAGCGGTGCGGCTCGAGATCTCCGATACCGGCAGCGGGATGAACGAACAGACGCGCGAGCGCATTTTCGAACCCTTTTTCTCAACGAATGGGCCGGCCGGGGCCTAGGTCTTGCCGCCGTTCAAGGAATCGTGAAGAGCGCGGGCTCGACACTCCATGTCGAGAGCGCGCCGTCTCGCGGCTCGCTCTTCGAGATCCGCTTTCCCGCTGCCAAGCTCGCGCCCGCCGCGGGCGCGGATGATGCGCCCGAGACCGTCGCCAAGAATAAGCGATTACGAGACACAATCCTCGTTGTCGACGACGAGCCCGAGGTGCTCAAGATGGCGCGCGAGCTTCTCGAATTTGCCGGATTCGACGTCATTGAAGCATCGGATGGGCGCGAAGCGGTGGATCAGTTTCGATCTCAGGACGACGCGATCCTCCTGGACATGACGATGCCCAGGATGAACGGCGCGGAGGAGCTCGCCGAGATCCGGAAGATGGAACCCCAGGCCAAGGTGATCCTCACGAGCAGCTATGACGGACAGGACACCGTGGCCTCGTTGAGCGGCGCCGAGGGCGTCGAGTTCCTACAAAAACCTTACTTGGCACGAACGCTCGTCGCCAAGCTCGCAAGCATCCTCGAAAACAAAGACCAAGCCGTTTTGAAGCGGTAGCAAGGTGGCGCCTTCAAGGGTCCTCGATGTCGAATGAGATGATTCTCCATTCGCCGTCTTCTTCTACCCAAAGCGTACGAAATACGGGTGCCTCGCCACTTTGCGTGCGAAACCGAAAGTTCGCGCCGAAGGCTTCACCGTAGTCGAGTGGCATCTCGTCCGGCAACACACCGTCCCGATCCCGAGCGCAGTCGGCCCAATCGGCAATAATGTTCGGAACGCCCACCAGGGTAAACGCTTCCTCATCGGGATGGGTCATGACACGAACGACCGAGTCGCTCGGCTCTACACCAGAGAGCAACGACGCGAGCTCCGTCCTAGGACCGACGAGCTCCCCCACCTCCCGCACACTGTCTCGAATGTAGCGACCCGCTTCTTCGAGCGACGTCGCTTCCGGAACGGTCTCGTCCCGGTAGAGGTTGAAGCAGGAATAGGCCTTCGGCGACATATAGTCGAAAGCACCGTCGTAATCTTTTGTAATGAACCACTTCGTCATGAAATCATGCACCGCGGAGCGGAAGTCCTCACGGGTGGCGATGCGGAAAACAGCGATCGGTGGCGGCTCGTGCAGACCGGCCATGCGGGCGTCTTTCATCGGCTCGGACTCGAACGAAACTATCTTCCAATAATCGTTCTCGCGTGCCCAAAGCAGAACCACCGTCTCACCCATGCCGTCAGGCGTGTTCACGAAGAACGTGGACCCGAAATAGTTTCCGTATTCCCTCGACGCACGCTTGTTCTCTTCGATGAGCTTCAAGCGGCTGGCGCAATCGAGCTCGAGCGCAATGTCATCCGGCACGGAATAAATGACGAATTGCGCATGATATTGCTGTCGCACGAGCTTGAGCGCACGGTCCGCGAGCCTTACACCCACGACCAAGCCTTCGAGACTTTTGCGCCCATGCAAGACATCTGAGGCCGCCTTCATCCCCATCATGAGCGTGAATGGTGCCATGCCCAAATCGAATTCGCCGCTACCGTCTAGCCCGACGCAGGGGTAGGCGCGCGCGGAAATATAGCCCATCGCGTCGAGAATGTTGCCTTCGAGAAGCCACGCGCTCATGAAATCGTGCATCATGTTCTCGATCGTTTCCTGGCCGGCGCGAGGCACGTCGGGGATCTGGAGGGCCTCGTTTGCGACAGTGTCTTCGTAGTCGCTCGCAAGCCGGATGCCAAAAACGTCTCTCCACCAGTTCTCAAGTCCGGTCCAACGTCCGTTGTGGCGGTCACCGTTATTGCCCGCACGCACATCGGAGTTCGACGAGCTCAGATGTCCGTTGAAAAGCGCCTTTGGAAAAGAAGAGGAACGATAGTCGACGTCGATATCCGCACGGCGCCCGTCGCGCGCAATCGAGATCTGGATCGAGGGCACGCCACCCTGCTGCCGGTAGTTGATGGGATAGCCCTTGTGAAAGACGGTATTGTCCGTCCCGCGCTTGAACTCGAGGCTTCTCTTTAGCGTTTCGATGGCGTCCACTTTCAGGACGCAGTACATGCGAAATTGCCGATCCCCGCCGGCACCTTTGACCTTGCCGCGTACCGTCTCTAGACGCTCGACCAGGTCGAGAGCCGTCCCGAGAGAGACGCCAGCTTCGTCGGTGAGCGTTGTCTCTGTCAGGGCATGAGTCACGGCGTCGAAGGTTGTTTTGGTGGAGAGCTTTACGAACTCGTCGTAAAAAGCCGCCCGCTCGGGCTCGAGACCCGTTACCTCGTTGAATCTCGAGACCCAATCGATGACTAGACGTTGCTGGCCGGACGCGAGCGCCTCGTATTCGCTGCCAAATCGCCTCGGTGATTGCGCGCCTGCCGCCGACACGAGCAGCACGAAGGCGCTCGTCGCGACAAAAAGGCCTCGTGCGATCCGTTTTTCGATCATGCGCAACCTCACGTCATTACTTCGTTTCAGGCTTTGTCGGCGTCGATTCTGGAGGCTCCGTTTGAGCAGGATTAGAGCTTTCATACGTCAGTGAGCAGGGCTCAGTGAGAGCCTCTGCCAAGGCCGGCGAGCACCGCGCCGGAGTCTTATCACAAAGTCACCACGAAAGAAAACTTCAAGACCGTATCGAGCTTCTTCTTCCGCACGATGACCTTGCCAATCGTGAGACCGTCGAAATCCTTGAGGTTGATTTTTTCGAGCGCGGGCAGGTTCTGATAGAGAAATTGGAGGCTGAAGCGAAGCGCGAAAATCGAGCTCAAGCTCGACGTAAAGGTATTGATAGTATCGAAGCGGTAATCGCTCGGGTTCGCGACGTTGAGAAAGACAACGAAATCACTGTCGATGCGCTGGCGCGTATCGAGACTGTGTCGATAGCTCGATGTGAGGCGCGCTTCTGAAGTTCTTTCCTTCCGTTTCGGATCGCGGATGGCGTCGATTCTTCTCGTGAAAGTGATGGCGTAGTCGGTTTTGAACGTCGTTTGCTCTTTGTCGATCCAGGTATTGCCGACACCGCCGAACAACACGGACCGAGTCTCGATGCCGGCGTTCGAGTCTCTGTCCCATCCGCCACCCGTCATCCAAAAGAAGCGCGGCAAAATATTGCGCTGGAATTGACCGGACACGTAGTAGCGCTCGTTGTTGAGCTCGCGCGCCGTGTCCTCGATGACCTCGAAATCTTCCGCTGTGCCAACCGCAAAAGGGTTATCAGCCGTTCGGGTACGGAGCACGCCGAAGCGAATCCCGAGCTCCGAGCTCTTCCACTTGCGATTGAGCTTGTCGTCAACGGCAAAAGTCGACGTCGAAGCGTTGCCGGCGGTCACGACAACGCTCACATCCGCGACGTTGGTCCAGCCGAGCTCCTGCTCCTTTTCTTCTTGCGCCATGGCGGAAAGAGACGTAAACAGGACACAGATCACCGGGAAGAGAGATCGCATGGTTACAATATTAACCACATTGCACCGTTTCTGGATGGCCGTCCGTTGAGCACTTCTCCTGACGCCTTCGGAACCGAGACGGATCTCCGCCGCGACCTCGGACTCGGCACCGCGACCGCCATGGTGCGGGACCGTGATTGGCTCGGGTATTTTCATCGCCCCCGCTCTCGTTCTCGCCCGTGTCGGCTCTCCTTCCGTGGCTATTGCGGTGTGGCTCGTTTCCAGGCTCTGCGCGCTCTTCGGGATCTCTTCGAGACGGAAGAAGGCTTCGAGCGCGTTGACGAGGTGGTGGCATGGTGCGAGAAACACGAGGTGTACGTCAGCCTCAACGCACACGCTGTTTTCGGCTGGCAGAACACCGACTGGTCTTCGGACAATGCGACGGGGCGCGCCTTGTTTTGGAAAGAGCGCCACTACCAGGATCGCTATGTTGGGTGGTGGGAGCAACTTGCGGAGCGCTACCGCGGTCGAGACTATGTTGCGGGATACGACCTGCTCAACGAGCCGGTCGCGAACGCTCCCCCGAGCGGTGGCTTCGACAAAGCGCGCTACGTTCCGGGATGGGAGGCGTTGAACGCTCTGTACCGCCGGACCGTGGCGGCCATTCGCGCGATCGATCCGGACCACATCATTTTCCTCGACGGTCTCCCCTCTGTCGATAGCCTTTATCTATATAGGGCTCGGTGAAACCGACTAAGCTTTTCTCTGGCTGGATCGCGCTTATAGCGAGCGAGCCGCCATGGCGTTCGGCCTACCAACTCACTTGTGGGTGGATCCTCTGCGAGACGACCCCCGTTTCCAAGACCTGCTCCGCCGAATGAACTTCCCAGAGTGAGATTTCGACGGTCAGCCGGCAATTCGAAGGCTACGACGTTTGAGCTCGGCGAAGTCACTGGCGAGAAGGTCTTCCGGGTCGCGGTCAAAAGAGTTCCGGTGTGCGCGACCACGCCCGAAGGCGCGAAGGGTCCGCTTCGGGCAGAAGAGAAGGCCGAGGCTCATGAACACCATCCGATCGATCCAGTAAAGAAGGTACCAGCCGCAGCCGCCACTGCTCAGCTCCCACGCGGCGATCTCGAGCTCACCTCGCCAATCCGTGTCGTACCCGCTGACGACGTGGTGGATGTCATGGACCATTAGCGACTTCTTGAAGCCGTAGATGGGAAATACCGGCACGAAGTAGCCCCACATGGGCACCTTGACCCAATTGCTACGGTAGAGCTCCTCGCGGGGAGTGCTCTTCTCGACGAGCCCTCGCTCGACCAGATACTCCCTCAAAGCCTCTTCTGTCGTCATCATCCTCTACTACTACGATAGCAAAGGACTAGTCGATAAACACGGGGCTCGACCACGCGACGCCGCCATCTTCCTGGACGACGCGAATGTAGACATATTCGCCAGACACGAGACCGTCGAGCGTCAAACCTTCCCCCCATTCACGGCGTCCGAAACCGGGAAGGCTGGTGACAACACTGCCGCTCCGGATCACGTCGACGCGCTCGATGGGCGCCGTCCCCGCCACGGCGAAGCGTGGGTTATCGTCGAGCCAGAAGCGAAGCCAGATGCGCGGGCCGTTGGTCGCGTAGACGCGCCGCGACGCGAGGGCTTCGAGCACACCTTCGCGCGTCAAGTGTTCCGAGAAGATCGCGGCGAGGCCGCCGCTGGGTTGTGCGAGATGTGCGAGCCCCGGATGACCGTCGTGGCTGTCGCCGCTACCGATGAAGCCGAAGCGCGCGCCGCGATCGAGTACGTCGCGTACGAAGTTTCCCGGTACGGCGCTATAGATTGTGCCGGGCGAGTCGGCCGCTTCGCTGCTTCCGTGCACAGAGACGATCTCCGTTACGGGTTCAATCGCGGGGTCCGGCATGAAATCCCAATTCGTTGAGACCGGTCCGCCCGCCGAATGGTGCGCGACGGTGATAGCCTTCCGTCCTTCGAGCGCTTCCCACAACTGAGCCGGCGTTTCATAGGCGGGATCGATGGAGCTCAAGACCTCGCCACCGCTTTCGAAATACAGAACGTGACGATGACCGTGAAGCCAATTCGTCCACTCATAACCCTCGATGGCGAGGAACCGGCCGGGCTCTTCGAAGCGGCGGCCCGATTCACGGATCGCCTCCCACATCGCTTCGTTCTGATCGAGAAAACGCCTGCCCCAATGGTCGTGATCCGTGAGCGCGACGATGTCGAGCGCCGCCACGTCCCGCGCATACCAGAAGTAGTCGTCGGGTGTACCGGTGCCGTCAGAAAGCTGGGAATGACCATGAAGGTCGGCCCACAGGATGCGGGGGATGCCGTCGCGGACAACGAGCGGGTTGCTTTCCCCAATCATGTCACCCGACGCGCCACTAACGCGGTAGACACCCGCATCGCGAGCGACGACATCGACATAGCCGACCCCGCGCTCCGAAAGCACGAGACCGGTGGGAAGGTCCAGAGCGGACGGCCCGGAGAGCGCCACGCTTCCGTCGAGCGCCACCTCCGCGTTGCCGGCTCGGTCGAGAGCCGCCACCGTCAAGCGCACGCGGTCTCCCGGCCGCGCCGTGCTCGTTAGCGTCAACACGAGCTGCGCCGGCGGACCCGCGGCCACATCGACGCTCGGTACCTCGTCGAGAATGGAATATACACCGTCCCCATCGCCGTCGACGGCGAGCCAGATCGGCGACCGCGACTCCGCGTAGTGATCGATTCGAGCCCCCGCCGGACCCGCTCCATAGACGAGCTCGATCCGCTCACCCGGCGCGAGGGCGCGTCCGCGGATTGTGATAGCAAGAAGGTTTCCGAGCGTCGACGTGTCGAGCTTCACGTCCGGCGCGTTCGTCGTGGTCTCGGTATATCCAGGAGCTTCCGGAACCTCCGTCTGTGGCACATCCCAACCCCAAAACGGCGATGGTAGCAGGAACAACACCCCGCCCTCGGAGATACCCAACGGGCCGGCCTCGTAAACAATCTCGAAACGGTGGCGGCTACCCACCAGGATTGGACCCTCGGGGGCCTCGGCGAGAAACGCGCGCCCGCCGCCATCCGAAGGATGGCGCGGCGTTTCGAGATCCTCGAGGAGCGCTTCGTGCGTCGCTGTTTTTGCGTCCTTCGACAAGTTGGGCGTCTCGTCGCTCGAACACGCGCCGAAAAAAAGCAAGAGAACCACGAGACGAAGGTCACGCATCTTCGCGCCATGCATCTTGGCATATGATACGCGCATGCTTGCTCTCCTGCTTTCACTCGTGGTGGCTCAAACGGAGCCCATCAATGTTCTCGTGTTCAGCAAGACGGCCGAATTCCGTCACGTGTCGATCGGCGACGGTGTCCGCGCCATCGAGGCGATCGGCAAACAGCACGGATGGAACGTTATCGCCACTGAAGACTCGAGCCGATTCACCGACAACACGCTCGCGAGCGTCGTCGTCGTCGTTTTTCTCATGACAACGGGCGACGTTTTGAACGACGCGCAGCAAGCCGCCTTCGAGCGTTTCATCCAGTCGGGATGCCAATCGAAGCTAGAGATACGCCACGCACCCGTCGTCAATAAGGACGGGGCGGATACGTCGCCGGAAGCAATGTCGACACGCCAAAGCTGCGGAGGCCGGCCGTCCTTGTCGACGACGCGGGCATCGTCTTTGTCCTCGATTCTTTCTTCGTCCTCTTCCGAGCGAGGCTCGGGCGCGGGAAACGCAATGGCGCTCCCGTCCGGGGACCATGCGAAGCGGGTGACCCCAGTTTTCCCGTCAGTAAGCGCCCGGGCCTCCCCGCCGCGCATCGAGAGCAAATAGATCTGCGGCGGGTGGTGCGCTCAGAGATAAAGGCAAGTGTTTGGCCATCCGGCGACCACCGCGGGGAGCGATCCGGCTCCTCGGAAGTCGTGAGCCGGCGCAGCTCGTCATGCGTTTCGTCGTAGAGCCAGATATCGAGGTTCTGATCGGCTCCACGTATCGGCTCGGCGACGACGAATGCGACCTTCGTGCCATCGGGCGACCAGCGAACATCCGAAAGCCCTCGCCGATCGAGCACCTTTTCCGGCGTCAGGGGCTCCGCCCACATGGCAGCCGGCACCAACACGGCCGAAAGAACGAGTCGAGACCAATTCCTCATGAAGCCCTCCAAATGCAAAAAAGGGCCACCGTTGCCGGTTGCCCTTCAAAAGATCGATCGACTTGAGGCTGTGCTACTCCGCCGGCAGCGGATCATAGACCAAACGGGAGCCGGGATAAAATTCGCCGCAGGCCACATCCACGTTATGCTGGGCGCATGACCAAACGGATGACCGACGCCGAAATCGAGACTTTTCTACAACAGCCGCTCCACGCGATTCTCGCCACCCACGCGAGCAACGGCCCCCCGCACCTGAGCCCAGTATGGTTCCTGTTCGAGGACGGCCGACTCTCAACGAGCATCCTGAGTGGCAGCGCAAAACACAAGAACCTGAAACGCCGCCCGGACGTGAGCCTCTGCATCGACGGTGGCCGCGGCGACGTGCGGACCGTCATGCTGTACGGCACCGCCGAGCTCCGTCCCGGAGACGACAAAGCGTCCGAGGCCACGCGCCGGCGCATCATTCGGCACTATCACGAGCGCGAGGAAAACGCTAAAAGTTACTACGAGAGCGTTCGGGACGTGCGGCACGTGCTTCTCGTCCTCAAGCCCGAGCGTGTCGTGAGCCAGGATTTCAGCGACTAGTGGACTGTAACAGCTGAACGTTTAGTGGTTTTGATGCGCCGAGAGGGATCGTTGTAGGTCCACTTCACGGGCTTGGGGTCATCGTTGTACCTGCGAATGTAGCGCATGATCCTGCGCGCCAAGTCTTTGGTCGACGTGAACACTCCGCAATGGATCAGGTCGCGCTCGATCTTGGAGAACCATAGTTCGACTTTGTTGAGCCAGGAGGAATAGGTGGGTGTGAAGTGTAACTTAACCTTTGGATTGGCTTCGAGGCATTCTGTGACCTTGGCAGTTTTGTGAGCCGACAGATTGTCGAGGATGATGTGGATTTCACGCTTTCGCTTGTGACTCGCAACCAGTTGCTCCAAGAAGGCGACAAACTCCTGGCTGGTATGGCGGCGGACGGTCTTGCCCAGAACTTCACCGGTCTTGGTGTTGAAGGCGGCGTAGAGAGAAAGCGTTCCATGCCGGATGTACTCGAAACCGTGCCGCTCGGCCCGCCCGGGAGACATCGGTAAGATCGAGTCGCGTCGATCCAATGCTTGAATCGCCGTTTTCTCATCGACACAAAACACCGCAGCGTGCTGAGGCGGATTCATATAGAGACCGATGACATCCGCTGCCTTCGTCTCGAAATCCGGATCGTTGGACGCTTTGTAGCTCTCCAGTCGGTGTGGCTGAAGACCGTGTTTTTTCCAAGTGCGCGCCACCGCCATGTGATGGATTCTCAACTTCTTGGCAAGTCGGCGCGTGCTCCAATGAGTCGAGCCGTCGGTCGGCGTCTTC
>CAUZCL010000057.1:0-28238 GCA_963578475.1 Acidobacteria bacterium bin61 | reverse complement strand
GAGCCTGAGCCTGCACCCGAGCCTGAGCCTGCACCCGAGCCTGAGCCTGCACCCGAGCCTGAGCCTGCACCCGAGCCTGAGCCTGCACCCGAGCCTGAGCCTGCACCCGAGCCCGAGCCTGCACCTGAGCCCGCGCGCATCCTGAAAGCCGCTCCCGCTCGCAACTTCGCTCCGGAGCGGAGCCAAAGCGACATCGCCCGCGACATCGGCCAACTAATCCTTTCGGCGGACTACACCGTGTTCGACCACATCCAGCTTGGCTTAGATGAGGGTGTGGTGGAGATCGAAGGCTCTCTGACGACTCGAGAAAAGAAAGATTCGCTCGAGAACAGCATCGCGAACGTCTCGGGCGTCGTCTCGGTCAAGAGCGACATCCGCGTCCAATCCGACTCTTCCGCAGATCAAAGGCTGCGACGGAACCTGTTCCGCCGCATCTACGACGATCCTTCTTTCGTCGAGTTTGCCGACCAATCCAACCCTCCCATCCACATCATCGTTGACGGCAAGCACGTGACGTTGACGGGCGCCGTGGACACGCTCATTCAACAAATGGCGGCGGAGGCGATCGTGCGTACGACCTTCGGCGTGCTTTCGGTGAAGAACCGAATCCGCGTTCGCGAGTAGCGCGTCCGATCTTCAGGCCAAAGCACCTCGAAGCGCGGCGACCTGCGTGCGGACATGATCCGCCGAGACGCGGCCAACTGGAATCGGTTCGCCCACCGAGATGCCGATGGGACTCGAGAGCTTCCCGAATGTCAGGTCGCGAAGCCGCTTACGAGCGCGTGAGAACAAGCTGCCCCAGAGCCCCGAAAGGCCCATGGGCACAACGGGGACCGGCGTGCGACCCAGGATGTGCTCGATGCCTTTGCGAAACGCGCGCAACTCGCCGTCTTCCGTCAGGCTGCCCTCGGGAAATATGCAGACGGCTTCGCCGTTATCGAGAGCCTCCGCAATCTGATCCATCGCTGTTCTCAAGATCTCGGGGTTCTCATTCCGCCCCGCGATTGGGATGACGCCGGCCCAGCGCAAGAGCTTGCCGACGATGGGCAGCTCGCCGAATTTGTAATACATGACGAAGCGCACCGTCCACGCTAGCGTCGCCGCGAGAATGAACCCGTCCACATAGGTCACGTGGTTCGCGGCGAGGAGCACGGGACCGTTGCGGGGGATGTTCTCGAGTCCATCGACGCGAGGACGGTACACGAGGCGCACGACGAGCCAGACGAACAGACTGGCTAACAAGTCCGGCACGAGCTTGAAGATATAAACGACGACCGCGGCGTTCATCAAAGCGCCCACGAGATAGACATAGACCGAAGGGATGCCCAGGGCCGCGTAGCCATAGGTCACCGCTGCGGAAGCGACCATAAAGAGCGCGGAGAGAATGCCACTCGCCGAGAGCACCCGCGAGCGACGACGCGCGGGCGACCGCTCTTGCACGAGCGTATTGAGCGGGACCACGAACAAACCGCCGCAGATGGCGATGCCGAGCAAGTCGAGGACCATCCGAAGACTGCCACCCGTTAGAAGGAACGTTTGGAGTCCAACGAGTCGGTTGACCGCGATCGACTCGTAAGCGAGAGTCGCAAAGAAAAGGTCCAGCAAGAACACGCTCAAACCCAAAGCACCCGCGGGTGCGAGCGCGCTCTTCAATCGATGCCTCGCGAAACGCCCGCATGCGAGCGAGCCGATGCCGATGCAGAACAACATGAGAAAGAACGTGACAACTTGTTCGTTGACGTAGAGGATTTGCTTTCCGTAAGTGGGGAGGAGGGTGAGTAGCGTGGCGCCGAAGAACCAAAACCAGGACACGCCGAGAATCAAGCGGAACACGGACGGGTCTTCGGCCGCGAAGCGGCACGCTTTTGTCGCCTGGCGAACAGGATTCCAGTCGAAGGGCAGCTCCGGATCGCTCGCACGCCCTTCCGGAATCTGCCGGCTCGTGAGGTATCCGGCAGCCGCTACGACGAGCAAAAGCCCAGCCGTGACGGGCGTGGCCCAGCCACCCGCTTCCATGAGAAGCCCGCCGCCCATCGTCCCCAACAAGATCGCGAGAAAGGTTGCTCCACCAACGAGCGCATTTCCGGAAACGAGCGTCTCCGAGTCGAGAGATTCGGGAAGGATGGCGTATTTCACAGGGCCGAAGAACGCCGACTGCGTCCCCATGAGAAAGAGCGCAACCGCGAGCAGCCACGCGCTTTCTGTGACGAAGCCGGCCGCGGCCACCGCCATGACACCGATCTCCCAAAGCTTGATGAGCCGCACGAGTTTGGCCTTTTCGAACTTGTCCGCAAGTTGGCCGGCGAAAGCGGAGAACAGAAAGAACGGAAGGATGAAAAGGCCGTTCAGAAGCGGCGTCCAGAGCCCTCCATCATGTGCGCTCGAGAGCGCGCCGAACGTGATTAGGAACACGAAAGCCGTCTTGAACAAATTGTCGTTCATCGCCCCTAGAAACTACATCCAGAACAACGGGCCGAAGCGCCTTTCGCGAATCAATTGAAGCTGACTCATCTCTTCCTCCTGACGGAGAGCTAAAGAGCAAGAGCCGTACCAAACACAAGAATCTTAAATTCAACAACTTACGGCGCTGACGGTGCAGCTTCTTGCATGCAGCCCTGCATGGTCGGGACCGCGTGCTAGGATCGCGACGTGCCCACCGCGAAACCGGCCGCGCTAGTGGTGGCTCTGGCCTTCGCCATCTCCTGCCGAACAGAGCTTGAGAAACCAGCCGACAACGTCCGGGTGGTCGTCCTCGGCTTCGACGGCGCCAACTGGGAGACCATCGACCCGCTCATCGAGGCGGGGAAGCTACCGCTCCTCGCGAAGCTGAAACAAGAGGCCGCCTGGGCGCCTCTCACGACGTTCAAACCCACGAAATCCCCTGTCATCTGGACGAGCATCGCGACGGGAAAGTCTATGGATAAGCATGGCATCCTGGATTTCGTATACATGGAGCAAAACGACATCCAGGTTCCCTACAGCAATTCCGAGCGCCGCGAGCCTTCGATTTGGCAGATCCTCGATCACGCCGATCTCCGCTCCGTCATCGTGAATTGGTTCGTGACCTACCCGCCGGACGCGATCGACGGCGTCATGGTGTCGAACCGTTTTCGCAAGACGCTTCTCTTGAAACAAGACCAGCGCCCACGGCTTGCGGACTCCGTACACCCGCCGCATTATTTCAGCGAGCTCGAACCTTTCTTGAGCCTCGACTACGAGAACATCCGCATGGGGCGCGAGCTACCGGATCTCCCGCGCTTGCACGAAAGCTTGAGCCCGTCGAACAACGCCGACGACATTCAAGTGCTGAAGGATTATCGGATCTACGTGCTTCAAGAAGCGCTCAACGAGAACGTCGCCAAGCACCTTTACGAGAGCGAAGATTTCGATCTGTTTGCCGTTTATTTTCGTTTGCCCGACATCGTGCAACATACAGCGTTCAGCTTGATCGACCCCGACCGAGTCCAGAAAACACTCGCCGCGATGCGAAAGGGCGATCTCACCCGTTCAGACCGCGCTCTGTTCCAGGAAAGCCTTTCCGCCGTGCTCGAGCCGTTCTATCGATACATGGAACGTATCATCGAGTCCTATCTGAGCTCTATGCCGGAGAACGCTTATCTCATCGTTGTCTCGGATCACGGCTTCTCACTACACCGCGGAGGATACGACCACTATCACATCCCCGAGAGCTTCCCCGCTCCAAGCGGCATCTTCATGATGAAAGGACCCGGAACGAAGCCGGGCCTCGTGCCATCGGTGAGCGTCTACGACATTGCCCCCACGATCCTCCATCTCTTCGACCTTCCTATTGGCGAGGACATGGACGGAAGCGCCCTTACCACGGCGCTCACCTGGGAGCGCAATACGGGGAAGAAGCGCTATGCCCGCGATCTCATGGAGCCGAAGGAGCATCGCCGCGACGCGGAGATCGACGCGCGCACGCTCGACGAGCTGCGCTCGCTCGGCTACATCAAGTAGTCAGGCGGAGATAGCGGCTAGAACTCGATGCGCACCTCCCCGACCACCTGCTGCTTGATGAAATCCCCGAAGATGTGCTGCTGAACATCCGCGTTGTTCAAGTTCGTCACCTTGACGGCCGTCGTTATCCGATCATCCGCCCACCTAACGCCGAATCCCCCATTGATGGTGAAATAGGAATCCGTCGGACCGTGGTAGCGCGCCGTCAGAACGTCGGTCCAGAACGCGTCATCTGTATAATTTGCAGAGAGATTTCCAAAATAGCGTCCCTTGCTGTAACGGAAGCCGAGATTGAAACGATTCTTGGACGGGAAGTTTAACTCGGCCAGCGTCTCCGAGCTCTCAGTGACAGGCTCCGCTTGGAACGTGTAATTGACAAAGACGTTCAACTCCCGCGAAGTTTGCGCGATGAGCAAAAGCTCGACGCCCTTGTCCCTAACTTCGTCGAAGTTGAGATAGGTGAATTGGGAAGGGATGCCCGAGCCCAGAAAATTGAGCAAATCGAGAACAGCTGGGGCAAAGGCCAGCTCGGTGGCGGATTGGCACTGTTATAGGTTGCCGACTGCGTAAAGATGATGTTGTCGGTCGTGTCGTTCACGTAGAAAGCCACACCGACCGTGTACTTGTTGGCAAAAGTTCCGGTATAGCCGATCTCATAAGCGGTCAAGCTCTCCTCGTTGAGACCCGTGTTCCCGCTGGCTTGGAGGGGGAATATAAACTGTTGGCCCGCGAGCGCCGGATTGATTAGCCCGAGATCGAGAACCTGCAGGATCGTCACGTCGAGAAAGTTGTTCACGAGCGACGGCGCTCGGAAGGCGCGATTGTAGGAGACCCGGAACGTATGATTCCGGTCGGGTTTGATCATGAAAGTCGTGCGCGGGGAGAAGACAGGTTTGTCGAGCACGGTGAATTTGTCCACCCGTCCGCCCACGAGCCATCTGAAGTGATCGGAAATGAAGATCTCGTCTTGAACGTAGAAACCCACTTCATTCCGGCTGTCGTCCCCCGGAGCGATCGACAAGTCGAACGCCGTGAATCGAAGGTTGCCTCCGTAAGTGACCAAGTGCTTCGTGCCGAGCGTCTGTGAATTCCCGACTTCCACGTCGTAGGTTTGGGAATTGAAGAGAAAGTCGAGCGGCTGCCCATCAACACCGATCGCCAGTAGTGCGGGCGAGTCGATGTCGACAAGGTTCGCAAAGAAATTCACCTTCCAGTTGTCCCGTAGATAGTTGACCTTGGCAAAACCCACGCGCGATCCGCGCTCGACCTGAAACGGTCCGATGCCCGTGTGGATGATGCCTTCCGTACCGCCGAAACCGCCCTCGACGATCCATTTCTGACGACCGTCCGGGTTGTCGTAGTCAACGCGGATGTTGAACTTGGGCTGCACGGTGCCGTCGTTCTCGAATGGCGGATAAGGAGCACCCCCGGTGCCGCGGCCGGGGTCAACAGGTATCGTCCCAGTCGGTCGGGGCAGGGCATCCATCGAGAAGAACCCGGCGGAGACTTTGTACGCCCAACGGTCGTTCACCGCCTGCGCATGCGTCGCGTTTGCGCGGAAGAGCCCTCCCGTGCCAAGCTCGTTGCCGGACGCATCCCGGTTGATGACGCCAAAGCCGAAGGTCACTGAGGTCGAGTCAATCTCACGCGGTGTCTTGGTAATCACGTTGACGACACCCGTCATCGCGTTTGGCGCCCCAAACTGCCGAGGTGGGTCCGCGTATGATATCGATTTGCTGGATCTCGCTCATATCAACGGGCAGAAAGTCCCAGGCAACGAAGCCAAAAAAGTTCAAGTAGATGGAGCGTCCGTCCAGAAGCGCGAGCTGAGAGGTGGCGAGCGTGGACGTCGCGCCGCGGGTGGTGAGGTTGATGTCGCGAGCGGATGTCTGACTCACGTTCATTCCCGGAACCGAGCTCAGGAGGTCACCGAAATTTTGGGCCGGTGAGTTCGCGATGACGTCGCTCGTAATGACGCTTACCGTGGCCGGGGCATTGATGATCTGAACCTCCGTCCTCGTGGCCGTGACCACGATGGTCTCCGCGTAGGAAGGGATCTCTACTTCCTCTTCCGCTTGCGTCGGCAGTTCCTGAGGCTCCTGTTGAGTTTCAGTCTGCCCGGCGGCATTTGTTGCAGCCGGCGCAACCAGGAGCATAAAAATGGCAACCCATAGCGTGATGATTCGTCCTGTCATGGTGAGCTCCTTTGGCCGCATTGGGGTGACGGCACGAATTTGAGCATGTTTTCGCAAACGTGGCTCCACTGCAATCGCGCGCACGGTCGGATTCGCCAACTTGGAGAAAACAGAGCAGGAGGTGACCCATTCGCGCTTTGTCCGCTACGCTCATGGTTGACCCGAGCGCCGGAGCCCTTAAAATGAAAGAGGCTATGAAATCCAACGAAGTAATCGCGCACGTTACGCTATGGCTCTCCGACTATCTCGAAGAGTCGAGAAGTTACGGTTTCGTCGTCGGCGTTTCGGGCGGTATCGACTCGGCGGTGGCCTCGGCCTTGGCGGCACGCACGGGAAAGCCCGTTCTCGCCGTCGAGATGCCCATCCACCAGAACCCGGCTCACACAAGCCGCGCGCGCGAGCACATCGAAAAACTCGAGCGCGAGCACCAACAGGTTACTTCGGTCGAGGTCGAGCTCACCAGCGCCTACGACAAGCTCGCAGAGCTCTTGCCCGAAGGCCGTGAGGCCAAGTCGACGGAGCTCGCGCTCGTGAACACACGCGCCCGGCTCCGGATGACGACGCTCTACTATTTTGCCGCGCGCGACCGCCGGCTCGTCGTGGGGACCGGAAACAAAGTCGAAGATTTCGGCGTCGGCTTCTTTACAAAATACGGAGATGGCGGGGTCGACTTGAGCCCCATCGCCGACTTGACGAAAACGGAAGTCAGAGCGCTCGCCGCCGAGCTCGGGATCGACGACGCGATTCGCGACGCGCCTCCCACGGACGGCCTATGGAGTGACGACCGAACCGACGAAGAACAGTTGGGGGCGAGCTATCCAGAGCTCGAACGGGCGATGGGCTTCTCCGGAGACCCGGACACACTCGAAGCCCGCGAGCGCGACGTGCTCGAGATCTACCGGCGCTTCCACGAAGCGAACCGTCACAAAATGGAGCCCATCCCCGTCTGCGAGATTCCGGACGCGCTACGCGAAAACCCAACCCCAATTAGAAAGCGAACGGATAGCAGTTAGCCGGCAGCCGGCCAAGAAATCACGGCGTGCGACGACGGAGGCGACGGCGTGATTTTCTGGGAGCGTAATAGCCTTCACGGACGCGCACAACCGTTCCCGAAGCTGCGGTCAAGATTTGAAGGCGACGCCACTTGCCGTCGTGCTCGCTATTCGTCGAGACATAGCCGAGGCTGTATTGACTTTTGAGCTCCGTCGCAATCTCTTCATAGACGCCGGCCAAGTCTTTGAGCTTCTCAGGTGCATAGGAGGTCCCGGCACTCTCACGCGCGAGCATGTCGAGCTCGTATTTGGCGTTTCGATATTTTTCCTTCTTGAGGTCCGCCAGGCTCACGCGGAGCGAGATCGCGTAGATGATGACGTTGCTCCTCCGGGCTTGTGCCTTGACGTCCTCGAACCCGAGCCTGGAAACGGTGTCATTGCCGTCCGAGAGAACGACCACCGCGCGCCGGTCGAGCGCGTCCCGGCGGTAAGCTTCGAGATCTTTGATCGAGACATACATCGCGCGGTAGAGCGCCGTCGCCCCTTTCACTTTCGTCGAGCGGATGGCGTTCGCGACATCGTCGAAATCCGAAGTGAACTCGACCAGTGTCAAGACGCGCTCGCCGAACTCGACAACTTGAACTTCATCGCCAGGCTTGAGTGATCCCACGAAACCTATCGCAGCTTCCTGCGCCATGGGTAGCTTCCGACGCATACTCGTCGAGACGTCGAGCAAGATGACCATCTTCAAGGGAAGCTCGCCATGCGCAAAGAACTCGATGTCCTGCTCCACGCCGTCTTCGAAGATGGTGAAGTTGTCTTCGTCGAGCCCGGTCACGAGGCGGCCTTTCTCGTCGAGAAGCGTAACCGCTACACTCACCGTATTCACGCCCACGCGGAACTGAGGACGATCCGCCTCTGGATCCTGGCCGGTGACCGGGACCGCCAGAAAACAGAAGGCCAAGCCTGTGAGCGAAACGTGCTTCACGATTTCGATTCTCGAACGGCGGCGAGTCGCTTTTCGGCCTGTTCGAGGGCCTTCGCGGCTTCTCGCGCCGCCTTTTCTTTCGCTCCCGCCTCGACCGCCTTTTGAAGCCACTGACGACCTGTCGCGAGCTCATCGTCGAGTTCGTCCATCTCGGGCGTCGTCAAGGCGAGCCGCTTGGATGTCACGGTTGCATCGATCCAGGAGCCCTTGGCCTTTACCGCCCTCAAGAGAAGCTCCGGATCCTTGGGCGCCAAACGATAGCGGAAATAGTAAACTTCGGCGGCGTCCCGAAGAGCTTCGGGATGCTCCTGCCTCGCGAGACTGGTGGCGAAGCGGAGCGTCAAGTCCTTATCATCGGTAGCCATACCGATCACTTTTTCCAAGTAGTGAGGAGGAAACCAGGGTCCTCGTCCACCTGGGCCGCCGCCATCGGACGAGCCTTCTTCCAGGCTGACCCTCAGCGTCGCGTGCTTGAGGCGAGAGATGGACGAGCGCCGAGACGTCATCGAGCCGCGGCCTGAAATGGCCCAAAGGCTGAGCTCCAGCACACCGTCTTCGAGCGAGACGTTGCCGACAAAAACGCCGCTATCGGCGGGAAACCCGCCTTCGGTCTCGGCGTTAACGTCGGTCGAGTGCCGGAGCGTGATGCTCAGCGTCTCCGGATTCAACTGCGCTTCCGTGACCGCGGCCTCGAGCCGGTCACGCCCGAAGGACTTGCGCCTTCGGTCCTCAGGAAGATCGATGCGAAGCATGCCGAGGCCCGAGAGCAGCCGCAGACGAAGCTCGTCGAGCCACAAGCTGTCGAGCGTGTCGTGGTAGAGCAGAAGCTCGTCGGCGAGCTGAATCCGATCGCCGGGGCGCAACGGCCGCTCTTCCTGCGCGCGGACGGGATCGCCGTTCAGCCGGCTTCCGTTCGAGCTCCCAATATCGATAAAACCCACGCCGGTATCGGTCTTGCGGATCGCGGCGTGCCGCCTGGAAACACGCGTCGAGCTGAGCGACACTTGGTTCTCGGGTAGTCGCCCAATCCGGATGTCTTCGCTCGCAAGCGCGTAGACGCGGAGCGTACGGAACGCGTAGAGGTAGCCCCAGGGCTCCGGCGGGTCCTGCGCAAGTGCAGGTCCCGTCAGGGTCACGGCCATCAAGACGAGAATGAAACGTCGCATCATTACTTCCAGTAACGGCGAGCGAACCAGGCTAGGCTTCTCCTTCGAGGGCGTCAAGTATAGCTTGTGTGAGACGCCTTGCAGAACGCCAAGGCCCTTCCGCACCTCGCTCGAAGTCGATACCATAGCCTCGTTTTGATTGAGCTTCGTGAGGTGAGCAAGCGCTTCGGGGAACTCGAGGCCGTCACTTCGCTATCGCTCACGGTCGAGCCCGGTGAGCTGTTGGTGCTTCTAGGCGGATCCGGCTCGGGCAAAACCACCACCCTCAAGATGGTGAACCGCCTGATCGACCCGAGCGCGGGCGCGATCCTGCTCGACGGTGAGAATATAGCCGACATCGAGCCTCATGCTCTCAGGCGTCGCATCGGCTACGTTTTCCAACGACTAGGGCTCTTCCCACACATGTCGGTAGCCGAGAACATCGCCGTCACACCGTCGCTTCTCGGTTGGGACGCCGAGCGCATAAGCGAGCGGGTCGACGAGCTACTGAGGCTCGTCGAACTCGACACTGAGACTGAGACTAAGCATGAAATGCGCGATCGGCCCGTCACTGAGCTTTCCGGAGGCCAGCAACAACGCGTCGGGGTCGCGCGTGCCCTCGCGGCCAAGCCGAAGCTCATGCTATTAGACGAGCCGTTCGGTGCGCTCGACCCCATCACGCACGAGCGACTACAGCACTCGTTCGTACGCATTCGCAAGGAGCTCGACCTGACAGCGATCTTCGTGACCCACGACATGCTCGAGGCTCTGCTCATGGGCGACCGGATCGCGGTGATGCACGAGGGGAGGCTGGCTCAAATCGGGACGCCGAGTGAACTGATGCAAGCCCCCGCCACGGAATACGTAGAGCAGCTCATGCGCACGCCGAAGCGACAAGCCGATGCGGTCGAGCGTCTGCTCCGAACGCGCGATGACGAGGTGGTCTCGTGAGCGACCAGCTCGCATTGCTGCCCGAATATCTCACGGCGCATCTGCAGCTATCTCTTTTGGCACTCGCGCTCGGTGCGCTCGTGAGCGTCCCTCTCGGCGTGATCGCGACCCGCATAAGCTGGCTCGAGCAACCCGTATTGGGAGCCGCGAGCATCATTCAAACGATCCCGAGCCTCGCGCTCCTCGCAGTGATGGTGCCAGTTCTTGCGGCTATCAACCTGCAGAGCATCGGTTTTTTGCCAGCCTTCGTCGGCCTCATGCTGTACAGTATTCTGCCCATCCTGCGGAACACGGTCACCGGCATTGCCGGCGTCGACCCCGCGCTCATCGAAGCCGCTCGCGGCGTGGGCATGACACCGAGGCAGCAGCTCTTTCGTGTGGAGCTGCCGCTCGCGGCTCCGGTCATCGTTGCCGGCCTCAGAACCTCCGCAGTATGGATCGTGGGCACCGCGACGCTCTCGACGCCCGTGGGCGCGACGAGCCTCGGGAACTACATCTTTAGTGGGCTCCAAACTCGAAACTACAACGCCGTCCTCGTAGGCTGCGCGGCGGCGGCAGCGCTCGCCATTCTGCTCGACGGGATCATCTTCGCCCTCGAGCACGGTGTTCGTTTGCGAAAACGCGCTTATACGGCTGGCGCCTCCTTGGCGCTTGCCGCCCTCTTCGCGTACACAGTCGTCACGTTTGCCCTCCCCTTACTCGACGACAGCGGGCGACCGATCCGAATCGGCGCCAAGACCTTCACGGAGCAATATATCCTGAGCGAGCTTCTCGCACGTCACATCGAGCGGCAGACCGGACTCGAGACCGAGGTCCTCTCCTCCCTCGGCTCGACAGTTGCCTACGACGCGCTTCGGAGCGGTCAGATCGACCTCTATGTCGACTACTCGGGAACGATCTGGGCCACGGTCATGAACCGCCCGTCGCTGGGAGAGAGTCGCAGCCAGGTGCTTCGAGAGGTAACGCAGTGGACCAAGGAGACCCACGGCGTGACTCTCGTCGGCACCCTCGGATTCGAGAACTCATACGTCCTCGCGATGCCCGAAAGCGAGGCCGAGCGGTTACGCATCTCGACGATCGGCGACCTCGTGCCCTACGCGTCCGGCATGGAGATCGGTGGCGACTACGAGTTTTTCGCCCGGGCGGAGTGGGTTGCTCTCCAAGACACCTACGGCCTCGAGTTCGCGGACAGGCGAGCGATGGATTCGTCGCTGATGTATCAGGCGGTGGAGCTCGGCAACGTGGATATTATCTCGGCCTACACAACGGATGGCCGCATCGACGCGCTCAGCTTGCGCGTGCTCGAGGACGACCGAAACGCGATCCCGCCTTACGACGCGATTCTCTTGACATCCCCCGGGCTCGCAAGGGAACGAAGAGAGGTGATCGCGAGTCTCAAGGCGTTGATCGACACGATATCGGCCCCGAACATGCGAAAAATGAATCGGGCCGTCGACGAGGACAAACGCTCGCCTTACGAGGTTGCGATGGAGTTCCTCGAATCGGAAGGTCGCCCATAGGCGCAAGGAGGCTTACGCGCGCTCCATCCTACGAGAAGAACCATCCGCCTGAACGAGGACGAGGTCCGCCATGCCGACGAAAAGGCCGCTATCGACGACGCCGGGCACTTCGTCGATGCTCGCCTCTAGCTCTTTGGCGTTCGCGATGTTCTCGAAGCGCGCGTCGATGATCTGATTACCGTTATCGGACTCGAACGGGATCCCGGCATTCGCGCGCAGCACCGCGTTCGCGCCGAGCGCGGTCAAAGCCCGGCGGGCGGGGGGAACCGCGAAGGGCACGACTTCCACTGGGACCGACATCTTCGCACCTAGATACGGGACGAGCTTCTCTTCACCGACGAGCACGACGAAGCGTATCGACATCGACGCCACGACCCGCTCCCGCAAAAGAGCGCCCCCGTGACCTTTGATGAGATTGAGATCGGGGTCGACCTCGTCGGCGCCGTCCACATCGATGTCGATGGTATCGATATCCTCGAGTGTCGCGAGCGGCAAGGAAAGCTCTTTGGCAAGCTTTGCTGTTTTGATCGAGGTCGGAACAGCTCGAATATCGAGGCCTTCTCGAAGGCGCCCCGCGAGCGCACGGACGAACATCGCGGCGGCGCGGCCGGTTCCGAGCCCAACAACCATTCCCGATTTCACCATCTCGGCCGCTTCCACGGCGATAGGCCACAGGTCTGTCGACATTGTGGTAGCGGAGTGTATCATCAGCATTCAGCATTCAGCATTCAGCATTCAGCATTCAGCATTCAGGATCATCCGCTAGAATCGTGGGCATGTCACAAATGCCACCGCTTCTTCCTACGCCTTTGAGGTTTCGATTTCGTGACGGTGCCTTCCCGGTGAGGGAGGGAACACCCATCGTTCTACTGCCCGAGAGCGACGACCAGACGTTTCGGTCCGCCTGTGCGCTTCGTGACGGGATTGCCGGGCGCTTGGGTCGGGTCCTGCCCGTCGAGACCCATGCGCGGGTCGCGGATCTTGGGCGGAGGATCGAGCTTCGGCAGCGAGATGGGAACGGGCAGGGCTATCGCATTCGGGTACGGAGCGAGCGTATAACGGTGGATGGTGAAGGCCCCGCGGGACTTCGCTACGGGGTCGAAACGCTTTCGCAGCTCGCGCGAGGCACGATCCGCGCTTGCGATATTGACGACCGGCCAGACCTTCTCGAGCGCGGCCTTCTCATTGACATCTCGCGCGGCAAGGTGCCGACGATGAGGACGCTCTTCGAGCTCGTCGACCTCATGGTTCGGCTCAAGCTGAACGTGCTCATGCTCTACACCGAGCACGTCTTTCGCTTTCGGCGACATCCGGCAATTGGAAAAGGCGCCTCGCCGATGAACGCCGCCGAGCTCCGCGAGCTCGATGACTACGCGGCCAAGCGCCACGTCGAGCTCGTGCCGACACTTCAATCACTAGGGCACATGCATCACTTACTGAAGATCCCGCGTTATCGGCATCTCGCGGAGAGCGAGCGCCGATGGTCGATTTCGCCATCGGTGAAAGACAGCTATAAGCTGCTCGAAGAGCTCTACGCCGAGTACCTCCCGAACTTTCGCTCCGAGTGGTTCAACGCGAATTGCGACGAGCCCGTCGACCTCGGCAAAGGTCGCTCGAAGAGCTGGGCGGAGCTTGACGGCCGCGGCGCTTTGTTCCGGACGCATCTCGATCGCGTCGCCGCGCTCGGTGCCAAGTTCGGAAAAAAGACGATGTTCTGGGGCGACGTCGTCCACGAGCACCCCGAGCAAATCCCTCTACTGAGCCGCGAGCTCATGCTGCTCGATTGGTGGTACGAGCCCGATCATGACTTCAATCGTGTTCGGGTCTTCAAGAAGAACCACATCCCGTTCATGGTCTGCGCGGGAACGTGCAGCTGGAACACCCTCTTCCCGCGGGTGTCGGATTCGCTAAGAAACATCACGGGCCACGCGGAGGCGGGCAAGAAATACGGTGCACGGGGTCTCATCAATACGGACTGGGGCGACAACGGACACTACAACTTGCTCGGTAATTCTATGTTCGGATTTGCCTGGGGCGCGCAAGCCAGCTGGGGCGACGCGCGCGTCACGCCACGGGCGTTCGACCGCGCCTTCTCGCAACATCTCTTTGGGGATCGATCCGGGAAAACGGCACGGCTCTATCGATCTCTCGGCGGCCTCCATCAGACCGGCTTCAAGCACTTCAATAACTCTCCTCTCAAGACGACCTACTTCGACGACATCCGTGAAGCTAAATTCATCTCCAAAGTGAAGAAGAATGTTCTCGACCGCACCCTCGCGAGACTGCGAGAGCAACGAGAGCGCTTTCGCGATACGCGTACGTCCTTCGGAGCACAAAAACAAACGCGCGATGAAATGGCCTTCGCCATCGACGCTTCCATCCTCGCGGCGGAAAAAGGCCTTGCCTTTGCCGCCGACGCGCCGAAACGGACCTTCTCGAAGCTCGCAAAATCACAGTCACAATTGAAGGAGCGGCACCACGAGCTTTGGCTCGCGCGCAATCGACCCTCGAACTTCGAGCTCACGACCAAACTCTACGACGGGTCGATTGAAAGCATGAAAGGCAGCTGATGCAGCTGCCCATTGAGCCGCCGCTCAAACCGATGTTGGCCAAGCGCGTCGACGCCCTCCCGAAAGGCGACACCTGGCTCTACGAACCGAAATGGGACGGTTTTCGCGCCCTTGTGTTTCGAGATGGCGATGAATGGTTCCTCCAAAGCCGTGATTTGAAACCGCTGAAGCGCTACTTCCCCGAGCTCGAGGAGCCCGTGCTATCACAGCTGTCCTCGCGCGCTGTCCTCGATGGCGAGCTCGTCATCGCCACGGTTAACGGACTGGACTTCGAAGCCTTGCAGATGCGCCTGCACCCGGCTGCGTCGCGCGTCCAAATGCTCGCGGAGAAAAGCCCGGCTTCTCTAGTGTTCTGGGATCTCCTCTGCGAAGGCGACACGGACCTGAGCACGGAGCCTTTCGCCGCCCGCCGGGCACGGCTCGAGAAGGTGCTTGCGGACGCCCGACCACCCCTCTATCTCACACCCGCAACGAGCGATCGCGATGTCGCCGCCGATTGGTTCGAGCGATTCGAAGGCGCCGGACGGACGGAATAGGCTGAAGCCACGGTGCGGTCCTTGGCGTTTTGGTTGTAGTCGATGAAGACGCCGTGGCGCTCTTCTTTCCACCACTTGCTCGTGACGAGATCGGGGGCACGGCGCTCGACTTCGCGCGCGAGGGCCAGCGCCGCTCGATGCGGATATTGACGTGCATCCCGCGCGAGCCCAACGTCTTTGGCCAGCCGGTCAGGCCCAGCTCGTCGAGCACTTCGCCCACGAGCACCGCCGTTTCGCGGACCGCGGGCCAGGTAACGCCTGGGCCCGGATCAAGATCAACGCGCAGCTCGTCGGGATGATCCAGATCATCAAAACGCACCGGGTGCGGGTTGAGGTCGATGCAGCCCAAGTTGATGATCCAGGCGAGCTGGGCGAGATTCGCGACGACGAGCTCGTCGGCGATGCGGCCCGAGGGGAAAACCAGCTGCACCGTCTTTACCCAATCGGGCCGCTTCTTGGGAGCACGTTTTTGAAGAAGAACTCACCTTCGGCGCCGTGCACATAGCGTTTCAAAACGATGGGGCGGTCTCTAATCCCGCGGAGCGCTCCTTCACCAACTGCGAGAATAGTAGTGAACGAGCTGGAGCT
This sequence comes from Acidobacteria bacterium bin61, assembly GCA_963578475.1. Classification (GTDB taxonomy): domain Bacteria; phylum Acidobacteriota; class Vicinamibacteria; order Marinacidobacterales; family SMYC01; genus SMYC01. The sequence continues at coordinate 12,775 of CAUZCL010000057.1, read as the reverse complement.
TGGTGAGCCCTGCCGTCGGAAAACAAAGCTTGGACGGAAGATCTTTACGTCCTGGCCGGCGATGGACAGGATCTCGGCCTCGACTTTCTTGGCCACGCGGTGACTATAATCGGGCTCCGCGAGCGGTCCAAACGACATCGGTAGCGCGCTTCAAATAGAGTTACCCAATGGCGAAGGAACCTACACCCATCCGAACGGCACAGCTCGATCTCATTGCGGGCGGCGCGACGGTTCTTCGAGCGGAGCTCGAGGGGCGGGAATCATTGGAGACAGTGCTCGGTTTTCGTATCCCGCGGACATGGCCGCCGGAGTTGTATGACATCGACGCCATACGGTGGATGCTCACGCGACTCGAAGAAGATTCGGGGTTCGAGGCTTGGAGATTTCGATATTTTGTGCTCCGTGGGTCATCAGAATCCGCGGAGCCGGTGGCGGTGGGCGCCAGCGGATATAAGGGGCCACCCACGCCTGAAGGTATGGTGGAAATCGGCTATTCGATCCTAGCGAACTACCAACGCCGCGGGTTCGCGTCAGAAGCGGTGCGTGGTTTGCTGGAGCACGCCTATGCTCACGGCGATGTTACGAGCGTTATTGCGGAGACCCTGCCGGAGCTAGAGCCTTCGATCGGCGTCCTCCGCAACGCCGGCTTCGAGCTCGTGGGCGACGGATCGGAACCCGGAATGATTCGCTTCGAACATGTTCCACCATAACGAAGCGAACGCGTGGCCATACCGCTTCAGCTGTTCTTCTGGACCTCGACCCAGGTGTCGTGCAGCGAGCCGCCACCGCCGAGGTCCGCAAGCCCGTCCCGCGTGAGGCCGTTGGCCGAGGAACCACCGATCCGGGAAGCCCACCATCCATGCAGCATGATGACAACGTTCGGATGCATGTCATCCGTTAGCTCGGCGCGGAGGCTGAGCGATCCCCGTTTGTTGAACACGCGCACTTCGTCGCCCTGCTCGATGCCCCGCTTGCCGGCATCATCGGGATGAATGCGCAGGCGCGGCTCACCGGCGGCGTCCAAAAGGCGTGGTTGGTTCGCGTGGCTCGAGTTGACGAAGTAGCGATTCCACTTGGGGCTCATAAAGCGAAGCGGATAGGCGGAGGCGTCGGACGGGACGCGCTCGCTGGCTACGTGGCCCGGCAGCGGGTCCATTCCCTGGGCCGCTAGCTTTTCAGAGTAAAGCTCGCACTTGCCGGAAGGCGTCGGGAAGGCGCCCTTTGCGAACGGAGTTCGCGGCTCGGGCAAGTTCAGGGGCGCCCACCCTTCGCGGCGAAGCCTCTCGTAAGTGATGCCCTCGAGATAAGGATGGTCGCTGTCGAAGGCGAGCTTTACCAATTCTTCGTCCGAGGTATAGACTATACTAGCGCGGCGCGCGCTTTCGTCGCCCTGCGGATGACTGTAAACTCGTCTCGTGAGCGGTCCCAACAACGCCCTCGTCGCTTTGTTCCGTGAGCTCGCCGAGCTCACGGTTCTGGACGAAGGCTCTCCCAACGCTTTCCGCGTGCGCGCTTACGAGAACGCGCAGGAAGCCATCCAAACGCATCGCGGCGATTTGTCGGCGCTCTCCGAGCGCGAGCTGACGCAGATCGACGGCATCGGCAAGAGCACGGCGAAAAAAATCCGTGAGTTCTTCGATGCGGGCAAGATCTCGAAAGTCGACAAGCTGCGCGAGAAATTTCCACCCGCCTTCGTCGAGCTCAGCAAGATCCCGGGACTCGGCCCGAAAACGCTGCTCCGCCTCCGAGACGATCTCGATATCCGCAACGTGGCCGACTTGCGCACCGCCATCAGCGATCAGAAGCTGCGCGAGCTGAAGGGCTTGGGCGCAAAAATGGAAGAGAAGCTCCCCCAGGCGATCGAGAGGATGGGGCTGACGGGCAAGGACAAGCGTACACCCATCGCGGAAGCGCTGCCTATCGCGCGCGCTCTCGTCTCGGAGCTCGCGTCACTCCCCGAGGTCGAGCACGCCCAATATTGCGGGAGCTTGCGACGCTTTCGGGAGACGGTAGCGGATATCGACATCGTCGTCGCTTCCAAAAAGCCCGTCGAGGTCATGGATAGTTTCGTGAACTTCACCGGCGTGCGTGACGTCATCGGCCACGGCAAGACCAAGACTTCAGTGCTGACATCTAGCGGACTGCAAGTCGACCTTCGTATCGTGGAAGCCCACCAGTTCGGCGCCGCGTGTCAGTACTTCACGGGCTCGAAGGCGCACAACATCAAGCTCCGGCAAAAAGCCATGGATCGCGGCTGGCTTCTGAACGAGTACGGACTCAGTGATGCCGAGAGCGGCAAGGTCATCGCGTCCGAGACGGAGCAAGAGATCTACGAAGCTTTGGAGCTCACGCTCGTGCCGCCACCCATGCGCGAGGATCATGGTGAGATCGAGCAAGCTCAGGCCAAAGCGCTCACGCCCGCGGTCACCCTCGAGGACCTGAAGGGCGACCTGCATGTGCATACGAGCCTATCCGGCGACGGGAAGAGCTCCCTCGAAGAGATCGTAGCGAGTGCGGCCGAGCGGGGCTACGCCTATCTCGCGATTACCGATCACGGTGAGGATCTCGCTCTCAACGGAGTGAGCCGCGAGAAGCTCCGAGAGCAACGCAAACAAATCGACGCCCTCGCGGGCCAATATCCCAAGATGTGCTTGCTTCAAGGCGTCGAACTCAACATCGGGCCCGAAGGCGGCCTCGATTACGATGAAGCTTTCCGGCGCGAGCTCGATTGGTGCGTCGCGGCGGTACATTCGCACTTCGATCTCGACGCCAAGCTTCAGACCCAAAGGATTATCAAGGCGATGGAGGATCCAACCGTGGACGCCATCGCGCATCTCACCGGCCGCAAGATCGGAAGCCGGCCGGGGATCGAGCTCGATATCGACGCGGTCCTGCAAAAGGCGGTCGAGACGAGAACGGCGATCGAGATTAACGCGGCGCTTCCCCGGCTCGATGCCGCGAGCGACGTGCTCTTCCGCGCCCGCGACCTCGATGTGACGATCATGATCAATACGGACGCACACCACACACGCGAGCTCGCACGCATGGAGTGGGGCGCGCTGCAGGCGACCCGGGGCTTTGTCGATCCCGCGCGCGTCGCGAATAGTTGGCCGCGGAAGAAATTTCTCGACTGGGTCGAGAAACGCCGCGCCTTGAAGTCGTGACCAAGTAGACGAGGGCACTGGGATAGCGCGTAGGCACGCATGTGAAAGCCAGGTGCTTGTGCGATGGCGGAATAGCGGAATAGATGTCGCGCGCGTGCGGCACATGAATAGAAAAGATTTATCAAGAGAAAAATCGCCCAGCACCGGACCCATCGGAGCAGTTTCCTTGTTAATCAGGAGAATATGGGTGTGTTGTTTCCGTATGGATAAGGAAAGACCATAATGTCTTCGTCAACATCCGGCCAATGCACACCCAGCCCTTCTCCGAGGAGGATTCCCAGGCGCGTAGCTCAAGTCAACGCGCGACGCTCACCCAGACCCGGGCCATGCTCGGGCGCAACGATAGAAAAACCCTCGCCCCCCGCGCGGGACACTGGAGCTTCTGGTCCGGAAAACACAAAGTCGGCTGGTCGAACCGGTAAGGAAGTCTTATAGCTATGAGCGCTCGTGCAGTTCGTCGCTCGTCGAAGGTTCGGCAATCGCTTCTGTTGACGTCTCCGGCGCGGCGTCGCCGCTCGTAGGTTCGACCACCTCTGCTTCTGACGGCTGCGGTGCATCGTCGCTACTCGATGGTTCGGCAACCTCTTCCGCTGGCGTCTCCGGCGCGGCGTCGCCGCTCGTAGGTTCGACCACCTCTGCCTCTGACGTCTCCGGCGCGCCGTCTCCGCTCGTAGGTTCGACAACCTCTTCCTTGGACCGCGGCTGGAAAAATGCCGGTAACCCGCCTTCCTCGTCGCGTTGGGCTTGCTCAGCGTTGGGAGGCGCGGGCGTGGGCGTGGGCGGCGGCGCAGGGGGCTTGGGCGCGGCTTCAGGCTCGGAAGCTTGTGCGCTGATGGGACGCGGCGGGACCGAGGACTGGAAGAAGCTCGGAAGATGGGCGATCTCCTCCGGGACTTCTTGCTCCGGAGCGGTTGGCTCGTCCCGTGTCTCTTCCGCAGGATCTTCGACGACCGGCGCTGCTTCTACGGGGGCTTCCTCGCGAGCAGTCCCCGCCACGGCGGCCGGAGCTTCCGTAGCGGCGACAGACTGCTCGGGTGCTTGCTCTTCCGCGATAGACAGCGCCTCGGCTTGCACCATACCGGCATCACTCGCCGTATCTTCGGCTTCGGCGGGCGCGGCTTCCTTTACACCGCTCGCTGGATCTTCGGCGGGCGCTTCGGTCACGGGCTCAGGCACAGGCGGACGCTCCAAGAGGTCGGTTTCGACCGTTTCGATCTGGGCTTGGTCCGGCGCGGCCGCGGCCGCGGCATCCGGCGCTTTCTCTTCGCTTTGCATCGGCTCGGGCTTCGAGGGTACAGCACTCGGCTCCCGACGCCCACTTTCCTTAGGCTCTTTCGCCGGACGCGCGGAAGCGCGAAACACGTACTCGTATTGTGCGAGCAGCTTCTGCCACCCGTAATTCTCCTTGATGTAGCGCTGGCCGTTCTTGCCCAGGGAGCGTGCGAGATTCCGGTCGGAGAACAGGAGGTTGAAGATCTCCTCGAATTCTTCGAAGTCTCGATAGTAGAAACCTGCATTGGACTTACGGCAGTGGTCGACGAGCACACGTGACGCGCCATTGACGACGACCGGCGTCCCGACCGAGAACGCTTCGAGCGTCACGATGGAAAAACTCTCCATCTTCGACGGCTGCATCACTGCGATAGCCCCCGCCATCGCCGAGAGTTTCTCGGCTTCGTCGACGAAGCCGATATAACGAATCGATGAGCTCTCGGGAACTTCCATGCCGAGCTTGCCGATGAGAATGAGCTGCAAGTTGCCGGAGGCGGGATACTCCTCTTTATAGAAGTTGAAGAAGCGAAAGAGCTCTTCGAGGTTCTTTCCTCCGTCGATGCGGCCAGCATATAAGAAGTACTGGGCCGAGATGTTGTGGCGCTTGCGAAAGATGGAAGGAGCGGGCTGATCGAGAAGATCGACTCCCACGCCCACCGTCTCGCGCATCTTCTTGTGGACCGCAAAACGATCGAGAACGAGCAGTTCCTCGGCCTCGGTGTTGAAAAGAAACGAGCTGGGAAGCTGGAACATCTCTTTGAAGATTCCGAGCTTGAGCGGGGGCTCGTCATGAGCGGTCGGCAGCAACACGCTCTTCTCCGGCGCCACCTGCAGCCCGTAATAAGTCGGATAGTAGAGATAGGTAAAGAACAAGAGCAGGTCGAAGCTTTCGTGCTCCTTTTTCAGGAACTCGATGAGCTCCGGCGTGACCGGACCCTGCCGGTCGAGCCACTCGAGCTCTTGTTCACGCGTCGGCTTTTCCTTGTAGATCGCTTCCGAGAAAAGATTGAACTCCTCGATGTCGCGCTCGCCTTCCACTGGAAAACGGTGGACGCGCACGCCTCGGAGCTTTTCTTCGCCCGCTTCATATTCGTTCTTCCACGTGATGTAGTCCTTCGCGGTGGTCGTGAGGACGGTGATTTCGTGACGCCGCGCAAGCCGCTCCGCGAGCTGGCGGGCGAGAGTCTCCGATCCTCCAAGGATCTCTCGGCCGTAGCGCTGCACGATGAATGCGATTTTCACGAGCACACCTCCTCAACGTAGCCTAACAGTTCCGCCTCCACGCGTTCGGGACGGAACCTCTCGCTGCGCGTGCGCTCGGATTGGATCACCGCTTCTCTCAAGCTTTCATCGAACGTTAGTAAATGGGCCATCTCGGCCAACTCCTCATATCGTTTTTCGTTGAATTGAATGCCAGCGCCGCCCAGTGTGTCAGGCACCGCCCCCGCAGAGAACGCCATGATCGGAAGGTCCGTTATCATGGACTCTATGAGCGGGACGGAAAAGCCCTCATGCTCGCTCATGCTAACGAACACGTCGGAGCAACGATAGCAGGCGAGCAAGTCTTCGGAGCTCACATGCCCGGTAAAAAGAAATTCATTCGGCACGAGGCCCCACCTATCCGCGAGTGCCTGAACCGATTGTTGATAGCGCTCCATCCTGCCGGCTTTACCCACCAAAATGAAGCGAAAGTCTTCGGAGATATATTTTTTATAGAAGAACGCGAGCCGCGCTAAATCCTCGAAGCGCTTGTTCGGATAGACGCGCCCGACAAATAGGAAGTTCGCCCGGCCGCCGCTCAAGATCTCTTCCATTACTGGCCCGGGCTCATCGTTTTGAAAAGGCTCGAAATCCATCAAGATCGGAAGCACACCCGTGCGCTCAAAGCCCAGCTCTTCGAGCTCGAGGCGGTTGAACTCGGAATCCCCGAGCGCCAAGTCGCAAACATCCGCCAGGGTCGCGAGCTCGGCCCTGCCGGCGGTCGAGATGCGGACGAGCTCGTCGTCATAGCCGCGGAAAAATTCCGGCGGCGTGATGTTGTGATAGATGATGATTTTCTTGCCTGGCGCCTCCGCCAAAGCGGCAGTGAGCGGGGAAGGGATCGCGAAGTGGAGCAGCGTCACGTCGCTCTCCGGTCTATCGGGGAACGGGAGCGCGTCACCTTGCGCGTCCTCGTCGATGTCAAGGGCGAAGACATCTGATGTCATCCCAGAACGCCTCAAGACGTCGCGAATGCGCATGGCCTCATCGCCAATCGCATCGCCGCGATGGGCCGCCGGAAGCCACTGATCGACACGCACTTTAGCTGCCCACTTTCTCGATCGAGAGTGCTTGGTGCACGAATCCCATCAAGAGCTCTTCGTCGCTGCGCGCGCTCATGCGCTCGAGCACCTGGTCCTGTCCAGCAACGATCGTTTCGGAGAGCTTCTCATCGCTCACGATGGCATGCGCCATCAACGCAATCTCATCGATACGCTTTTCTCGAATCAAAATGCCGGCATCGCCCATCGTCTCCGGGACGGCGCCCGCGTCGGCTGCCATCACCGGCACACCGAAGCGAAAGGCTTCGACGATCGGTACACAGTAGCCTTCATGCTCGCTCAGACACAGAAAAAGATCCGCGACTTCGTAATACGCCGTCAAATCATCATCTTCCACGTGGCCCGTGAACACGACGTCTTTCAGCTCCATGTCGTCCACGAGCCGCATCAGGGCTTCGAAATATTTTTCGAAGCCAACCCATTCACCCACGAGCAAGAGGCGCGAGTTCCGGTCGATGAACTTCTGGTAGAACGCAAAAACTTTGATCAAATCATGGAAGCACTTGTTCGGGATGACGCGGCCCACAAAAAGAAAGTTGGTCTTGTCATCGTCGAACATCTCGAGCACCGTGGGGCTCGGCGGATCCGAGAGCCGGTCTGGATCGATCAGAAGCGGCAAGACACCCGTCGGGTGAAAACCCACGGCATCGAGCTCGGCGCAGTTGAATGTCGAATCGCCGAGCGCGAGCCGCGTGCGTGGGACGAAAGCCGCGAGCTCACGTCGCCCGTGATAACAGAGCCCAGCCAAGTGCTGATGAAACGAAGCAAACCAGCGTGCCGGCGTGATGTTGTGATAGATGAGCAGAATCGGGTCCGGCAGATGATAGGCAAACGTGCTGACGCCAGCGCCGATCGAGAAATGCAGAATCAAGAGATTGTCGGGTGACGAGACCTTCTCATAGTTCCAGAGTTTTCTGGCCTTCCCCGCCATCTCTGGATGGACGGACTCGGCAAAAATTTCGGAGTCCAAGCCCGCGTCAAGTAGGACTTGCTGGATCCGCAAAGCTTCATTGCCGATCGCGTCCCCGTAGGAGAGCGCCGCGAGCATCTGATGAACCTGCATCGCTGTCTGCTACCCGATCAGCCTGGCGAGCAGGCCCCGGCGCGGGGCTCGCGGATTCTTACGATCGTCTTTGCGGAGCGAGGCAAGAATCTTGTTGTACTTACCTAGAACGACCGGCCAGCGATAGTGATCGCGGTAATAGGCACGGCCATTATCTCCGAGCCCCGCCCGCAGGTCCCGATCGGATTCGAGCCGCGATAGTCCTTCTCGAAACTCGTAATAGTCGTCGAAATAGAGGCCTGCATTCGAGCGACGGCATTGGCCTCTCAAAACGTCACACTTTCCGTTCGCGAGTACGGGCTTGCCCACCGCCCAGGCCTCGTTGGTCACCATCGACAAGCTCTCGAGCTCGGAGGGCATCGCGAGCATTAGAGCGCCCGCGAGAGCACTCCATTTCTCTTCCTCCGACAAGAACCCAGCATAAACAATACCGGGTGTGTCCGGTATGTCCATCTTCTTGCCGCCGACGAGCACGAGCGAGAGGTTCGAGCCGGTGTCTTCGCGGTAGCGACGGTAGTGGTTGAACAACGTACGGCAGCCTTTGTTCTCATCGATCCGCCCGATATAAATCATGTAGGGCGTCAGGTCTCCGCAGCGCTCGCGAAACAGACCGGCGTCAATCGAGGTCGGGACTTCGGAGCCGACGCCCACGACTTCACCGTAGACGCGGCGGTTTCCCGTAGCCGTCCAAATCATCGCGCGCTCTTCGACCGAGTTGTACACGATGGCGCGTGGAAGCTGAAAGAGCTCCTTGAAGATCTCGAGGTGGATGACGTCGTCTTTCTCGGCCGTGGGGACGAGGATCGCTTTGTCCGCGTGCGCCCGTATCCCGTAGAAGCTGTGATAGTAGCGATAGGAAAAAAAGAGAATGTAGTCATACGCGTCTTGTCGGCGCTTCAGGAATCGGAGCAGCGCGGGCGAGGTCGGTCCTTGCTCATCGAGCCAGTCGAGCTCGTCCTTGTCAGAATGTCGGCCCAGGAAGACTTTCTGCGACAAGCGCCCGAAGCGATCCGGGTCGCGCGGCCTCTTCACCTTGAACCGCCTCACCAGGACGCCGCCCACCTCGTGAAGCCCGGGCGGATGCTCGTTCTTCCAGGTGATGTAGTCATTGGCGCAGGAAGTCAGGACTTCGACACGGTGCTGACGCGCCAGGTGCTCCGCGATGAGCCGGCAGTGATATTCGGCGCCGCCATTGACGTCTTCGCCGTAGCGTTGCACGACAAAGGCGAGCCGAAGCGATTCCGGCGCAGGGCCGTTGCGTGGAGCGGTTCGGCTACGCGTTCGGCGGTTCGCTGCCCCGGACTCTCTAGGGCCTCCCGGCGCCCTGTTAGCGCGAGCCTCCGCCGCCACCGCTGCCGCCTTCTTTCGCACCGCCTTCGCCACCCGCACCGCCACTACTGGGCCGGCCACCGCGACGACGGCGATAGGGTCGCCGCCCAGTGCCTCCACGGCCACCGCGACGCCCGTCATTGGATCCTGAATCCCGCGATTTGCGGGGCTCCCGGGACGCCCGCGGTTCTCGCGACTCTCTCTTGACGCTCGCCATCTGCTCGAAGGTCTTCTCGCGCTTCGTCTGAAAGTCGACCCGCACGCCTAGCGTCCGGAGCCGCGCTTTGAGGTTGGTGAGCTCGAGGTTCAGACGCGTGACTTCCGTCGTCATGTTATTGAGAAGCAGAACGTAGTAGCGGTTCAAGTCCGCTTGGCGCGTCAGCGCGCTGATCATTGGGTTCGGGTTGAAGAAAAGCTTCAAGACCGGGTTCAGGAGAGAACGCAGCTTGCGGATGAGCCCACCTTTGCTCCCGGCCGAAGACTGGTAGATCGTCTCGGGCGTGAACGAGTAGTTCCACTGCACGTCGCGCGCGCGGAACGCGGCGACGAAATCGCTGTTGAACTCGTTACTATCTAGGATCGCGTCGAGCCGCATTTCCGCGATCTCTTTGACTTCTTCTTCCGTATAGAGTTCTTCCCGCTTCTCTTCGATCTTCTTCCGGATGTTGGCCATGATGGCCTCGACATCAATGTCCGACCCCTTCGCACTGAAGGTAGACATAGACCTCCTTACCGCCGCCGCCTGACTGTCTTCGCATCAGGGGCGAGCGTTTCGTCGCTTGGGCGGTCCTTTGTTTTGGAGAGTCTAACCCGACTGACTTCTGTGGTAGATCAACGTGACTACCGTCGCCGCCCAAAGCGCCACCGTCACGAGAATCGGCCTATCGTTGAGGAGCACCTTTGTAGGGTCTCCTCCTTCTTCCTTTTGATGAACGAGATACAAATAGCGAAAAATCCCGTAAAGCACAAAAGGAAGGGTCCATATCAGTCGATCCGTACCAAAGTTTGCCACGGTCTCCGGCGCCGAGGTGTACAAGGCGTAGGAGACCAGAGTAGAGGCCGTTACCACCGCTATCATTTGATCTAAAAGATAGGGGCTGTACTCTCCTAGAATCCTCCGACGCTCCGCCGCTCCGCTCGCAAGGAGTGTGATCTCCTGTCGCCGTTTGGCGAGAGCGAGAAAAAGAGCGCCGAGCAACGTACAAATTAAAAGCCAATTGCTGAAAGCTACGTCGACCGCCAGAGCGCCGGCGACAGCCCTCAGCACAAAACCAAAAGCTACAATGAGAACATCTAGTATAACGATATTCTTCAGAATAAAGGAATAAGCCATCATCGTCACGAAGTAAATCGTGGCGACCACTCCGAATCCCGGTGCGAGCCAAAAAGAGGCGGCGAGCCCCCCTACGGCAAGAACGACGGCCGCACTGATGGCGAAGGGTGCGGACAGCTTCCCCGCTGCCAGAGGACGCTCGCGTTTGACGGGGTGTTTTCGATCCTGCTCGAGGTCGGCTAGGTCGTTGACCAGATAGACGGCGCCCGACAGCAGGCAAAAAATACCGAAGGCGCCACCCGCGACCAAGACCGACCGACCGTCGAACAGACGCCCGGCAAAGACCAACGCGGCCAAGACGACAACATTCTTGGTCCACTGGTGTGGGCGCAGAGAAAGAAACAGTTGCTTGAGCTGGCTTAACCACCACTGTCTTTGTAGCTTACGCGCCGGTGGGCCCGACAGCCGCAGGACGTTCACGAATTCGCTCGCGATAACTTCCTTACTACTTCTCGATGTCAGGCTGTCCCTTGCAAGTCAAGCGCTGTGCTATTTAAAGCTGCTGACGGCCTCGGACTCGGTCTCATACGTGTCGAAGACCGTGAGAAGTTTCGTGATCGACAGCAGATCGCGAATCCGCTTGGTGAGATGCAGAAGCTTGAGCTCTCCGTTCTTGCGGCTCACCGTAGTGTAGCAGCGAACGATTTCACCCAAACCGGCACTGTCAACATAGGGAACGTTTTCTAGATTCAGCACGATTTTCTCTGTCCCGTTCTCAACAAGACTGTGGATTTTCTCGCGCAGCAGCTCGTCCCCTTCACCGATGAGCATTTTGCCTTGCAAATCCAAGATGGTGACACCCTCGACGGCTCTTTCCTCGATTTTCATTGCCAAGAATTCCTCCAAAATCCAAAAAGGGTGCAACATCCAAAAAGGGTGCACCCGACCCCCGATTTAGCTGTTCAGAATTATCATACTCGGAGAGAACCTGTCAAACTTACTGAGCTTGATGCATTTACCCTATGCTAGACTTCGTGACGATGCCTGACCGGCCTGACCCGTTTCTAACCAAGCTTCAAGAGCGCGCCGCCTCCGCAAAGAAGCGGATTGCCTTGCCGGAATCCACCGAGCCGCGAACCCTCGCAGCGGCGGTAGCCATGAAGCGCCGCGGGATCGCCGAGCCTGTCCTCATCGGCGACGCCGACGCGATCACCGAAGCAGCCGAGGCGGCGGGTGTCGCGCGTGCGCATCTGGCCGGCATCGAGATATGCTCTAGCAGCGATGCGCGGGCCGACATTTATGCGGACGCGCTGTACCAAAGGCGGCGCCACAAAGGCATCTCTGAGGACGAGGCGCGCCGCCAAGCAGATGATCCTTTGTACTTCGCCGCGCTCATGGTATCTGCTGGAGATGCCTCAGGCTACGTCGCGGGCGCCGAGAACAGCACGGCTAACGTGCTGCGAGCCGCCATCCGCGTCTTCGGGACGAAGCCTGGAATAAGGCGCGTCTCGAGCTTCTTTCTCATGAGCTTTGCCGACGGCGCGCAATATGTGTTCGCGGACTGCGCCGTGCTGCCGGACCCCACGGCCGACGAGCTGGTCGAGATCGCACAGCTTGCGGCCGCGAATGCCCGGCTTTTCCTCGAGACCGAGCCCCGCGTCGCCCTTCTTTCGTTCTCGACGAAAGGAAGCGCCGACCATCCACGCGTGAGGAAGGTCGTTCGCGCCGCGGAAACACTGCGGGTGCGCTCACCGGAGCTCGCGGCCGACGGCGAGCTTCAAGCGGATGCGGCGATCGTTTCTGAAGTGGGCGCAAAAAAAGCCCCCGGAAGCTCGGTGGCCGGGCGAGCGAATACGCTCATCTTTCCTGACCTGGATTCGGGGAACATCGCGTGCAAGCTGGTCGAGCGCCTGGCGGGAGCTTCCGCGATCGGTCCGATTCTCCAAGGGTTAGCCGCACCCGCGAATGACCTGTCGCGCGGCTGCAGTTCCGAGGATATCGTCAACGTCGCGGCCATCACCTCTCTCCAAGCAGGCCGAGCCAGAGAGAGGTGACTGCCGCTCGATTCTTAATCCGTTGTCTCGCGGCGCATCTTCTTACGCTGCCGCTTCCGAGCGAGCGCTTGTTTCGTACGCTTCTTGTCGCCCGGCTTCATGTAAAACGAGTGCTTTTTGATCTCTTTGATGATGTCCTCTTGCTGCACTTTCCGTTTGAAGCGCCGCAGAGCACTTTCGATCGACTCGTTATCGTTGACTCTAATCTCGGCCAAGTTTGAAGCACCTCCCTTCCTAAGAGGATCATCGAGCCGGCACGGCGACCACCGAGACAACCTCCCCACTGCAAGAGACAAGCA